>JAFUAO010000101.1 GCA_017460665.1 Ruminococcus sp.
GCATGACTGGTTTTTAGGCACAGAGCTGTATAAAAAGCACTTGCAGTCATTCGTTGAGAAAAAGGGTATGCTGATGAAAACGAAAATCAGCATCATCACAACTGTTACATTGCTCATGGGCTTCGGATTTTTCATGATGGCAAGAAAAGGGATATGGATCCCCTGCATGATCCTTGCTGTTGTGTGGATATGCCATGTGATCTATTTCGTGTTTGGAGTGAAAACGATCAGAGCTGAAGATATAGCTGAGGAATAAGGTTTTGAGCCGTTCCGTCAGGGGCGGTTTTTTTACTAAATATCTTGCAATGCGGTGAGGATCGTGCTATAATTATATTAGTTTGTAACGCCTAACTAAATAGATGTGAATACAATACAGCGGAGTGATCATATGAGTTTATCCGGAGATCTTGCAATGCGCATATTAAGGGCGGTCCAGCCCGGAAAAGGCAGCTATTCCGATCTTGAAAAGTGCAGAGCGAAAGCAAAAAAAGAGAATGAAGGCTTTGTCTTTTCCTGTCCGAAAGATCGCAGGGTGACCTACAAGCTTGTGAAGCACGCACCCAAGCCCTGCCTGATCATGAGGCCGAGATCATGCAGGCACACGGACAAGGCGGTCCTCTATATTTACGGCGGTATCACAAATAACTGGAATACCCAGAAGAACATGGCGGCTCGGTATGCGGTCGATACAGGAACGGAGGTCTGGTATCCGGTGTATCCTTCCTTCACCGAAGCGCCTGTGACTGAGATCCTCGGCTATCTTCTGCGAATCTACCGGACCATGCTGAAACGGTATCCTGCGGATCACATCGTGTTCTGCGGTGTCTCGATGGGAGGCTTCTATGGGCTGCAAATGGTGAACTTCATCAACCACGAGAAACTAGCTCTTCCGATGCCCGGACTTGTCATTGCACATTCAGCCGGCGGCTTTCCGGACAATGATGAAGACTGGAGATACCTGCGGCGATATGAGAGATCTGACCCGATGTTTTCAGAGGCTGATCTGCGGATGACGCTTCGTCTTATGCCCTGCGATCGTGAAGTACCTTGGTGGGCACTGTCACCTGCAATGGGAGATCTCCGGAACGCACCGCCTTGCTATTTGTATTACGGCGAGGAGATGCTTGCAGGCAATGCTGTTTTGTATCAGCGTGCGTTCCAAAGGAGCGGGACTGCCGACAAGCTGCATATCCATATCGAGCCCAACATGATGCACGGCTACTCCTGTATGCCGGTGTTTCCTGAGAGCAAGCGGGCGTATAGGGAAACGGTCTCACTGATAGAGTCTCTCTAAGAAAGGACTATCAGCAGAGAAAAAAATAAGGATACAACAGCTCCCTGAAATATCCATTCTTTATTATCTATAATTATAGCCCCACCGGTAACTCCAGTGGGGCTCGTTTGGAGCAGATAACGGGAATCGAACCCGCCTCCTCAGTTTGGGAAACTGAAGTAATGACCACTATACTATATCTGCAACAAATATATTATAACACACCTTTCAGAGAATTTCAAGTAGTTTTTTTGTAAAATGAGAAGTTTTTTTGTAAAAGCGCCTCCGAGACCGGAGGCGCCTGCTGTTTCAGCCGCTGAGATATGCGGAGATATCCTCTGTGCGTATGTCTATCCCTTGTTTGTAGATGTCTCTGGTGAGATCTGCGTAGTACAGCTCATCATCGTTGGGAAGCCCTCCTACGATCAGCCAAAGGCCGTCGCCCAGGTCGTATTTGAGGACCATGATCCCTGAGCCTATGTCCTCGCAGGCATATCCGGCAAGGTCCGACCATGTAAGGCTGCTGCCCTTCTTTGAGAGCTCCTCCACATCGGCGATCGTCATGGTCTTGGTGCCGCCCAAAATGACGGGCTCTGCCGCTTTTAAAGTCGTTGTCGGCTCTGTCCAGCCTATGGGCCGGAAGGTAATCTCAGCCGGCGGAGGATCTGTCACGGCCGGCGCCGTGGACACTACAGGCCTGGGGACTGCTGTTGTGGAGGCCGGCGGAGAGGTCTGCTCCACCGGCGGAGCGGTCTGTTTTTGTACCGGTGCAGTCTGTCTCGGTGCAGTAACTGTCGCTCTCATGACCGGAAGAGCGGTCTGAGCCGGCGCAGATGCAGTTTCCCGGGCGGCCGCCGTGCCTTCCGTCCTCTCAGTGACAACTACAGGCACCGTCGCTTTTGCCGTCGAAGCGGCCTCTGTCCTGTCAGCGGCCTTCGTGGTCACAGCGATCACCGACTCAACGATGTTTTCGTCAGGAGCAGTTACCCTGCGGCCTTTCGCCGCAAAGACGCCTGCTGCACTGAGACCGGCGATCAGCATGAGGACCGCAGCCACAGCCGCTATCCTCTGGAAGCCCTTTCTCCGGTAGAGCTCCACTCCGGTGACAGCTCCCTCGCTGTCGTTCCCGGCAGGAGCCTCCCTTGCTTTTTCCTCTGAGGCCTCGATGATCAGATCCTCGCCGATCATGCTCAGAGCCTCGTATAGCTTCATTTTATCCATTATCATAGCCCTCCTTCCTCAAAAAGGCCTTCAGCTTCTTCCTTGTCCGGAAAAGATAGGTGGCGACCGTCCTTTCCTTGACCGAGTAGAGCTCCCCTATCTGGGCAAGGGTATCGCCGTACCAGTACCTTCTCACGAAGATCTTTCGGTGGAGCTCGTCCTGTCCACGCAGGAAGCGTGTCAGAGCCTCCGCCAGCTCCGCAGCAGAGGGCTCAGGATCTGCGGCAGGGATACACTCCGCCAGCTCGTCCAATGAAACAGTCAGCGACTTGTCCCTGACCGCCGCCGTATCGTATTTCAGCCGGTCGATGGCCTTGTTCCGCACGATCCTGCAAAGATAAGTCTTTAGGTCCGCCGGGACCTCCGGCGGGATCTTGTTCCAGATGTCGAAATAAGCTGAGCTTATGCACTCCTCGGCGTCCTCCGGCTGAGAGAGGATCCTGCCGGCCGTATACTGACAGAGCCGGTGGTACTTCTTTTTCAGCTCGGCGATCGCCTGCTGGTCTCTTTTGTTGAACAGTTCAATGATAGATGCATCGTCCATTTTCATGCCCCCTTTCGTAAGGGTAGAGGTCCTCTTGCTAATATAGTCGAGATCTAAGGGCAGGATATTTCACTTTTTTAGAAAAAACTCTACCGGACCAGATAAGGACCGGTGAGCTCATCAGGGAGCTGCGCCCTTGATGAGCAACAGACAGTTGCTTGCATATCCCCTTGATCTGTGGTATCATGTAGGTGAGACCTGCAAATAAAAGTCAAGAAGTAAAATGAAAGTTTCACACAACTTTCACAGAAGAAAAAACAGGCACGACAATAAGACCGCCGAAGCAGTCTGAAAAAATGAAATGCAGTTTGAACCGACCGGCAACCTTGAC
>JAFUAO010000102.1 GCA_017460665.1 Ruminococcus sp.
AAAGGACAGGCTGCTGAGCCGCCCCTTCGGGGGTACATATCATGTGGAATTGTGCAAAAGCGATAAAATCAACAGGCGATTACAGTCAAATCGGGAAAAATTCTTCTCAGCCCTTGCATTATCCTCCGTATTGCGGTATAATATATAGTGTATCAAAGAAGATCCACGCACTTAATTTACCCGTCAGGAGGCTGATCAAATGTTCGACAAAACTATGACCTTTTCAGTTAACGAGGACAAGGAAGCAGAGCTGAAAAAAAATCTCACTATCATCTATGACGCTCTGGTACAGAAGGGCTATAATCCCATAAATCAGATCGTAGGCTATATCCTCTCTGAGGATCCGACCTACATAACCACATATAACAACGCCAGGAGCCTTATCCGCCACATCGACCGTGATGAGCTGCTCCAGGTGCTGGTAAGATCTTATCTTGATCAGTGAAAAGTGCTCTCCGCCTGCCGGACAAGGCTGGGGAGGGGCTGAACGATAAAGAGCGTGGGTGCGATAGAGATACCGCACCCACGTTTTGTTACACCTTGAAGCCCTTTTCACGGAACATTTCTATGAGCTGCCCTAGGATCTCTGCATTGGTCGATGAGACCGAGTGCAGGAGCAGTATCTCTCCTCCGTGGGCGGCCTGCGAAAGCCTCTGTATCCCCTCAGCCGGCGAGGGCTGGGCATCTGTTTTCCAGTCCACATAGGCGGAGCTCCAGAATACAGTTTTGTATCCGCACTCAGCTATGATCTCAAGGGCCCTCTCGGAGTATTCACCGCAGGGCGGCCTGAAATACTGCATCTCATAGCCGTAGTTGTTCAGGACATATTTGTGGAGCGAGAGGATCTCCTCCCGGGCTTCACTGTCAGAGAGGGTGGGAAGGCTTGCGTGGGTCATGCCGTGGTTGCCCAGGATATGGCCCTCAGCTATCATGCGCTTTACAAGCTCAGGCTCCCTCTTGGCGTAGTCTCCCGTCAGGAAGAATATCGCCCTGACGCCCTTTTCCTTTAGGGTGTCAAGGATCCGTTCAGTGTAGCCGTTCTCATAGCCCTGATCGAAGGTCAGCAGGATCCGCTCCTTGTCAGGGGAGAGCGAATAGGCCCCCAGAGCCTTGTAGCGCTCGTTGAACGCCAGTGCGTCTGCGGGACAGTTCTCCCCGTCAGCGGCCGGACCCAGACCGTAGCCGATCTTGGTGGTGTCTGCTGCGACGACAGCCTGTGCCGGCACAGCTAGGGCAGTGAGCACGGCGGCCGTGACTGCTGCTGTTTTCATATAACGCCGTTCCTTTTCTCTTTCTGCGGAATTTCTCCGCAATACTATGATCCCCCGTTTTTTCGGCCTTATTTCCGGGAATTTCAGGCAAGTTGACCACTGGTGCGTGAGAATTTCGCCATGTTTGGGCAATATTACCTCTTGACAAGAGGGCGATAATGTACTAAAATAATGATATATATTTATTTTGGAGCGTGTTTTCCCTATGACCAGAGTCATTGAATTTTTCGGAGACCTGAAAAAGTCCACGAAGATGACCCTCCTGTCATGCGGCTGTTTCGTGCTGATGACATTCGTTATCCTCCTGTTCTTCATATGGTTCCCGATCACACCGTCTGAAAAGATCATTTCCAACATCGGAAGAGAGAACATCTTCCGTGATCCCGACGGGAACCCTTCCGTCGTCACGGTCTCTCCCGAGGTAGTGACTACCTCCTCCGGTGCAGAGGCCTCCTCTACGAAGGCTTCCTCAACTAAGACCACAGCCACCGGCACACGGACCAGCTTTAAGATCGTGATCACCTCCGGCTCAGGCTTCCTGTGGAACGGACGTATCCCCACAGCAGTGATGCCCGGAAATTACGAGACCGAGACTACTCCCGTGGATCCCAACACTATCCCGGATCCCGGCTATCCCGAGCCTACATATCCCAGCGGCGAGACACCTACTCTGCCCTATGATCCTAGCGGAGGCCTTGACCCCGGAACTACTCCGGATCCCGGCACAGGTGAGGATCCAGGAACGGTGATCCCAGATCCCGGCACAGGCGAGGATCCCGGAACAGTAATTCCGGATCCCGGCACAGGTGAGGATCCGGGAACGATAACTCCAGATCCAGGCGTGACCCCTGATCCGCCGCCGGATACAGGAGGCGGCACCCCAGACTTAGGCGTGGGCTGATAAAAAAAGGAACTCCTAAAGAGGCATATGCTTCTTTAGGAGTTTTTTGCGTTATTCAGCGGCTCGCCAGCACCTTTCTCATCAGTGCCAGATAGCCCATGACGATCACAAGGGCAGCAAGTCCGAAGCCGACCCTTCCGCCGGTGGAAGCTGCCTCAGTGAACAGTATCCCCATGATACCTATGATCGGCAGGAATATAGCCGAGACCAGTGTCAGTCTCAGCACCATCGGTATGCGCTTATTAAAGAACAGCAGCTCTAACAAGAACTCTCCTACAGCTTCGATCAAGCCTTCCATGATAGCCTCTAACATAATACCGCCCTCTTCAGATCGAGTCCATCATATCGCCGCCGTTGTCCTCCTTGGGAGGGATCACGCCCTCTGCCCGGATAGGATCCATATCGGCGTCCTGGTCCTCGAAAACGTATTTTTCTCTTTGCTGCCTGAGCCTTTCGGCCTCGGCATTTTTAGCGTTCTCAGCCTCCATCTGCTGTTGGAAGAGACTGTCCAGCTCACGGCTGCTGTTCCTTGAAACAGAGCCCATATATCGTCTGTAGCGTGAAGGGAGCCCCCGTTTCTCACGCTCAGAGTCGGAGATATAATGAGCTATCTCTAAGATGAACTCGAACATTATCCTAAAGAGATAGCTCATACATCCCTCCAATAGCTTACCCCATGCAGAGCGGCCTTACCCCGAGCCGCTCTGCGTACATTATTATCCCTTGATCCCGTGTCCCTATATATAACAGACGAGTTATAAAAATGTGAAGAAGTCTAAGATCATTTCGATCAGCGACAGGACAGCGCCCTGACGCATGGATCTTTCATCGGTGAACATAGCTGCACCTCGCTTTAGAAGAATGATGCGAACAGATCCAGAAGGATCAGCACCAGCTTAGCCGTGAAGCCCGTCATTTTCTCCATGGTCATTCACCTGCGGCTGCTGTGCTCGATGAGCCAGAGGAGGAAACTCCGTCTACGCCCACGTCTATGAGGAAGCCGCTGCCGCTGCCGGAGACCTTAGGCAGGACGCCGTCCCACTTTTCGATCTGCTCGTAAGCGATGACCTTGTCGGAGAGAGACTCCTCAAGGAGCTTGTTTGCGTCGGCCTGAGCCTGAGCCTGAGCAAGGATAGCCTCTGCCTCAGCGTTGGCGGCGATGACCTTTTGCTTGGCGTTAGCCTCAGCCACAACGATCGCCTGCTCCTGCTCGGTCTGAGTTTTCAGAAGGTTCTGCTCAGCCACCTGCTTTGCCTCGATAGCATTGTTGAATTCCTCTGAGAAATCGAAGTTCACGATGTTGAACTTTTCGATATAGATACCGTAGCCGTTGAGCTTGCTGTCCAGCGAGGCCTTTACCTCCTCGCCAACGGCGGCACGGTCGGTTATGAGCTGCTCAGCGGTGTACTTGGCCGTAACGGACTTCATGCACTCCTGCACTACAGGAGCCACCAGGATCGTCTGATATTCCTGACCGACGGTCTTGTACATATCCGGCGATCTGTCTGAGATCAGCTTGTAGTTGACAGCAATACTGCTGCTGACGGTCTGGAGGTCCTTTGAAACTGCCGAGGCGGCTGTCTCATAGACCTGGATCTTGTTGGACATGGTCTCTACCTGCTGAACGAAGGGGATCTTCAGGTGGAAGCCCTCGGACATTGAGTTAGGCGAGACCTTTCCCAGTGTCAGCACCACGCCGGTGTTTCCGGCCGGAACGATCGTAAAGGCGCTGGTGAAGAGCATTATCGCCACCACCAGGATCACGATCCACTTGATACCCTTGAGGCTCCTCTTTACTGAGCCGTCTTTGTTGAGTTCCTGAACTTTCATTGTAGACCCTCCTTAAAGGTCGCTGCCGGAGCCACGGTCGTTATCGGGCTCCTGACGGAATCTTCTGTCCTTAGCGGCACCGATGAGAGCGCCTGCTCCCATACCCAGGCCTATCCCTACAGAGAGGGCGACCGAAAGCTCCCATAGAAGTAATTCCCCAAGGATGAAGCCGAAGGCCGCTCCGAAGGAGATGCCGTAGAGCATATATTCTGTAGCGAAGTTCATTCCCTGGGTCCTTTTAGAAAAATTTCTCCCTGTCATTTTGGTCTCCATTCCTGCCCTCCATGTCGGCCAGGATCTCGTCCATGGCCTTTTCCATCTCGGACTTTAGCCAAGCGCTCCTGTAAGCAAGAACAGCGGTAGAAACGGCCTTGTAGATCTTCTGGCCGTCGGCGTTTATCTGCTTGGAGCAGTTAGTGATCTCACGGACGATGATAGCCTTGATCCTGTCGGGAGTGAAGGCGTTCTCGTCCTCGGCTGTGAGGATGATCCTGCACAGTATGTTGTAGAGGAGGATATCCTCGATGAGGTCATCGGAGGTATCCTCCACGTCGCCGTTGATGTAAGTCATGAGCTTTGCGATGTTCTCCAGCTTCATGGAGCCTCGCAGCATATTGATCAGCAGGATCCTGAGGACCTGCTTTTCTGAGTATTTTTTGCCTTTAGTGGAGGAGACCCAGCCTCGCTTGATCCAATTCTGGATAGTGGAGCCCTCAAGGCCTGTGAGCTTTGAGAGCTGAGAGAGGGTGAGACCGCCCGTAGCCTCAAGCACAGGAGAAATGGCGGAGAACGCCTGATCTCTGAACTGAGGGGAATATTTAAGAGTGGTACCGGGAATAAGTCTGTTCACAGTCACACCGTCCTTTCATGTGATAATATGATTATATCATAAGTTCATATGAACCGCAAGTCCGTTCCTATTGTGAATTTTGCCGATAATTACTGTTTTTTGAAAAATACGGTCGAATATCGTACTTATTCGGCGATTTTCGTGGGATCTCACGGTTTTTGATGTGTAGGGCGCACACTGTGCACCCGGCCGTGACCGAAAAACGTAGGGACGGCCATTGGCCGTCCGTGCCGTTTTTGAAATGCCCGTCCTCCTTCGACCGGTATCATGTGCGTAAGATCTCACCGCCCGGCTAAGGCCGGGCGGCACTGGAGGGCAAAGAGGAACACCTCCGGAGGGGAGGGCTTTAACAAAAAACTGGTACAAAAGCCGTCGGCCCTCCCCTCTCTTCGGTTTTCCTCTCTGCACTCTCTTTTCCCTC
>JAFUAO010000103.1 GCA_017460665.1 Ruminococcus sp.
ACCTCTTGCAGATGCGCCTTCGTAAGGAGATTTCGCCCTCTGCGGAGGGCGACCAGAGGCTCTGCCTCTGGACTCCGCAAGCCTTTGAAAAGGCTTGACCGAAACTTTTAATTGCAATTTGTCATTCACACTTCTTCAGATAAGTCCGCCAACGGCGGACACCACAATTCCGAATTGAAGAAGGACGGCGGTGCCGCCCTTCTTTTATTTCTCCGCCACAAAATCACTGATCCCGGCAAAGATCGTCAGCGCTACCTTCTCCTGATACTCCTCCGTGTTCAGCAGCGCCGCCTCCTCCGGGTTGGACAGGAAGCCGCACTCCACCATTACCGTCGGGTTCGTGCTGTAATAGCACAGGAAGAGCTCCTTGCCGCACAGCTTGATCTCACGGCGGTTGTCCGGCTGCAGCAGCTCCCCGAAGCGCCCCTGAAGGTCCCGTGCCAGAGCCTCGCTGCGCCTATTCGCGGCCGAATAGAACATCTGGGCGCCGCTGTAGTATGGGTCGGTGAACTCGTTCTGGTGGATCGAGATGCAAATGGCGTTCTGGCGGCTGTTGAACAGCGCCAGGCGATTGTCCATGTCGGAGCTCTTCTGGCTGGCCAGCCCCTCGATGCCCTGATCGTGTATGGAAATATCGCTGTCCCGAGTCACCTCCACCTGATAACCGCTGAGCTCAAGAAGGTCCCGGAGCCGCAGGAGGATACTGAGGTTTATGCCCTTCTCCGGGACGCCCTCCGCCGAAACGCAGCCCCCGTCAAAGCCTCCGTGACCGGCGTCGATGATGATCACAGGCGGCTCTTCGCTGTAGGGCGCAGACACAGGGACAGCGCCGTTTTCCGCCTTTTCCGAAAGATGAGAGAGAGCTCCCATAGCCGCCGCAGCGCAGACTATAAGGACTCCCCCGCTGATGATCTTCTGCTTTGCTCTTTTCATGATCTCACTCCTTTTTGTACATGATATTCAGCAGGAGCCGGCATTATGTGGAGGCGGAGAAAAAAGCTCCTCCGGCCCAGATCTGTCAAGATCTAACAATTTCTTGGCGCAAGATCCATGATCTTTCATAAAACGAAATATTGACTTTCCCTTGCAGATGTGATAAAATATATGTAGTTTCAAAAACCTATTTTTTAGATAGGTTTAATATGTAAAGGAGATGCTTTCATATGTCTCAGATCAAGGAATTATCCCCTCAGGAGCTCCGCATACAGCACAATATCGGCTACGGCCAAAAGCGTGCCGGCAGGATCCTTGAGGGCTTTCAGGGTAGCCGCCCCGTCATAGACATCGAGCGTGGAAAATACTTCACCGAGAGCTTCAAGCAGACCGAGGGCCAGCCTCTGGTGCTGCGCTGGGCAAAGGCCCTGTACAGCTACGCCCAGAACGCCACGGTCTACGTTGACGACGATCAGCTCATCGCAGGCCGTGCCGGACGTGAGGGCCGCTACGGGATCCTCTACCCGGAGCTGGACGGCGATTTTCTGGACGAGGCCATAAAGAGCCTGCCGGAGAGGGAGAGCTCTCCCTTCGACATAACTCCCGAGGACGCCGACTACATCATAAACGAGATCTCGCCCTACTGGAAGGGCAAGACCTTCCACGAGGCACTGGCGGCGGCGATCCCGGAGGACACAAGGAAGTACACCTATAATAACGACTCCGAGCTCAGCTCACGTTTCATAGTCAATGAGACAGCCTCCTTCCGTTCGTCGATACAGTGGGTACACGACTACGAAAAGCCCCTTCATATCGGCTTCAACGGCATCAAGAGGGAGGCTCAGGAGAAGCTGGCAGAGCTGGACGAGTTCAGCCCCGTGGACAACACCGAGAAGCGTCCCTTCCTTGAGGCGGTGATCATCACTGCCGATGCGATCATTCTTTGGGCACAGCGCCACGCTGAGCTGGCAGAGAAAAAGGCGGAGGCCGAGACCGATGAGAAGCGCAAAGCCGAGCTCCTTGAGATCGCACGGATCTGCCGGAAGGTCCCTGCTGAGCCCGCAGGCAGCTTCTACGAGGCCGTCCAGTCACAGTGGTTCATACAGCTCTTCTCCCGTGTGGAGCAGAAGACCGGCACGATCATCTCCAACGGAAGGATGGACCAGTACCTCTACCCCTACTACAAGGCAGACAAGGAAAAGGGCCTTATCAACGAGGACAGGGCCGAGGAGCTGCTGGAGTGCGTTTGGGTGGCTATGGCCCAGTACATCGACCTTTATCTCTCAAAGGCCGGCGGCGCCTTCAACGAGGGCTACGCTCACTGGGAGGCCGTAACGATCGGCGGCCAGACTCCCGACGGCCGTGACGCTGTCAACGAGCTGACCTACATCTTCCTCCGGTCCAAGAGGGAGTTCCCCCTCAACTACCCCGACCTTGCCGCAAGAATCCACACACGCTCCCCCGAGAAGTACCTCTACGAGGTGGCTGAGACGATCAAGGACGGTAGCGGCTTCCCCAAGCTGATCAACGACGACGAGGTGGTGCCTCTCCTTCTGGCAAAGGGAGCTCAGTTCGAGGAGGCCTACGATTACAGCGTTTCCGGCTGTGCGGAGTGCCGTATGCCCAACAGGGACACCTACACCTCCCCCTGCGCTTATATCAACTTCGCCGCAGCGCTGGAAATGACGGTGTATAACGGAAAAATGCTGAAATACGGCGACGAGGTGATCGGTCTCCAGACCGGCGAGGCCGAGGACTTCGAGAGCTTCGATGAGTTCCTTGAGGCCTACCTGCGCCAGCAGAAGAACTTCATGAAGCACGCCTTTATCCAGCAGCATGAGATCATCCGCCTGAGAGCAGAGCACTTCGCCTCGCCTCTCGGATCCTCCCTCCACAAGCTGTGCATGGAGCAGCAGAAGGACATACACTCCCCCAAGATCGAGGGCGGCATAGACCTGGGCTATTTCGAGTTCATCGGCTACGGCACGGTGATCGACTCACTGGCGGCGATCAAGAAGGTGGTCTTTGAGGACAAGAGGATCACTCTCCCTCAGCTCAGAGAGGCCATGGAGCACGACTTCGAGGGCTATGAGCCGATCAGAGCTCTGGTCACCAGCGCTCCTGCCTACGGCAACAACGACAGCTACGCCGACCAGATCGGCAAGCGCCTTGACCGTGAGCTGCTGGAGTTCACCAAGAAGTATTCCAAGGAGCTGGGCGTACATCTGGACCTGAGATACGTTCCCTTCACGTCGAATGTTCCCTTCGGAAAGGTGGTCTCGGCCACTCCCAACGGCAGAAGGGCCTATGTGCCGCTGTCGGACGGCTCCTCCGCTTCACAGGGAGCTGACAGGAACGGTCCCACGGCGATCCTGCTGTCCAACTACGCCACCAAGAACTACGACTACCGCAACAGAGCGGCAAGGCTTCTCAATATCAAGCTCAGCCCTCAGTGCGTGAAGGGCGAGGAAGGCACCGCCAAGCTGGTGGACTTCATCAAGGCCTGGCGTGACCTTAAGCTGTGGCACTTGCAGTTCAACATCATCAACCGTGAGACCCTGATCAAGGCTCAGCAGGATCCCGACGCCTACCGCAGCCTCCTTGTGAGAGTCGCCGGCTACAGCGCTTACTTCTGCGAGCTCTCGAAGGACCTCCAGGACGATATAATCTCCCGTACTGAGCACGGCGCAGTATGACCGGGACAGTATTCAATATCCAGCCATATTCCCTCCACGACGGCCCCGGCATACGGACGATCGTGTTCCTGAAAGGCTGCCCCCTTAGGTGCAAATGGTGCTCAAATCCTGAGTCCCAGAGCCCCTATCCGGAGGTAGCTTTCGACAGGGAGAAGTGTATCGCTGACAAGGGCTGCCGCTTCTGTGAGGGCGTCTGTCAGATCGAGGGCTTCTCCCCCAGCGAGACAAACGCTCGGCTAAAGGGCCGATGTCAGCAGTTTTGTGAGGTCTGTCCCTCGGGGGCCCTTACCGTTTACGGGAAGGAGATGTCCCCGGAGCAGATCCTTGACCGGGTGGAGGCCGACAGCGCCTTCTACTCCCACGGGAAGGGCGGCCTTACCCTTTCCGGCGGAGAGCCCTTCATGCAGGGACAGTTCGCCCTTGAGATCCTTCGTGAGGCAAAGCGCCGGAGGATCAGCACTGCCGCCGAGACCTGCGGCTTTTGCGACACTGAGGTGCTGAGGCAGGCTGCCGGACTGCTGGACTATGTACTGTTCGATATAAAGCTCTTGGACAGCGAAAGGCACCGGCTCCACACCGGCGTCCCCAACGAGCTGATCCTCAGCAACCTGGAGATGCTGTTCAGTGAGTTCCCGGAGCTCCACAAGCACATCAGGACCCCTGTGATCCCCACGGTCAATGACAGCCTGGAGGACATAGGCGCCATAAGCAGGTTCCTCTCCGGACGGGAGAACTACAGCTACGAGCTGCTCCCATACCACCGGTTCGGAACGGGGAAATACGCTCTGCTTGGCCGGGGATATGCCGATATTCCCGAGAAAGTGGACGATGAGCTCATGGCGGAGCTGAAGAAGCTCCAGGTCTGAAAATAATTCCAGCTAAGGTATTGACAAAGGAGATACATGGTGGTATAATATCAATGCATACAATTCATATGTATTAAGTAGGAAAGGATAATTACTATGAAAAAATTACTCAAAACAGTGGCTATCGTATTGGCAATGAGCATCAGCGCAGTCCTGCTGACTGCCTGCGGATCCTCTTCACAGAGCAGCGAAGCCGGCTCCTCCGAGAGCAGCACGACCCTGCGTATCGCAGCTCAGCCCTTCCCCCTGTACACTCCCGTGTTCGTGGCCTATGACCTGGGCTACCTCAAGGAGGAATTCGACAAGGTGGGCGCTGACTTCACTTGGGATCTGTTCAACTCCGGTCCTCTGGTAAACGAGGCAGTTGCTGCCGGCGAGGCTGACATGGGCTTCATGGCCGACCTTCCCGCTATCATCGCTAAGTCTACAGGCCAGCCTATCGAGATCGTTTCAAACGTCGCTTACGGCGAGAAGGGCCTTGCAGTCCTCGTACAGGCCGACTCAGACATCAAGAGCGTCGCAGAGCTCAAGGGCAAGAAGGTGGCCTATGCTACAGGCTCCTATGCTCAGCACCTGCTGGCTCTCCTCCTTTCAAATGAGGGACTTTCACTGGACGACGTTGAGACCATCAACCTCGGCGCAGGAGACTCCCCTGCTGCACTTGCTGCCGGAGAGGTAGACGCTATCGTTATCTGGGAGCAGTTCATCTCAAAGCTGACCACCGACGGCACAGCTAAGGTGCTGGCAGACGGCACAGGCGTCAAGAAGGGCAACATGATCACTTACTTCGTCAGCGACTACGCTAACGCTCACCCCGACGTGGTAAAGGCCTACATCAACGCCCTCAACAGAGCTAACGAGTACATCGAGAAGGACCCCGAGGCTGCTGCTGAGCTGGTGGCTGCTGACTTCAACATCGACAAGGAGCTCATGTCTCAGATCATCCCCAAGTTCACCTACAAGACCTCTCTCGACACTGACGATATTGCCGAGATCACCAAGGTGAAGGACTTCTCCCTTGAGGCCGGCATCATCAGCAACGACGTCGATATGGACAGCTTCATCAACACCTCATACCTGAACTAAAACACCGAAAAAGGGGACTGCTGCTTGCGGCGGTCCCCTAAAAAAGGAGTCAGACAACTGTGAAAAAGAGTTTCTCTTATTGGCTGATATATCTCGCTCTGCCGATCATCGTGCTTGCGGTCTGGGAGGGCTTCGACATAGCCGGAAGGCTAAAGCCCTACACCATGCCTGCACCCATGGCGATCGTGGATACTACTCTTGACTACATAAAAAACGGCAAGCTGTGGACCAACATCACCGTCAGCTTCCTCAGAGTGCTCAAGGGCTTCGGAGTAGGCCTTGCAGCAGGCTTTTTAGTCGGGATACTCTCGGCTCTCTTCCCGAAATTCGAGGCCTTCACCGACCTTGTGATCCAGATACTCCGCCCGATCCCTCCTATCGCTTGGATCCCCCTTGCGATCCTTTGGTTCGGCATCGGCGAGGAGTCGAAGGTCTTCATCATCTTCCTTGGAGCCTTCTTCCCGATCTTCCTCAACACCGCTGAGGGCGTAAAGAGCATCGACAGCAAATACTTCGAGCTTGCACAGGTCTATGAGGTGCCGAAGCCCATGCTGATCTGGCAGATCGTGATCCCGGGAGCTCTTCCCTCTATCATGACCGGTATCAGGCTGGGTGTGGGCAACGCTTGGGTCTGCGTGGTGGCCGCCGAGATGATCGGAGCCGTCAGCGGCGTCGGGCATATGCTCTCCGACGGCAGGAGCCTTTCACGGCCTGACATAGTGATCCTCGGTATGCTGATCGTCGGTATCGTTGGAAAGATCATGGACGACATACTAAAGCTGATCCACAAGAAGCTCATCACTTGGATATGAGGTAGACATATGGCTAACATCATCGAGATAAAAAAACTGAACAAGGTCTTCCGGTCGAAGGAGAACGAGGTGCAGGCCTTGGAGAACATCGACCTGACCATCGAGGAGGGCAGCTTCGTTTCGATCATCGGCGGAAGCGGCTGCGGCAAGAGCACCCTGCTGAGGGTGATCGGCGGCCTTGAGACCGACTATGAGGGCGAGTACCTCTTCGACAACGCTCCGGTCAAGGGACCCTCCCGTGACAAGGGCTTCATCTTCCAGGACCACAGGCTCCTTCCTTGGCTGACAGTGGAGAACAATATCCGCTTCTCCCTGCCAAAGGAAAAGAAGAAGGACGACGCCCTCATCAGGGAGAACCTTGAGCTGGTGGGGCTCACCGGCTTCGAGAAGTCCTACCCCAGACAGCTCTCAGGCGGCATGGCCCAGCGTGTGGCGATCGCAAGAGCTCTGGCCAACAAGCCGAGGATCCTGCTCCTGGACGAGCCCTTCGGAGCCCTGGACGCTATTACAAGAATGAATTTGCAGGAGCAGATGCTCAAGATCTGGCACGAGGAAAAGATCACCATGATCATCGTCACCCACGACATCGACGAGGCGGTCTACCTTGGAGGGACCGTCGTGGTAATGACTCCCAGACCGGGCCGGATCAAGCGCATACAGAAGGTGGACCTTGGTACTCCAAGGCGCCGCACGGGAACTCCCTTCACCCTTGCAAGAGATGAGATCTACAGGGAATTCTTCAGCGATGCGGAGATACCGATAGAATATAACATATAAAAGACCGGACACAAGGCTCTTCCGCTTTGTGTCCGGTTTTTTCACGTTGACTGGGCTGCTGTGGGGAGATGATCCGGCATATGGCCGATCACCACACGCCTTTCCTCCTCGTCCCAGCAGAAATATATCCGGATCAGCAGCTTTGCGCTGACCCCGTATTTGATGTGCATATCCAGCAGGTACCTCCTGCCGTCAGCCTCGATCTCGTAATCGTCCCGGCGCAGCCTCAGCGCTCCGCTGCCGCAGCCGGCAGCCTCCCAGCTATAGCTCTCGCCGTACAGGGCCAGCTCCTCCCCGCAGATCTCTCCCCTGCGGTATCTTGCATAGGCGTCGAGGTAATAGATCCCGTCGCAGAGAATGGCCGTATCCAGCCCTCCGCCGTACTTCCTGAGAGCAGTCTCCGCCTGGGGAGCGATATAGATCCGCTCCGGGAAGCTCTTCTTTACCCAGCCGCAGATGCTGTTCTTGTCGGTGGGGAACTCCGCTGCGTCATAGGCCTTCTGCCGGTAGAAGCTGACCAGCTCCGCCGCCCGTTTATAGGCCTCCTCCTTGGAGCCGTACTCGTTCTTCAAGCTGGAGATGTAGACCTTCAGGCCCTCGTTCTCCCCTGTCAGGTCCCTTATCTGCCGCCGGAGCGTTCGGTCGCTCTCGATCTTCTGGCGAAGGTCGTTGTTCTGCTGAGCAAGCTCCCGGTTGCTCTCGCTGAGCTCAGTGTTCTCCTGCTTGTAGCTGGCCAGCTTGTCCTCTAGGGAAAGGCTCTCGTGGCGGCGCTCTCGCAGGTCTGCCAGCCTTGCGTCGGAGTAGAACAGCACGTCACCGTACCGGAAGGGCAGCCTTTTCAGCATATTGCGCAGCTCAGTTTTCAGCCTTAGCCCGAGCTGCTCCATATCTGCGTCCAAGTACCTCAGCCGCTCGGTCTCATGTCCGCCGGAGATCACTAAGATCTCGCCCTCGGACAGAGAGATCCCCAGCTTGTTTTTCAGCGCACCGAAGCAGCTCTCCCCCACGAAGCAGACCACCGAAAAGCACATGGTCTTTGCGGCCAGCAGCTCGTAGTCTATGACCGGCAGCTTCTCCTTCTCCGCCTTCACAGGCCTTGGGCGCTGCTTTGCAGGAGCCTCGCTCTGGGGCCTTGCCTCGGGAGAGGTCAGGCTGGACTTGATGCTGACCTTCGACAGATCCGCCGTCAGTCCCCCTGTCAGTGAGAAGCTGTCAAAGCCGGTCAGCGACAGCTTCCCCGGCTCCGGAGCTATCACAGGCCTTTCCGCCTTTTCATAGCCGCTGTCGGCCACCAGCACCACCGGCATACTGAACTCACGGGACTCGATCAGCCGCTCAAGCTCCCGAACGGAGCCCTTGTCGGTGATCATCATGGGCTTGCCGTCCAGCCGGAAGCCCTCCGCCGCAAGTCCCACATCGGGGTCGTTGGCCAGCTCCCTGACCACTGCCGGGCGGAACACCGAGCAGGGCGCATCGCAGTCCGAGGGCTCGGAGCAGACGGTCCGCACGCCCACCTCCACGTTCTCCTTCCACCTGAGAAAGGTGACCTCGGTCTGGAAGACCCGGCCTATGATCGGAGCTCTTCCCGAGGCGGCATCACCGCTCTCTCCGGCGTCGGGCTCAGAGATCCGGAAGGACCACACCCCTCGCCCGGGTATGTATGTGCAGTCCATGGCGGCGCCGGTGTTGATGTTGAAGGAGCGGAGCTGCTCGGAGGAGAAGCCGGCGTAGTCCTCCGGCTCAGGAGCCATGAGCTCCTCCGGGATCTTATCGAACCGAGCGAGCCTGGACCTCAGCCATTTCAGGGTCTGGAGCACGCAGATATTGAAAACAGTGTCCGCCGGCAGCTTCTGCGATGCGGTGAACGCATGGAGCTGATAGGTGGGATAGCTTTTCAGCGGTGTGAGTTTTTTCGCCAGATATTCTTCCATGATCATCACTTCCCTTGAAAGGTCTTTTTCTAATTATACCATGGCCTCGCCCTTTTTGCAAGGCGCAGGGCACTTGACGATCCGTAAGATCTGTGCTACCATAGGGTCAGTGAATGATTTTAGGAGGATGGCTATGGAAACTAACTCACGGCCCTATGTGATCTGCCATATGGTGACCTCGATCGACGGCAAGGTCACGGGGCAATTCCTGTCCTCCGACGCTGCGAAGGCGGCTGAGGAGGAGTACTACCGCATAAACCGCAAGCTGAAGGGCGAGGCCTTTGCCTGCGGAAGGATCACTATGGAGGGCAGCTTCACAGGAGGCTATAGGCCGGATCTTTCGGCCTTTGAGGGAGCCGAACTCCCTGAGGGCGACTTCATCGCCCGGCAGCACGGCTATTACGCCGTGTCCTTCGACCGAAAGGCTTTAGTGGGCTGGACCGACAGCCTTATCCACGACGAGGACGAGGGCTATGACGACTGCCACATCATAGAGGTCCTGACCGAGGAGGCTCCGAAGGCGGCGCTGGCTTACTACCGGAGCATCGGCGTTTCCTACATCTTCGCCGGAGAGCATGACATCGACATCTGCGCTGCCCTTAGGAAGCTGAGGGAGCTCTTCGGGATCCGCACTCTCCTGCTGGAGGGCGGCAGCATCATCAACGGCGCCTTCGCAAGGGCAGGGGCCGTGGACGAGCTGAGCCTCGTGGCGGCGCCGGTGATCGCCGACGCAGACAGCAAGCCCCTGTTCTATGACTGCGGTATGTCAAGGTTCGACCTTGAGCTGGCAGAGCCCCTGCCCGGCGGCGCAGTCTGGCTAAGGTACAAGGCGCAGGACTGACCGTCAGGGCCGCAGGAGAGCTCTCCTGCGGCCTTTTTGCCTAAATACAGCGGCTTCCGCCTGCTTTCTCAACTATCGTTCTACAGGCTAGAGCTGTGGTTGTATCAAGTCGCAAAACGATCGCTTGCAATCAACCATGCGTTGTGCTATAATAAACACAGAAGGGCAGAAAGCCTTCACCAAACTCCGGAGAAAAACTATGGATAAGAAGAATATCTTTCGCAGGAACCTCGTTGCACGCCGCCGGGAGCTGGGCCTTACACAGGAGCAGCTGGCCCAGCGGATGAACGTTTCGCCTCAGGCAGTCTCGAAATGGGAGAACTCGAGCTATCCCGACGCCGAGCTACTGCCTCTGCTGGCAAAGTCACTGAACACCTCCCTGGACGCCCTTTTCGGGATAAAGGCCTCCGGTGAGTCAGTGGACCTGCTCCAGCTCATCCACGACACCGTCCAGAGCACTGCCCCTGAAAAGCGGCCTGAGCTGCTCATGCAGATGTTCTACACCGCCGTTTGCGCCTATAGGCCGAATTTCCAGAAGGCCGCCAAGCTCAAGGACGACTATGAGCAGGAGACCTTCGCCGGCGTTAAGACCGATAACGAGATCATGCTCTCTCGGCTCAACCGTGATCTGAGATACTTCATGTATATGGAGGATCCCCCAGAGGGCGTGAACAGCTATTTCACCAATACCAAGAACATGGCCCGTCTGCTGAAGACCCTTGCCGATGAGGACGCTATCCGCATAATAAGCTACCTTGGCAGCGGAAGGCGGAACAAGATGCACTCCCCGGCGGTGATCTCAAAAAGGCTCCAGATCCCGGATGAAAAGGTGCAGTACGTCATCGACAGGCTGGACAGGTTCGGGCTGGTCTGGAGAGTGGGCGTGGACCTCGAAGAGGGCGAGACCATAATGTACGGCTATACCCATAGCCAGGCCCTGCCGATGCTCCTTGTGCTGGCAGAGAGCATATGCAACTATTTCAGCTCGTGGGATCCGTCCTATGATGTGCATACCCACGGCGTTTTCAAGAACGAGACCGGATCCGTCACCGGGGACCTTCCGCAGGTCTCCTGGTGGAAGGAGGACGAGGTCTGAGAACTATTTCAGGAGGGAATTAGAATGAAGAAGGCGATAGCCGCTATCTCGGCGCTCGTGATCGCAGCGCCATGGGTTTTGCCGGCAGCTAAGGCTAAGGCTGCTGACACCTATGACATGACAGTTACCGTTGATATGACTGACAGTGGAAAGGCCATAAGCCCATACATTTACGGTATAAATCAGTACGCTCATCAGGAGGACTACAAGATCGTAAGGCCTACCGCTGTCCGTCAGGGCGGAAATCGTATGACCGCCTATAACTGGGAGACCAACGCCTCGAATGCCGGCTCTGACTGGAAGCACAGCTCAGACGACAACCTTTCCAAGTCCGACCGCCCCGCAGACTGCGCTCAGGTGCTCTCTGCCGAGGGAACTAAGTACGGCTTCGACTACAAGCTCACCACACTTCAGCTCGCAGGATACGTCGCCGCAGATAAGGACGGCCCGGTGAGCGAGGCGGAGGCGGCTCCCTCAGACCGCTGGAACAAGGTGGAGATCGTGAAGGGCGCTCCCTTCGATGAGACCCCCGACCTTGAGGACGGCACTGTCTACATGGACGAGTATGTCAACTACATCATCGGCGCTTTGGGCGACTCCTCCTCACCGACAGGCATACAGGGCTACAGCCTCGACAATGAGCCTGCCCTCTGGAGCGGCACCCACTCAAGGATCCACCCCGAGAGAGTGACTGTGGCTGAGCTGGCAGAGAAGTCTATCGCTGCTGCCGGTGCTGTCAAGAAGCTGGATCCCGGCGCTGAGATCTTCGGACCGGCCCTCTACGGCTATACCGCCTACGACCACCTGGCAGACGACGACAGCTCCACCGAATGGGAGACTATCCAGAGTGAGAACAACTATCACTGGTATCTGGACTGCTACCTCGACCAGATGAAGAAGGCCAGCGACGAGGCCGGCACAAGGCTGCTGGACGTGCTGGATATACACTACTACTCCGAGTCATCGAGAGTGGGCGCTGAGGACAGAGTGCAGTCTGTCCGCACTCTCTACGAAAAAGGCTTCGTTGAGAATAGCTGGATCGGCCAGTGGTGCCAGAAGAACGTACCGATCCTACCTACAGTACAGGCTTCTATCGACAACTACTTCCCCGGCACTAAGCTGGGCGTGACCGAGTACAACTTCGGCGGCGAGGACGATGCCTCCGGCGCTATCGCACAGGCCGAGGCCCTTGGCTGCTACGCAGATCAGGGCGTGTACTTCGCTTCCCTCTGGGGCGGCAGCGGCTTCATCTTCTCGGGACTTGCCCTTTATACCAACTACGACGGCAGCGGGAGCTCCTTCGGCGATACCCTCCTGAGCACCAGCACCGAGGACGTTTCAAAGGCCAGCGCCTATGCCTCTGTCAACTCCGGCGACGACTCTACAGTTACCGTTATGGTCACAAATAAGGACTTCACCTCCGCCGAGAACGTCAAGATCGTTCTGGACGGCGCAAAGAAGGACTACAAGTCTGCTGCGGTATACGCAGTTTACGGCGACAGCTCTGACATCCGCCTGATCGACGTCCAGCAGATAAACGGCAAGACCGTCGATCTCCAGCTCCCTGCCCTTTCTGCCGCAATGGTAGTGATCAAGGACGAGGAAACTGACATACAGATCCCCACTGAGCCTGTTATCGAGACAGAGGTCTATGACGACCCCATGTCCATGATCAACGAGAACGGCTATGTCGAGATCCCGATCACGGATCCCGAGCACCTGAAAAAGATCGTCATCACCGGCGATGTGGCCTCCTCTGCCGGCTCTACATGGGGCAGCGCAGGCTGTGCAGTCTGCATCAATGCTGTTGACGATGCAGGAACTAAGTTCTGGACCTCAAAGAGCTACAGCCTGAGCCTCGGCACGGGCTCAAAGGCAACAGTGGACTTCGACGGCACCCTCAAAAACAAGGACGACGAGGTCAATGCTGTCGTGGCCGACGGCAAGGTAGAGCTCCAGAAATGGTGGGATTCCTCCGAGAAGAAGGAGCTCGAGCAGGAGGACGAGATCACGGTGAGCTACACCAAGGTAGAGGTCTTCTACGAGTACCCTGCCGGCGAGCAGACCGAGACTGCAATGGGCGATGCGAACTGCGACGGAAAGGTGGATCTTGCCGATGCGGTAGCCGTCCTGCAATACTCCGCACTTCCTGCAAAGTACGGCCTTACAGACCAGGGATTGCTCAACGCTGACGTTATCGACAACGGCGAGAGCGGAGTCAACGGCGTGGACGCTCTGGCGATCCAGATGGTGGACGCAAAGGTGATCACGGTGGGCGACCTTCCTATGACTAAAGAAAACATGGATAAGATAAAGAAATAACGAAAAGGGACTGCTCTTGCAGTCCCTTTTTTGCTTAGCTGTGACAGCAGATCATTTCTCATCATCTGTCTTGTCGTCGGAGCCCTTCTTTTTCGGCGGCCTGTTCAGATCTCTTGAAATGAACATATCCAGACCGATCAGCCCCAGTAATAACAGTATGCATCCAATAATAAGTATAGTCTTTATCATTTTTTCCTCCGTAGTATCGTTTTGGCTAAATAGCTTGGTCAATAATACGAAGGTGTGATCTTATGGCCGTCCTGGTCGTGTATGTACTTGATGATAGCTCTGTGGCTGCGGCATATTTTCCTGCAAAAAGAATACAGTGCTGCGAACGATATGCCTACAGCGGACCAAAGGAAGGAGCCTCCCCTTGATGAGCGGTCAAGGTCCCTTAGCCGAGGAAGTCTCCTTGAGGTGTCGCAGCGCTGCAGCCTTGCAGTTTTCGACGTTAGATGTTCCTCTGCACATACGGCCTCAACAAAGCTGTAAACATCGCAGGTAATGACCTTTCGGTCACAGGACGCCCTCGAAAGGTCGTTAGCCGTCCCGGTCTGACTGACCCCTGAAAACAGGAGCGGGATAAAGATCAAGGCGATGAGCGAAGCTGCTATATTTCGCATGAAGGATCCCCGCTCCATAGCTTGACCTCCTTTTCGTGACCCATCAGGGCGACATGATAAGTCTGATATGATGAATGACATTCGATATATTATTGGACAGTCTAAGTATAGCATAGATCTCCCCAAAAGTCAATTGGTGTCCTTGGGGTTTTGGCAGGGGGCACACATCGTGCGCCCGTGTCTCCCGGAAACTCTGTAGGGACGGCCACTGGCCGTCCGTGCGCTATATACCTTGTGTAGGGGAGGCCGTCCTCGACGTCCCGGCCGATTGATCAGATCTCCGGAAACAAATTGTAGGGGCGATCCCTAACCGGGACCCGTCCCCTCTGTCAGCTTCGCTGACATCTCCCCACACTGTGGGGAGTCACCCACATCGCCCCACGATGTTTTATGATGTGTAGGGGCGAATTCTCATCGCCGTCGGTAACGATCTTCACCAGATACCGGTGGAGCTCACCGTCGGCGTCCTCATATGTCATAGGCGACATAACGAAGCCGAAGCTCTCGGGGTCGTCGATGACCTGCTGAGGAGTCACCTGTGTGCCGTTGAGATAGAGAGTATCCTCGTGGGACTCAAAGTGGATCATGCCTGCCGGCTCCTCCATAAGGCCGGAGAAGTCGAAGGTGGAGATCAGGGTATCCTCGTCGCCTGTAATGGTAGTCTCGGCCTCCTCGATGAGCATATCCGAAAGGTCCTGAGCCTGCTCGTCGTCCTCGGTGCCAAGGAACTCATGGCCGTCGATGAAGGCCTTGCCGTTCTTGTTCTGAACGAGGCTGGGGCTGCTCTCACGGACAGCGTTCAGGCTGAGGGTACCGGGTACCTTGGTGGCGAAATAGCCCTCGCCCTTCCAGGTGCCGGACTCCTCATCGAAGAAGAGGGGTATGTCAGAGGACTGGCCGTTGACCGTTGAGGTGATATAGACCGTCACGCAGTCGTTCTCGGAGAGAGTCACCTCGAAGCCCAGGGGCTTCCCGGGGTTATAGGCGATATAGGGCGAAGCGCCGGAGGTGAATATATCTGTTATGTCAAGGCTGTAGGCTGAATGGTTATTGTCTTGGTAGAGGATCACCTTCTCGGCGGTAACAGCGCTGCTGCGGCATACAACTGTCCTCTCGAAGGACTTCTTGTCGCCGTACTGAGCCGCCAGCTTCTTGGTCTCGCCCTCGCTGGCAGGAGCAGTCACTGTGCCGGAAAATCTTCCTGTGTACTGGTCAGGTGTGAGCGTCAGGGCCTCCTCGCCGTCCAGAAGGATCACAACATCGTTCCCGGAGGGAGCATAGCCGTAGACGTTTATGGCGGCAGTACCGTTTTTCAGAGGAGCGTTCTCGGGAGCGTAAAGGGAAACGGCGCTGTCGCTGACATCGTCACGCTCGGCATAGATGTACTCGCCGAACTCCCTGTAGCCGGTGTTGTATCTAGCTCCCACCCAGACGGACACCGTGGTATCGGCGCCCTCCTCGGGCTGGGTGCTGAACCGGAAAACGCCCTCCTGCTCGTTGGCCTCTACGGGGAATACCGCTCTGTAGGTATAGCCGGCGGTCTCGCCGTCAGTAAGTCCCACGGGGAGGCTCCTGTTGGCGATCTGGTTGCCCGATCTGGTAGGGGCCTCGATCTGTCCGCTCTCGAAGATGTCTGCGAAAACGGGGTCGTACTTATAGTATACCGTGTAGTTTATGAGGCCGTTCTCTCCGGGAGAGGTCTCGATCTTGTTGATGAAGGTAGCCGATCCGTCGCAGGTGACTACTCTCTCGTCGTGGAGCATCTCGCAGTCACGGAAGGTGTAATAGTAGAAGTTGACATTGGGGACCAGATCTCCGGGCTCGAAGGGCATATCCAGAGTCTCCAGCTTGTGGCACTTGTAGAAGGCCGAGTCGCCGATCTCCTTAACAGAGCCGGGGATATGGGCGGTCTTCAGGTTCGCAGAATCTCCGCAGATCTCCGCAGGGATCGACTCTAAGCCCTCCTCGAACCAGATATCGGTGATACCGCTCTCATAGAAGCAGCTTCCGCCTGTCTCCTTGATGCTTTTGGGAACGGTGAACTCCTTGATCCCGGCCGATCTGTAGAACAGGCCATTGCCCAGATCGGTAACGGTGTCGGTGATATTGATCTTGCTGACATAGTCTGACTGAGCGCACAGCTTTTCCGGCAGCTTCTCCATGCCCTCGGCCACATTGACGGTCTCCACATAGGAGTGTTCAAAGACGTACTCTGCATTCGTAAGGGTCGAAGGCAGGGTGACCTCCTTGAGGCTCTCGCAGTCTTTGAAAACGTCCCAGCCCATAGTTTCAAGGCCTTCGTTCAGCTCAACGCTCTCCAGAGCATCGTCGTCATTGAAGACGTATGTGCCGACCTCACAGCCGTTTTTCGGGAGGTGCAGGTCCGTCAGTGACGAGCAGCGCTGGAAGGCATGAGAGCCGATCTTAGTGACCGTATCAGGGATCACTAAGCTCTCCAGAGCCGTACAGCCTGAGAAGGCATACTCGCCGATCGTGGTAACGGACTCCGGGATCACTACCTTCGTTACGGACTGAAGGCTGTAGCAAAGCCCGTTGGGGACGAACTCTATCCCGTCCTCAAGGATGATCGTCTCGATAGACGAGTCGGAAAGGGCCGTATGGAAACCGGCGCCGTAGGCTGTTCCGGCACCGATACCGTTCTAATCAAAGCCCTTCGGGATAGTCAGCTCCTTCAGCGAGGGCACCTTCTCGATCGCCCACCACCTCATGTCCTTCAGCGAGGAGGGCAGGGTCAGGGACGAGAGCAGCAGCATATCGCTTATAGCAGACATTCCGAGCCTTGTGACGGGCTGGCCCTCCACAGTTTCCGGCAGAGTGAGCGATGTAACGGTCTCCTTATCGCCGGTCCAGCCGGTGACAGCGGCGTAGTCCTCACCTATCTCGTAGGTGAAGCCGTCGGAGGTCTCGCTGGTGATAGGGTCAGCGGCCTTGGCGGTTGCCGGGAAGCAGACGCCGGCACTGGCAGTCATTGCAGCAGCCGTGAGAGCCGATAGCAGTCGTTTTCTCATGCACAATACCTCCATAAAAATCAACATCGAAAGGTTTAATATGTACCATTATTCCATAGCTGCCATATGAAATCAACAAATGTCACACAAAAGTCATTGACAAATTTCGTGTCATATAGTATCATCATATAGGAGGTGATCCTATGCTTTGTGACAGGTTAGATCTGATCATGAGAGAGATAAACGCTGAAAACGCCGATATTGCAGAGATCGCAGGCTTTGACCGCTCAAATGTCAGCCGAATGAGGAGCGGCGCAAGGGTGCCGCTGAAAAACGGCTCCTGCATGGCGAGGACCGCAGGTGCGGTCATCACCTGTGCCGCCGCCAGCGGCAAGACCGATGCCCTTTGCCGGACGATCGCCTTCACAGGTGAGCCCTCCCCTGAGGAGCTGCGGAGGGCTCTGACAGACTGGCTCTACGAGGACAGCGCTCTCCCGTCCCCCAAGGAGCCCTCCTCCGATCCGGAGGCAGGGCTGTATTTCAGCAAGAAGCTCACCACACTGATCCAGACCGCCGGAATCTCCGGCGTGAAGCTCAGCAAGGCGGTCAACATCGACCCCTCCTACCTGAGCCGTATGCGGACAGGGAAGCACCTCCCCAACGAGCGCTCGAAAGTACTGGAGAGGATCTGCGCCGTGCTCATACAGAGGACCGCCGACCGGAAGGAGCTGTCCATGCTATCCGAGGCGGTGAATATCCCGGAGGAGCTCCTTGCCGCCCAGCCAAGACTGCTGATGGAATGGCTCCTCAGCACTCACAAGACCGCATACAAGCTCCCCGTGGAGCAGCTCATGGGCAGGATCGGCACCATGGACCGCTGCCGTGAGGCACCGATACCTCCCCCGGACCCTGCTAGAATAGCCGAGGCGGAGGCCGACACCTCTGAGCTCTACAGCGGTCTCAGCGGCCTGAGAAGGGCCGTGGTCAGGTTCCTGAGCACCTCCTTCCGGGCCGGCAGCGAGCTGCTGCTCTACTCCGACCAGAGCATGGACTGGATGAGCGGGCCCTTCCGCAGCCTTTGGCTCTCCCTCATGGCTCAGGTGCTGAAAAAGGGCGTCAAGATCAAGATCATCCACAACATACAGCGGACCTCCTCCGAGATGCTGGAGGCGATCACCAGTTGGCTGCCCCTCTACATGACCGGCAGCATCGAGCCCTTCTACTGCCTCAGAAGACATGGCGAGCGCTTCGGCCACACCCTCTTCCTCGACCCGGAAAACGCCTGTATATCGGGCTTTTGCGCCTTCGGTTCAGAGGAGATGTGCGACTACAGCTACATCACCGACCCGAAAAAGCTGGACCAGTGGAAACAGCAGTTCGAGCTTCTCCTTGATGACTGCCGGCCCCTTTTGAGGATCAGCGATCAGGTACCGGAGCCTCCCGAGGGATCCGTCCAGAGGACAGTCGGCAGCGTCCGGCTGGTCACCACCGAGAAGGAGGCCGTCCTCAGCAAGCTGTCAGAGCCCACCTACTCGTTCAGCTTCGACCACCCCCTGCTGATGAGGGCCTTCCGGCACTTCGCACTGTAAAATAAGCTTAAATTTAGGCAGAATACGAGGATAAACATGAAAAGAGAACTTATAAAACGGGGAGCAGCCCTCCTTTCAGCGCTGCTCCTTACAGGGAGCGTCCCGATCCAGACTGCAAGAGGAGCTCAGGCCCCAGAGGAGAAAGGTCCCCATGAGCTGGCCGAGGAAATGGTCCAGACCATGCCCCTGCGCCAGAAGCTGGCCCAGATGATCATGCTGGACCTGCGCCAGTGGACCGACAGCGAGGGCAATGCCGCCGATCCCACCGTCCTCCATGAGGACCTAGCGGAGCTGCTGAGGAGCTACAGCTTCGCCGGGGTCTGCCTTTTTGCGGAGAACGTCACCGGCACCCAGCAGGCCGTCCGCTTCACCGCCCAGCTCCAGACAGCCGCCTCCGAGAGCCAGCTCCAGATCCCGCTGATCATATCCGCAGATCAGGAGGGCGGGAGCGTGATCCGCCTCGGCACAGGCACCGATACCTGCGGAAATATGGCCCTTGGCGCAGCAGGAGACCCTGATCTGGCCCTGGGCAACGCCCAGATCATCGGCAGCGAGCTCCGGGCCGTGGGGATCAATGCTGACCTTGCTCCCGACATGGACGTGAACAGCGACCCCAGAAATCCCGTGATCAACATACGCTCCTTCTCCTCGGATCCCCAGCTCACGGCAAAAATGGGCGCCGCCTTCATCGAGGGCCTCGATAGCTGCGGGATCATCTCCACTGCCAAGCACTTCCCCGGCCACGGCAACACCGACACCGACAGCCACACCGGTCTTCCGCTGGTGGAGAGCACCTACGAGGAGCTAAAAGCCTGCGAGCTCATACCCTTCCAGGCTGCTATCGACGCCGGAGCCGACATGATCATGAGCGCACATATCCAGTTCCCTCAGATCGAGAGCTCCACCTATACCTCCGCCTCCACCGGGGAGGAGATCTTCCTGCCGGCCACCCTGTCAAAGACCGTCCTCACCGACATCCTCCGAGGGGATATGGGCTTTGAGGGCGTGATCATCACCGACGATATGCAGATGGCCGCTGTGAGGGCAAATTTCGACCCCTGCGATGCGGCAGTCCTGGCCATAAACGCCGGCGCAGACATACTCCTTGAGCCGGTGGAGACCTTCGATCCGGAGGGCGTGGAGGAGCTCGAGCTGTACCTTGACAAGGCGGAGGAGGCTGTCTCCGAAGGGCTGATCTCGGAGAGCCGGATCGACGAGTCCTGCACGAGGATCATCGAGATGAAGATAAAGCGTGGGCTCTTCGATGAGAGCTTCGAGGACGTGGAGGAACGGGTGGAGGCCGCCCTTGGCACCGTGGGCTCTCAGGAGAACCACTTACGGGAGATGGAGATCTCAAAGCAGGCGGTGACTCTGGTGAAGAACAGCCGCCATGTGCTCCCTCTCTCCATGGAGAGCGGCGAGAAGGTGGCCTTCTTCTACCCCTATCAGAGCACCGGCAACTCTCTAAGCTACGCCTTCGGCAAACTAAAGGAGGAGGGCCTGGTCCCGGAGGACTGCGAGGCCTCCTTCACCTCCATGGACGGCAGGACTGCCGATGAATTCGCAGAGGAGCTCAGCCAGTACAAGGCTGTGATCCTCTCCTCCGAGACCTGGGGCGAGTGGGAGATCTCCCCGAAAAACAGCGCCCGGAGCCGCTTCATCAGCGAGATGACGGAGCTTGCCCACGATCGGGGCGTGAAGGTGATCGTGCTCAGCATGGTGCTGCCCTACGACACCGCCGCCTTCTCCGCCGACGCCGTACTTGCGGCCTATAATCAGCGGAGGATGCCCGTTGTGCCGGAGGTCTTCGACGGGGAGCTGACCACCTACGGTCCCAACTATCCGGCGGCGGTCTATACGGTCTTCGGGGGGAGCTCTCCCTCAGGGCGTCTGCCGGTGGAGGTCTGCCGGCTGGACGGTGAGCACCGCTACACCGAGGAGGTCCTCTACCCCTTGGGCTGGGGAATGTCCTACCCCGAGGGCCTGCTGGGGGACTTCGACCTTGACGGCACCGTGGACGCAGCCGACGCCTCCGGGATCCTTTCGGCCTACGCCATGCTCCAGACCGGCGGGGCAGAGTCTCTGAGCCGTGAGGAGCTCTCCCTTGGGGACCTTGACGGCGACGGGCGGCTGGACGCCTCCGACGCATCGCTGGTCCTGAGCTACTACGCCTTTATCCAGACCGGCGGAGAGCTGACCTTCATAGAGTTCCTGCAAAGCGATACTGAGGGAAAAACAGAGGAGGCTGCCGGACAGTGACTGCCCCTCTTATAATAAGGAACGGGATCCGTATCGGGTCCCGTTTTTTTCATATTCAACGGCTTTCCGTTTAAGGAGAGGCCTTTCCCCTCCCCTTATGAGGCCAATTTTTTGCAAAGGAGATCAAGCATGAAAGCAATACTGAACGAAAAGTTTATCCGCTATGACAACGGAAAAGCCGTGATCCGTGCCGAGATCGCAGCCGACCTCTTCTCAGATCTGCCTGATAACGGACAGATCGGAGGCTGTATCCTGGACATCGGATCCGTTGCCTGGGTCATCAGTACCGGCAAGCTCTATGGGCTCTCTTCCTCCGGCGATTGAATCTGCCAGACGGAGGGCGAATGATATGAGGGTACCGTATGACCTAAAAATACCGGCCGAGCCGCTGAGAGCTGCGCTTTTTTCCAAGCTCATGCACCGGAGCCCCCAGCAGAAGGCTCGCAGCTTCTACATCACCGCCGATAACTATGTGCTCTGCACCAGCATGGCTCAGCGTTATGCAGTAAAGGAGGAAGATCATGGCGAATGATTATATCGGGCAGTTCAGAGGCGAGCAGATCGATGAGCTGCTCCAGACAGTAGACACCAATGTGTACACCAAGACCCAGGTCGATTCTGCTCTTGCCGAAAAGGTTGACGCAGTCAGCGGCATGGGCCTGTCCCAGGAGAGCTTCACCACCGCCGAGAAGCAGAAGCTGGCAGGGCTGAGCTCCTATGACGATACGGCCCTCAAGGCTCAGTGTGCGGCCCTTGCCTCAGCAGGAGCCAAGAACGAGCTCTCCACCGAAAACTTCTCAGTCTACAGAGGGAACGGCATCACCGTCACCCGCAACAGCGACGGCAGCCTGACCCTGAACGGCACTCAGACTGAAAATTCCGCATTCATCTATCCCATGGGGATCGGTGTCGCTCTCGGTCCTAAGTATGTGGGCAGGACCGTAACGATCTCAGGTACTCCTGAGGGCTACGGTCCGGACAAGTGCCTTGTCAGGATCTATCAGTACAACGGTACTAATCACCTCAACGACAACGGCAGCGGCGCCACCGGCACGATCACCAGCCCGGACGCCAGCTTCGACATCCGGATCTTCCCGGGCCAGACCTTTGACAATGTCAGGATCTATCCCATGATCCGTGATGCTTCGATCGAGGACCCGAGCTATGAGCCCTATGCTCCGACGAACCGCCAGCTATATGAGATGATACTTGCCCTTAACAACTAAAAAAGAACGGGACTATCAAAGCGATAGTCCCGTTTTTTATTTACCGCAAATGCCCTTCAGGTAGTCCAGCGACCGCTGTTTCTCCTGACCGAGCCTCTCCTCGGCCTTATCCCAGTCGATGGGATCCAGCGAAACGCTCATGGTCTTAGGATCCAGCACCCTTGACCCGAGCCCGCACAGAGCGAGCAGGTCTCGGCTCCTTGTATTAGTGCTCAGCTTTGTTTTGAGCTCCACTACCAAGTTCTTGTGGAAGATCACTGAAAAGGCCGTTCCGTGGAAGGAATTTGTGAGGACGTACTCCGCATTTGCGAACCATCCCACGAACTCCTCAGGGGTAGAGAACCTTGCATGGTCGAGCTCTCTGTGGCTGGTATAGCTCGAGTTCAGATACACGATCTCATACCCGGTCTGAGCTGACAGCTTCTTTGCATAGTCGATCAGCTTTATGGGGGGCTGGACATGATAGATCAGGATGTACTTCCTGTTCCTTTCGGGGAGCTTTGCAAATTTCCGCCACTTCTCTCTGTCCAGTATCAATGTAGGGTCAAGGCTCATGAAGGCATCGATCCCGCACTGAGACCTCAGGAGCTCCTCGGCGCTCTTCTCACGGACCGACACAGCGCTGAACTTCTTCAGCAGCTCCTCATAGGTCTGCTTCGTACCCTCCGGGAAGGAGGTAAAGCCAAAGCTGGCGGCATAGGAATACTTCTTTTTGCTGTCCTTCTCAAAGTCCAGAAGGTATGTGGTATCCATTCCGGAGAACTTCTTGCTCCACACCTGATCTGAGCCTGATATGAAAAGGTCATAGCAGCTGCTTGCTGAGGCTATATCATCACGGACATACTTTTTTGAGAGCCTGAGCTTTCTTTCCCGGAAGCTCTCAAAGATCCCGTATTTCTTGCATTTCCCGTAATAGTGGATACAGGCCGAGAGGAATTTCTGACGCTTGAACACGTTCTTGGGATAATGGCACATCTCCACCTCAGGGCAGTAGTAGTCGATGATCTCAGTATCCGGCTCATATCCTCTGACCACCTCAGTCAGAGCATAGGCCTGGAGCACTGCTCCGTAGTTAGAGGCCCGATGGAAGGTAAGTATACCGATCTTCATATTTTAAGCTCCTCCACGTTACTAAAAATAGAGTTCTGCTGTATCTTATCATAATAAAGGAACATGATGAAGATGATGAGCAGCTCATACCGGTAAAGGTAGAAATCGAAATTTGCTGACAGGAAGAAAGCGATGGCTGAATAGGCAAGTATCCTGTAGCTCTGCTGGTCATTAAGTCCCGCCTTTTTCTTATAGAAAAGGCACACATAGACAGCTATCGCAAAGGGTACCAGTGCCAGAAGTCCGCCTCGGTAGAGCAGCTCCAGCAGGACATTATGCATATGGTTATAGGTCGTCTTCAGGATCGTTACCGTTTCCTGCTCCCAGCCGAAGCCGATGAGGAAGCGGTCCTTCAGCAGTGCGATACATCTTTTCCAGATAGTGACACGGGCCTGAAGGCTGTGCTGCTTATTGAAATACTTCTTGAAAATGAACATCATTCCCTCAAGGAGCCGTCCGAAGGTCAGCAGCACATCGAACCCCACGCACAGGAGGATATATGTTCTCAGGTTGAGCTTGCGCTTATCCAGCTTCCTGCTGCCGATGGAGAACTTATTGAAGATCCCTTCGCTGACCATGAAGACACCGAACACGAAAAATCCGATGAGGCCAGCCACCGACCACTGTGTAAAGAAGCAGAATATGGCGAACAGCAGATACCCCCATGCAAAGGGCTTCAGCTTAGGCGCATAGGTATATACATACACAAAAAGCGCCGAGAGCACACCGATCACGATGAAGTATGATGCATTGGCATGGGTCAGGAGGAACCAGTTCTCTGAGAAGGATCTTCCCATGGTGGAGTTCATTCCCGAGCGCATACCCTTGTTATGGAATATCAGTATGGTACACAGGTGCAAAAAGGTCCAAAAGATGCTCATGGACAGGAATCCCTTAAAGAAATTCTTGGTATGGAAGCACAATCCCGAGCTGACTACGCAAATGAACCCGATAGTCTCGATGGTATTTTGCAGCGCATCGAAGAAATTCGCATTCCTGTAATTGAGCAGTGTCGAAAGGACATAGCAAACGACATAAGAGAAGGAGAACAGCAGCAGGGCGCTGTCCTTCTTCTGGTATTTTCCGTGCTTCAGATACAGGAACATCGCCACACCGAAAAGGCACACAAAGATCGTATACAGCTTCCACAGCTTATTGATCGTTGAGCCGATGACATAGTGGGCCGGCTTGATGAACGCCGTAGTCATGAGAGCATACATCAGGGTGATCAGCGTCCCTCTTGTAATATACGGTTTTATTGGAGAGACCGAAAATCTGGTCCTGATCTTACTCACTGCATTAGCACCTGCTTACAATTATTTTTCAAAGCTCGACTTCTTGGGGAGAGCGTACTCAAAAGCGTCAATGATCTCTTTCTTAGCTTTCTCAAAGTCCTGCTGAGTAGGCAGAAGATCCATGTCATTGAGGCAAAGCATCTTGTATCTCCTGTTGCGGATAGCGTCGTCGATCCTTGCATTGGTAGGACGGATAGAGATCGCTCTTCCCAGCTTCTTGACATTTATCGGCTCAAAATTGCCGGAAGCGAGCTGCCAGTAGCGGAACATATACTGGCTGACATCACGGCTGTCACGGAACTTTCTCTTCGATGTAGCGTCCAAGAGGTCATGCTCCTTCTTCCAAACGGTCTCGATAGTGCTCTTTAGGATCGGCACAGGGAGATGCTCGTTGGCGAAGCCCACGAACTCATGATAGTGGAAGTTGAACACATTGCACACGAAGTTCTTCATGCCGATCTTGAAGGGATCGAACCACTTGCCCTTGTTCCTCTTGAGGGACTTTTTCATAGAGAAATGGCTGTTTATAGCCGCAGTCATATTCACATAGATATGGGTCATGATGCCGCCGTCGTGCTTAGGGAGTATGCCATAGATACGGGGCGGATGGACAGGCTTCCCGTGCTTAAAAAACAGGTCGGGAGAGACCTTGTCCGTCAGGAACATATCGTCGTTGAAATAAACGATCTTGTCTGAGAGCCCCTTGATCCTATGGATATTCAGCTCAATAGGGTGTGAGCTGAAGGTAGGCAGGTACTCCTCAGGCATATAATCGGAATGTTTAACGTGTACCAGCTTTTTACAGTCTAAGTTGAGCCACTCCGGGACATGGCCCTCGGTGATGAAATAGACCTTGTTCACCCAAGGGGCATAATTCTCGACTGCACGGAACCAGTATTTAAGGTTGTCCCAATCACGGTAGCGTGAGTCACGGTCATCGGAGGCTTCCTCTATGACTTCGCCCGAATACTGGGCTTTTTTTCTTCTCCAGGCCGGGTCTCCACCGTCCACCCAGATCATTACAAAATCTATCTTTTCCAAGAACAGCACATCCTTTACTTTGAGATCTCGGTATTATGGTGATTGCGGTCATCCGCCGCAGGAGGAGTCATATAGTCGCCGTACATCTGGGTCAAGATCTTATCATAGGCCGAGGGCCCTACGAGAGAGATGTCCTCGAAGGGATACTTAACGGCCTTATCGTAGTAGGCTCTCGGGAAGATCTCCTTCTCCGACCAAGCGCCCATAAGGTTAGCGACATATTTTGAATCGCTGTACTTGTATTTTTTCAGCAGCCTGTCGATCTTATCCAAGATCTTCTTATAGCTGAGGACCTTATTGAGCTTCAAGGTCTTTCCCAGCCAGATCAGCAGGTTATGCATTTTTCCTCTGTGGCTGTCGTACATGATATTGTCGATCAGCGAGAACTTATACAGCAGCTTCTGGAACATGATCCTCTTGATATGGATCTTTCTTTTCAGCTTATTGTTGGGGAGCCCGTCCAGAGGGAAGAGGTCCACCCACACGCTCAGCTCCACATCGTGCTCGCCCCTGTGCTTGATGACCTTGACCTCATCGTTGGTCAGCTTAGCGAAGTAGGAGATATGGGTATCGTCGGTGTGGTAGGTAGTAAGGGTGAACTTGTTCTTCTCCAGTATTTTCAAAAGGCGCTCATAGTCCTCACGGGGGAAGCCCAGGTCGATATCGTCGTCCCACGGGATAAAGCCCTTATGCCGGACGCAGCCTAACAGCGTCCCGCCAAGGGCGTAGTATCTTATCCTGTTCTCATGACAGACCTTGATGAGCTCCATGACGATCTTTTTGGAGGCGGCCTGTACCTCATTCAAAGAATTATTATCCATTTTTCTGTTCCTTATCATAAGATCTGCTGATCTTGATAGCCTTTCTGATATACATAATGCTTGCGATGATGCACGATCCGCCGTAATACAGCAGACAGTAGAGCACGATCAGGTCTACGAAGCCAAAGATCACTGACAAAAGTATCGCAATGGGGAGAAGTCCGCCGACGCCCAGCTCTGACTCGATCCTTACACGAAGGCTGCCCACCTGAGAGTGATCGGTACGCTTGTCCTCGAGCTCAGGCAGGATCCCCTGCTTGACGTGCTTGTTGTACTCAGCGTTGAATTTCTGATAGATAAGGCGCATGAGGGTATCAGCGGAGGAAGCCAAGGCACCTGCCAGCACGATCCAGATACAGCCCTTATCCACCAGCACGCCGCCGGTGTTGTAAGCGCAGACTCCCATACAGGTACACATGAGCGCTACAAGGATATAGCTGCTTATACCGTCAGCGAACTCGCCGAAGAGCTGCTTGCGGACGCTCCTGGCCATATTGCCGTCTGTGCAGTCAAGGAGCAGCCAGATGTTTATGAGTATGGCTCCGGTAAGATTGAGCGCAAAGGAATCCGGCAGGAACATGAGACAGGCAGCTATAGCGACGACCGCCGAGAAATAGCTGACCTCGTTAGCGCCGATGCCGGCGCTGGAAAACAGCGAAGCGGTAACGAATGATGCCGGCCGGTAGAAGATCCTTGAAAGGATAGGATCCTTCTTTCTCTTCCACGCCGGAAGGTTGTCGTAAAAGAACTTAGGTGTATACTTCATAGCGCATCTCACTTGCCGTTCAGGTCGTGCTTGATCTGCGTGGTGCTGATCTCAGGCGTGCGCTCGAGATATACCACCTCAGCGCCCTCCTCCTTCAGGAAGTCGAACTTGCCCTTCCAGTCATCGCCGATAACGAAGGTATCGACGTGATACTCGTGGATGTCGGACTTTTTCTGCTCCCAGCTCTCCTCAGGGATAACAAGGTCTACATAGCGGATAGCCTCAAGGAGCATCTTTCTCTTCTCGTATGAGAAATAGCACTTCTTCTGCTTCTCTCTCCAGTTGAACTCGTCTGTGGAAAGGGCGACTATGAGGTAATCCCCCTGTTCCTTAGCTCTGCGAAGGAGGTTGATATGACCGTAGTGGAGCATATCGAAGGTGCCGTATGTTATAACTCTTTTCATTTGAATCATCCTTTTGTTTTGATTATTTCACTGCTCAAAAGCAGATCAGTGCCTGTAGATAAAGGGCCTTCCGTAGGCCTGGAGAAGTCCTGAGAAGCCGATCATCAGCTTTCTGGGGATCTTTTTGCACAGCTTGATGTAAGCTCCCCGCAGACCGGACTCTTTTTTAGCCGGCCAGAGAGGCGTATCGCTCCAAGGGCTGAGGGCCTTATATTTCAGCCATTCTCCCCGATACTTGTGGCCGCAGCCCTCATACCAAGGCCGCTTGCTGAGGAAGCTGGTGGTGAAGTGGATCAGCACAGGGTCGGCCACAGCCTCCCTGACCTCCTTTTCGGAGTAATAATCCACGGGCTTCCTGTAGGTCAGCAGCTCAGGATAGGTGAAATCGTAGAAAATGGTCACGGAATTGAACCTTGGGTGGAAGCACAGCGTATCCTTTGAGAGGACGGCGTTCAGTGCGCCCTGATCGCCCTGCTGGATCCTTCCTCCACGCTTCTTGATGAATCTCAGCAGGCGCTTCTCCACCTGCTGCTCCTTCCAGCGCACAAGGTCTATGAGCATGACGCCGGAATTGAACATGACATCATGGGGCTGAAGGTCGATGTTCCTGCGGTACTGCTTGCTGAAGGCGTCCTTCAGGGCGGCTATGGTCTTGCCCTTCATATCCATCGACCACAGCTCAGTGATCGACTTTTTGATGATGATGTCACAGTCCAGGTACAGCACTCTCTCCAGCTCCTTGGGAAGGTCGCTGGAAACGAAGAGCCTTGCGTACTGGCTCAGTGAGCCACGGTCGGTGTTCACATCCATCGAGAGGATCTTGCTTATGTCCCTTGCGGAGATGAACCTGATGCCGCTGCGGCCGTATCTCCCGCTGAGAGAGCTCAGCTTCTCCCGGTTCTCCTTGGAGATGCCGCTGTCCAGCACATACACTACGATGTCCTCGGCGTCCTTGCTGTTCTCATAAAGAGACACCAGTGACACTCCCAGCACCTCTGCAAATCCGTTATCGGATGCATAGACGATATGCGGTATTTTTTTATCAAACATATTTCGATCACCGTAACAGGTTATTTCAGCCGGCCGTGCAAAGCTCGCAAGTCCGCCTGATAACGGGATAGAACAGGGCTTTCCCCCTATACAGTATACCCTTTTTTATTTTAGCATACGATCCAGAGTTTGTCAAGACCGAGTTACAGCAATAAAAAGCTCCCCGAATGAAGATGCTGTATTGACTTTTTTAGGCAAACGTGATATAATGTGTTATACATTTCATCTATAATGTGTAAAACGCAAGACAGATAAGAAAAAATTTGGAGGAACGACAGCATGAAAATATCGATATTAGGCGCAGGAACATGGGGCATCGCACTGGCGAAGATGCTCTGTATCAGCGGCCATGAGGTGACCGTTTGGTCCGCCTTAGCCCCTGAGATCGAACACCTTACTGCTACTCACACCCACCCTATCTTCCCCGATATACAGCTCCCGGAGGAGCTTTGCTATACAGCCGATACAGAGACTGCCTGTAAGGGCAGGGACGTGCTCCTGATCGCCGTCCCCTCACCGTATATCCGCTCTACCGCCCGATCGGCCGCCCCTTTCCTTGAGAAGGGCCAGATCCTGGTCAGCGTGGCAAAGGGCATCGAGGAGGCCACTCTCTTCTCCATGACTGAGGTCATCGAGGACGAGCTGGGGCCGCTGGTCAGCGAAAAAGACCTAAAGATCGCTGCTCTGTCCGGACCCACTCACGCAGAGGAGGTCATCCGGAGCATCCCCACTACCATAATCTCTGCCTGTTCGGATATAGATACAGCTCAGTTCATACAGGAGATCTTCATGAACACCTGCATGAGAGTGTACACGAATACCGATATCAAGGGCGTTGAGCTGTGCGGAGCCTTAAAGAACATCATCGCCCTTGCTTCCGGCGTGCTCAGCGGCCTGAACTACGGCGACAATATCAAGGCCGCCCTCATAACCCGTGGTCTTGCCGAGATCAAGCGCCTCGGCGTAGAGCTGGGCTGCTGCGAGCAGACCTTCTACGGACTTGCAGGCATGGGCGACCTCATCGTTACCTGCCTGAGCGTCCACAGCCGAAACTATAAGGCAGGCATACTCATCGGAAAAGGCTATTCTCCGCAGGAGTCCGCCAAGGAGGTGGGCATGGTCGTCGAGGGCATCAACGCTATCAAGCCTGCTATGCGCCTGTCTGAGAAGACCGGCGTGGAGCTGCCCATAATCTCTGCTGTGAACTCCGTTGTCTATGAGGGGGCCTCTCCTGCCGAAATGGTAGACCGGCTCATGCAGAGATCCATGCGGTCTGAGATCTGACAGGCGCTCTCCCCGGAGCCTATCCGTTATCCGCCGCCGGAGAGAAGTCTGACTTCCCTCTCCTGCGAGCCCGATGAAAGGAAAATATAAATTGAGCCGAGAAAGCAAACTTGCAAAAAATACAGGCATACTGGCCATAGGCACCTTCCTGCCCAAGCTGGCGTCGTTCATCACCCTGCCTATCCTGACAGGCTGTATGACCAAGGAGGAGATGGGAAACTACGACCTGATCACGGTCCTGGTCTCACTGATCCTTCCCACAGCCACACTCCAGATCCAGTCCGCTGCATTCAGATTTCTGATCGACATAAGAAAAGACGAGAAAAAGATCAAAGCGATCGTTTCTACGATCCTGACCTTCATAATACCTGTCTCGCTGGCAGCCCTGCTGATACTTTTCTTCGTCCTTCCGGGCATGGATCCTACCATCAAGCTGCTGATCTGCGGCTATTACTTCGCAGATATACTCGTCAACGCCGTCCGGCAGCTCGCAAGAGGACTTGAAAGGAACCTTGACTACTCCATAAGCGCTATCGTGAGCTCCCTTTTCAAGATGATCTTTGCGGTAGTATTCGTCTGGCACCTCAAATGGGGCCTCACCGGTTCGGTCATCGCTCTTATGGGAGCCTCGACCCTGTCCCTCGTCGTGATACTGATAAGATCCAAGATCTACCGCTATTACGACCCCAGGAGCTTCAGCACTGACTGCCTAAAGGAGATGCTGAAATACTCATGGCCCCTCATACCTAACGGTATGTCGATGTGGATCATGAGGCTCTCCGACAGATTCGTAGTCACCCTTTATATGGGCGTCGCCGTCAATGCGGTCTATGCCGTTGCCAACAAGATCCCCTCTCTGCTGAATCTGGCACAGAGCACCTTCACTATGGCCTGGCAGGAGAACGCCACCATCGTCTCAAAGGACGACGATGCAGATAAGTATTACTCCCTCATGTTCAGAACGATGTTCGACCTTGTAGCAGGCTTCCTGGGGATACTGATCTGTGCTACTCCCCTGCTGTTCAAGCTGTTCATCAGGGGCGACTACAGCGAGGCGTATTTCCAGATGCCGGTGCTCTTCATCGCAATGTTCTTCTACAGTATGTCCTCCTTCCTGGGAGGCATCTATGTCGCTTATATGAAGACCAAGAGCATTGGCGTGACCACCACCGCTGCGGCCGTCTGCAACCTGGTCATCGACATCGCTCTGATCAAGTTCATCGGCCTGTATGCAGCCTCAGGCTCTACCCTCATCAGCTATATGCTGCTGTTCGTTTTCAGAATGATCGACGTCCGCAAAATGGTAAAGATCTCATACAGCAAGCCGCATATGATCCTTATACTGGCGATCCTGCTGACAGAGTCCGTGCTCTGCTTCCTTCAGAAGCCTATACTCAACGTCATCAACATCGTCTTCGGCGTGACTGTCTTCTTCTGGCTCAACAAGTCCCTTGTGCGTGCAGTTTTCAACAAGGGCATGAAAATATTGAAAAAGCATTGAGGCTCAGCTAAACAGCCTGCAATAAAGATCATTAGGAGGAAAATATGGGACAAAAGTACTCTATCGAAAAGAATACCCAGCGGCTCATCGCTATCATGAAGCACCATGGCATACGAAAGGTCGTGGTCAGCCCCGGAGCTCAGAACATCTGCTTCGTTGGCAGCATACAGCACGACGGCAGCTTTGAGATCTATTCGGCCCCCGATGAGAGGTCGGCTGCATATATCGCCTGCGGTCTTGCTGCCGAATCAGGTGAGGCCGTCGCTCTTAGCTGTACCGGTGCCACCGCCTCACGGAACTATGTTCCTGCTCTGACCGAGGCCTATTACCGCAAGCTGCCGATCCTGGCGATAACTGCTACGAAGCACCCTGCCTTCATCGGACAGAACGTGCCTCAGGTCATCGACAGATCCAGCCTCCAGAACGACATCGCAAAGAAGAGCGTGTATGTTCCGACTATCCAGAGCAAGGACGACGACTGGGGCGCTGTCGTGGCCATAAACAGCGCTATCCTTGAGATGAAGAGGGGCGAGGGCGGACCTGTCCACATCAGCCTTGAAACTACCCACAGCTCCGACTATTCAGTAGAAGAGCTGCCGAAGACACGCTTCATCGACAGGCTCTTCCTCACCGACCGCTTCCCCTCTATCGATCCCTCTAAGAAAACAGCTATCTTTGTAGGCGCCCACTTGAAATGGACCCCCGAGCTGACTGCCGCTGTAGAGAGATTTTGTGAAAGATACAACGCAGTCGTGCTCTGCGACCACACCAGCAACTACCACGGAAAATACAAGATCCTTCCGGCACTGGTGACCTATCAGTCTCAGTACCACGCCCCCTGCACCGACATCGACCTGCTGATCGATATGGGCAACGTCTCAGGCGCCTACATCGAGCTGAAGCCCAAGCAGGTGTGGAGGGTCCACCAGGACGGCGAGATCCGTGACCAGTTCAGAGCTATCAGACTTGTGTTCCAGATGGACGAGCTCAGCTTCTTCAAGAGATATACCTCCAAGGAGGAGACCGCCCCTCAGACATCATACTATGAGGAATGGAAAAAGGAGTACGATGAGCTCCTCGGGATGATCCCGGAGATCCCCCTCTCCAACCTTTGGATGGCGAAGTCTCTGTCTCCTGAGCTGCCCGGCGGATCTGTGCTCCACCTCGGTATACTCAACTCCCTGCGGAGCTGGAACTTCTTCCACGTCAGCGAGGACATCGACTGCTACTGCAATACAGGCGGCTTCGGCATAGACGGTCCTGTCTCTACCGTTCTGGGCGGAGCTCTGGCTGCGAAGGACAGGATCCACTATCTGGTGCTGGGTGACCTGGCCTTCTTCTATGACCTCAACTCCCTCGGCAACCGCCATTACCCGGATAATATCAGGATCCTCCTGATCAACAACGGCGTTGGCACTGAGTTCAAGAACTACAGCCACAAGGCAGCCCTTTTCGGTGATGATGCCGATATGTTCATGGCCGCAAGAGGCCACTACGGAAACAAGTCCCCTGTCCTGGTAAAGCACTACGCAGAGGATCTGGGGATCGAATACCTCACAGCCTCGGACAAGGCCGGCTTCAAGGAGCAGCTCGCAAGATTTACCGACACATCAGTCAGCAAGCCGATGATCCTTGAGGTCTTTACAGACAGCAGCGAGGAGAGCGACGCTTTAAAGGCGGTCCGCAACATGAAGACCTCTATCGAGGGCTCAGCAAAAAACATCGTCAAGAAGCTGCTGGGGCCCAATAACGCCAAGACCTTGAAGAAACTGTTAGGAAAGTGATATTTCGATATGAGCGTACTGAAAAAGATCATAAATAAGCTGCGTACCGAGAAGCTGGTGCCGGTAAAATGCTCCGTGGAGAACGGCAGTATCCTCGCCGGCAAGACGGCCTTGGTCGTAGGCGGGAGCGGCGGGATCGGAAAGGCTGTTGCAAAGGAGCTCGCAAAACAGGGCTGCAATGTAGTGATCTCCGGAAGAGACCCTGAGAAGACTAAAAAATGCTGTCAGGAGATCGGGACGGAGCACTTCGTCATAATGGACCTGAGCAATGTGAGCTCTATCCCGGAAAAAATAGCCGAGGCAGAAAAAGCTGCCGGAGCAAAGATCGGCATACTGGTCAATTCCTCCGGTGTGAACGGTAAGTTCAAATTCGGCTCGATCACCGAGGAGGAGTTCGACAGGGCCATGGACGTCAACCTGAAGGGCGCATTCTTCCTCTGTCAGGCAATGGGCAACTATATGATCGAAAACAAGATCCACGGACATATCCTCAATATCTCGTCCTCGTCAGCACTAAGACCGGCATGGTCCCCGTACCAGATCTCTAAATGGGCGGTCAAGGGGATGACCGTTGGGCTTGCGGACAAGCTCCTCCCCCACGGGATAATCGTGAACGCCATCGCTCCGGGGCCTGTGGCTACGGAGATGCTTGGCAAGGGCGAGGGCGACAGCATCGAGATGCCTCAGCAGCCCTCAAAGCGGTATGCCCTCCCGGAGGAGATCGCCTCACTGGCTGCATATATGGTCAGCGACCTTGGCGATCTGATCGTAGGCGATACGTTCTACATCACCGGCGGCAGCGGCATAGTCTCGCTTCACCACTGAATAACGCTATCCCAAAGAGCACCTGTAACGGTGCTCTTTTTTTCGGGCAGTCCTTGGTCCAAATGAACAGAAAAAAGCTCCGCCGGCTATAAGCTGACGGAGCTTATGTTTTCATCGTGATCTTATCACTTTGCTGAGGGCTCGGGATCGGCCTTGGGCGCCTTCTCAGGCTCCTTATCAGCCTCGGGGACGATGCCCTTTCTCTTGCGGCCGTCTGCCACGATAGCCTCTACGATCGCCAGCATGATGAAGGCTACGATCACCAGGGCCTCGATCACTATCAGGGGCAGCTTTGCGTTGTCGATGATGTGGTGTATCCTGTTGGTAACTGTGCTGGCAGCAGGCACCAGTACATTGTAGGCGTTCCTGAGAGTTACGTTCTTGTAGTAATCATCAGAGGTCCTGCTGGTCAGGTCGATGAGCTCGTTGATCTTGTCGCTGAGGGCCTCAAGCTGAGCGTCAAGGTTCTCTGCCTTAGCGTCTGAGCCGGCAGGATTGTTCTGGAGAGCGTCCTTGCGCTCCTTGTAGTAGTTGATGCTCTGCTTCGTATCGGCAAGATCCTCAGTGATCTGGAGCTTTTTCTTGATCATGTTGTCGTACTGGTCTGAGGCGACCGTTGAGGACATATTCGTATTAGCCTCGTCCGTGCCGGAGAAGATGAAGATCTGATCCTTCTCATAGGCCTCGATAGACTCCTGAACAGACTTGAGCTGCTCCTCAAGAGAGGTCTTTGAGCGGTTAAGTGAGCTGATACGGTAGTCGTAGTAAGCGATAGAAGCGTCCTTGTCCTTGGTAAGGTTGTTTACCGTGATATAGGACGAGATCTTGTCAAGGTCGATATCCTGGATAGTGATGATAGCCTGATACAGGTCATCGAAGGTATATCCTGTAACAGCAGAACGGAAGCGGGTAGAGTCCTCGTTGGAGAGCTGTCTTACATATCTGCGAAGCGTAGTCAGGTTGTTCTTGAAAACATCCACTGCCTCTGAATAGTCATAGCTGTCATAGCTGATAGCAGTGACCGCAGATCCAAGGGACTCATTGTAGCCGTACTCCTCATAGAAATAGTCCTGATACTTGTCAAGGATCGCATTGAGGACATCAGTAGCCTCAGCGGTCGTGAGCTGAGTATTATTGTAATCGAAGTACACCTTGAACTGAGTGGGGTAATAAGTGACATCCAGCATCTCCTTAGCGGCGTTCAGATTACCGGCGCTCTCATAAACGTTCTGATAAACGGTGATCCTGTCGATAGCGTCCGAGGGGATGATACCGCTGATCGAGATCCCCTCACGGATGACCTCAAGGTTTTCAAGGCCCATGCCCAGTTCAGTCAGAGCAGACTCGATGACTGAGGGGTTTTTCAGAGTGTTGACATCGAACTTTCGGCCGTTGGGGTCGTTGCCCTTCTCTATGCCCGAGTAGGAGAAGCTGATCAGGGCGTTGAGCTTAGGCTTGTTGATCTGAGTCGTCAGAGTTGCATAGCCCACTGTCAGCACCACGAAGACCACTGCCACGATGATCCACAGCAGGAAGTATTTTTTCAGCTTTTTGAAGATCGTTACTAAGGAGATAACGACCTCATCATCGTCAGAGGCCTTATTATTTATGGTGATATTCAGGTTTTTCTCATTTGAATTATCCATCTTGTTCCTCCTAAAAATAAAGTATACTAATGATAATGATACCATGTTTGCCCCAAAAAGTCAACTATTTAAGGATATTTCAGTGATCAGGACAAATGGAAAACAGCCCAAGATGATTATTTTGATGAAATTGACAGCCCAAGGATAGGCCGATCCGAAAAGCTCCGGCAACAGTTGCAATTTTCCATCCACCGTGGTATAATTAAGGTACAAAGCAAGGAAATGAGAGGGTAACAACTATGATGAACATCGCAGTAGCGCAGTCCGGCGGCCCCACCTGCGCCATAAACGCCTCACTTGTGGGAGTTTTCGGCGAGTCGCTTAAAGTCG
>JAFUAO010000104.1 GCA_017460665.1 Ruminococcus sp.
CGTTAACATCGACAGCAAGGTGAATATGTCCGATGCTGTATCCCTCCAGAGATACCTGCTGGGAAGATACGTTCCCACCGGCGCATACTACGGCGACATGACCGGCGACGGAAATGTAAATGTTTACGACATGATCGCGCTGAAAGGCGAGATCGTTAAGTAAAAATATCTGCACACAGGTTCCCTTATTCGGGTGAAATGAGAGGGATAATTCCGCCGCAGTCTTATGGCTGCGGCGGTGCTTTTTTGTTGTTCACGCTCGGCTAGGATAAAGTTCTGTGCTATTTCCTCGGCTTCTTGATCTTAGCCACGGCAGTCACATCAAACCCATACTTATCAAGTATCCCCTCAGCGAGAGTTTTGATCTCCGTTTTATATTGTTTCCCCAGCTCATACAGCTCGGCAGACGGCAAGCCGTTGCGTATCAGCTTCTTTTTGAGTGTCGCCATTTTATCCATGCGTTCCTGCTTTGCTTGCATAAAGATATCATAATCTTCAGGGTGAAAACGCTCCATCTCCACCACATCAAGATAGCCCTTGTATCTGCGGACAAAGGAATCGTAGTCCTTCTTTATCGCAGAGTATTCCTGCGTGCTCTCCTCAACGATTTTTTCTTTCTGCTGTTTCTGAGCTTCGATGCACTCGGCAGAGTGACAGCAGACCTCTCCTTCCGTTCCGAGGAACAGCTTGTGGCAGAAACCGCACTCGCATACTGCCCACTTGTTTTTGTGAACGAGCTGCCCGATCTCTGCAAGGATAGTCAGCAGGCAATTATCGCTTTCACGGAACACATTGAATGTGTAATCATCGGCAGCAATAACCGTTCTTCCTGACTTTTCCATAAAAAGCTCCATAGTAGCCTTATGGTTGAAATACGCTTCACTGAACAGCAAAGGGAGCTGCGTATCGAAAAACTCGTTAATACGCTCTGAGATACCTGTCTGTATCTTATTTTTATTCAATTTAGCAAGTACCACATCATTCGGCTTTAGAAGCTGATAACGCTCTGAATCATACATATCAATGACCGCTGCCACAAAGCCCCTGAAAAAGATATTTTCCCCATACTCTGCAACAAACCTTGCGATCATATCATCGGTGCTGACTTCAATGCTCCTGCCAATACGCAAGGCGCTGTGAAGCCTGTCCCGAAACACATCAAACGGCTCGGTATGCTCTCGAAACACCTTATGCTGATTCATAACTTCATCAAAGGTATATGTGTGAGTATTCAGCACTGCACCGTGAATACTCTCCTCATCATTTTGAACAGACTGTGCGATGTCGATCGTGCGGTCTGTTTCGTTTATACGGTAAATTGTGGTAGTTCCCATAAGCTCACCTCGTTTTTGTTATCTTATTCTATTTTAACACACAATACGCTAAATGTCAATAATATGCGTATTATTATAATTCTATTTCGTATCTTAAAATTTTTGCGTATTTTATTGGAGCTATACGCATTATCCAAACTAAGATGCGTTCGGAAATGGTACAATATTCATGTCAGCAGGAGAAAGATAGCTGACACATCACAAAACATCAGAAAGGACTGATTTAGATTTGAATGAATCCAACCAGTGGGCGCAGCCCACACCCCTCCGTCCCGACGGGACAAACCTCCTGCCATTTCCTGTGAACGCTCTCCCTCCTATTATAGGAGACATGGCGCAAGCAATAGCGACTACCACTTCAACAGACGTTGCAATGGCAGGAACTTCGATACTCTCCGCTGTGAGCTACTGCTTTTCAGGCGTTTATGAGAGTTATCTCTATCGTGATGAGGTAAAGTATCTGCTCGAAACTCTCGATGTCGAGGAGGAGCTGCCGTTCTGATTCAAAAAATTGAACTTGCTCATTTTTGAGCGAGTTGGTATCGTCGAAATCTGCATATGCTATTACTCAATAATGAGTAATAGGAACATGAACATTTTTTTACGGGTTCATAGCAGCGGATTTCTATGATTTCGGAGCGAGTATTTTTACAAAATCCAAGCTGAGATTTTTGCAGAAAATATCATTTCTGATATGATGTTTTTCAAAAAATGTAATGCGGATTTTTGAATAAATGCGCCCACATTTTCGGCTGCTCCGACAGCCGATCTTCTCCCGTCAGGGATAGCCCCGCAGGGCGGAGTAGTACTTGTGGCGGTCTGATGCTGCCGCAAGTACTACGGAGTTACAAGCGGCGCTCTGCACCGTTGTAACCGCTGCTCCGCAGCTTTTTCCCTGCGACCATGATTTGTGTCGTTCAGGGGAAATTGCCCGTCAGGGCTGGCGATAGCTTTCCGCCTCAGCGGTCATGAAAGGAGTTGATGCCTATGATTTTTTGATTGGATTTCGTAGAGAGAAAGAGGTAAATCCAATGAACAAGAAAGGCGAATTATGAAAGAGAAACGTATTTCATTCGGTCAGGGAAAGGGTTCTCTGACTCACAACAATAGAGAGTTCATGGCGGACAATGTTGATCCGCTCCGCACTCCACAAAATATCACTTTCGTGTGTCAGCCAATTGGCGAAGCATACGATCAGCTTTTTGCAGAATCGACCGAGCGTTATAACGCAAAACAGAAACGTAACGACCGCAAGATTCATGGCAGCTACTATGAATACCTCTTTGGTGTCAAGCCGTGTAACACAGTCCGAACCGCAGCCGATAAACGCAAGAGCTTTTATGAGGACGTTGTGCAGATCGGCAAAAAAGAAGATTCGGGTTTTGGTACGGAGGACTTTCAGCTCGTGGCTGACTGCCTGAAAGAGTATATGGAAGGTTTCCAGAAACGCAACCCTAACTTTTACGTTTTTAATGCAGTCCTGCACATGGACGAAGCCACTCCGCACCTGCATATTGACTACATTCCCGTCGGTCACTACAAGCGAGGGCAGGACGTTCAGAACGGTATCGCCCAAGCTCTCAAAGAGATGGGGTACGGCGAGGGCAAAATGGCGATAGCCAAGTGGAGAGCTGCCGAGGTCGAGGTGCTGAACAAAATCTGCCTTGAACATGGCATTAAGCCCCTTGCTCCCGAAAAGGCAAGAGGAACGGTTGAGATACCCGAATACAAGGAGCAACGCAGACAGGCAGACGAGCTGGCAGAGCAGAATGCTCAGGCTGATGCAGAGCTGTCTCAAAAGGTCGAACAGATCAACAAGGTTCTGAAATATCTGCCCGACTTAAAGAAAAATGAAAATGCGGAACATGAATACCTTGTGGCTGCGTCTGAGCTGCACGATATGTTGAAAAGCGGAATGTCTATCCTCAAAAACAAGGATTCGATTATCAGCCGTATTGAAACCTTAGAGCGTCTTGTGAAACGGGCGATGGACAAGCAGGGCAAAGCTGACCTCACCATTTATGACCTGCGTCAGCGTGGCAATGAGGTAATAGCCGAGCGTGATGATGCCCGTGAAAAGCTGAAAGCTGTCAGGTCGGAGAAATCTCAGCTTTCTTCTGAACTGCAAACAGTCAAGGCTGAAAGCAGACTTTACAGCGAGGTGTATGCTATGCTCGAAAGAATCGCCCCCGATGTTCTCCGGCAGGCAAAAGAAATGGTGCAGGCAGAGCAGCAGAGGGAACAGCAGCGACAAGCAGAATATCAGCCCACAATAAAAAAGAAAAAATCGTGGGGACTGGAATAACACAAAATAGAACAAGAGAAAAATATCACAGCAAGCCTTGACAATGCCGAAATATTGCGCTACAATAGGTATTGGAAAGGTACGCTGTGATATTACCGAGGAGGTACATATTATGGCTACTATACAGAAACGTGGTGACAGCTACTCTATCAGGGTGAGCTGTGGCTACGATGTAAACGGCAAACACAAGGAGCAGTCCATGACGTGGAAGCCCGATGAGGGTATGACCCAGCGACAGATCGAAAAGGAGCTGAACCGTCAGGCTGTGATGTTCGAGGAATCGGTCAATCACGGTTTCAAGACCTCGGCTATCAAGTTTCAGGAGCTTGCGGAGGAGTGGTTCGAGAACTATGCTAAGAACGCACTCAGAAGCACTACTTACGAGAGAATGTTACAGCTCACCCACCGTGTCTATCCTGCTATCGGTCACTTGCGTATCGACAAGATCACAGCAAGACATTTGCAGGGCTTTGTGAACTCTCTCGCTAAAGAGGGAGCGAATGAAAAGACAGGCAAGCCCCTCGCACCCAAAACGATCCGCCACAATCTCAGCTTTATCAGCGATGTATTCAGCTATGCGGTCAGAATGGACTTGGTAGCGGACAATCCCTGCAAGAAAGTGACTATCCCGAAAGGCGAAGTCAAGGAGAAGCCTATCTACTCTCAGGAAGAAATGGCACAGCTCCTCTCGGCATTGGGCGGAGAGCCTACGAAATACAGAGCTTTTTTCTTTCTGATAGCGTACAGCGGTTTCCGCAGGAGCGAGATGCTCGGACTTGAATGGAAGGACATCGACTTCGAGAACAACATCATCAGTATCAAGAGGACAAGCAACTACACAGCGGAGCGTGGTATCTACACCGACACCACAAAGACCAAACGCTCGAAGCGTGTGCTGAAAATCTCGCCGTACATCATGGGCATTCTCAAAGAGCTGAAAGAAGAGCAGAATGAGGAAGCACTCCGCTTGGGCGACAAGTGGGTCGAGAGCGACAGGCTGTTCGTCAAGTGGAATGGCGAGCCTATGAACAATCAGACTCCCTATGGCTGGCTGAAAGAGTTCTGCGAAAAGAACGATATGCCTTTCTACGGAATTCACAGCTTCCGTCACTTCGCAGCTTCCGCTATGATCTCGGCAGGACTTGATGTGGTGACGGTATCGGGAGCGTTAGGGCATTGCAATTCTGGAACGACTTTGAACGTCTATTCCCATATGTTCCAGACCGCGCAGGCGAGAGTGGCTCAGGCAATGGACGGAGCGTTTTCTTTCCTGCCTGCTCAGGATAGCACAAGTTAAAACAAAGCTGTCCGCTACAAAATCGCAATAGCGGACAAGTAGCGGACAAAGCCTATTTTCGGTATAATAGAAAAACTCGGAAACAACGTAAATACGCTGTTTCCGAGACTTAACTGTGGTGACCCGTACGGGAATTGAATCGAGGCACCAATGTTTTTTACAATTATATATGTTCACAAAAAGTACCGTAAATACGCGATTTGCGGGCATTTTGCAAAAAGTTATAAAACGATATTTTATATCATAAAATGACACAATAAGTCCCAAATAAGTCCCAAGACCATTGGATATTTCTGCAATGAAGTTTACAACAGAGTGATAGTCAGAGAGGTATCCAAATGAAAAATATTATAGAAGAAATGTATGATGGAGATTTGTTTCCGATAGGCACATATAACCACAGCAGCAAGGAGTATAAAAAAGCTATGGACGAGCTTGTAGCTGCCGAGTCGAAACTGCTTGCATCTTATCCGCAGATAAGGGAGCTGTTTAACAGGTATCAGAGCGCTCAGATAGAGATCATAAGCATCAACAACCGTCAGGAGTTTGTGAATGGATTCAGGATAGGTGCAAAGATTGCTTTGGAAATAATTGATACGATCGAATAAAAACTTTGGAGCCGAGTAAGCGCGGCGGCGATATAGAAGTATTCATATATCAAGCATTTGTGTGCGCCACCGCTAAAAGAATAAATAATAAAGAAGAAAGAATAAAGAATAAAATGGTGTCCGCGAAATGCGGGTAGCCATAAAGAAATTTTGCCCCTGAGCGTTTAAAGACGCTCGGGGGCATTATGTTTATTCGCTTCTAAGAGAAATCATAATTCATAGGTATCCACGACGTTCCACTTCTTCAATCAACCTTGGCTGAATCAATGGGTATGTCCACTGGTCCACAAGATGTTCTGAAATCACAATATGCTCGATCTCGCTATGCAACTCTGCTTCAAAAGATTGGATATCCGCATAGTAAAGCATCCCGAATGTTTCTTCTCCGTTAAAGTTATCTGGCGCAGTAACAGAATATACGCAAACGGGCTTTAGCGTATACTCCGTAGCACCTGTTTCTTCATAGAGTTCTCGCTTTGCAGTATCTATAATTGACTCGTCGTTTTCTCTGTGACCACCTGGAACCTCGAATGTATTTCTTTCACGGTGCTTGCAGAACACCCACTTGTTGTCTGTTTTAGCTACGATGACAGCAAATTTTAATAATTTATCATTAACTTCATTGTAGAACTTTACCTCGACCATTTCCTATGTCCCTCCTACATATTCCGATTTATCTTAATAACAATTATAGCACACTATTTGTGCTCTGTCAAACCAAAAGTAAAGAGATTTCTGACACCAAGTATCGGAAATCTCTGCTAATATTTCTATATTGCGCCCCGCCAAAGGCGATACCTTTATTTTTATTTCTTATTTATTCTTTCTTCTTTATTCTTTTAGCGGGCGCTGCTCAAAGTAACGCAAAGGCACTTCTGTCAGTTCCATGACAAAAGTGCCTTGAATAATACTTCTTTATCGCGCCCGCGCTTAACATCGGCTCCTTTTTTATATACATTATTGTATCGAAATATCAAATCCTTCGCAAATATTCCAACATATCATCAAATCCGCCGTTTGGATATGCAGATATATCCTTATTCTCGCGATCAATAATATTATCGGTCAGCAGAAATACCGACATACCCACCGTCTCGGCTATCATATCCTCGTCAACGTCATTCCCGATCATCAGGCATTCTTCGGGAGCGACGCCGAGCTTTTTTGCAATATCGGTATAGTAATCGGGATTTGGCTTGCAGTATGCGGAGTTTTCGTAAGATGTAATAAGCTCAAACTCATCGGGAGCAACTCCTGCCCACATGATACGAGCCTTTTGCGCCGTTATCGAGAAGATAGGATTTGAAGCAAGTGCAACTCTGTATCCACGTTCCTTCAGCATTTTCACGGCTTCGGCTGCCTTGCGGTTCAGACCGCAAAGTGCTTTAGCCTGTTCAAATTCGTTTTCATAGAAATCATCAAATACACTTTTGGTTTCATACACTCTTTCGCCGAGCGTATCGGCAAATGCCTTCCAGAACACATCATAATTACTCAGCCTGCCGTCATTTTTCACCATAGCAGCGGTGCCCTTCCAAATTGCATCGACAAGCTCATGCTGCTCATATCCGTAAGGCGCAAGCTTCTTGACAAGCAGTTTGAAATAGCCTTTGGTGAAATCATCGTTATTCATTGGCAAAAGTGTTCCGTCCAAATCGAACAGTATAGTAGTGAGCTTCATTTTGTAACCTCGCTGTATCATATTTTATCAGTCATTGTTTATTTTGCCGAGCCACACAAATATATCGTCCTCAGCCTGCCTTGCCATTTTCTCCTGCTCGGGTGATCTGCTGTCATGGAAATGCAGCTTTTCATATTCGGGATTGTTTTCCTCAATGAAGCCATGCAAAGCACCGTCATAGGTGATAAGCTCCGTTGGTACGCCGTTATCATCAAGCGCTGACTTGTATTCAAGTGAACCCTTGCCGATCGGCTCGTCTACCGCAAGGATAAAAAGTGCGGGAGGAATTGTTTTCTTCTGTTCATCGGTCAGCCCGTTGTACTGCTCTAAAATGTCGCTGATAAATGGATAACAGAGTATTTGTCCCTCTATGGTCATACCCTCTTTGTGCAGCTGTAATGCTGCCGCCATAGCGTGATAACCGCCTGCCGAATAGCCGAGAATGAAAATATTATCGCTGTCGATGCCATATTCCTCAGCATTGGCTATCATATATTTCACAGTATCTTTGACCTCATCGACCGCATACTGCTTTGTGATACCGTCCTTCATCAGCTTGTAATTGACCGTCACCACCGTACAGCCCCAAGCCTTTGAAATGCGGTCACTCTGGGTATCGAGGGTATCGGCATCGCCTGCAACAAAAGCTCCGCCGTGGAGGTTTATCACCAGCGGCACCGGCTCGTCGCTTTCATAACGGTAAAGGTTTACATCAACATCGTCTGCGCCCTCACGCTTTATGTATAAATGCTCACCGATCAGCTCCTCATCAGACTTGACCATTAGCTTTTGATCTTCCTCACGGAGCTTGCTATCGTGGATAGCCTTTATAACATAAGCACCTATCAGTAGAATAATAATTAAAATGATGATACCGATGATCTTTAATATCTTTTTCCCTTTGCTCATGTTCATTCTCCTCAACACTTGACAAGTGCAATTATCTATTTCATTCCTTATAATTATCGAAATACCGTGTAATATATTCATCTGTCAGCTTGTATAATTCCTCTGATTTGTCGAGGTCATCAAGTAAGCCGTGTCCCGAATTTGGGAATTCGATATAATCGTGAACGACACCATACTTGTCGAGATTATCAAGCAAGCTGTACTTGAGATCGGGCGGCACAACAACATCTCTCGGACCGTAGGCAAGTATCGTCGGAACGGTATTCTCATTTACAAGCGCGGCAGGAGATATTTCGTCGATTGCTTTTTGATACTCCTCAGTGCCTACATCATCAGCAGTAAATTTTTTGCCCGTCATAGTGGATATAAATTCTGCACTGCCCGCAGCCTCTGTCTGCCCCCAACCTTCAGGCTCAAAGTACGCCGGACCTGTCTGCTCAAAGACAAATTTTACAGGTATAGACAGTTTATCCGGCTCTCTGTATGCACATAACATTGCCAGACAGCCGCCGGCTGAACCACCAGTGATCGCCATTTCGGTGATATTGTAGCCCTCTTTCGCACAGTAGTCCTTAACGACCTGCATAGTGTATGTTAATTCTTCATACATCGTATTGAGATTAGCCACACCGTCACCCTTTGAAAGTGTGTAATTTGCGGAAACAGCAACCATACCCTTGGAAGCATAATAGGGACACCAATACTTTCCGTCAGCCTTGTCACCACTTGTAAATCCGCCGCCATGAATATAGAAAATAAGGGAATAGTTTTTGCTTGTATCGGCGTTTGCAGGAAGATACAAGTCAAATTTAGTGGTTTTCTTTCCGTCTGAATCAAGATCATAGATAACCTTCCAGACATTTTCGTCCTTATCGACTTTCAGGTATTTATACGGTCTTTCGATCTTGATCGTCTTAGCGATCTGGAAGGACACAGCGGCAAATACTCCGAATACACCCACACAAGCGATACCGAAGCCAATATTTTTAAGTGCATTTTTCAGATCCATATCTGTCCTCCCTTAAAATACGCCGAGCAAGGCATTACTAAGAACTACACCCGAAACAGAGCCGAGAACAGCCATTGCCGCCAGAATGATCCACTTTTTCTTTGTCAAGATTTTCCACCCTTTCTGCGAGTTGACAAGCAAACGATACATTGTGCTTGACAAAAGCAGGCTTCGTATGATACTATAATATCATACAAAGCCTGTAAAGTCAATCATTTTGGAAAAATGATACTATTTGCCGAAATAGTATCATCGGAGGAAAGGAAACAGAAATTATGTCAGATTATGTAACAACCGCTTACGGCGAAGCCCTAATTAAGCTGATGAAAAAGAAGAATATCGAGAAGATCACCGTTGACGAGCTATGCGAAACAGGCGGTATCGGCAGAGCAACCTATTTTCGTAATTTCAAGTCTAAGGACGAGATACTCACCGCATATATTATCATGAAGTGGCGCGAATACGAGAAGAAACATAAGCTGAAGGAGCATAGTCTCAGCGATATTTACCGTGTTAGGCGTTATTTTGAATTTTGTTATTCAATGCGGAAAATCAATGACCTGATAATAGCACAGGGACGCCATGGAGCGATACTCAGCGCCTATGAAGCAATTGTGACGGACAGCGATACCAACAATGTTGTTGACAATTATGAAAGCTACTACATGGCATACGGATTATTCGGCATATTGATGAAGTGGGCTAAGTGCGGTTACCAAGAAACACCGCAGCAGCTTGCGGAGATCGCGGTTGACAGGATATTTACAGACAGCAAACAAGCATAAAACAGCAAGCCCTTAGAACGCTCTAAGGGCTTGCATTTTGTCAATAAGATATCAGTCAATTATGGGATACGCAAAAATGAAGATTTTAACTTGTGTGGAACGGTTTTTGAGTTCGCCAATAGACTACGGGCTATTGGCATGACTAAATTCAGCCTAACAAAAATCCTATCTTCATTTAACTCTTATTCGATAGGGCTTTAAAAACAACCGAAAACACACTCCCCTTCCCCGGGGCACTCTCGACCTCAATGCTGCCCTCACACAGCTCCACAATACGCTTGACGATAGAAAGCCCGATACCGTTTCCCTTAACGATACTCGCAGTATCATTCTGATAATATTTCTCAAAAATGTGGCTTATCGTATCTTCGTCCATTCCCGATCCGCTGTCTTTTATGGAAACGATCAGCTTATCACCCGTCTGCTTTGAGAATATGAATATCTCTCCGCCTTCGGGAGTAAACTTGACAGCGTTATTCAGCAGATTTATCCATATCTGCTCCATAAGTTCCTCATTGCCGTAATAACTGAAATCAAGATCCTCGGCAATATCGAGCGTGATATGTTTTTTCTCCATTTGCGGCAGGAGCATTATCGCACACCGTTTTATCTGTTCGCTTAATGAAAAAGTTTCTTTCTCTGTTATGATCTGTGTAGCCTCGACCTTTGAAAGCAGCAGCGTATTCTGTGCAAGATTGGACAATCTGTGCGACTGCTCGGATATGACTTTCAGAAACTCCATTCTTTCCTCGTTCTCGATACCCTCGCCTGTCTGATACAGCACATCGGCAAAGCCGCTGATAGAGGTGATAGGCGTCTTGAATTCGTGTGTAAATTCGTTGATAAAGCTCTGCATTTCCTCTTTTGTTGCTTTGAGTTCCTTTGCCATAGCGTTGAAATTTTGATATATCAGCTCGTATTCTCCGGCATTTTCGGTATCGAGCCTAACATCAAGATCACCGTCAGCGATCTTCTGCAAACCGTCAAGCAGAGGCTTCAGCCGTCTTTCCATAGCGGTGATAACAAAGTACATCGCCACACCGATGATAACGCACATCATAGGTATCATCCCTATCATGCTTGCCGAGCTATAATTATCTGTGACCGCCATGAAGAAGTAAATGATACCGTAGGAGAACAGCCCCCCGAAAACGGCAGTAAGACCGAGAATGACCGTCCATTTCATTTTGTGGAGTACAAATATACTGTTCCTCTTGCTCATTTCACGACCTCCGTATGTATTACAGCTTTATACCCAAGCCCACGAATAGAAACAAGCTCAAACTCTCTGCATTCGGAAAATTTGCTCCGCAGTCTGCTGATATAGGTCTTTATCGTGCTGTATTCCGTTTCCGTATCATATCCCCATATCTCGTCCATAAGCTGCTGTTTGGTAAAGACCGTATCGGGATAGGACAGCAGCTTGTAAAGCAATGCCGATTCCTTTTGCGTAAGCTCGATGCTCCTGCCGTTTACGCTTGCGGAAAGCGAATCTGCTTTCAGTTCAAAACCGCCTATCACTATCTTCTTTTCATTCGATATTCTGGAACGGCGGAGAATAGCCTCGATACGCCATTTCAGCTCCTCATAGTCTATTGGCTTTGTCAGGTAATCGTCAATACCTGTTGCAAAGCCCTTTTTCTTATGTGCAAGGGTATTCATAGCGGTCAGCATGATAACAGGCGTCAGATCTCCGCTGTCCCTTAAAGCCTGCACAAACTCATACCCGTCCATTTTCGGCATCATAATGTCGGCAATGATAAGGTCAATAAAGTTATGGTCGATTATATAAAGAGCCGATTCGCCGTTATCAGCTTCAAATATTTTATACTCGTCTTTCAGATGATGCCTTGTGAGCATACGTATCGCAGCATCGTCTTCAACTAAAAGTATATTCAGCATAGCAATGCCCCCTTGTGATGTAACTGTCTCTATTATACCATTCAGAGTCAATTCAAGTCAATTCTTTTTTCATTTTCTGCAAAAAAATGCCCCGATTTTTACTTTCGTTTTACCTTTACCTGATATACTGTAAACATCGAAAGGAAAACAGACAGCGGAAAAATAAAACCGAAGATTTTTACTTTCGTTTTACCAAAGCCTGTTATACTGTGAATAGATCAGAGAGGAGTTAAGGCTTAATATATCAAGTGGAGACTATATTTCAAAGCTCGCCCAGGAAGAAAAACTCCGCAGAGAACAGGAGAGCAAAAAGGAAAATACAAAGAAGAATAAAAAGAAAGGAAGTCGATAATTATGGCAAGGAAAATGACACTGGAGCCTGCGATCAGGCAGGCGGAAGATGCAGACAAGCGCGTCGCGGAAGCAGAGAATAATTTGACGGCGGCAAAGAAAAAGCAGGCGGCTAGCTGGGCAAAGGTCGATGAGATCAGAGCCGAACAGGAGCAGGCGAGGTTTAATTCTCTCGCAAGGATTGCTATAGAAAAGTTCGGGGAGAACGTCACAGCCGAACAGTTCAAGGAAATGCTAGACACTATCATGATAAATGATGAGATCAGCGAATATATAAATTCTGAAAAGGCAAAGCAAAATACAAAATGATAAGAGATGTTATTAGAACAAATAAGGAGACCGTAAAAGTGTATTTTGCAAAAACTTCTATTGACTTTAAAGCGTGAAAGTGATATAATAAAAGTGCAGAAATACGCCAATGGTCTCCGAAAGGAGGTAGCCAAGTGGCATCAATTGAAAAAAGAGGAAACAGTTACAGGATCAAGGTATCCGGCGGGTATAAGGTTGACGGAACACAGGTCGTGCATCGCATGACTTGGACTCCCGAGCCCGATATGACCCCCAAGCAGATCGAAAAGGAGCTGCAAAGGCAGGCGGTTCTATTCGAGGAGGAGTGCAGCAGCGGTCTGGCAGTTTCAAGCATGAAGTTTGAAACGCTGTCAGAGGAATGGTTTGAGCAGTACGCGAACCTAAATCTGAAAAGCACAACGCTCACCCGACAGCGCCAGCTTACCAAGCGCACCTACAAAGCGATAGGTCATATCCGTATCGACAAGCTGACTGCAAGAAATATCCAGCGATTCATCAACAGCCTTGCGCAGGAAGGAGTAAACGAGCACACAGGCAAGGCGTTATCACACAAAACTATGGTGCATTATCTGTCCTTCATATCAACTGTGCTGGATTATGCGATCAAAATGGATATGCTGAAGGACAATCCATGCAGAAGGGTAACTATACCGAAGGGCAGCAAGAAAAAGCGGCATATTCTCACAATGGAGGAAACGCAGTATTTCTTCAAACTGCTCGACGATTACGCTCCGCTGAAGTGGAAAGCGTTCTTTACGCTGATAATTTACAGCGGTATGCGCAGGGGAGAAATGCTCGGTCTGGAATGGCATGACATTGATCTCAAAACAGGCATGATACATATTGAGAGGACATCGAATTACACCAAAGCGAGGGGCATCTACACAGACACGCCCAAGACAGAAAATTCGGTGCGATTCATAAAGGTGCCGATGAATGTCGTTGCTGTTATGGAGGAGTACAGAGAGTGGCAGGCGAAAGAGAGCCAGCGCCTCGGCAGTAAGTGGGTTGAAACGGACAGGCTCTTTACCAAGTGGAATGGCAGTCCGATGAATCTTCAATCGCCCTATGGCTGGCTGAAAGAGTTTTGCGAGGAGCACAATTTTCCATTTTATGGCATTCACCAATTCCGACATTTGCATACCAGCTTACTTATCGGTGCAGGCATCGACCCGACAACTGTTTCGGGGGTGTTAGGCCATGCCCAGGTTTCTACAACTTTGAACTTGTACTCCCATATGTTCAGAGAGAACCAAGTCAAGGCTTGCGACGCTGTGGCAAACGCACTCAACTTTGATAAACCCGAGCCAACACCACCGTCCGCCCCAGCCCCGATCAGCACAGATAATAATTGTAATGAAAGCGACGAGAAGCGTGCGAAGATAATTTGCATTAAGACAGGCTATGGTGCGTGAAGACAAAATAAGTCCCATATAAGTCCCATAGGGCTTTTTTCTACAAATAAAAAAGCTCTAAAACAACGCAAATACGCTGTTTTAGAGCAATCCTTGTGGTGACCCGTACGGGAATTGAACAAGCCGAAAGGCTTCTGCCAGTTTTAAGTGTTATGCGAAAATCGCCGAAAAACAGCCTGATTTAAGAGTTTGATTTCGAGTGCTTTTTAGTAATTTCAAGCAGTTTTTAGTAACAATATGTGGCAAACAAGTGGCTGAGGTGGCGGGGAGCAATCGAAACAAGACACCGCAGTTTCTTTTGAGTTGTTTGGAAATTACAGTTTATTCAATCACTTTTTACGACCCATTCACCGGATTTGATTGAACCCTTACGATATATTTTTCCCTCGCGCTGGAGCTTTTCAAGGCGGTATCTGATTGTCTGTTCGCTGACATTAAGTACCTTTGCGAGCTTTTTTCTTGTTCTTTTAGGTTTGAGAAGCAACTGTTTTATGATAGCACTTTCGATATCGTCAGATTTTTCTTGTCGGTTTTCTTAGCGGTTGATTTTTTCACTCTCCTCCGCCTGAATCTTTGCGAATTCCTCATTGATATACGCAGTTACCATAGTATAATCGTCAGTATCGTTACTTGGCTCAAAGACGAGCTCGGGAGTACCGTTCTCCTTCATGGCGTTCTTGGCTCTGCGTATACCCGAACCGTAGGACTCTATCAAATCCAGCGAGAAGAACATCTCCTTCAGTTCGGGATTTAGATATACCCGGTCACGGAACTCAGTATCATTATTCATTGCTTCAATAGTAACAGGCGGTACGGGTCTGTTATGATTGATGAAGGAAATATGATCCTTGTAGATTTAAATGCCGATGTATTATTTTCTGCTATATTCCTTGTGGAGAATGCAGTTGGTTGCAAGCTCGGAGAACATTGCAAGCGGATAGTTATAGACCATATGCTTGACTACATCAGGAGCTTTTCTGCAAAATGCCGCAATGCCGACAAGGTGGTCATTGAATTGATATCCGACGCTTCTCTTGATGAGGAAAAGATTCGCAGAGCTTTCAAGATCATGCTTGAGGATGAGACTGAAAAGCTGCGGCAAGAGAAGATACGAAACAACATCAAACAGCTCTGGATGTTCGGTATCGGCTGTCTGTTTATACTTATGGGATTACTTTTCGGCAGCCATGTTGGGGAACTGACCGCTGCTATCCTCTCCACGATAGGTTCGTTCTCGCTCTGGGAAGCTGCGGCGATATGGATCGTCGAAAATCCCCAAAGCCGCCTGAAGCGCCGCTGGTTAGAGCGCCTGAAACATACAGAGCTAACGTTTACGAAGCAATAGAAAAACAGCCCGAAGGAACCCACTTCAGGCTGTTTTTATTCGTCAATATTATCATTCTTCATAATAAGTTCTGTCATGTGTATCTGTAATATCGGATTTTAAGTCAACTCCATTACTGATCAATTCTGTTATCAATGCTTCAAGCTCCACTGTACTGATCGGCATTTCAAGCTGAAACCATTTTAGGATGGTTCCGAGGACAGCGGATAACACAAATTCTGCTGTCAAGGACATTTTAGGAGATTGCTCCGCTGTAAGTCCAAGCTGCTGAGACAGGATCATCTCAGCTTCTGTTTTCATTTTTTCTCTGAATGACGGATCCCCGTATTTTCCCAAAAGAACAGAGATATATTTCCCGTAAGCTGTATAGACATCTGCAAGCGAATGTACAGCTTCTCCTGCCCCGGAGACTTGACTCTGTTTTAACGCCTCTGTCAGCTCGCCGCATATCTCGTTTTCCACTTGGTCGAGCATATCCCTTGTATCAGAGAAATATCGGTAGAAAGTACAGCGATTATATCCGGCTTTTTTTGTGATCTGATCGACAGTACCCTTTGCTCCGCTGTGCGCCAATTCAAAATAGGCATCGATCAGATTTCGTCTTGTTTGCTCAGTAAGTTCAGGTTGCTTTTTCATCGTATCTTTCCTCCGTACAATGCGACATTTTGCTCCGAATTGTTGGTTGACAGGTTTGCTTTTGATTGCTATAATATTATTATACAACACAGTGTTGCATGATGTCAATAGAAAGGAGCCGATTATATGAAATTCTGGAATAGACATTGGTATGAAGCCGGGCTTTGTCCCGCAATCATCGCATTTGTGATCCTGATTGTCAACTGGGGGGATATGTCCGTTCTCTTACGATTGAATATAATAAGCTTCATTGCGATGCTGTTACATCAATTTGAGGAATACCGTTTCCCAGGTGGGGAACCGGCGATCATGAACCTTCTACTGCAAGAGAGTGATCAGCCGGACAGATTTCCGCTGAATCAGTTTTCTGCAATGTTTACAAACTGTCTGTTCAGCTATGTGATCTATCTGCTCCCTATCATTTTTCCGAATGTTATTTGTCTCGGGATCGCACCGATTTTGATGGGGATGATGCAGTTTATCGTTCATGGCATCATGACAAACAAAAAACTAAAATCAATCTATAATCCCGGTCTGGGTGCAGTCGTGCTGCTTCATATCCCTGTGGGTATCCTGTATATCAGACATATCACCGTAAATCATCTGGCAGGAGCAGGTACATGGATCATCGGTATCCTCTACACACTTGCAGCAACGGGCTTGATTTTAGGCTATATCACCTATTTCGGACTGTCTGACAGAAATACGAAATGGATATTTGCACCGGAGGAAATGGAACGATTCCATGTATCCGAAAAGCTGAAAAGAAAGGGAATCGAAATACATCCCGGTGCAGAAGGCACCATGGTAAGCAAGATCAACAAGATGAAAGCAAGGAATCAGCAAAAATGAAGAAAGAACAGAAAACTGCAGATGGCTGGAATCCTGAGCATTTGCCGAGTCAAAAAGGGAAAAGTATTATCATAACAGGTGGGACAAGCGGTATCGGTTATGAATCGGCACTCGCACTTTGCAGCTGCGGAGCAGACGTGACGATTGCCGCACGCAATCCTGAAAAAGGGAATGCTGTGATCGGGAAAATTATATCTGCATATCCGGATAGTCAAATTCAATTTATGGAGCTTGATACATCTGATCAGAACAGCGTTCATTGCTTTTCAGAAAAATGGCTTACCGACAATAAGAGAATAGACACTTTGATATTAAACGCCGGTATATCAAATGTTCCAAATCGTGAGATAACTTCTGATGGGTTTGAAAGACAGCTTGCCACGAATTATCTTGGACATTTTGCGCTGACGGCAATGCTTTTTCCTGCCATGCAGGACTCGTCTGATGCTCGTATCATTGCTACATCAAGTCTTGCTCATAAAAGAACAACTCTGAATTTAGATGATCTGCAATTAAAAGAGAGTTACACACCGATGAAGGGATATGCACAATCGAAATTAGCTGTATTGACATTTATACTGGAACTTGCGAGAAGATTAAAAGACAGCGGCTGTGATATAAAAGCGATTCCGATTCACCCCGGTGTTGCCGCTACGGATATTACAAGAGGCGGTGACAAAGCAAGTCCAATTCGTCACCGTTTTGCCAAAACGATGTTTGGGATTATCGGTCAATCCGCAAAGCATGGTGCTTACCCGATACTCTACGCCGCAACTTCCGAACAAGCTACAAGTGGAATATTCTACGGACCCTCGGGGGCAGGTGAACGAAAAGGCTTGCCTGCAAAAGCGAAAATCGCCCCGTTTGCCCAAGATCGAGAAACGGCAATCAGGCTATGGGACGAGTCTGAAAAACTGACAGGAGTATCATTCTTATTAACTTCATCGTAAGCGGAGAGGGTATCGCAATCTGTGACGGCAAGGAAGAAAAGCTGTCGGCAGGAGTGTGTCATTACTGTCCTGACGGGCAGGAGCATAGTATCATGAATACAGGGAATGAGGACTTGGTGCTGTATACTGTGGTGCATAATAAGTGAATAGACCGCCCCTGAATAGCTCAGGGGCGGCTTGTGTGAGTCAATCCCAAATTCTGTGTAAACTAAAAATAGTGCAATAGAAAAGCGTATGATGAGACCGATTGTGAGAGCTGTCGGTCTTATCTGCAGAGACTCCGAAAAAAAGTCTGTAAAAAAGTCAGCAAACTGTGGTAAAATAGAAATAACACAGGAGGTTGATTATTAATGGGAAGACGAAAAAGAGAACCGATGAGTGAAGGAAAGAAGAACATCATAGGAATGCTGCTTGAGGAATACGACATCAAGTCGGCAAAGGATATTGAAGACGCCCTCAAAGACCTTCTCGGAGGAACGATCCAGGAAATGCTTGAGTCGGAAATGGACGAGCATCTAGGATATCAGGAGTATGAGCGTTCCGACAATCCCGATTATCGCAACGGTAAGAAAACCAAGAAGATTCGCGGCAACTTCGGAGAAACCGAAATCGAAGTACCGCAGGATCGTGACGGCAGTTTTGAACCAAAGGTCGTAAAAAAGCGTCAGAAGGACATCTCAGGTATCGAGCAGAAGATAATATCGCTGTACGCTAAAGGCATGACTACACGGCAGATAAGCGAAACTATCGAGGATATCTACGGCTTTGAAGTCAGCGACGGTATGGTATCCGATATCACAGACCGCCTTCTTCCGCAGATAGAGGACTGGCAGAAGCGTCCTCTTGACGAAGTATACCCGATAGTGTTCATAGATGCTGTACATTTTTCTGTTCGTGATAACGGTCAGATACGGAAACTTGCGGCGTATGTGATACTTGCAGTAAGCATAACAGGTCACAAGGAAGTTTTGTCCATACATATCGGTGAAAACGAGAGCGCCAAGTACTGGCTTGGCGTTCTGAATGAGCTGAAAAATCGCGGAGTTAAGGACATTCTAGTCATCTGCGCCGACGGTCTTACAGGCATGAAAGAAGCCGTATCAGCGGCGTTCCCGCAGACTGAACTCCAGCGCTGCATCGTTCATCAGGTAAGAAACACGCTGAAATACGTCGGCGAGAAGAATAAAAAAGAATTCGCAAATGACCTGAAAACGATCTATCATGCACCTTCCGAGGACGCAGCCCTTGAAGCTCTTGATCGTGTCACCGAGAAATGGGAGGGCGAATACCCCAACGCTATGAAGAGCTGGTACAAGAACTGGGACGTAATATCGCCAATTTTCAAGTTCTCATCCGACGTCAGAAAGGTCATTTATACCACCAACGCCATCGAAAGCCTGAACAGCGGATATCGCCGTCTGAACAAGCAGAGAAGCGTATTTCCGAGCGATACGGCGCTCCTGAAGGCTCTGTATCTGGCGACGCATGAGATAGCTAAAAAGTGGACTGTGCCGCTCAGAAACTGGGGCAGAGTCCTAGGAGAGCTTGAGATCATGTATCCCGACAGGCTCGGCTGAGCTGCCGGATATCAGCCTGTTTCCATTCCGCTGCGCTCCATTCCAGCAGGCTGATATCCAAAGAACCTTGACAAATTGCAGTATCCATTGTATACTGTAAAAAATCGAAGCGGCTAATTTTTCAAGCCGCTCCCATATATCGTTTTTATCACAGTTTTTGAATTTACAGAGATTTTTTCACAGAGCCTATCTGCATATCTTCATCGTAGTTTTTCGCATCTAATAACAGCTGTCTATTCATGATGTTATCTCCTGACTTTCAAGAAATTATACTTCATCTATTCTACTCTATCACACAAGCCTTAATTATACCTTAAAACAATACGAACAAAAAGAGTGCCATACACCACACACATTGTGTACGACACTCTTTTTGTTATAGCCCGCTGTATAGGTCTTTACATAATAATTGTTGAAAAACTTCTATATTAGTACCGAATTAAAAGATACATCTGCTTTTTTGATTTATCCCTTACATTTTTTATCAGACCGATCGTTGAAAATGTGCAGAGTTCAGCATTTGGAGTTATCTGGGATCTCAGCCTTTTTCGATCAAAAGTCTCCTCATCATTACCAGATCGAATACATCGAGCTTTTCGTCATTACAAAGATCGGCAGCCTGCCAGTCTGCAAGCACGGTATCCGGTGTGCCAAGCAGCCACCTCTGTAACAGTACAACATCTGAAACATTAAATGAGCTGTCTCCGTTCACGTCGCCTTTAACTTTTTCGGGAGCTTTCTGACGCTCAGGGCGGTATTCTTCAATGTAAGATACGAAATTCTCATGAAGCTGCCTGTCTATTAGCTGACAAGTTCCACGGTTATAATGGAGATTCGTCGTGTCCCAGAGCATGGGGCAGATTCCCTTGCGTTTCAGCGCTTCCTCACATACCGCTGACAGATAGCGTCTTACAGATTCAGGCTCCTTATTTCTGGTAGGACAGCCGAATTCACCGATTATAACAGGTATGCCCTTGTCCACGAATGCCGGCACCAGCATATCTATCTCTTTTGCAAGCTGTGCGTACTCAGCATCACTTCCCCATGTATATGATGATTTTCCCCAATCCGCATCCTCTTCGAGAATTGCAAATGTAGATGGTGAATAATAGTGTACCGAGACTGCACAGCGTTCCGCAGGGTCATCCGGCATTTCAAACAGTGGGTCACAGGTCAGATCAATAGCCGTGAAGTAACCCGAAATAAGCAGATGACGCTTGGCGTTATTTCCGCCGGAAGCTCTGACCAGATCAACAAAAGCCTGATTGACCTCATTACAGTACGCATACGCACGGTTCTTGTCACCATTTTGTGACCACTGATTCCATATATCGTTCCAGCCAAGGTCTTCATTCTGTGACTCGAAAATGAGCTTGTCACCGTAGTCTGCAAACTCATCGCATATCTGCGACCAAATGGTGGTATACTTTTTCATCACATTATCGTGGTCATTGGGAAGATCACCCATCCAGCCGCCGTCCCAGTGCTGATTGACGATAACATACATATCCGTGTCCAGTGCCCAGTCAATGACCTGATGCACCCTTGCCATATATTCTGCATTGACTGTGTAAGTACCGTCGTCGTTCATCATGTTCGACCACGCAACAGGCACTCTCAGAGCGCCGAATCCCTCGTCTGCATAGCCCTGTATCATCGCCTGTGTAATTGTGGGACTTCCCCATGCAGTTTCATATGAATTTGGCGTGCCGTCACCCCACTGCTTTATCCAGTCACCGCTGGATTCAAATGTGTTGCCGAGGTTGATACCGATACCCATATCCTCGACGATCTCCATTGTTGTCATATCACGCATTACTCCGCTATCCTTTGCTAAAACATTTATTGGCGTACTGTTAAAAGCCATCAGTCCAAAGACTGCCGATGAAAAGGCTGCAAGCTTTTTACGTAACATATTATTACCTCCCTTTTGAAATATAAGATACTAAACAGACTCTAAGAATAAGCGGCATCACCTGATCCCTCTTACTCGAATTATAATGCCTCGCAGCCAAAAAGGCAATGATGAAATGAGTTATAAACATTACAAATCACGTATTAATACAGCAGATTACTGATTTCATCATATTTTATCCTCGATTTGTCATTGTATAGAACAGAACTGTATGTTAGAATGTTTGCAATAGGCAGATGCCTGCTTAATAAGGAACGTGATAAAATGAATATCGAAGGAGGAATCACAAATGAAGCTCAGACTTAAAAAGACAGCTGCACTGTGCGCAGCAATGCTGATGACCTGTAATGCAGGGCAAACTCTGCTTCCTGCAAATGCTGCTTACGGCGAGGGCGGCAACGGTGTCGGCATAATGGAGTACCTCGACCGCGGTATCTACGCAGTCAAGTCCGGAAACGGTATGTTCGTAAGCTGGCGCTGGAATGCGGACGATGCTGATGATGCGGAGTTCCGGTTGTATCGTGACGACCAGCTCATCTACACAAGCACCTCCGGCAAGGCAACAAGCTATCAGGACAACGGCGGCAATGTCAACTCAAAATACCGCGTAGACACAGTCGAGAACGGCAATGTTACCGGTTCTCAGGAGTGCAAGTTCAGCTCCGGTACACAGTATTTCGACATACCGCTGAAAAAGCCCGGCAATCAGTATTCAGCGAACGACTGCTGTGCAGGAGATATTGATGGCGACGGTCAGTATGAGATATTCCTGAAATGGGAGGGCGCTTCCAAGGACAACTCGCAGGACGGTGTGACCGATCTTGTATACATTGACTGTTACACTCTTGAGGGAGAAATGCTCTGGCGAGTAAATCTCGGAAAGAATATCCGCGCAGGTCAGCACTACACTCAGCTTTGCGTTGCGGATTTCGACTGCGACGGCAAGGCAGAGCTCATTACCAAAACCGCTGACGGAACAGTTGACGGACAGGGCAAAGTCATAGGCAATGCAAATGCGAATTATGTCACAAGCGCAGGCAGGATACTCGAAGGTCCTGAGTTCATCACTCTCTTTGACGGTATGACCGGCGCGGCACTTGATACGATAGATTTCCCCGTACCGAGAGGGAAAATTTCCGACTGGGGTGACGGATACGCCAACCGCTGCGACCGCTTCAACAGCGGTATCGCATACCTCGACGGCGTACACCCGAGCGCGATATACGGCAGAGGCTACTACACAAGGCTGACGTGGTCGGCATTCGATGTTGTGGACAAAAAGCTCAGCACGCGCTGGGTATTCGATACGGGAAACAATAACAAGGCTCCCGGCTACGGCTGCGGAAATCATCAGGTAATGGTGGCTGATGTCGATAACGACGGCAAGCAGGAGGTACTCACCGGCTCTAACTGTATTGATGACGACGGTACTCTGCTCTGGACGACAGGTTTGGGTCACGGAGACGCTATGCACGTTGCAAAATTCTTCCCTGACCGTGAAGGTGTGCAGGTGTGGATGTGCCATGAGGAAAGTCCGTGGGGCTGTTCACTGATAGACGGAGCTACAGGTAAGATCATCTTTCATCAGGACGGCGGCAAGGACACGGGACGCTGTGCCGCCGGCAATATCTGGGCGGGCAATAAAGGCTCGGAGTTCTGGGGCGCTCACTCGGGAGATATGTTCAACGGTGCCGGTCAGAAGATAGCCGGTATACGTCCGGCGATGAACTTCCTTATTTACTGGGACGGCGACCTTGAGCGTGAAATTCTGGACTACGGCGATGTTCAGAAGATGACATCGGCGAATAAAACAGAAAAAATTTTCGTCGCCGACGGCTGTGCCGCAAACAACGGTACAAAGGCTGTTCCCTGCCTCACTGCCGACCTTTTCGGCGACTGGCGTGAGGAGCTGCTGATGAGGACGAACGACAGCAGCGCTCTCCGTGTTTGGTGTACTGCGTCGCCCACTGAGTACCGCATAACTACTCTCATGCACGATATGCAGTACCGCGCACAGGACGGCTGCGAGCAGAGCTCCTACAATCAGCCTCCGCATACGAGCTTCTATCTTGGCTCAGACGGTACACTCCCCGAACGCCCCGATGTAAAGCTCAACAATACGGCACAGCCCTACACTCCGCCCGTACCTGTTGTTATCAGCGGCAGGTATATCAACGACCTGAAGGTCAAGGACACAGCTAATAAGAACAGCTGGAAAATAGCTGAGCAGCCGGCAGATATCGGAAGTGTAGTGTTCGGAGACAGAGAATACAAATACACCGAGCTCCCGGAAAGGCTAAAAGGCGCGGAGGTGCTCGAAAGTGCGTGTGGCTCAAAGAATACAGACGCAGAGCTTGCGGAGTTCAATGCGGCTGAGAAGATAGACGTATATGTGCTTCTCGATACACGCGTGGAGACTGCTCCCGATTGGCTTGGCGGCTGGACTAAAACATCTATGACAGCAAAAACTGATAATGATGTTACATTTGCAGTTTACTCAAAGACATTTGAAGCTGATGAAACAGTAACGCTCGGGACAAACGGTATGTCCGGAAATGTTGTGAACTATACCGTCATGGTACAGGCTTTTGAGGAGAATAAATCAGTAAGAGGCGACGTGAATGCTGACGGAGCATTTAATGTTTCAGATATTGTACTGCTTCAGAGGTGGCTGCTCGCAGTTCCGGATACACACCTTGCTGATTGGAAAGCAGGTGATCTCTGTGAGGACGGCAGACTTGATGTTTTCGACCTCTGTCTTATGAGAAGAGAGCTTGTTTACTAAAAATAATGATCTGCTTTGCTATTGAAAAAACGTTTATAATATGTTATAATGAATACAGAGTTATAGAAATGTCCTTGCAGTGAGCAAACTTACGATACGCTCACTGCATTGGTATCAAAGCAGGTGATATTATGAAGTTCAAAAACGCAGGATATAACTGGCATTACTGCGCTCCGTATTACATATCTCACGATAAAGATGAAGACGAAAACATTATCTATTTTTTTCACACTCCGGCTGTACTTACGGTATCCGGCAGGGAGTATTCTGTTGACTATGGAAATATAGTTATTATCAAAAAGGGTGAGCCTCATTCGGTAACTTCATCTACCGGTTTTTATATGCTTGACTGGGTGTCTTTTTCCCTTGATAAGAATGACATAAATGTGCTGAACTCACTTTTTCTGCCGTTCAATGAAATAATGGATCTGAGATACCCCGATACCATGTCAAACATGGTGATGAACATGTGTCTGATAATGAAAATAGAGAACACTAATAATGATGCGACTCTGGTACAGCTTTTGACGGCAGCTTTTTTCTGTATTTCCTCGCTCAGACAGGATTCAGAAGATCTGTCCAGGCTGAAAATAGCTCACCCGGAGATCCTGAAGCTCAGAAGAAAGATCTTTGAGGAGCCGCAGCTTGATTGGACGATAGAATCAATGTGCAGAGAAACTCTCATTTCTGCCTCAATGTTGCAAAAACTTTATAGAATGTTTTTTGATGTGAGCTGTAAGGAGGATGTTATAGCAAGCCGGATAAGTCATGCAAAGCACCTTCTTATTTCCACCAATGACAGCATTGCGGAGGTTGCAGAAAAATGCGGTTTCAATTCCTATTCTCATTTTTCGCGCACCTTCAAAAAACAGATGCTGCGTTCTCCGCTTGAATTCAGACACGAGTACGACATATATCCAAGATAATATTATGCTGTCCGTATTGCTGCGGACAGCTTTTTTCTGTCGCATTACCGGTTTTATCATAAAAGAAATGGATTACATCATTCTCATTATGTGATTTCTATGATAAAATAAAATCACATAAATCAGAAACAATTTCGCAATAAACTCATGGCAGGCTCTTATTGCGTACAGAATTGGAGGGAATGATATGGCACATAAACAAAAGAAGCACAGACTGTCAGCCTGTGCAGCTGCTGCTTCCTGTGCAGTTATAGCAGCTTTTTCAGGTTTTCCTCAAACGGCGGACCTTGCCGCGGCTGCGCAGTCGGAGTGGTACTTTGACTTCGGCGGAAACGGTGCATCGAACGGTTATACCGCTGTTGACGCAGGAACGGGCTACAGCAGCGCACGCGGCTACGGCTTTGCAAACACCTCTCAGGTAAAAAATGTGGGTGCAGCCGGTAAAAATGAGCTTAGTGATGCTGTGCAATTCACTAACACATCGGCGGCAAACACATTCAACGTTGACCTGCCAAGCGGACTTTACGAAATAAAGGTCAAGCTGGGCAATACTACGAGAGCTTCTGTAAAGGCTGAGGACGTTCTTCAGATCATTAATATGACCGGAAATAATGCTGTAGACTCGTTCACGATACCTGTTACAGACGGTCAGCTCAATCTCATGGTCACTGAGGGCAAGGCAGGCACAGCATTCACACTCAGTGCGCTCGACATCAAAAAGGTATCTGACAGCACCGAGACAAAACCGACTATCTGGGTCTGCGGAGACTCGACTGTCTGCAATTACTATCCCCTTGCAACAAGTACGCAGGCTGGCTGGGCGCAAATGCTCGGAAACTACGTTGATACAACGAAATTCGACATTCGTAATATGGCTGCAAGCGGACAGTATGCGAAGGGCTTCGTTGACGCGGGACAGTTTGCACCTATTGAAAAATACGGAAAGAAGGGCGATTATTACATCATTTCCATAGGTATCAATGACACAAATTATTCCAATGCCACTGAGTACTACAATATCGTCTCTGATATGACGAAGCGTGCCAAGGCAAAGGGAATGACCGTTATCCTTGTAAAGCAGCAGGGACGAAACGGCGATGCACAGAGGAACCTTACCTCCCGCTGGTTTGCAGGCGAGCTTGACCAGATAGGCAAAGAGCAGAACTGTCAGGTAGTCGATCTGTTCAATCTCTATCAGGACTACTGCCGGTCGATAGGTACAGACGCAACAACTGCACTTTACATGGACGGCGATACCCTGCACCCGAACCGTGCCGGAGCTGACAAATTGGCAGAGCTTGTGGCAAGCCAGATAGAATTTGTTGCTATGAATTCAGACGAGCCTGCAACTGAGCCAACTCCCGAACCTACAATAGAAGCGCAGACGATTCGCGGCGATGTCAATGCAGACGGACAGTTCAATGTTTCTGACGTTGTGCTGCTGCAAAAATGGCTGCTCGCTGTCCCGGATACATATCTTGCCGATTGGAAAGCAGCTGGCCTCTGCGAGGACGACAGACTTGATGTTTATGACCTCATTATGATGAGGCAGGAGCTTGTAAGTGCTGGCAGCCGTTATCTTGCGATAAATGCAGCAGTCAATAACGGAGTTAGTGAGACCACAAATGCGGGCTCATCGACCGGCACGTATGTCAACCTCGATAATCAGGTCGGCAGCAGTATCGCATGGACGATAGACGTGCCGGAGGACGGCAATTACAAGCTCACCTTCCGCAATGCAAACGGCGGCACGGCTGACCGTGATATGCGGCTGAGTCTCAGCGGTACAGACAATAAATGGACGGTGTCGTTCCCGACTACAGGCGGCTGGACAAACTGGGCAGATTCTTCAATTATTGTTCCGCTGTCAAAGGGTACACAGACTGTAACACTGACTTCTTTGACGGCTGACGGCGGTCCTAATCTGGACTATCTGACGTTGACCAGAACCGATTCCGATGCACAGCAGCCGTATGTTCAGCCTGTCATCACCGAGGGTGCAAAGCAGGTGGAGGCACTGACAAGAGGAGTTGTTGCTGCAAATACCGGAAACGGTATGTTCTTAAGCTGGCGCAGTCTTGCAACTGACAGTGCGAATACCACATTCAAGCTCTATAAAAACGGCACGCTGCTTGCTGACATTGCCGCTGACAAGGCCACGAACTATCTCGATAACGGCGGAAAAACTACAGATAAATACACGGTCGATATATATGTGAACGGTGTTAAGACCGAGACTGCACAGACCGAGAATATCCTCGCTAATAAGAACGGCGGTCAGAGCGGTGCATATTTTGATATTCCGCTTGATGTTCCGGCGGCACGAACGATGCCGGACGGCTCGACCTGCACATACAGTCCGAACGATGCGAGCGTAGGAGATGTTGACGGCGACGGCGAGTATGAGATTATACTCAAATGGGACCCGTCCAACTCCAAGGACAACTCGCAGGACGGCTACACAGGCAATGTTCTCATCGACTGTTACAAGCTCAGCGGTAAGAAGCTGTGGCGTATCGACTTAGGCGTGAATATTCGTGCAGGTGCGCACTATACGCAGTTTATGGTCTATGACTATGACGGCGACGGCAAGGCGGAAATGGTCTGCAAGACCTCCGACGGTACAGTTGACGGTACAGGTAAGGCTATCGGCAATGCAAATGCTGACTACCGCTCCAATGTGGGACGTATACTGACCGGAAACGAATACCTGACACTTTTTGACGGTCAGACCGGTGCAGCACTTGATACCGTTGATTATAAGCCCGGCAGAGGGACTGTTGCAAACTGGGGCGACGGATATGGCAACCGTTGTGATCGTTTCCTTGCTGCAACTGCTTATCTTGACGGTCAGCACCCGAGCGTACTCATGGGCAGAGGCTATTACACAAGAATGGCTGTCACTGCATATGACGTTGTGAACAAAAAACTTGTTGAGCGCTGGGCGTTCGATACAGGTCACAATGCTGCTGTTGCAGGATATGGCGACGGAAATCACAACTGCATGGCTGCCGATGTAGATGGCGACGGAAAACAGGAGCTCGTTATGGGCTCAGCGGTCATCGACGATAACGGCAAGCTGCTTTACACATCGGGACTTAGCCACGGAGACGCGCTCCATGTCGGTGACTTTGACCCGTCAAATCCCGGAGTTGAGATATTCATGTGCCATGAGGAAAAGGATGCGGGCTACGGTATATCTCTTCGCGACGGAAAAACAGGAAAAATGCTTTTCCGTGAAAAGGGAGACGGCGATACAGGCAGATGTCTGGCTGACAATCTCATTGCAGGCAACAACAGCGCAGAGATAGTCGGAAGCCATAATGCGGTAGTATATGATACCTCCGGAAATAAGGTCTGCAACTGGAGTGATGTTACCAAGTGGGGTCAGAACTTCGTAATTTACTGGAGCGACACACTTGAAAGGTGCGTCCTCGACAGAGGCTGTATCGACCAGTACGGCAAGGGCAGAGTTATGACTGCTGACGGCGGAGCTTCCATAAATGGAACAAAATCTACGCCCAGCCTTTCATGTGACCTTTTCGGAGACTGGCGCGAGGAAGTGATATTCCCAGCGAATGACGGCAAGGTGCTCAGAGTTTATACAACAACTTTTGAGACGGAGTATAAAATATACACTCTTATGCACAACCCGCAGTACCGTACACAAGTAGCAGGTCAGAATGTCGCATATAATCAGCCGCCGCATACGGACTTCTTCATCGGGACGGGCTTTGCACTTCCTGATGTTCCAGAGGTTTATACGGCAGGTCAATAAAAAATTTAAGGGGACTGTTTCAGCCCCCTTTTATCGTTCATAAAAAGAAAATCGCCGTATCGTCCCCTCAGACAATACGGCTTTTCTGATCTGTCCCACCGATCACAAAGGAATCAATGATCGGAATTCCAGCAGCTATTGCAAAATACGGTCAATGTGCAGATACCGCAGCTGCAAATGTACTGTTGTTAATACTATTTTATTGCATTTAAGGCAAACAGTCAATGATGTTTAGTGTATAATACATTGCATTTTGAATACTTATTAAATCACTCATATATTTTCAGTGCAGCTACCGAGCACGGCGGCAGATCAAGCGTTATCTTGCCGCCCGCAATACTAACACCGCTGTAGTCCTCTATGCGGACATTCTCGCTACCGTCGAAGCCATTGAAGCTGTGGACCTCCGCCGTTATGATCTGACCCTCCGCGGAGCTGATGCTACCGCTTTCGGAGTCGATGAGAAGCCGGCAATCCTCATCAAGTGAAGCATTGGAGACTGTCAGGAAAAGCTCGCCGTTTTTCTTCGACATAGAGCAGGTCAGCTGCGGCATTTCATTGCCGCCATTATAAATGTACGGAACAGCACACGACGTCCGCACAAGCTCTGCGCCGTGATGTGGAAGGAACATCTTAAATACCTGCCACGTCGGAGTCTTGATGAGCTTTTCGCTGTCACTGAGCAGCACAGCCTGCAATACGTTCATGGTCTGCGCCAGATTCGCCATGATGACTCTGTCCGAATGGTTGTTGAAGATATTGAGGTTTATCGCTGCAACGAGCGCATCGCGCATGGTGTTCTGCTGATAGAGGAAGCCCGGATTCGTTCCCTTTTCAACGTCGTACCAGCAGCCCCATTCGTCGATAATGAGCTTTATCTTTCCCTCACTGTCGTACTTGTCCATCACCGCGCCGTGCCTGTTTATGAGCTCCTCCATGTACAGCGTTTTTGAGATCGTGCTGTAGAATTCGTCGTCGGAAAAATCGAGCGCGTCGCCCTTGTGTGACCACTCGCCGGTGGGGACGGTGTAATAGTGCAGCGAAATTGCTCCCGTATGCCACGGTTTGAGAGTTCTCATCACGCCCTCTGTCCACTCGTAGTCGTCAGCATTCGGACCGCAGGCGACCTTTACCATGTCATTGTTATTGTAATTCTTCGCGAAGGTCTGATACTGGCGGTAAAGGTCGGCATAAGCCTCGGGACGCATATTTCCGCCGCCGCCCCAGTTCTCGTTGCCGATACCAAGGTATTCGACAGCCCACGGAGTTTCGTGACCGTTCGCCTTGCGCTCACTGCCGAGCGGTGTATCTGTCGGCGCGGTGATATACTGTATCCACTCGGAAAGCTCCTGAACAGTTCCGCTGCCCATGTTTCCGGCTATGTATGCCTTGCAGCCGAGCAGCTCGCAAAGCTCGAAGAATTCATGCGTGCCGAAGCTGTTGTCCTCGGTAACGCCGCCCCAGTTGGAATTGAGTATGGGCTTGCGGTCAGCACCTACACCGTCCCGCCAGTGATACTCGTCCGCAAAGCAGCCCCCCGGCCACCGCAGAACAGGTATTCCGATTTCTTTCAGTGCCTGCACAACATCGTTTCTTATGCCGTCAGTGTTGGAGATATGGCTCCCCTTTCCGACGTAGATACCGTTATAGATACACCTGCCGAGGTGCTCGGAAAAGTGCCCGTATATCTCGGGAGCTATACGCGATAAAGCTTTGCCCGAGTCATATTTAAGGTACGCAGTTTTCATTTGCAACACTCCTTTTCAGAATTATACCACAGCTATGCACAAAATGCAATAAAGAAAATCGCCGTATCGTCCCCTCAGACAATACGGCTCTGATCTGTCCACCGGTCACAAAGGAAATAATGATCGGAATTACAGCGCATTTTGCAGAAACAGTTATTGTGCAGATACCGCTTTAGCAAGCTGTGCTGTTGTTAAGACTATTCTACAGCATAAGGATACAGATGTCAATGATAAAAAGTGCGGATCACATTACATTTTGTGCAAACTTTTTCTGGGCACAAGAAATGCACGAAATGTAATATAATTTGCGCAAAATTCTATTGCATTATGTGTTCCCATTCGCTATAATAAAAATAACAAGAGCGCTCGGAATGTTTATGGAGGCGTATTGCGCAGTACGCTTTCCGGAGAGGGAAAATTATGAATATTAAGAGCAGAATGGCAAGCATTTCGGCTGCGGCTGCAATGCTTGTGTCTGTACTTTCGATCAATGTGGGCACTAACATTGAAGCAAAGGCAGACTTTGAAAAAAATGCAGTCCAGACCGTCGCTGACATGGGCTTCGGCTGGAACTTAGGCAACTCGCTGGACAGCTACTCAGGCACTGTAGTTGGCTCAAATCTCGGCAGCACATCGAGTGAGACAGCGTGGGGAAATCCTGCGACTACAAAGGCTATGATAGACATGGTCAAGGCTTCGGGCGTCGAGACAGTCCGCGTGCCTGTTACGTGGTATGAGCACATGGACCCCGTAACGTACAAGATAGACGATGTGTGGATGAACAGGGTCGAGGAGGTCGTGAACTATGTCCTCGAGGACGATATGTACTGTATCATCAACGTCCACCACGACACCGGCGAAAACGGCTGGCTCAAGGCAAACAGCACAAACCTTGACACTAAAAAAGCTATGTACACGGCTATATGGGAGCAGGTCAGCGCGAACTTCGCGGATTACGGCGACAAGCTGCTTTTCGAGAGCCTTAACGAGATACTCGACGGCAGCGCGAATCAGTGGTATAACCCCAGCTCCGAGGCTGTCCCGATAACCAACGACCTCAACCAGGTATTCGTTGACGTTGTGAGAAAGTCCGGCGGAAACAATACGCAAAGAAACCTCATCTGCAATACATATTGTGCAGGCGCGAACAGGGAGATAACCAGTCAGGTCGTACTGCCGAAGGACACGGTCAGCAACAGACTTATCGTTGAAACTCACATCTATCAGCCCTTCCCGTTCACTTCCGAGTCATACCCCAACGTCACTACATGGGACAGCACTTCCCTTGATATGTACATCGACAATATCTACAACCAGTTCGTGAAGAACGGCACTCCCGTTATCATCGGCGAGTTCGGCTGCGCGAATAAAAACAATATCGACCAGATAACCTCATGGGCAAAGTATTACGTAGAGAAGTGTACCGGCTACGGTATCCCCTGCATCTGGTGGGACAACGGCAATCAGTACAAACTGTACAACCGCCGCACACTCAAGGTCACCGAGCCTGACCTGCTGAATACCATGATAGCCGCGGCAAAGGGCGAGGATTACGTTATCGACACGTCCGTCAAGGGTGATGTCAACGGCGACGGGCAGTTCAATATCAGCGATGTTGTTATCCTTCAGAAATGGCTGCTTGCAGTTCCGAATACCACTCTTGTCAACTGGAAGGCGGCTGACCTTTGTGCTGACGAAAGACTTGACGTTTTCGACCTCATCGCTATGAGACAGAGCCTTGTGAGCGCGGATAATCTCTGCGCGAGCGAGGATAACTGGAACAGCTGGGTGGACACATCTGCCGGCGCTGACGCTGAGATGACATACACCTCAAACGGCGTAAAAATGCAGGTAAATGCAGGCGGCGAGTATGAGTGGAACGCGCAGTTCTTCTATGAGGGACTGACCCTCGAACAGGGCTCGACCTACAAAATTTCATTCGACTATAAGGCTGACTCCAAGCAGTCCACATCGTTCCATGTAATGCAGGGACACGACGACTATCTCCCCTACTACAGCGGAAACCTCGACTGGACGACCACTGCTCAGCACTATGAGGACACATTCGAGTACACTAAGGCTACTGATAAGGTCTGCCGTATCGGCTTCAACCTCGGCGGCAGCGGAGTTAAGGTTCCCTTCACTGTTGAAGTTGCAAATCTTAGCCTTGTAAAGGTAAGCGGTGGCAGCACAGCAGCAACTCCCTCCACACCTTCAGCTTCTGTTGATGTCAGCGGTGAAAATCTGTGCGCTGACGACAACTGGACAAGCTGGGTGAACGAGGAGGGCGGAAGCTCTGCGACCGTAGAGTATCTCGGAGACGGAATAAAAATAAACGTTACAAGCTCCGGTGAGGAGGAGTGGTACATTCAGGGCAGCTATCCTGACATCACTCTCGAGGAGGGTGCAGAGTACCAGGTATCCTTTGATTATTCAGCCGACAAAGCGATCTCGCTCTGGTATCACATCCAGCAAAATTACGACCCCTATGGTCAGTACATCTACGAGCTTCTCGACTATACCACAAAGGTACAGCACTACACAGGTACATTCAAAATGTCCGACAAGACCGACAAAAATGTTATCTGTGTATTCAACTGCGGCGGAGCAGATCCTGATGTTCCTTTCAGCGTGACTATAGAAAACCTTTCACTTGTGAAGATCTCATAACTGCTCTGACATATTCAGAAAAGCCGTCCTTTCGGGGGCGGCTTTCTCATACTTGACAACAGAATGGAGATGATGTATAATGCACTCAAGGAAAACTTTTGTGCAGGGAGTTGATCTCGTGAAAATAAATAATATCGGCTATAACCACTGCCACGATGCGGACTTTTTCATTGAGCGCCCGGAGGGCAGCGGGGACTATCTGCTCCTGCTGCTGAAGACTGACGCTATCTTCACCATTGATGGAAGGGATATCATCGTTCCCAAGGATTCCGTGTTTATCTATCCGAAGGGACGTCCTCAGTATTACCGCTGTCTGCCGCAGCACACGTTTGAAAATGACTGGCTGCACTTCGATTTCACCACCAAGGATAAGGAGAGCGACTTCATCGGCAAGAAGATACCATTTGAGACGCCTATCCCGATGAATCTGAATTTCCTCAGCTACTGCATAAAGTCCATATCCTACGAAAAAAACTCCAACCACCCCTACAGGGAGCAGAGCATCCGCAGTTATCTGTTCCTGATGTTTATTAAAATAGCGGAACAGGTCGAAAAAGCCGACGTCTACCGTTCTGGTGAGCAGTATGAGATGCTTGCGACCATACGCAATAAAATTTACGCAGAGCCCTATGTGCCAAGAGGTGTGAACTGGGCTGCCCATGAGGTGCGTATGAGCCGTTCCACCTTTCAGCACGCCTACAAAAAGATGTTCGGTGTGAGCTATGTTCAGGATTTCATTTGCAGCAAGATCTCCTATTCCAAAATGCTGCTCACCTCCACTAATCTCACGATCGAGGAGGTTGCCAAGCAGTCCGGATACCGCAGCTACGTACACTACGCAAGGCAGTTCAGGGAGCAGACAGGCATGAGCCCGTCAGAATACAGAAAGGCGCAGAGTGAAGTTAAATAAAAGATCTGTTATATACTTTGCAATGTGAATAGTAAATTTATCCTGCATACTCCAAAACTCTGCTTATCTCTTTCAAGTAGAGTATTAGGGAATAAATTAAGCCACTTGTGACTGAAATTGGTACTGCCGAAGTATGCGTCAAAGTTGGACACAGGCAGTATAACATAGTCTGAATCATCTGGCTTGTTTGCGATACAGTAAGTGATAACAGTTTCCGCCACCTCATACGGCAGACCATCAGGCAGCAGCGCCTGTATACGCTCTTTTTCATCATCAGAGAATGAAATGGTCTTGTCCATCAGCGGTCCGAGCTCCAGAGCGTCCGCAAGCACATCATCAAACCGCAATACCCACGCCCCCTTTGTATCTGGCGAGTAGAGCGACACCTGATACTGCTTCACCTTATCTCTCCAAGCAGCGTCAAATTTTGTTTTCAGCGGCTCAACGTTGGAGAGAGTGGTCTTGCTCATATTTTCGCTGTTCTTTGTGATGAACTTTTCGACCTTGTGAACGTGCCTGTAGTACCAGCCTTTTCCCGTCTTATCCACCAATTCGGGAAACTCCTCATGCATATCACTGAAATCAGTCCTGAACTGCCACTCCTCCTTCGGAGCGGCAGTTTTTTTGTCGTGTATACTGCACCACGCACAAAGAGCTCGCCGTGCATAGTCTGCATCGGGAGCACTATTTCTGAACATATATCCCCGAGCGATAATAGTCAGCACACGGCTCAGACCTGTGAAGTCCTTCATCATCTCAAAGCTGAAACGTCCGAGGAAGGAAAGGTCACGCTTGCCGCTGCACTTGTAAACAGGCTTTCCCGTGTAAGCCTTAAATTCTTCAATTTCGTTCAGCATTATTTCTCCCTCCTGACGTGCTTTTCGATCCTGTCCGGCAGCAGATCGAAGAGCACTTTTCTTTTGCCCAGAGCTACAAGGTACTTCACCGCTTCATCAGGCTTCATTACGGATTCTATCAGCTTTCGGCACTCCGCAGCAACAGCGTCACTGTAGTACACATTCACGGATCTATTGAGATAAGCCTCCATAAGCTGAGTGAACTCTGCTGAATCACTGTCACGGATAAGCCGCTTCCTGTCTGTGAGATTATTTTCGTCATCTATGTCAGCTATGAGGTCAATGAGAATACGATAGCCACCGAAACGGAAGTTGCAGAATAGATCATAGTGCCATTTAAGCTCAGGCAGCCATTCCGATAACATATCCTCGCGCTGTTCCTTTGGAGTCAGGTGCCAGCTTTTAGTTTGCAGCTCCTGCCTGATAGCAGATATCCTCTCGGCAGGTATACCCTGAAACAGGGTATACAGGGAATCAGCGTCGTATTCGCTGTCTTTGCCCTGACTGTACAAAATGCGTTGAATGTCATTACGACGCTGTCTGTTATTGATAGGCTGACTGCAAGCCCTGATACGCGACAGACAGCGTTCATAGTCGGTTATGAGAGAGGTCAAACACTCCATAATCCCGCTATTGAGCTTGTCCTTCCAATTAGCGTCAACGGCAAAGGAGAAGAGCTCTTCGTCAGCGGCAGGCTTGTCAATTATTGTTTTTGTATTCTTCTCGAGCATATACGCAAGGTACGGCAGACGCTCAACATTGGAGTCCACCTTGTCCCAGTCAGTATCAGCAAAGAACTTCTCAAACTGCTCCTCAAATGTAGGCTCGTACCATGCTCGGCGTCCCTCACTCTTTTCAAGCAGGCTCTTGTATTTCAGGAACTTGCTCTTGGCGACAGTTTTAGTTCCGAGATATTCAGACAGATCAGGCTTTACACCGCTCTTAGCTGAGTCGATTTCAAGTCCCGTCAGGATTGCAAGTATCTCAGTTTCCTCGCGGCACTTGTCACGAAGCTCGTCGTCGGAGTTCTCATTGTACGCGATGATACTTCTGTTAAGCGCCGCATTTGAAATTTGTCCCACTCGGGAAGAAAAAGTGTTTTTGACCGTTTCAAAGCGTGCCTGCCAGTCGGTGGCATCACGAATAACTGGCTCGGCACTCGGTATCTTCAACAGCGGAGTGTCTGCCTTTGAATTGCGCTTGACACAGCGGTTGACAATGGGATCAGAAATAGTTTTTATCATATCTCCGTCAAAGTCCGCACCGCCGAGTCGCTCCGCCGTCAGCGAGTCCCAGTTCACCATAACAACGTCGGTGAGGTGGCTGAGATAATACTTCCTCATATTCTCAACATCAGGATAGACTTGCAGCTGCACCTCTTCATTTCGGGAAATGTGCGGATTACGCAGTAAGGTACATTCCTTACTGTGCGAATATGCCATTGACGGAGCGTAGAAAGCGTTCTTCTCGAATTTACTCTGCGCTGCACCATTGAAGAAGTTGCGCTGACTTGTATTTCTTTTAGATTTTTCAGGTATAAAATCCTTAAGAAACTCGAGAAGGTCTGCGGAGAGATAGCGGTTGTCGCCTGCAACAATGAGCCGTCCGAGGGCGTATTGTTTCAGCACCGCCTGCGCTCTTGCTTTTATCTTGTCTGCGTAAACAGGCTCTGCAATGAACTTAGGATTTTTCTCAAGTATGCTTTTGAGGAAGTAATCCTTACTGCCGCGGCTGAGTTTTCTTCCCATGAAGAAGCTCAGACGGTAGTTCCTGTCGGTACAAAGCCTGTGGTATTCACGTTCAGTTTCTTTGGTGAGCCAGTGACGTTTGTCTGAAGTCGGGAAACCCGACGGCAGATCAAGTGGTCGGAACTCGTCAGCAGTCATGGAAAGAGTATTCAGAAACTGATAGTTCAGCTCAGTAAACTGCTGCGGCGCGTCTTTGCTGACTCCTGATATGTACAGAGCGTGCTTGTACTTACGGAATGCGTCCCAGTAGTCCTTCCAGCTCATATTGTTCTCGCAGAGCCAGCCATAGCCCTTGAACATACTCTTGGTGAGGATAATATCAATGTCCGAGACCTTGTGTTCAACTCCCCATATGTCAATGAGAGCTGCAACGCCTGCGCTCTTAAAGAAGTCGTGAATGTTGACTTGGTGGAGCATTCCCTTGATGTATGGCAGACGAATCTGGAACGAGGTGTGCTTGCCGCCGATCTTTTTATTGATGACCTTTGCAAACTCATTTGAGATAATACCCTCGCCGTCATAACCGAGAATATCGACACTTTCCCTGCGCTCAACACGGTGATACTTGCGGACAGGTGCGTCGCTCCCGTCGTCTTCAACAGTGATAACATCTGTGTCATGAACGGTGAACTTCGGATTATCCACAACGATAACTCTGTGGGGCTTGTCGATGTCGATTCCGTCAACGCGAATACCGCCCGAGAGCATAAGTCCGTTGTATGCGTACAGCTTGCTGAGCTGACACTTGTTAATATTCATTCCGAGACGTATGCGCTCAGTCGCTTTGTAATAAAAGTCCTCGCGGATAAATGACAGCATAGCGTTTCTGCTCATGCTTGCCGAGCGCTCGAATGCAACGTACTTGTGCATTCCGTTTCCAAAATCTATCTGCACGCCTCTGCTTGTAAACAATGACTCAGCCTTATGCTGGAGTTGTTCATAAAAAGGATTGGAAGCGTCACGGTCAAATACTCTTGCGAAGTCAGCGTAGAAGATAACATCAGACAGGTCTGTCACAAGAGTGTCGCTGTCGCACTTGAAGTTGTCGCCGTGCAGTATGCACATGAGCTGATAGAAAAGAGCGTTGTCCTCCTGCTCATGAGCAGAGTGCTTCAGACAGCTCGTGAGTGCATTTTTATCTATAACTGTTTTGTTAAATGATCCGTCAGGCTTGGAGTAGTTGAGCATGGCTCTGACGGACAGATCGTATATCCTGTAACGCATAGTCTCACCACCTGCTAAAAGTATATCACAAAACCTGCCAAAATGCAATAAGGATACTGCTCCCACATTTTCATTCCGAAATACTCATTTTTTATCGAAAAATCATTCAAAACAGTCAGCTTGGCAGTTTTGAGTTGAAATGCCTGCAAAGCTCTATTCTATGAGCAATACAGCTGTTTTTAAGTTTTAGTGAGAAATGGTCAGCTCTCGTTAAATCATTATTGTATTTCGGAATGTCCCTCTCAGTAGCGAAAAAAGTATGCAAAAAAAGGTCGATTTGCATAAAGGATACTGCTCCCACATTTTTTTGAAGAAAGGATGATTTTTATTGACTGAAAGACAAGAAATCAAGTTCATAAGCAGCGTCGAGATCATGAACACTCCAATGAAAAAGCGGCGGTTCATCGTCGATGAAATGATCTATCCGGGACTCCATGTGCTGTCAGGTGATCCGAAGATCGGTAAGTCGTGGATGATGATGGATATGTGTCTTGCCATTGCAAAAGGAGAAAAGTTTCTCGGACGCAAAACCGAACAAGGTCATGTAGTCTACATGGCGCTTGAAGATACTTCCGACAACTTACAGACACGAATGTATGAGCTCACAGATGAGCCGACAGAGAATCTGCAATACGTTCTTCTCGTCAACACCCTCGGCAACGGTCTCGAAGATGACCTGCGAAAGTGCAGGGAAACATTCGCAGACCTGAAGCTGATAGTGATTGATACTCTGCAAAAGGTGCGCGATACCGTTGATATGAAGTACGGAAGCGATTACAAGGACGTGTCAACGCTGAAATCCATTGCTGACGAGTTAGGCATTGCAATTATTCTTGTTCACCACAACCGAAAGCAGCAGGACTCCAATCCTAACAACATGATTCTTGGTACGAATGGTATCCCGGGTGCGGCAGATGGTCTGCTTGTCCTTACGCACAAAGCTGACAACAAGAATGCAGTGCTGAACATCAGTGGTCGCGGTGCTCCGTCGCTCGACATAAATGTTATCAGGGACGGAGCAAAGTGGAAGCTGCTCGACAAGCCGCCCGAGGACAAGCCTGATAACTTTCCGTCTGAGATACATGATTTCATGTTGGAACGAAAAGAGTTCCGCGGAAGTGCAACTGAACTTAGTGATCTCTTATGCAAGAAGTTTCCGTCAGAGGAGTTCAACAGCAACTGGGTCTACCGGGAACTATTGCAGCACGATGAAGAAGTCCATTCGCTCGGTATCAGTTACGGTAAAACAAAAAGCAACGGCACTCGCAGTATCTGTGTCCGTTATAATTCTGAAAGGGACAGCAGTGGCGGTAAATTACTATACCCTGAAAGTGGTGTCCCTGCCGTCCCTGAAAGCTCTGCAAACGATGATATATCTTCGCAAACTGTTTCTGTCCCTGCCAGTGATGTTAAAACAATTGCTGTCCCTGACGATGAAACTCAGGGGTGTTCTGCTCCTGAGTCGGAATCCGCATAAAACGCGCCGTTTTTGCCGCGGCAGTTCAAGTCGGGTAGTTATCCCGACTGCGGCGGTGAAAGCGATTGTGGCGCAACGTGGAGCGAATGTGAGCGAACAATACCGTTCCGAAAAGTGACGGAAATATTATTGCATTGAAAGGAGTGGTCAGAGTGGAAAAATGTCTGAAAATCGGGCAGTGACTGTCTGTTGCAGGATAAAGTTTCGGGGTCGCAGCCCCCGAAACGGTCACAGCGGAACGGCAAAGCCGACCGCAATTCGCCAAAAATCAAAAATAGGCAAAAGGAGTCGTAATATAGCGAAGTGTTACGGTTCAGGAGTCGGAAATGAAAAGGACTCCGAAAGACTGGCAAAAAACAAAAGTCGTAACGTATTAAGGGAGGAAAATATGGAGAAGAAGGAAAAACAAGCGGTGTGGCTCTACCCAAAGACAAAAGAGCTGATGGTTGATCACTTGAAGGAAGCAAACGCCACATCTCAGAGTGACTTCATTGAGAAAGCAATCAGGTTTTATTCGGGCTATCTCGACAGCACTTCGAGTACCGCAACGGAATATCTCGGGCACGTACTGACGTCGATAATCGACGGAATAGTCAAAGGTTCGGAGTACAGGATAAACCGCGGGCTCTTCAAGCTCGCAGTCGAGTCGGCGATGCAGTCCCACATCATCGCGGCGGTCAATGATGTCGATGACGAAGTTATGGAAGATCTTAGGGGAATGTGCGTAGACGAAGTCCGTCACATCAACGGCGTGATAAACTTCGAGCGAGCCTACGATTATCAGAAAGGGAGTAATGACGATGAGTGAAAAAGTGAGGACGGGCATTTATATTTCCGAGGACTTGCTCAGGGAGTGCGACGTGTATCTTTCAAAGAATGACGGTAGCCGCTCGGAGCTTATTGAGTCTGCGCTGAGGTTTTACTTGGCGACGCGGACAATAAAAACGAAGTCGGAAGTGCTCGTGCCTGAGCTCGCGGAGTGTATTTCTGCTGCCAGCGACGAAGGCATAGTAAAAATATCAAAAGGACTTTTCCGATACGCAGTCGAGGTTGAAATGCTCATTGTGCTGCTGTCAGAGACCTTCGGTGTCAGCAAGAATCACCTAAAGGATGTCCGCCGCGAGGCTGTCAACAACGTCCGCAGAACGAGGGGAAAGATCAATCTCGATGACCTTATCATGCGCTGTGAGCGCGAGGGTATCATTGATAATGATGACTCCTCGATCCAGGGACTCGATTAACTCAGGGGCAAAACGTCCGTGAGTTTTATATCCATAGCTCGACTACCGTGGCGGTACTTGAGAGTGATGAGGTCCTGAAACAGGACTGCACTCAGCCCCAGCTCAGGACCGAGTTCCCATAATGGACATTCGGTATGGCGGGATGAAATATCCCGTCGTGACGATGAGGTGGTGAAACGCCACCTCATCATATACCTGAGTCGACGAAACACAGTCTCAGCAAAGGGAGTGTACAAAACAGACAGCCCTGATGTAAGAAAACACGACATCAGCTTACGGTGAACAAATCGTTCGCCGTCCTGCACTCGCCCTGTTTCAGGGCGGGTGTGAACGAAACGTTCATCCCTTTGCAGGTGCAGAACAGTACGTCAGTACCAACAGGCGTTGCCAAAATGGTAGCACCTGCATATCATCCGTAACTGAAGGTATGGGCTGACAGAACGTTCCGTTCGGTCAGGCTATGAGGTAACGAAACGTGACGGCATAGCTATCGTCAAAGGGTATCATGAAACGTGATAGCCTTTGCAACAAGGATATCGTGAAAACCGATACCCTTGTGGTGTTCATGCTCGGTTTCCACAGGCAGTTTTTATCAGTTCTGATGAATGGATTTTGTCAGAGAGCTGTGGTATGATTGTTAGTCAGGAGGTGACGCGGCAATGAAGTTGCAGGATCTATACTATGGCAACACAACGCCATGCCAGCACAGCGTCAAGAGCGAGTCTGAGTACGCAAAACGAACTCGTGAGCTACTTGAGATGAGCGATTCATTGAAAGAAAGACTGTCCGCTGACGATAAGAAGCTGCTCAACGAGATAACGGATACGCACGAAAAGCTGTCCGAGACAATGGTGGCAGAGAGCTATGCACAGGGCTTTCGTGACTGCGCCGAACTGATAATAGATGTGATGTTCGGCAGGAGCGAGAACCTGAAATAACATAACAATCAAATGGAAAGGGTACGGTTAGAGTCGTACTCTTTTATTCTTAGTAAAGGAATGATGAAAATGAACAATGCAAGTCACATAAGAAATACGACAGAGACAATAGTAAGGAGAGTGGTTATTGAATGGCAGAAAACTATAACGAGAATAAAATTGTAATGCTTACCATAAAGGAGGCGGCAGCTCTTGTAGAAGGACTGACCGAATACAGGGTACGTCAGATGTGCATCAATGGTCAGGTGCCGCACATTATGGCTGGCAAGAAATACCTCATAAACAAAGAATTATTTCTAAGATATCTGCGCGGTGAGACTGCGTAAAAAATAGTGCAAACGGCGCGGTTTTGCTGGACTTCCACAGAGAGTTGTGGTATGATGTCGTTGACAAAAACGCGCCGTATTACTGAACGGAGGTTTTATATGGCGACAATAAGACAAAGAAAAAGCGGCACTTATGAAATAAAGGTCTCCTGCGGATATGATGTCAACGGAAAACAGGTTCTCCAGTTCAAGCACTGGAAACCGCCCGAGGGACTGACCAAGAGACAAATTGAAAAGGAACTTCAGCGACAGGCGGTGCTGTTTGAGGAAGAGTGCAAGAAAGGCAAAATAACTGCCTCAATAAAATTTCAGATGTTTGCAGAGCAGTGGTTCGAGGAATACGCAAAGATCAATCTTCGTCCCACATCATACGAGAGAATGAGGCAGACCACTCAGCGCGTCTACCCAGCACTCGGTCACATGAAGCTCGATAAAATAACTGCAAGGCACATACAGGCTTTCATCTCGGACTTGTATGTCAATGGTAAAAATCAGCGGAACGGCAAGCCGTTGTCGAGAAAGACGGTAGTCCATCACCTGAATTTTATTTCAGACATATTTGCGTACGCAATAAAAATGGATATGCTCAGCGACAATCCCTGCCGCCGAGTGACTGTCCCCAAAGGCGAGTCGAAGGAGAAAGAGATATATACCATTGACGAGGTCAAGCAGATATTTCAGAAGCTCGACAGTGAGCCGCTGAAATGGAAGCTGTACATTATGCTCGCAATATACAGCGGATTCCGACGGAGCGAGATGCTGGGACTTGAGTGGAAGGACATCGACTTTGAAAACAGTACAATATCTGTCCGCAGAACGTCTCAGTACACAAAGGAGAAAGGCATATACACAGACACCACCAAGACTAAGCGCTCAAAGCGTATGAGCAAGTTCCCGCCTGTGATAATGAATATGCTTAAACAGTTCAAAGCTGAACAGGAGGCAGAGGCTGAACAGCTTGGCACCAAGTGGGAGGATCATGACAGACTGTTCGTAAAATGGAACGGCGAGCCTATGAATCCGCAGACCCCTTACGGTTGGTTCAGAGAGTTCTGCAAGCACAACAGCTTCCGCTTCTGCGACATACATTCACTGCGACATCTCCATGCGAGCCTGCTTATATTCGAGGGAGTAGATGTAGTTGCGGTGTCGGCAGATATGGGACATAGCATCGTAGGAACAACTTTGAACCTATATTCCCATATGTTTCAAGAAGCGAGGACGAGGAACTGTGACGCAATTACGAACGCCCTGTCCTTTAATAATGAACCGCAAGGGGATAGTCAAAACACAGTCGACAGCGAAGAAGCAGTAGATATTGACGAAACCGATGACGAGGCTGAGGAAGAAACGATGAGCCTGTCTATGTGAGTAAAAAGCAGCCGCAGGGATAATAGTCCCTGCGGTTATGCAAACAGCAAACCACAGTTCATGTGGCTGATTTTGAAAATAAGTGGCTGACAAGGGGCTAAGGGCGTTTTTAAGAAAAGAGAAAACCCACAAACGGCTATTTTAAGCCATCTGTGGGATTGCGTAATGGTGACCCGTACGGGAATTGAACCCATGATCCCGCCGTGAAAGGGCGATGTCTTAACCTCTTGACCAACGGGCCAAAAAGCGTTATCACAATACTGCGATAACGCCTGACTGGTAGCGGCAGTAGGATTTGAACCAACGACCAATCGGGTATGAACCGAGTACTCTAGCCAACTGAGCTATGCCGCCATAAATAATGATGCATCTGTAGCTTAATTATTATACACCATTTTCCCTCAAAAGTCAAGGGGAACGGCGGCTAGCTGAAATTTTCGTCGGATAGCACAGATCTGCTGCCGGTTTTTCTGTAACACTATGTGGAGTTTGCCGGAGAACTGCTAGCCTTTAGCATTGGAGTCCGCCTAACGGCGGACTTTTTTGCATATCTGCGGTGTCCGCCAAAGGGCGGACGTCCTTTGCTCAACTGTCAAATGCTCTTGACGGTGAGCTCCGGGCAGCTCCTGACTGCCTCCGGGCCGCCTGCGACGCAAACGCTGCCCTTCTCGCCGAGCTGGCTGAGGGTATCGCAGAGCCCCAGCAGCTCCTCCTTAGTGACTGAGAGGATCTCTCTGCGGAGCTTCCTGCGCTGTTCCTGGCCGATGCCGCTCAGCCATGCCTCGTCCTCGTAGATGCCCAGCTTTCCGGGAGACCGCAGCGGCTCGGTGTCCGCCACGGTGGAGATCATATACCTGCCCAGGTCCTCTCCGCCGGCGCACCACTCCCTGACCGCCTGGCCGAGCCCCTTGTAGGTCTCAAGGCTCCGTGCCGGCGAGGGATCACGGTAAGAGTAGCAGATCAGCCCTCCGGCCGAGTCAGCCACCAGACCCGCACCGTAGGCTCCGCCCTGGACCCGGACCCTGTTCCAAAGGTGGTCCAGAGTGAGGATCTTTCCGGCCACCAAAAGGGCTCCGGTGCGCTCTTCGGTCTGCCAGCCCTGCACCGCATAGGAGACACTGGCAGGGATAGAGATCCCCAGTCTTTCCGGGAGCTCCGCCCTGTAGAGGGCCGGACCGCCGGGAGCCTCGCCCTCGGGGAGAGAGAGCATCGACAGAATATCCGGCTGAGTGTCGGAGGTCACGCTGAGGGTGAGCCTTCTGGTGCAGGCGCAGCGGCCAAGGGCTTCCCCGATAAGGCGCCCCAGCCCCTCGCAGCCGGCGTCCTTCGCCTTCACAAGAGCGTGGACGGTCTCAGCCCGTGAGAAGCCGCTTATGGCCTCGATAGCGGCGTTTTTGGCGGAATACCGGGCAAGAGCGGCCCTCATTCCGATCCTATGGCCCTCGGTGATGACGGTCTGGCGGTCGTTTTCCTCGGCCTGGAGGAGGATCTTCCCGATCTGCTGAGTGTGGGAGAAGTCGGTCTCGGTGAGGATCTCGCAGATCAGCTCTGCCGCCTGCGGAGCCTTCTCTTCAAGGGCGCTGCACCGGACGGTCACTGACGGGCGGCAGGTCTCACGGTCGCCGATCTTGCTGTGTGCAGTCACCGAGAACTCCAGTGAGCCGGTATTTCGCCTTATGAGCCTTTGCAGCTCAGCGGCGGTATGGCGCTTCGTGGGGAGCTGGCCCAGCAGGTCCTCGATCAGCGAGAGCTGTGAAAGCTCACTGAGGGAAAGCTCCGAAACGTCGAAATACAGGGAAAAATGCACGATCCCGCCTGTTGGCACGCTATGGCGCAGGACCCTTGTCCCTCCGATGCTGTCAGCCAGCGTCAGGACGGGCTCCGGGTCGGGAGAGATCTGGTCGGGGGAGAGCACCGGCACCGACGCTCTTGCCTCCTCTGAGTCAGGGGCAGCCTGCCACGCTGTAAGGGCCTTAGCGGTCTCACGGGCGGAGCTTCGCTGTTCGTCGGTCATCTTGGCGACCCTCTCAGCAAGGGCAGCAGCCTCCGCCGCCTGACGGCGCCTGCCCTCCTCCTTGTCGGGAACGGCAGTCACACAGCACATACCTTCGGGGCTCATGAGCCTTTCGAGGAGCTCCTCGAAGCCGCCGTTTTTCGCCATTTCACGCAGCTTTTTCAGGGCCGGGCCGTGCTCCAGCCAGATCATGGGATCCCGGCGGTAGAAGTACCCGTCCAGCGCCCAGATGCACCTGGTCAGGCCCTGAGGCTCTCTCATGTCCCTTAGCTGGAACTCCTGCCGGTCGATGCAGGCCTCAAGCTCCTCCGGGTCAAGGCCCTTCTCAAGGATCTCCCTGACGGTGGAGCCGATCACCTCTTTCAGCTCCTCCAGCTTGTGTGAGTCGGTGTTGCGGACGCTGAGGAGGAAGTAGGGCTGAGCGATGCCCAGCACGGCCTCGCAGTCCACGTCCTGGCCCAGTCCACGGTCGATGACCGCCTTTTTCAGGGGAGCGCTGTTGCTGCCGGTAAGGTACTCCGCCAGCACATCGGCAGCCAGCTCGGAAGCCTTATCGCCGAAGGGAGCGATGATCTTTGCCATGGAGAAATGCGTCCGGTCCTTCTCGCTCTCGTCCTCGCCGATCTCATAGACCACCTGAGCCTGACCGGAGACGGGGCTCTGCAATTTGTCCTCCGGGAGCTGAGAAAGGCGGCTCTTTCCCGAAAGATAGCCTGAGATCAGCTCTAAGGTCTCGCCGATCGGGACGCTGCCGTCAAGGTAGAAGCAGCAGTTGGAGGGGTGATAGAACTTCTTCCACGCCGCAAGATAGGCCTCATATGTAAGGTCCGGGATCCTCTCGGGGTAGCCTCCGGACTCGAAGCGGTAGCTGTTATCCGGGAAGAGCACCCCGTGAAGGGCCAGCTCGATCACTGAGTCCACGTCGGTGAAGGCGCCCTTCATCTCGTTGAACACCACGCCCTTGTAGGAGGGAGAGCCCTCCTCATCGAACTCTATGTGCCAGCCCTCCTGCAAGAAGGCCTTGGGGTCCTTCCGGATCAGGGGAGCGAAAACTGCGTCCAGATAGACCTCCGTCAGGTTCAGGAAGTCCTGACTGTTGCGGCTGGCCACAGGGTAAACGGTCTTGTCGGGGAAGGTCATAGCGTTGAGGTAGGTCTGCATACTGCTCTTCAGTAGGTCCACGAAGGGCTCCTTCAGCGGGAACTTATCCGATCCGCACAGGACGCTGTGCTCCAGTATGTGGAACACTCCCGTGTGGTCCTCGGGGATCGTGCGGAAGCCTGCTGCGAAGAGCTTGTTGGAGGCGCCGTTGTCCAGCCAGCAAAGGGCCGCACCGGTCTCCTTGTGCTCCATTTCGTAGACCGTGCCTCCCAGCTCCTTCGAGGGGCGCTCTCTTGTGACGGAAAAGCCGAATTTCTCGGCAGTTTCTTTAATATCCATATTCATTCTCCTTTGCTTGATGTTTCCGGTGAGCTGCTGCGGCTGAGCAGTATTATGGCGGCGAGTATCATCACGATGCCGATGAGCTTTGCGGCGTCACGGGACTCTCCGTAGAGGGCCATGCCTAGGACTGCCCCCACAAGAGGCTCTACCGCAACGAGGATCGCTGCCTTTCCCGACTCCATTTTAGCCAGCCCCCAGGTGTACAGAAAATAAGGCAGCACTGTACAGACTACCCCGATCCCAAGGCAGAGAAGTGCGGTCCCTGCTGAGGAGAAGGCCAGCTCTGCGGTCCTGAGGGGCTTTCCGATGGGGAGGCTCCCCACGGCGCCTGCGATGAAGGTCAGGGCGGTCACTGTCATGGGGGGATACTTGTTAAGGGCGAACCGTCCGAAGATCGTGTAGAGGCCGTAGAACAGGCCTGAGGCCAGTCCCGTCAGCAGCACGAAGGGCGTCAGCCCGGCCCCCTTTGAGACTCCTGCCGTAAGGAAGCACCCTGCAAAGGTCAGCCCCAAGGCGATGAGCTTCACGCCAGTGATCCTCTCCCGGAAGATCACTGCGGACAGCAGCATGATGAAAACAGGGGAGGTGTACAGCAGCACCACGGCAACTGAGGCCTCCGACTTGATCATGGTGTAGAAGTAGCTTACGTTGAACAGCACGATGCTGACTATGCCGGTCCCTGCGAACATCCACAGGTCTCTCAGCCTGACACGAAGGTCCTTTTTAAGGGCAAGGGCAGCCAGCAGGAACACCGGTGCGGCAACTCCCATACGGATCAGCGAGATCTGCATCGGGTCGAAGCCGGCAGCGGAGAGCCCTCGTATGAAGAGGCTGATCATTCCCCAAAGAACGCCGGCACCGATCACTGCGGCAGCGGGAAGATGTCGTTTCATTTATACCTCCGTTCGGTCATTTCTGACAAAAACTACTACTATTATAATATATGCTGAGTGAGAAGTCAATGATCTTGAGGAAAACTTTGATGATCCGTTGACGATCTTCTCTCGGGGTGGTATAATATCCACTGGAGATTTTTTTAGGAAAGAGGATGGCTGATGAGCAAGTTCAGAAAACAGCATATGTCAGTTCCGTGGCATGACCTTATAGATCAGGAGAACGTCTGTCCGGCAACGGAGGCCCCCCTAAAAGAGAAGGCGACCCTTGTGGGAAGAGTGGGGCTCACCATGCTCTCGGTGGGAACGGGAGCATGGCGTGTGAGGGCCTCTATGAACAAGATCGCCCGTGCGCTGGGCATGGCCTGCTGTGCGGACATCGGGCTTTTGAGCATAGAGTATACCTGTATCGAAGGCGGCGAGACCTATACCGGGGCCCTGGCGCTGAGCACTACCGGCGTCAATACCCACAAGATCTGGGCCATGGAGGAGTTCGCAGACGGCTTTGCCGAGCGTGCCGGAAGGTATTCCGCCGAGCAGTTCCACCAGATCATCGACAAGCTCCGCTCCATGGAGAGCAACTACAGCGACCTTGACCTTGGCCTTGCGTCGGCGGCGGCCTGCTGTGCCTTCACCTTCCTGCTGGGAGGAGGCCTTGCGGAGATGATCTGCGCCTTCTTCGGGGCAGGTGTGGGGAATTTCGTCCGCCGGAAGCTGATCGGGCGGCACATCACTCTCTTTGCAAACGTTGCGGTCAGCGTAGCCAGTGCCTGTGCCGTATACGTCCTGCTGATCAAGGCTGCGGAGGCCCTGCTGGGGATCTCGGCGGTGCATCAGGCCGGCTACATATGCTCCATGCTCTTCGTGATACCGGGCTTTCCGCTGATCACCGGAGGGATCGACCTTGCCAAGCTGGACCTGAGGTCGGGCCTGGAGAGGCTGACCTACGCCCTTCTGATCATAACCGTGGCCACCATGACAGGCTGGGCGGCGGCAAGCGTGTTCCGGTCCGCACCCTCGGATCTGGCGGCGCCTCAGTTCTCCCCCGTGGTGAAGGCCCTTCTGAGGCTCCTTGCCAGCTTTGTGGGAGTTTACGGCTTCTCGCTGATGTTCAACAGCACCAAGAAGATCGCTCTTACCGCAGGTATCATCGGCATGATCGCCAACACCCTCCGCCTTGAGCTGTTGGACTTCACCCCCGTCACGGTGGGAGCGGCGGCCTTCATCGGAGCTCTCAGCGCAGGGCTCATGGCGTCGCTGATAAAGCGCTGGATCGGCTATCCCCGGATCACTCTGACGGTGCCCTCGATCGTGATCATGGTGCCGGGACTGTTCATGTACAGGGGCGTCTACGGCGTGGCCGGAGGGGACGTCACCGACGGCATGATGTGGCTGGTGAAGGCCTTCCTGATCGTCCTTGCGCTGCCATTGGGACTGATCTTCGCAAGGATCCTGACGGACAACAATTTCCGGAAGAGCAGCTGACAGCTGTCAAAAAAGGACTGCATAAGAACGGTGCTCATACAGAAACATTAAGTCATAGTATTTCTGAACTAAAGTCAGAAGTACTATGGCGTTTTTATTGACAGTACAGCAATTTCATGCTATAATCGTTTCTAAGAAAGATCGGAATTTGTGAAGGAGACCAGCGATGAAGAATTCTTATACCGTTAGAGAAGACGGATTTCAAGCTTATTGGTTTGAAGGCTCAATATACAGAGAAAAAGTTATTATCTGGATGCATGGTTCGGGTATGAATGAAAAGCATTGTCTTAAAGACTCGGAGTATCTTCGAGAGGAAGGATACTCTGTTCTTGTCCTTGGGTTTTACTTCTGGAAGGGTATGTCAAAGAAAATGCAGGGTATTCCGGTAGACTATGTTGAAAAGGCCGTGGCTGAACTGAAAAATAATGGATTCAGTAAAATAGGTATCCACGGCATATCTTCGGGTGCCGCTTATGCACTTCTGTGCGCATCGTTAATACCTGATATAAGCCTTGTTCTCAGCATTTGTCCTTTCGATCACGTGATGGAAGAGCCGAAGATCATCGGCAAGCCCACCGGCAGATCGTGGTTCAGCTATCACGGCAAGGATCATCCGTGTTCACTCTTTACCGGGCAACGGGAGAAAGGATTCTTTGGATCGCTGTGGGAATACAGGAAACAGGATACCGAGCATTACAATGAGTTCTTTCGATCATTCTATGAAAACGCTACATTGACAGAGGAATCCCGGATCAAAGTTGAGAATATGAAAGCAGACATTCTGTTGGTTGCACCTGAAAGAGATAATGAGTGGCCCTCACCGACAGCTGTGAGGAGAATGCGGAAAGTGCTTGCTGAAGCAGACTATCCTTTCAGAGTCAAGACGATCATCTACCCTTATGCAAGTCATTTGCTCGGCACTGACCCGCCGGGATCCTGGAAGAAGGCATTTCCGGCAGAAAAGAGATGGCCAGTAGAATGCAATGAAGCCAGAAAAGACTGCTTTGATCAGGAATTTCAGTTTTTAAGGGAATGGTAAAGCGGTCAGCAGATCCTGATCTATCTCAGCAGCCGTATAAAATACAAATGCCCCGAAGCATTTTGAAACGCTTCGGGGCAAAACTTCTATATGGGTATCCGTCATACGCAGTCCTTTTCTTTATTTGTCTGTCTTGGGGAGGATCGCCTCTTTGCCGCTGCGGGCCAGCTTCTTCATGGCGTCCCTGAGAACGGCCTGCTGCTCCGGAGCGAGCTCCCGTGCGGCCTTGATCATAGCGCCGTATGCCGGCCATTTCCCCTTGAGGATCTCCTTTAGAGTGCCCTTCTCGGGAGCCTCCAGCACCCCGAAAAGAGCGTCGGTGAAGGTCCTGCGCTCGCTGTCGCTGAGCTCCTCCAGCCAGCCCGTCACTGTCCTCTCGATCATCTCTCCGGACCTTGACGGGCCCTCCGCCGGGACCAGTCCGCCGGGGCCTGTTTCCCAGTTATAGGCCAGATGCTGCATGATGCCGGTGCCGGAATTCCTCACCACCGTGTGATCCGTGCCGTGGCTGAGCAGCATACCCACCACCGAGGTCTCCGGCACGAAGCTGAGGACCCTTGGCAGGATCTCGGAGTACCCGTCGGAGGAGGTGATCTCCTCACGGAAGCCGGGGCCGTCGAAGGAGTAGATCTGGGCGATGCGGCTGCGGATCTCGGGCCGGGCGAAGGCCGAGGCGTAGATCGCCAGGTTGCCGCCCTTTGAGTGGCCTCCCACACGGACGGGAGAGCTGCTCCCGGCCAGAGCGTTGTTGAGGTAGCTCACCCCGTAGAGCTGGCCTGCGGTCCCGGAGGAAAAGCTCATGGTCAGGTCCTCCTTCCAGCCCACCACAGAGCCGTCGGTCCCACGGAAGGAAACGAAGGTATGTCCGTCGTCGGTCTCCACCGTTACTGCTGAGAATTGCAGCTCTCTTGCGTTGTCGGTGATACTGGTATAGCCGCTGAGCCTTGCTCCGCCAAACCGCCGTGAACGGGCCATTTCCCGGAACAGGAGGCAGTCCTGCTCAAAGGAGAGGATCCGCTGTGAGGGCTCCACCCTGTCGGGGCTGAACTGAGAGAAGGCCTCTCTTACGGTCACGCCGCCGCCGAAGCTCTCCGGCACAGCGCCCTCCAAAGGGACGTAGCCGAATTCCGCTAAGATCAGGGCGTCGGCGCTGTTGAAGGGCGCCTTTTCGAGGGAGAGGTCCCCACGCCAGCGTAGGTATTCCAGGATATCAGCCATTTTCCTCGCTGTCCACCTGTTCAAACAGTCCGCCGAACTCCTTCAGATCCATCATGCCCTTTGCCAGCATGAGCAGCTTGTCGTTGAAGTCGTCCACGGTCCTGATCGAGGTGATCATGATGTAGTCAAAGAAAGTCCTTGTGATGAGGCTGTCGAGGAAGCATCCCGTCAGCCGGAAGTACACCTTGCCGGTGCCGATGTTCAGGTCGAAGCTGCCGTCCACCAGGTGGGTGTTGATCTCGGCCACGGCCACGGCAGCCTCCACGATCTTGTCCTCGGGGAAGGTCACGGGGATCTGAGAGGTGAAGATGATCATTTGGCGGTCGGCGTCTACATGGATATTGATGTCGATCGGCAGGTCCTCGCCCTGTGAGGAGCAGGAGATGATCATTTTGTCCTCGTCGCAGTCGTAGGTCCACTCATTGTCGTCCAGTGCGCCCTTGACGATGGCGAAAACTTCCTGTGCCTGCTGAAGGTCCTTTTCGTTCATAATTAACTCTCCTTATCTGCGAGCCGTCCTCGGCTCAGTATTTTTCGGTAAGGCCACGGCTGGCCTTTGTACAAAGTATACCACATCTTTCGGGAAATTGCAACAGCCTCCGGGAGATCTGCAAAAAAAGACGGCACCGAAGAGCGGTGCCGTCAAAGCGAGGTGGTACTATAAAAATTGAAGATGTCAGTTGTTGATGTGCTCCTCCGGATCGGGGAGGAACTCCTCCTCCAGGCCGGACTCTGTCCAGCGGAGGGTGAAGCTGTCGGTGCCGTGCCAGGTGATCTGGGCGGGGGTAAGGTCGTCCACCGAACCGATGTGGAAGGTCAGCTCAGTGCCCTGGATCTCCATAAGGAAGCCCAGGCCCATGCCGGACTCAGCATCGGCATACATACCGCCTGTGCCGTCGTCGAAGAACTCCCAATAGCGCTTACCGTCCGAGCTCTCGGATACCCAGTATCCCTCCGGGAGCTTTGCGTTCTCGGCGGATGTGGTAGCCTCCTCCGGGGGAGCGGTGGAGGTCTCAGTGGGGACCTCTGCCTCATCGGGAGAGGTGGTCTCCTCCGGATCGGTAGTAGTCTCTGTTGTGGAAGCAGTAGTCTCCTCCTCAGCAACTGTAACAGGCATGATGTCCTGATCCTCGATGTCTGGGGGGAGCTCCGGCTCGCTGTCGGTAGCCTCGGCGTGCGAGGGCTCGGTAGTCAGCTCTCCGCTGATCGTCAGCTCCTCCGGATCGGTGGTCCCGGCGCTCATAGAGGCGCTGTGGTCCGGCCCACGGTCGGGCCTTCCGTTCCTGCTGAGGGCGATAGCTCCTCCTATGCCGGCAGCCGCCAGTACGAATGCAGCGGCCGAGGCAGCCAGCTTGTACCACACCGGCCGCTTATAGATCTCTGTGCCGGTGACGGTGTCTATATCCTCTTCCTTTTCGTTCATAGTTATGTCAGTGTCCTGATCTGTCAGACCGCATTTTTTCAATATGCGCAGGCGTGCGGCGTCGTCGAGAGGGGGGTACTCCTCCGCAATTACCTCCTCTGCCTCTTCACTGAGGCTGCGCAGGAGCTCCTCGAGCTCCCTTTCATTATACTCCATGAGGTACACCCTTTCCTATTCTCTGCTCAGAATGTCTCTGAGCTTTTTTCTTGCCCTCTGACAGCGCTTTTCGACTGCGGCGGCGCTCATTGACAGGCGCTTTGCAGTCTCGGCTGCGGTCAGACGGTAGAAATAGCGGTAAATGATCACTGCACTGTCCGGCTCGCCCAAGGCCCGGACCTTTTCCCAGAGCTCGTCCCTAAGGAGCTTCCGGTCTGCTTCCTCCTCCACATCATCTGGGGCGGGGAGGACCATGGTCTCCTCGTCGTCGGCGGAGCCGGTAAGGCTGTATCTTCGTGAAAGGCTCCGGAAGGCGTCTGTAGCTCTTCGCCGGGCGATAGTGCTGATAAAGGCCTTTAGGGAGCCGGTCTCCGGGGAAAATCTCTCCGCTGAGCGGAAGATCTCCAGGAAGATCTCGCTGGTGCAGTCCTCGGCGTCCTGCCTTGTAGCGCAGCTTCCCAGCCGGTTGACCGCTATGGTATACACAAGGCCCCCGTAGTCCTCCACAAGGGCGGTATATGCTTTTTTAGGAGAGCGCTCAAATAGTTCGACCCACTCGGTGTCGGTCATTATCTCACCTCCGGTCGTTCCTGACGTCATTTATACTATTCGGTGATATGACGAAAAAAGGACACATGATAGGAAATATTGTCGGATCTTGCCGACCGGTATTCTGTTATTTCCATTGTAACATATAATTGGGATCCCGTCAATAAGGCCAGGCTTCTTACGATCCGTTGACATTTTGTTCACGATCCGGTGCAGAGGTTGAAAAGTTCGGAAAAATGCTGTATAATGTTCATAAGGACGATAAAGGAGGAGATCTTTATGGATATGAGAAGGCTCAGAGCTGCCGCAGCAGCCCTGCTGATCGCTGTTTCCGGAGCACTTGCTGGCTGCGCCTCACGCAGAGAGCGTTCGGGCTCTGAGGAGAGCTACGGCCTGACAGTATATACCGACGCCCCCACCGAGGCTGCTACAAAGAAGTCTAAGAAGGAAAAGGCTACCGAGGCTCCAACTGAGGCCACTACCAAGAAGTCCAAGAAGGAGAAGGCCACCGAGGCGACCACTGAGGCTGCTACCAAGAAGTCTAAGAAGGAGAAGGCTACTGAGGCTCCCACTGAGGCGGACTGGAGCTCCTATGACGACCAGAACTATGTGGAGTACCACTTCCGCAGCCAGAAGCTCCTTGACCAGCATTTCGACAAGCACGGCGGAGAATTCGCCCAGGACTTCGGCTATCAGAACGCCGAGGAGTACGAAAAGGGCGCCAGCGACGTGATCAACAGCCCCGACGCTCTCCACAAGACCGAGGCCGAGGACGGCGACTACGTTTTCTACATCGAGGAGACCAATGAGTTCGTGATACTCTCCACCGACGGCTATATCAGGACCTATTTCCGCCCCAACGCAGGAAAGAAGTACTACGACAGACAATAAGCAGCGGAGGTGACTGACATGAAAAGGCTGATCCCTGCAGCGATACTTGCCGCAGGACTGCTCTGCGGCTGCGTCAGGAGCGAGGTGCCTGAGAGCTCTCAGACGGCGCTGAGCTTCTCCGTGGACGAGGTGGAGCAGCTCTCGGTACAGGACATAATGGACATGAACGAGGGTAGCGAGGTGCGGTTTTCTCCTCCGGACGGCGAGACCTACTTCCTGATAAACGGGAAATTCTCGAAGGACAGGGTGAAAAACGCCGATGACGCTCTCCGTGCAGCCGCCGGCGTGGCTGAGATCATGGACATCAAGGAGCAGCTCCCTCAGCTCAGGCTGGCGGAGGAGAGCTCCCAGAGCAGCAAGAAGGGCTATAACTACGTTTTCCGCCAGTATATCGGCGATGCAAGAGTGGTGGGCGCCAGCCTTGTGGTCAGGTGCGGATCGGAGTCGGGTATCCCGGGATACATCTATTCCACCCTCAAAAAGCTCCCTGAGATCGACCCGGAGATCAAGTTCACGGCGGAGCAGGCCGCAGAGCTGGTAAGGGACAGATACGGCGAGCCCGCTGAGCCTGAGCTGGTCATCTACAGCCAGGAGAGGCTTGCATGGTGCATCGAGGTCAAGAGCATGAAGACCGATGTTTATATCGCCTATATCGACGCCAAGGATCCCGGCGGACGGGTGCTGGGCACTGAGCAGGAGATCATCGACTGAGGAGGCAGCTATGGAGGAACTAAAGCCCTTAGGGGAGGCGTTCACTAAGGCCATGATCACGGGATATGCGTTCCTGGCAGCACTGATCTTGTCTGTGCTGCTGGCCGCAGTCCTCATCGCAATATACAGGAAGATGAAAAGAGAGAGCATCGAGACCGGGGAGAAGAAAGACCTCGTTCCGCTTAGGATAGGCATTTACGCAGCCTGCGGCGCGGCGGCCTTTTTGATCTTGACAGCGGCGGTCGGAGCCCTGCTGTAGCTCTCTCAGAGGAAATATCATCACAGCGGAGCTCTGCTCCGCCAAAGGAGCTAAAATGAACCAGCGACTGCCTTATCTCCGGGAGAAAACGTCCAAGCTGACCACCTCTCCCGGAGTTTATATAATGAAGAACAGGGAGAAGGCCATCATCTATATCGGCAAGGCCAAGAACCTGAGGAACCGGGTCACCAGCTATTTCCGGGAGAACCCCGACCATACCCCCAAGGTGGCGGCTATGGTCTCCAACGTGTACGACTATGACTACATCGTGGTGGACAGCGAGTATGAGGCGCTGGTGCTGGAGTGCAGCCTTATCAAGCAGCACAGGCCCAAGTACAATATCCTCCTGAAGGACGACAAGGGCTATCACTATATCCGTATCTCCGACGAGGAGTACCCGAGGATCACGAATGAGAAAAACACTAAGGCTCCCGGCACATACCTTGGCCCGTACACCAGCGGCGCAGTCACCAAGGAGGCCGTTTCCGAGGCCAACCGGGTCTTTATGCTGCCCACCTGCCGGAGGGTCTTCCCGAGAGACTTCGGCAAGGGGAGGCCTTGTCTCAACTACCACATCAAGCAGTGCATGGGGCTCTGCCGGGGGAAGATCTCCCGTGAGACCTACCTTGCGGCGGTGGAGCAGGCCGTGGATTTCATCAAGACCGGCAGCGAGCAGTCTGTGGAGCGCATGGAGCAGGAGATGAACGAAGCCGCCGAGCGCCTTGACTTCGAGAAGGCGGCGGTGCTCAGGGACCGGATAAACGCCGTGAAGAAGGCCTCGGAGAAGCAGAAGATCATCAGCAGCACCGTGGACTCGGCTGACGTGATCGGCATGGCCGAGCACCCGGGCGGAGTCTTCGTGTCGGTGCTCATGTACAGGGGCGGACGGCTCTTCGACAAGGCGGTGTTCGAGCTGGACAGGCCCGAGGAGGGCGAGGATCTGCTGAGCCGCTTCATGAGCCAGTTCTACTACGGACGGACCGACATCCCCAAGCTGATCGCCGTGGACCATATCCCGGAGGACGGCAGCCTGATCTCAGAGATGCTGGCAAAGCAGGCCGGCCGGACCGTTGAGCTGAGACTGCCACAGAGAGGCATAGTCAGCCAGCTCTTGCGCCTTGCCAAGGACAACAGCGCTGAGTATGCGGCGCTCCGCAACGACCGGACGGGCCGTGAGATCATCGCCTTAGAGCAGCTCGGCAAGAGCCTTGGCCTTGATGAGCCTCCCCGGTATATCGAGGCCTACGACATATCCAACCTCTCCTCTGAGTCGATGGTGGCAGGAATGGTGGTCTTCGAGGAGGGAAGGCCTCTGAAAAAGGCCTACAAGCGCTTCACCATAAAGGAGCAGGAGCTCCAGAACGACTACGGAAGTATGCACGAGGTGCTGAAGAGAAGGCTCATGCACATCGTTACACAGGAGGGGGACGAGTATTTCACAAGGACCCCTGACCTGATACTACTTGACGGCGGAAAGGGCCACGTCAACGCTGTCGTGCCCATATTGAAGGAGCTGGGGCTGGACATACCGGTCTTCGGCATGGTCAAGGACAGCAAGCACCGGACCCGTGCGATCGCTACGGGAGGGCGTGAGATCCAGATCAGCAATATGAGGGCGGCCTTCGACCTTGTGACGGCGATCCAGGACGAGGTCCACCGGTATTCAGTCAGCTTCATGCACGCAAAGCACAGGAAGAAGACCTACAGCTCTCAGATCCTTGGTGTGAAGGGGATAGGGGAGAAGAAGGCGGCGAAGCTGCTGACGAAGTACAAGACCAAGGAGAACCTGCGAAGGGCCGCTCCGGAGGAGCTGGCGCAGACCGCAGGGGTGAGCCTTGAAACGGCCATGGAGCTATGGAAGGCGATACAGGAGATGTAAGGGCGGCACAGCCGCCCTTTCTCAATTCATAATGCATAATGCATAATTCATAATTGTACCCCTCCGCCCCTTCGGGGCACCTCCCCTTTCAGGGGAGGCTTTTTGTAGGGGCGAATTCCGTTCGCCCGGCCGTGACCGAAGATCCGTAGGGGCGGACCCATGTGTCCGCCCGGTGGTTTGCGGTGAACGCTCACCGCCCGGCTAAGGCCGGGCGGCACTGGAGGGCAAAGAGGAACACCTCCGGAGGGGAGGGCTTTAACAAAAAACTGGTACAAAAGCCGTCGGCCCTCCCCTCTCTTCGGTTTTCCTCTCTGCACTCTCTTTTCCCTC
>JAFUAO010000013.1 GCA_017460665.1 Ruminococcus sp.
GTACAAAAGCCGTCGGCCCTCCCCTCTCTTCGGTTTTCCTCTCTGCACTCTCTTTTCCCTCACTCCCCACCCCGCCGGCTTTTGACTATCCTTCGCAGGACCCTTCGGGCCTGCTGGCGTACAAATATAAGGCGGTGGTATAAAAATTCAGATCTCGTCCGCCGCTAGGCGGACACCATGATCCCGAATTACGAATTGAAATAAGGGCTTTTTTCCAAAAATAATAACTTAAACTTGCAATTTCTCAGTATATATGTTATAATGGATCTTGTAAAGTGTTCTTTTTATACCCAGCTAACAAATCGTAAAGGAGAATAACTATGGCTATCACCGAAGCAGTAGAAAACTACCTCGAAACGATACTCATCCTCTCAAAGGCTCAGCCAGACGTCCACGCTATCGACATCTGCTCGTACCTGGGCTACTCACGCCCCACAGTTTCCATTATCCTCAAGAAAATGAAGGAGGAGGGCCTCGTCAGCGTCAACGGCGACAACCACATCACCCTCACTGACCGTGGCCGTGAGGTCGCCGAGCACATCTACGACCGCCACACTACCCTCTCGGAGTTCTTCATGCTCCTCGGCGTGAAGCGTGACACAGCCATTGAGGACGCCTGCAAGATCGAGCACGACATCTCCGACGAGACCTTTGACATACTAAAGCAGCACTACAAGGACCTTGCTGCGCAGAAGGGCAAGAAGTAATGGAGAAATATCTTAGCCTTCGCAGCGCTCACCCGGTATTCACCTACCGCTCATACTCCATAACAGAGACCGAGACCACCGTCGAGGCAAGCTGGAGCTTCTCTATCGACGGCCTTGCTGAGTTCGCCCCATCGTGGAGCTTCCCTAAGCCGGAGGGCTTCACCTCCGCCGGCGACCAAACGCTGGAGAGACTGGTCTTCTCCCTTGGCATGGCCGAGGCCATAAGCTACTGGAAGGCCGCCTGCTGTCCTACCGTTAGGGTACTCTGCGGCCAGCTCAGCCCGGAGCAGATCCTTTGGTGGAAGAAGCTGTGGTTCATGGGCCTAGGCGAGTTCTTCTACGTCAACAAGATCTCCGCCGATATGGAGAGCTTCGTTGAGTTCAGACCGGAAAACTGCGGCTTCTCAGCAGAGACCTCGCCCGATCTTCCGGAGCTCTCAGGCTGCCTTGTGCCCATAGGCGGCGGAAAGGACTCCGCACTGACACTGGAAACTCTTACCCAGGCCGGCATGAAATGCCGCTGCTACGCCATAAACAAGCGCTGCTCGATCTCTGCAACGGTGGAGACGGCAGGGCTCCCGGAGAGCGCCCTCATAACGGCAAGCCGCCGCTTCGACCGCTCCCTTTTGGCCCTCAACGAGAAGGGCTATCTCAACGGCCACACGCCGTTTTCCGCTATAGTAGGCTTCTCTGCGGAGATCACGGCCTACATGAACAGGCTCAAATATGTGGTCCTTTCCAATGAGGACAGCGCCAACGAGAGCACCGTCATCGGCCAGAACGTGAACCACCAGTACTCCAAGAGCTTTGAATTCGAGCGGGACTTCCACGAATACGAGGAGAGATACCTCGGCACAGGCGTGTACTATTTCAGCTTCCTGCGGCCCTTGGCGGAGTTCCAGATCGCCAAGATGTTCGCCTCCCACCGGAAGTATCTGCCGGTGTTCAGGAGCTGCAATCTAGGCAGCAAGGTCTCGCCGGACATCTGGTGCGGCAACTGCCCTAAATGCCTATTTGTAGCCCTTATCCTCTCCCCCTTCCTCAGCCGTGAGGAGCTCTCTCAGATCTTCGGGAAGGACCTTTTGGACGCCCCGGACATGATCTCGTACTTCCATGAGCTCACCGGCCGGAGCCTCCACAAGCCCTTTGAGTGCGTCGGCAGCATCGACGAGGTGGTGCTGGCGGTGTCGCTGGCCCTGAGGAAGATGAAGGAGAGCGGCCAGGAGCTGCCTCTGCTCATGAGGGACTTCGAGAGCTCCGGACTTTATGTGCCGGAGACACTCGACCAGCGAAATGCCGCCTGCTGCGGATATTTCAGCGAAAATAACCTTCTGCCCGAGGGATTTCGGGCGATCCTGAATAAAGAAATGGAGCGACTGCTTTGAACGATTTTGCGCAGTACATCAGCGGCTACACCGCCGGCAAGAGGATCTGTATCCTTGGATTTGGACGTGAGGGGCGGAGCACATTCCGCATTTTAGCACGATATTGCTCTCCGAAGTCGATCGCTATAGCCGACTTAAGCCACATCGACCGAGCCAAGGAGGAGCTCCCGGAGAACGTGGAGCTGATCTGCGGCGAGACCTATCAGGACTCCCTCAGCGACTTCGACCTTGTTTTCAAGAGCCCAGGCATCGTCCTCCAAAAGCAGCCGGAGGAGCTCTCCTGCACGATCACCAGCGAGACCCAGGTCTTCTTCCAGGTCTTCCGTGACCAGATCGTAGGCATAACCGGCACAAAGGGCAAGAGCACCACTTCTTCCCTGATCTACCACATTTTCCGAGAGTCAGGCTTCGACGCAAGGCTCGCCGGGAACATCGGCATACCGGTCTTCGACATCGCCGAGGACATCTCCGAGGACACGATCGTGGTCTGCGAGCTGAGCTGCCATCAGCTCGAATACATGAACGTTTCGCCGAAGTACGCCGTATTCCTCAACCTGTACGAGGAGCACCTTGACCACTACGGCACCATGGAGCGGTACTATTCCGCAAAGAAAAACATCTACCTCCACCAGATCTACAGCGACGAGCTGGTGATCGGCATGGAGATAATTCCGGACGATATTGCTCAGAGAGTCACCTCCCTCTCCAGTACATTCCCCTACGCCGACGTCTTCGTAAAGGACGGCCTGATCAGCGACGAGGACTTCCACGAATACCAGATCCCCGAGAGCCGCATAAAACTGCTGGGGATCCACAACCACTACAACATCGCCGCCGCTTACCATATCTGCCGGGAGCTGGGCGTGGACGACGTGGCCTTCACACGGGCGCTGTGCAGCTTCGATCCCCTTGCTCACCGCCTTGAGTTCGTGGACACGGTCCGTGGGATCCGCTGGTACGACGACTCGATCTCTACCGCCTGTGCGACTGCGGTCGAGGCGCTGAAGAGCGTCCCCGAGCCGGGAACGATCCTGCTGGGAGGCATGGACCGGGGCATAGACTATACACCTTTGGTAGACTTTTTGCAGGACTTCCCCGTCCAAATCATCTGCATGGAGACCTCCGGAGAGCGGATCTTCCATATGCTGGAAGGCACCTCCGCCGCCGAGCGCTCCCACTACGCCCCTCACCTTGAGGAGGCCGTGGAGCTGGCCGCTAAGCTCACCCCCGAGGGGAAGAGCTGCGTGCTGTCTCCGGCTTCGGCAAGCTACGGCATTTTCAAGAATTTCGAGGAACGTGGCGACGCCTTCAAGGCGCTGGTCGCAAAGCTGAAATAAACAAAAGCCTGAGAGAAAACTCTCAGGCTTTTTTCATTGCCAAATAACGATAAGTCCGGTCCGTTCGTTGAGAAGAGCTCCGGTCCCGTCAGAGGAGACATAGATCACCGCCTCGCTCAGATCCTCGCCGATCCCTGCGCCGTCCAGCAGTTTGTCAAAGACGTGCATGGGGAGAGCCTCAGGTTTCCACACAGCTCCGGCTTCTTCCGGCATTTTTGTCTCAGCGATCTCATAGCCGCTCATCTGGAACAGCCTCGCCTCGAAGCTGCGGAGCTGCCCCTGGTCCGCATAGAAAATCAGACAGGCATAGGGCCGGTAGTCCTGGGCCATGGGCATTTCCGGCTCAGTGGAGAAATAGTAGTCCCTGATGTTCTCCGGGAGCTCCTCCGGCAGGAGCCTGGCGTCCTTGCCGTCCTTTACGCCTTCGATGTAGACGTACCGCTTGGCGCTGTACATGAACTGGTCTTTCTCAAAATGCCGGCCTATCCTGTTGGGAAGAAAGAAAGCCGTCACCATGAGCAGAGCTCCTAAGATCCTTGCTGTCCAGTGAAGAGCCCTCGGCCATTTTTTCTCCTTAGACTTCTGCTCAAGCCCCACCGCCGCCAAAACGCATCGCATGACTGCCGCTGCAATAAATATCCCCAGGCCAATGCACCACATCGGTACTGCGATCCCGCTGTACATAGACAGTCTTATGAAGATCACCGGAGCGCCAAGAACGTGGATCATGATGAATATCATGTCCCAAGGGACAGATCGCCGCTTCTTTTTCTCTTCTTCCATGATCCCCCTCCTATATCTATAAGAATAAAAGCCGCAGCCTCCGTCTGCCGGAGGAACTGCGGCTCTTGTTTTATAGGGAAATTATGCCTTGTTCACGCTTCCGAAGAGCTCCATCTTCTCCTTGACCTTAGCCTTGATAGCCTCAAATCCAGGAGCCAGCAGCTTTCTGGGGTCGAAGCCCTTGCCCTGCTGATCCTTGCCAGCCTCGATGTAGCCTCTTGTAGCCTCAGCGAAAACGAGCTGACACTCTGTGTTGACGTTGATCTTAGCAACGCCAAGAGAGATAGCCTTTGTGATCTGGTCGTCAGGGATACCTGTACCGCCGTGGAGAACGAGGGGTATCTCGCCAACTGTCTTGTTGATAGCCTCAAGGGTCTCGAAGCTCAGGCCCTCCCAGTTATCGGGATAAACGCCGTGGATATTGCCGATACCTGCTGCCAGGAAATCAACGCCCAGGTCAGCGATCTGCTTGCACTCAGCAGGATCTGCGCACTCGCCCTTGCCGATAACGCCGTCCTCTTCGCCGCCGATAGCGCCTACCTCTGCCTCGATGGAAAGGCCAAGGTGATGAGCAGCGCTTACCAGCTCAGTGGTCTTAGCAACGTTCTCGTCGATCGGGAAGTGTGAGCCGTCGAACATGATAGAAGTGAAGCCGGCCTTGATGCACTTGTAGCAGCCCTCATATGAGCCGTGGTCAAGGTGGAGAGCAACAGGAACTGTGATACCGAGGGACTCGTCCATAGCCTTTACCATAGCGGCAACGGTCTCAAAGCCTGTCATGTACTTGCCTGCGCCCTCGGAAACTCCGAGGATAACGGGGCTGTTAAGCTCCTGAGCTGTGAGAAGGATAGCCTTTGTCCACTCAAGGTTGTTGATGTTGAACTGGCCAACTGCGTACTTGCCTGCTCTTGCCTTCTGAAGCATTTCTGTAGCTGAAACTAACATAATTGAATTCCTCCTGAAATTTCATTGGAAGGGCACCTGCGCCCTATCGTTAATATTATATCATATCCTCAGAGGAATTGCAAGGGGTTAAGGGAAAATTTACAAGTCGTTTTTATCTGAAACAACATAGCCGCAGTGAGGGCAGAAATTTGACCGGCCCTTTATCGGCATACCGCATTGGCTGCAAACTGCTCCGACATCAGTATCATGAGACCTTTGAGCAAGTAGATTATTTCCGCAATTATCGCAATATCTTTGTTTTGCAGAGGCCATTGCACCGCATTTTAAGCAGACACAGCTCTTTCCGCTCACTTTCTGCAAAGGTCTATTTTCGACTTTTGAAATGAAATAACCTAATACGATCAATAGTATACCTGTTATTATCAGAACAATAGAAACGTTTCTCAAGATCACAGCATTGTGGTAATCGGCCACATAATTATCGTACAAGCCGCTGAGGTGATCATGCGCCGGAAACTGCGAGATAGTATCCTCGGCACTGATCAATGCGATCACGCCAATAAATATAAAGCAAATACCTAATCCAATGATCATAAGATCACCTCCGAAAATAATTATATATCCATTTGGATATATTGTCAAGCATTGCACATAATAGTATGCTAATATTTGTTTAGAAAAACAAATTACCGGAGGTATAATTGTGTATTATTTACAACGTCTGCGTGACCTGCGAGAGGACATGGATCTCCAGCAAAAGGACATCGCCAAGCTGCTCGGCACAACACAGCCTCAGTATTCCAGATATGAGACCGGCGAGCGTGAGCTTCCGATCCGTCACCTCGTTGTATTGGCAGATTATTACGGAGTATCAACTGATTATATCCTCGGCCGGACAAACAATAAATCCTCACATAAATAAACGGAGAACGCCCCTCGGTGTCCTCCGTTTTCTTGTGTAGGGGCGGAGGGGTATAATTCCGAATTCCTAATTCCTAATTCGGAATTGAAAAGGGCCTGCTCACGCAGTCCCTTTTTCAAACTATTTCCTTGTGTCAAGTTCTGTCTTGGAGATCGGCAGCTCGCCGGCCGTGATGATCTTTGCGTCCACCATCTGGATCGCCAGAGCATCGACTCCGTTCACTCCGCTGGTGCCGTTATCAACAACGTCAGCGTTGATCTCGCCCTGTTCAGTAAGGGGATATTTCGCCGGAAGAGCCGCAAACTGAAGGATAGCCACCGTATCGCTCAGGTCGATCTTTCCGTCAAGGTTCGCATCGCCCCAAAGCTCCTTTGAGCCGGACGTGGTCTGAGGATCCGTAAGCGGAGCAGTCGAGGGCTCCGGATCGGTAGGCTTCACGGTTGTAGGCTGAGGATCTGTAGGCTTCACACCGCTGTAATACTCGGTGAGGGTGATACCGTTGGTACCCACAGGGATAGTGTGGTCAAGGCTGATGAACCGTCCGTTCTCGTCCTGCCAGAGCGAGGGCTTCACGAACTCATACTTCTCCTCGTCCCAGTGCTCCCAGTTGCACTCACCTGCGATAAGGCCGCCTGTGTCGCTGGAATTTTCGTTGAAGCACCAGAAGGTATGGTGGATCCGCTTCTCGATCATGTAGTCACGGAGCACCTCCATCCAGTGTTTGTTCTCGCCTGTTGGATCGTGCTCAGCATCAATGAAGCCGCCCCACTCGCCCATGAGCAGCGGAGAGATCTTCTCCTCAGCAAGGAAAGCCCATGTATCGTACCAATAGTCCTCCATAAGGGTGTCCTTAGTGAAGGTCTCGGTGGGGTCGTCGATGTCACGGAACCAGGTCTGCTCATATACCAGCGGACCGTAATCGTGGGGAGAATACACAAGCTGAGACTGATATTTTCCGAGATCCACGGGATAGTCTCTTGCGCCACGGAAGTTTCCGCCCCACCATGCGCCGTGATACGGCTGGTATTCGGGGTCACCATAATGAGAATAATCGGTGGAGTCAGACTCCCAGTCAAAGCCTTTTTCAAACTTAGGGTAGACCTCGATGCCCTCTACCATGATCAGTAAGTTAGGGTTCTTCTCAAGGCAGGCCTGAGCGCCTTTTTCTGCGGAATAGCGCCAGTTATTTGCGTCGCTGGAGCCGTCCCATTTAGCAAAGATCCCCTCGTCCTTCTTGCCGTGAGGCTCATTTTTCAGGTCGATAGCAAGTATCGTGTCGTCGTCCTTGTAGTAGTCAGCGAACCACGCAAGAGCATCCAGCCAGTCCTCCTCGCTGTAGTTCGAGTCATACCAGAGCGCATAGTTATGGCCGGCAGCATTGGTCGTAGCGCAGTGTACGTCCATCATTATCTTGATACCGTTCTCTCTGCACCACTCCACAGCCTGGTTCCAAATATCGAAGCTGTACTTAGGAGTACCGCCCTCAATGCCCTCGACAGTAAGCTCTGGGTTCTTCCACTCATTGATCTTGATGATCGGATCGGGCTCATTGTTTTTCCACTGCAAAAGGATCTGAGTGGACATGGGTACACGCAGGAAGTTGAAGCCGTGGTCAGCGATCTCGTTGAGCGCCTGGTGCATATTGATGCTCCACACGCCGTCGAATACCTGGCTGCCAACGTTGTAGCCGAACCAGTTGCAGCCCGTGATCCAGACGGGGTTGCCGTACATATCCACGATCTCGGCGTTCTCGTTGACGTGGAGCCAGTCGTCGTGATAGGCGTCCGGAGCAGCGCTTGCCGGGGCCGCACTGACAGCGGAGGCAGCGCCTGTGGCCAGCAGAGCGCCGGCAGCGGCGGCCGCACAGGTCCTTTTCAAAAGTTTAAGCATAATAATTCCCTCTCTTTTCGTAACAGTGCATACGAACTGTTCACAAATTCTGAGAATATTATACATCATTTGTTCACTGATGTCAATAGAAATGTGAGTTTTCGGCACTTTTGAGCCGGATATCCGCATAAAACAAATGAGCCTCCTTTTCAGGAAGCTCATCTGCCATGATATAGGGATTATTGGGGATTTAATAATTTAATGTTGGGGTAAACATTAAATTACCATGAAAATCAGCTTCGGGACTTCTCCCTCAGCATAATTATTATAACCGGCAATTGTGAGATCTGTGTGAAAAATAGGCTCTTTTGATAGCTAAACTTCATCAACATTTTCTCCAGAATTTTGTATATCCTGCACATCTTTTCCGTTTATCCGGAACCAGAACGTTGAGCCCTTTCCGATCGTGCTCCGGACGCCGTAGTCGTAATTGTGGAGCTTCAGCACTGCCTTCACGATCGAAAGGCCCAGTCCCGTCCCCACCACCTCACGCTTGTGGTTCTCTGAGCGGTAATACTTGTCGAAGATCAGCTTGATCTTGTCCTCCTCGATGCCGTCGCCGGTGTCCTCCACCTCGATCACGATGCCCTCGGGAGCATTGATCTGACGGACGTAGACCTGCTTGTCGGCGCCGGTATAGTTGATAGCGTTGTTGATCAGGTTGTAGATCACCTGCTCGATCTTCACCACGTCACAGCGCACCAGCTTTTCCCGGTCCGGCGTGAAGTGGATATGATAGCCCATTTTCTCGGAAATGCCCTTAAATCGGCCGATTATCTCGCTGAGCTTCGCCCCGATCAGGAACTCTGAGGGCTCCAGCTTCTGCCGGCCGCTCTCCAGCTTGGACAGGTCAAGTATGTCGTTGACCATGAGGGAGAGCCGGTCGGTCTCGTTGATGATGATCTCAAGGTGCTCGTTGCGCTTTACCGGGTCATCGCCGGAAAGGTCCCGGATCATCTCCGCATAGGCCTTCAGCATGGTCAGCGGCGTCCTCAGGTCGTGGGAGACATTGGCGATAAGGTCCCTCTGCATGGTGTCCACCCGTGACAGCTCGTTTTCGGCGTAGGTCAGGGTATCTGCAAGCTGCTTGGCCTCAAGGTAGCCCCTTCCGTCGAACTTGGTAGTGAAGTCCCCTCTTGCCAGCTTCTCCGCCGAAAGAGTGATCCGGTCGATAGGCCTTGCGATCCGTTTGGACACATAGAGCGACACGAAGAAGGCCAGCACGATCAGTATGGCGGTTATGAGCATGAGCTGGTGCTTGATGATCGACACCGTCGATCCCACGGGCTCCAGCACCGTATTCAGCAGCAGATAGCCGTCCGGCCGGCTCAGGACGCCGTTCCCGGTGAGCTCGCAGCCATAGATCAGCATACTGTAGCTGCCTCTGGGGTTGCGCTCCTTCCGCCTGATCACTCCGCCGTTGTCAGCGATCTCGCTTATATAGATGTATGTGCTGTTCTCGTGACCGTGTATCAGGCAATCGCCTAACACGTCACGGGTATACAGTGACCTTCCGTAGCGGTCAAGGATCTCGATACACAGGTCGTTGTCGATAGCGATCTGGGTCAGCGAGCTCTTGAGGACGTCGCTGTCGTCCTCCTGATAGGCCGTCACCACCCGCTCAGCCAGGCGGCTGACGTCCCTTACCTTGACACGCTGATAGTATTTCTCAAGGAAGAGGATCTGGAACAGCCACAAAAGCAGGAACACCATGATAGTGAAGGCCATGAAATAGAGCCAAATGGTCACCTTCAGCGGGATCCTTGAGAACATCCCCCTCAGTTTTTTAGTTGGCTTCAAACTTATATCCCATCCCTCTCAGGGTAACGATGAACTTTCTGTACTCGCCGAGGCTGTTCCTGAGCATCTTGATGTGAGTGTCCACCGTTCTGTCGTCTCCGAAGAAATCATAGCCCCAGACCTCCTCCAGGAGCTTGTCCCTGGTCAGGGCGATGTTCTTGTTGCGTACCAGGTAGAAGAGCAGGTCGTACTCCTTGGGGGTCATAGAGGCCTTCTGCCCGTTGACATAGACCTCTCTGCCGGAGATGTCCACCTCCAGCCCCTCGAAGGTATACCTGTCGGGCTGGGCGGCCTCAGCAGAAGCGGCGCTCCTCTTCAGGACCACCTTGACTCTGGCCATGAGCTCCTTCGGGGAGAAGGGCTTGACCACATAGTCGTCCACGCCTATCTCGAAGCCAAAGAGCTTGTCGTACTCCTCGCCTCTTGCGGAGAGCATGATAACGGGGATATTCTTGCTCTTATGGATCTCCTTGCAGGCGGAATAGCCGTCAAGACGGGGCATCATGACGTCCATGATGATCAGGTCATAGTCGTTGCTGTGGCAGAGGTTCACGGCCTCCATGCCGTTTTCGGCCTCAGTCACCTCGTATCCTTCAAACTCAGCGTACTCTCTGACGACCTTTCGGATATTGACCTCGTCGTCAACGATAAGAATATGTGCCATAAGCTACCTCCGTTCAATTCTCATTACACTTATTTTAGCATAAAACGCTCGTTATTGCAATAAGGGACAGGGAATTTTTTCTCCTGACGGTATTATTTTGCCACGAAAAAGTGGAAGGGCTGTGATGATCCGCTGTAAATTTCGGGCAGATCTATAAATTTTGTTAGGTCTGCGCAAAATAATGATTGACAATTTCAGTTAAATTTGCTATAATGTAGCTGTATAGGCAAGTTATGCCCATTTTCATGAGGAAAGGAGGAGCCCGGCATGAAATACCGCAATCCGCTGGCTGCCGCTATCGTTATTCTGGCCGCCACTGCTCTCGTGGTCACCTACGCCTACTATAGGCCCGAGCACGCTATTGCGGCGATCATAATCTACATCATCACTGTCTCCCTCCTGACCGTGGCCGTTTACAGTGCCCTGCTGGTTTACAGAAAGCACAAGTCCACTATCGACGCCGATAATTTCACGTCCATGACCGACGACCTGAACACCGAGATCGTGCTCTGGTCCAACGATTTCAACTTCCTCTACATGAACAAGCGCATGAGGGAGCTCATGGGCATACCCCTGAAGAAAACTATCGAGAAGGCCGACGTTCTCCGTGCCTTCGGCGTGACCGACGACAGCAGCGACGTTTTGGAGAAAATGGTGGGCGCTACCTCCTTCGAGACATCCTTCAAGGACGCCTCCGGGAAGACCGCAACGATCGCCTGGTCCACATCGGTGATCCGAAAGGTCAAGAAGCGTGCCGCCTACCTCAGCGCCGGGTTCAACATGACCGAGCTGAAAAAAATGAAGGTCAATCTGGCCAGCGCCAACGACTTCTTCAACTCCTCCATGGAGCTGGCGGAGATCGGCGTTATCATGAGCTCTGACAGGAAAAAGTACGCTGCCTCCTCAGAGACAGTGCGTATGTTCGGACTTTCCAGCAGCTCCATAGACGTGTCGGAGTTCCGCTCACTGATCCACCCGGTGGACAGGCCTCAGTTCGACAAGGCCCTGCGCTCCACCGACGACAGCGAGGAGGTACGCTCTCTGGAGATGCAGATCCGCTCCGCAAAGGGCGGCTACCGCTGGTATTCCTTCCGATATAAGTCCATAAAGGCCACCGACAACACCAAGCCCCTCTTCGGCGGCGCCCTCATGGACATCGACGAGGACCACGAAAAGGACGTGCTCATCGAGCGGCTGGCCTACAACGACGAGGTCACTGACATACCCAACAGGAACAAGCTCATGACCGAGGGCGAGGAGCGCTTCGCCCTGTGCCAGAGCAAGGGCTATTCCTACTGGATCGTGGTGCTGGACATCGACAGGTTCCATATCATCAACGATACCTGCGGCTATGACAACGGCAACAAGATCCTCAGAGACTTCGCTCACCTGATCTGTGAATTCACCCGGGACGGCGGCTTCGCTGCCCGTATAAGCGGAGATAATTTCGCCCTGCTCCTCCGTGACAACGGCATCGACGAGGCCGAGCCTGCGGACACCGTCAAGAAGATCCAGCTAGGCCTTGCTCAGCTTGCTGTCGGGGACCTTTCTCCCCTCAACCTGAGCTGCTCGGCCGGCTATTCAAGGATGCCCGGCGACGGCGGATCCTTCCTCGATGTGCTGGAGCACGCTGAGTTCGCCCTGAAATCCGCCAGCAGCTCTCAGGGCAGCATCTGCGCCTATGAGCCAAGTATGCACGACTCCATAATCGGCAGCACCGAGCTGGAGAAATCCCTTGCGCTGGCTATCGACAACGACGAGCTGAGGCTCTTCTACCAGCCGAAGATCGACCTGAACACCGGCCGGATCGTGGGCGTGGAGGCCCTTATCCGCTGGATCAAGCCCGACGGCACGATCATCAAGCCCGACGCCTTCGTGCCTATCGCCGAAAGCAGCCACCTGATCGGAAGGATCAGCGAATTCGTCCTCAACGAGGGCTGCCGCCAGAACAAGGAATGGCAGCGCATGGGCCTCCCCAGCATCGTCATGTCAATAAACTTCACCTCGACAGACTTCTATCAGAGCGACCTTGCCGACAAGGTCCGTGACGCCCTCGCCAAGGCTGGCGACCTACAGCCGGAATGGCTGGAGGTGGAGCTCACCGAGACTATCGCCCTGAGCGATATAGATTTCGCCGTCGCTCAGATGAACAAGCTCAGGGAGCTGGGCGTGAAGCTGGCAATGGACGACTTCGGGACAGGCTACTCCTCACTGAGCTATTTGCAGATCCTGCCCATCACCCTGCTGAAGCTGGACCGCTCGTTCATCACCAATATACAGAACGACACGATCGCCTATGAGATCGTTTCCTCTGTGATCAGGATCGCTCGGTCCAAGCGGATCGGGACTATCGCCGAGGGCATCGAAAATCCCCAGCAGGAGGAGATCCTCCGCCGGGCAGAGTGCGACCTCGGTCAGGGCTATCTCTACGGTAAGCCCATGCCCGCCGACCAGATGCAGCGCTTCATCGAAGAGAACGTCCGCAGCTTCGGCAGATAACAACGCATTTCATTATTTATCATAATATTAACGGAGGTATTTATCATGAAAAGAAGGATCGGTATCCTCACCAGCGGCGGCGACTGCCCCGGACTCAACGCTACGATCAGAGGCGTGGCAAAGGCCTGCTATGAGCGCTTCGGCGAGGACAACATCGAGATAGTCGGCATTTCCAACGGCTATTACGGGCTCATCAACAATCTCTGCAAGGATATGTCTCCCTCTGCCTTCTCGGGGATCCTCACCCAGGGCGGAACGATCTTCGGCACCAAGCGCCAGCCCTTCAAGATGATGCAGGTCATCGGCGAGGACAACGTGGACAAGGTCAAGAACATGAAGGAGACCTACAAGAAGCAGAAGCTGGACTGCCTGCTGACCCTCGGCGGCAACGGCACCCACAAGACCTCGAAGCTGCTGTCAGACGAGGGACTGAACGTTATCGGTCTGCCTAAGACGATCGACAACGATATTTTCGGCACCGACGTGACATTCGGCTTCCATACGGCTGTTGACATCGCAACTGACGTCATCGACCGCCTTCACACCACTGCTGCGAGCCACTCCCGTATCCTCGTTTGCGAGATCATGGGCAACAAGGCCGGCTGGCTCACCCTCAATGCCGGTATCGCAGGCGGTGCTGACATCATCATCATCCCTGAGATCCCCTATGACATCGACAAGGTCTGCGACGCTGTCATGGCAAGGAGCGCCTCGGGCAAGACCTTCTCGATCCTGGCTGTCGCTGAGGGAGCCTTCGACGTGAACGAGGCTAAGATGAAGAAGAAGGAGCGTGCCAAGAAGCGTGCTGAGGCCGGTATCATCACTGCCACCAGCCGTATCGCTGCCCAGATCCAGGCCAACACTGGCATGGAGGCAAGGGTCTGCGTTCCCGGACATATGCTCAGGGGCGGAGCTCCCAGCGCCTACGACAGAGTGCTCTCAACACAGTTCGGCGTCCATGCCGCTTACATGATCTCCAAGGAGAAATACGGCAGGACAGTTGCCAAGATCGGCAACAAGATAACCTCCAACAAGCTGGAGGACATCGCCGGAAAGACCAAGTTCGTCGATACTGAGGACCACCTTGTGATCGCCGCAAGAGACATCGGAGTTTCCTTCGGTGACTAAAGCCTAAAGCTGTAAAATGAGCCCCGGACCTGTCTCCGGGGCTCTTATCATTTCAGTTCCTCAGCATAGCTTTGATACTCGCCGGTATCGTTTCGGGCAGACCAGCGGATCTCCCTCCCGCCGCCGGACTTGCAGACCAGCATTATATCGTCAGCGTAGATCCCTGAGACTGTGTCGATGCTGGACCGGACCTCGCCGTTCCTGTAGGAGCCGATGTGGAAAAGCTCCATTTTCTCGATGAGAGCCTCCTCAGAAGCATCCTCGCTGATCAAGGCAGACTTGCCCATGAAATAGCCGGCTATCCGCCTTTTCACATCGCTGTCGGTGCGCTTCTTGTCGGAAAGGTATCTGCTCAGCCTTGCAAGGCACTCCCCCGGCTGGTCGGTCTCAAGGCCGTCAGTGTCGAAATACACCGTGAGCTCGTCATTGCCGGGCCACTTCACATCGCATTCGTAGCCGTGATCGCCCTTGTCCACAAAAATGAATTTCCCGAATGGGCTCTCGTAATACTTCCTGTCGTCCGCCGGAGGAACAGGCTTTTTCCTGAACATCGCCCACGCCAGGAGCAGCAGTCCCAGCACCAGCAGTCCGCTCAATACATACAGCACCACACCGGTCGTCTTATAGTTCTCGATCCTGCTGCCGATGTAGTACCCCGTAGGGTCGTTGGGGTCGTAGCAGATGATCACAGTCTCGCCCTTTTGCTCTCCGCCCAGCTTGGCATAGATGTCCTTTGTCTTGAAAACGCCGTCGGTCTCCGCTTGTATATGGATCCAGTGCTGCTTTCTGCTGCCATTGATAAGGTATTTCGTTTCCACAGGATCGGCGTGGTAGATCATGCCCTGGCCCTTATTGACCACGACGCCGGTGACCTGTGAGGTGCTGCTCGCCGTCTTGTCATTGTAGACGGACATCTCGATTTTTCCGGCGATAAACGAGATGAGGGCAAGTACCGCCACCATCGCCAGACAGATGATCTTCGCCTTAAGAGAGGGCGGAGAGCCCATCGCCACATCTAAGCTGTCGTCGTATTTATAGTTCTTGTTTTTTCCCATATGATCACTGTCTTTTCCTCTGTTTTAGTCCTGTCTCGGCAACAATTATAGCACCCTCATGACGTTTTGTCAACACACCGGCCCGTCCCAGCCCGGCCTGACACAGCATTTTGCGAAAAATTCCCCGGATGTTGGTTTGTCAATGATGTGAGACAAATTAAATCAAAAAACTTGACCTGATTTAAGGAAAGCTTTGATGTGATCGGAAGGAGACTTCCAGTTAAGTGGACGCATAGGGAAATTGTTGTATTTTCTGCTGTGAACAGCTAATTGCTTCTTGAAGTCATCGAAGGAATAGAATGTATGAGTAGCATAGAAATACTCGTTGTCCTTTCGGTGAGAACGTTCAACTTTGCCGTTATGACGAGGAGTGTATGGTTTTATGAGCTTGTGTTTTATGCCAAGTTCTGCAAGCTTTTTCTCAAATGAAGTGGGAGTGGGCTTTTCAGAACTACCGAGCCGCTTTGTA
>JAFUAO010000014.1 GCA_017460665.1 Ruminococcus sp.
CCTCCAGTGCCGCCCGGCCTTCGCCGGGCGGTGGGCTGATCTGCACATGAAAACGGTCGAAGGAGACCGGGCATTTCACAAAAGGCACGGGCGAACGATGTTCGCCCCTACATTTTTCGGTCACGACCGGGAGGCCGAGGGCGGCCTCCCCTACACAACGTATATAGCGCACGGACGGCCAATGGCCGTCCCTACATTTTTCTGGAAGGCACGGGCGCACGATGTGCGCCCCTACAAAGCCGTCGCCTTTGGCGACGCAAAAAGGGAACGCCGGAGCGTTCCCTTCGATGCTTATTTTGCCAGCTCTTGGAGCCTTGAATTAGTAATGGGGAATTCAGATGTTGAGATCAGCTTTGCATCCACCATCTGTATAGCAAGTCCGTCTGTACCGTTAACACCGCTGGTGCCGTTGTCAACAACGTCTGCATTGAGCAGGCCCTGTGCTGTCAGCGGATACTTCGCAGGAAGAGCAACGTACTGGAGGATAGCCACAGCATCGCTGAGGTTCACCTCGCCGTTGCAGTTAGCATCGCCGAAGTTCACAGTGACGTCGGGGATGCTGGTAGGCTTAGGGGCTGCTGTTGTGACAACAGGAGCAGCAGTCGTAACTACAGGAGTCGTAGGAGTAACTGCGCTGTTGTAGATCAGAGTAACGCTGTCTACCTTAGTGCCCTCCTGAGGCCACCAGATCTGGATCTGAGCGCTGTTTGCGTTCTTAGCGTCTGCCAGGTCCAGCTTTACAGTTGCCTTACCGCTGCCGTCTGAGCTGAACTCGAACCTGTCGGTGGTCCAGCCGGAAGCGCCTGTGTAGCCAAGTCCGCCGTTGAAGCCGCTCTGATTTGAAGGAAGACCGCTGAGAACGACCTCTGCATAGTCAGCGCCCTTAGGATCGAATGAAGGATAGCCGCCGTCTGTTCCGATAGCGGCCTCTACACGCTGGCCTGTGCCGTCGGGAGCCTTAGTTGTAACAGGAGCCTGAGTAGTAACGATCGGATCGTCAGACTTTGCAGTAGTTACAGCAGGCTGAGTGGGATCAACGATGACAGTTCCGCCCTTTACGCCGGGGATAGTGGAAGAATCAACGACCTTGCCTGTCTTATACTTAGAGTACAGACCGGCTGCTGCGCCGACCAGTCCGGCATTGTAGTCCAGAGCTACCTCGTTTGCGGTGTAGTCCTGGATAGAGTCGTTGTACTCGCCGTTTTCGCTTGTAGGTCCGCCAACGAGTGCGCCGATGAGAACGTGGCCGTTGCTGGAGTAGCCTGTCTGGCCGCTCATCTCCTGAGCGCTCTGATAGCCGGAGGCTGCTCTGTGGTGAGCGTTCTTAGCGGAGTTGTCAGCGAAGCCTGTTACGAAGCAAACAGCGGAAGCGCCGCCAACGCCCTTGTTTCCGAGGATGTAGTCCATCTGGCCCTTAGCCCAGTCATAGTAATTGCCTGCATTGTGCTTAGAAGCAACGAGAGCAGCCATCTGAGCTGAGCAGTTATATCTTGCGCTGCCCCACTTCTGGTCGAAGAAGTAGCTGTTGCTTCCGCCGCCCTTACGGCCGATGCAGTCAGTTACCTTGCTCCAGTCGCCTTCGATCTCTGCCTGGAGGCAGGCAGCGCCCATCTCGGCGTTGTTCCAGCCCATGCAGTTGTAGATGCCCCACTGGAACTCTGAGCTCATCACTCCGTCCAGGAAGCTCTTATAGGTATTATCCTTAGTAGCCAGGTACAGCCAAGCAGCCGCCCAAGCCTGATCGTCCTTGTAGCTCGCCCACTGAGCATCGTAGTAGAAACCGCTGGTGCCCTCAGCAGCGAAGGAGTTGTTCTTTGTTGAGAAGTTGAACAGAGCCTTAGCATACTTCAGGTCGTCTGCGTTGCCGAAGTTCACATAGTTAGCAGCCAGAGCAGCAGCGTACTCAGCAGCGATGTCGCTGGCGCTGTTGGTGGTCGAGAAGATCTTTCTGCTGGAGGCGTCCTGCTTCTCAGGGGGACCCCAGTAGCCGTGGTCTGCGTCACCGTCGCCCACCTGATAAACGAAGCTGCTGACAGAGTCTCCGGAGAGGGTAGTGGAGGCCCTGAAGAACTCGCAGAAGTGGTCGGTCAGTGTCTTGAGGTGTGAATCGAGGCCTGTGCCCGTATAAGCGTCCTTGAACTCATAGTAGCTCCAGCCCAGAACGGAAGCAGCATAGCCTCCCGGAAGGCCGAACTTTACATGGTCGCCGGCATCGTGGAAGCCGCCCAGTACAGCGTCCTGAGTATGACAGTCGCTGCGCCAGGACATACCGCCGCGCTCGTCTACCTTATCGCCGCACATATTTGCGTCGTAGAAGTAGAGCGAATACTGGAGGAGCCTTGCGTAATCGTCGCCGCCGCCGGCAGCGTCGGCTGTGATAGAGGGAACAGCCGCTGAGAATGGACCGAGAACGGTGGCTACTGTCATAGCGCCGCCGATGATCCCGGCTTTGATCTTGTTGATATTCATGTTACCACACTTCTTTCATTAGGTTATAATAATATAGCCTATAAATCGCCCATGACTTCATTATACAGGGTTTTCCTTGAAATTAGGTTACAAATGGGTTACACAAAGATTACAATGCGGTAATTTGTGACCATTTTTTGAATATTCTCCGTTCTGTACAAATTTGCTCCCGGATCTTGTGCATTTTAACGGCGCAATATTGTCCGTAAATAGCACTATTTTCCCCTTAGAACAGCCCTCTGACGTCGTCGAAGGTCAGGGCAGGGTGCAGCGCAAGGTCTATCCCGAAGGCTAGGAGCTGTGAGGCTCGCTCGGTCAGGCGGTCGATGTCCCGGGGAGTTACCAGCATATTCGGCAGAGCGCTGGAGGGCTCGGCGCCGGTGTAGCTGCGGACGATCGTGTGCATATCCACCACCGTGGGGACTCCCACGGCGATCACAGGTATCCCGTAAAGGGCGGAGCTGAGCTCCTTCCGGGCGTTCGCAACACCGCTTCCCGGCGAGATCCCGGCGTCGCTGAGCTGTACCGTCGTACCAAGGCGGCTGATGTCCGAGCAGGCCAGTGCGTCCACCGCCACGATCGCCGCCGGCTCTGTCTCCCGGCAGACCGCCCGTATCAGCTCCGCCGACTCGATCCCGGTCTGTCCCAGGACTCCCGCCGCAAGGGTGCTCACCCTCCGCAGAGATGTCAAAAGCTCCTCCTCGCCGGGATCCAGCTCGTCCTGTAGGTGCCGTGTGGCCAGCACCTTCGACGCCGTCATCGGCCCCAGAGCATCAGGAGTTATGTCGGTGTTCCCAAGCCCCACAACCAGCACAGGCCCCTGCGGGATCAGCCGCCCTAGCTCCTCCGCCAGCTCGATGGCCATGTCCTCGTAATCGTCGGAGAACCGGCTCAAATTCCCCCCTTCGAGAGTGATATACCGGCCCTTTCCCTTCCCCATGACCGGCCGGAGACGGTCGCTGTCGATGTTTATCTCAGTCACCCGAAAGACGCCCTCCCGGGTCGTGCAGGTGACTCCCTCCGGCAGATCGTCGGCGGAAAATTGCTCTAATGCAAGGTCTGTTCGCAGATCCATGGCTCCTCCTTGTGCATAATGCTTGATCTGTGTGTGGAAAAAACGGCGATGATCTAAACATTTGCCTATTGAAAAAATCAGGGAAAAATGTTATAATTATCATTGTCTCAGTATGACAGCTGTGCGTTGCAGCTGTCGGGCACGTCTTCCGTGCCTATTATCTGCAAGGCGTGGGCGTTTATGCGTACGCTTATCAAGGAGGTGTAATGAATGCCGAATATCAAGTCTGCAAAGAAGAGAGTTAAGGTCAATGCGACTAAGGCTGCTGCCAACAAGGCAAGAAAGTCTAACCTCAAGACAGTTCTCAAGAAGGCTGACGTAGCTGTTGCTACAGGTGCTGAGAACAAGACAGAGGCTGTAAGAGCTGCTATCAAGAGAGTAGATCAGGCTTGCGCTAAGGGTCTTATGCACAAGAACAAGGCTGCAAGAAAGAAGGCTCAGCTCGCTAAGAAGCTGAATGCTGCTGACTGATCCGCCTTAATTTAATAAAATTTGCCCCCTGTGTATCTCACAACACAGGGGGCCTTTGTTTTGTGGAGGGGAGGCCGCTGGCCGTCCGTGCCTCACGAAAAAATGTAGGGGAGGCCGCCCTCGGCCTCCAGGCCGATCGATCGGATCTCCGGGAAAAAATTGTAGGGGCGGACCCGTGTTAAGCTGCGTACCAGATCTTTGATCTGGACTTCGCAGCTATATGCATAGCAGTCCGCCCGGTGGTTTGCGACAATGTACCGGCGAAATTTGTAGGGGCGAACATCGTTCGCCCGGTGGTCATACAAAAAGGGCCGGGCGCACAATGTGCGCCCCTACAAAAAGCCTCCCCTGAAAGGGGAGGTGCCCCGAAGGGGCGGAGGGGTATAATTATGAATTATGCATTATGAATTATGAATTGAAAAAGGGACTGCGTGAGCAGTCCCTTTTTTACGTCCCGAATACCGCCTTCAGTATCGTCAGTACGACGTCGCTGAGGCTCCGTGAGTACACCAGCTCCGCCACCTGATCGGGGCGGTTGGTTATGATATTGTCAACGCCCAGAGCGATCATCTGCTGCATATCGCCCTTCCGGTCTACGGTCCACACGAAGATCCGCTTGCCGCTCTGATGGGCAGCATTGACCACGGTCTGGTTGACGAAGATGTAGTTCATGCTCATAGCGTCGATGTATTTTAGCTGTGTCATGGCGGTGGTCGTGGCAACGTTCGCTATCAGGCCGGTCTTTATGCTCGGGTCAAGACTCTTGACCTGCTTCAGCGCCGCATAGGAGAAGGAGGTCACATAGCAGGAGTCCTCGATCTCGTACTGCTGGATCAGCTCAACGGTCTGGCGGACGGTCTCCTTCATGTCGCCGTGGCTCTTGATCTCGATATTCAGCATTATATCGTTCCCCACCAGGTCCAGCACGTCCGACAGAAGGGGTACCCTGGCATCGGCGAAGTCTCCGCCCTTGAACCACTCGCCCACCGAGATATACTGGAGCTCTGCGTAGGTGTAGTCGCTGAGCTTGCCCTTCCGGTCGGTGACACGGTCGATCGTTGAGTCGTGGAAGACCACCAGCTGCTTGTCCTTAGTGAGCTGCACGTCCAGCTCGATATAGTCTGCGCCGCTGTCAAGGGCAGCTTCAAAGGCGTAGAGAGTGTTCTCCGGGGCGACCTTGGAGAAGCCCCTGTGGGCAGTGATCTGGGTGCGGCTGAGGATCCCCACGTTCAGGTTGATGTTCCCCTTATACAGGGATCTGAGGTAGGAAAGGTTCAGCAGCAGGCTCACGGCTGCCACAAGAGAAACGATCAAGATCCTTGTGGGCTTTGAGAAGCCGAAGCTGCTCTTCTCCGCCGGCAGGACCAGCTTTTCCGAGCCCTCGGTGTCTGCGAAGAACCTTCCCGTCAGCCAGCACATAACGGCCGGTGCAGAGAGGAACGATGAGGCCGCCACGAAGATCTGTCCGGCATATCGGAGGATCCTCAGCGCCGAGACAAGGGCCTTATGGGGGCGTGAGACTCCCTTTTTGAACAGCACGATCAGGAAGCTGATGCCGAAGACCGCCGCTGCCACGGCAGCCACGATGAAAAGGCTCCAAAGCAGGAGGGCGAGGGCCATTTTCAGCCTCTTTCCCCTAAGGAGCCTCCGGCTCTTCTTGACGCTCTCCGGGAAGGTAGAGCCGGTGAGGACGAGGAAGTGCAGGCTGTAGCTCTCCGTGGCGATCAGCAGCACGAAGACGATCTGGACCGCCACATATATTGCCATAGTGGTGGTGCTGCTAAGTCCGATGAGGGCCCTTCTCAGCACAGGGAGCATGGGCGCCATGAAGACTCCCGACGAAAGGGTGAACTGGGCCAGCGGCATGAACAGCATGAACAGCAGAAATCTCAGCACGCCGGTCCTGCGGAAGGCCTTCCCGAAGGTGCCGATACCGGTGCGGAGCATACCTGCGGCGGTCATGCGCTGTTTTTTCGCAAAGCAGGAGAAGCAGGCGGCCAGTGCCGAGAGCTCCACAAATGAGAACAGCGCCACGATGAACAGGAGCAGTACCAGCGCCAGGATCGTGACCGGGTGCTTCAGATAGACGATCAGGTGCTCGTCCGAGAGGTATTTGATGTGGGAGGCCTTCATGGTGATCTTGATGATCCCTGCCAGCATGGGAGCTCCCACCGCCAGCAGCAGGAGCCTGAACAGCACCTCGAACAGCAGGAAATGGGGCATGGCCCTGAGAAAAACGCCCATCGACCGGAAAAAATTCTTCACTCGCCACACGCCCTTTCATCAATACTCAGAACAGGGGAGGCCCTTTTCCGGGACCTCCCCTACTTATCGGTGATATGCTGTCTGCTCACTGAGCAGCCTCGTCCTCAGAGCCTTCGGTCTCGCCGTCCTCAGTGGTCTCCTGTGCAGGAGCCGTGGGCTGGGCGGTCTCGGGGACGTCCTTATATACAGTCACGATAAATCCGTCGATGTTGTTTCCTGAGATGTCGTATTTGAAGCCGGAGGGCACAGGCACGCTGGTGGTATCGGCGCCGTCGTCCGAGGCCACGAAGTAGACCTCATAGCTGCTGCCTGAGTCGTCCGAGAAGCTAAGGTGCTCGCCCTCATAGGGGTAGCTGGTCCTGAGCAGGTCGATGTACTCCTCAAGGCAGATGCCGCTCCTTGTGATATAGCAGGCATGGGGGATCCCCACATAGCGGAAGTGCCAGGGCTCGGGCTGGATATAGGTAAGGTCGGACTTGCCCTCCTTATATCTCTCGATAAATCCGTATTTATAGCAGTTCTCGTTGATCCAGGCCTCATCGCCCTCGCCGGTATAGTCATAGTCAACGGTCTCGCTGAAGTCGAAGGCCAAGCCTGTTTCGTGCTCGCTGAAGCCGGCCTTGGCGACTCTCGTGGACTCGCTCTGACCGGTCTGAGCCAGATCGTCGTCGTAGAGGGACTGCTGGAACTCGGTGGTCCTATAGGAGCCGTAGATTATGAGAGTATCGTCGAAATACTTGTTGTAATAGTCCGTGATCAGGTCCACCATGGGCTGATATACCTGACGGAGGATAGTGTAATCATAGTCAACGGCGGTGAAGAAGGTGATCCCCTGCTCGTCGTTGAGCTCGTTGATGCTGACCAGGTCCTCCTCGCCGGTGTGGAAGTACTGGTGGTCGTTGTTGACCAGGATCAGGTCGCCGTAGAATTTATCCTTGGTGGGAACGCTGACCGAGGTGTACAGGAGCATATTTGGGTCGGTGGTCTCCTCCGGGACCGGGATGTCCACCTCGATGTCGCTGGCCTCATGGTCTGAGCGGCCAACGGGCTTTGAGCGGCCCACGGCGCCCTTGATGAGGAAGCCTCCTGCGGCCAGCAGCACCAGACAGATGATGAGCTCCACCGCAGTCCTTGTGCGTTTTATGCTTTTTTCCTTGCTTATTTTCTGATTAGGCATTCTGTTCTACTCCGATCTGCCGCATAGAGCCGACGGCCGGCGGTCCGAAGCTGCTGCGGCTGAGCAGGCTGCGGATAGATCCCCGGCGCTGGGCTTTTTATCTCATACGAAGACATTATACCACACTATTTCAAAAAAAGCAATATTTTTCTTTGGGAGTTCCAAGTTATAAGTTTTTAGTGCTTAGTAGGGACGGCCATTGGCCGTCCGTGACTTCTGGGAACTCTGTAGGGGAGGCCGCCCTCGGCCTCCCGGCTGATCGATCGGATCTCCGGAAACAAATTGTAGGGGCGAACATCGTTCGCCCGGCCTCCTTCGGCCGTTTTCATGTGCGTAAGGCTTCACCGCCCGGCTCTAGCCGGGCGGCATTGGTGGGCAAAGAGGAACACCTCCGGAGGGGAGGGCTTTAACAAAAAACTGGTACAAAAGCCGTCGGCCCTCCCCTCTCTTCGGTTTTCCTCTCTGCACTCTCTTTTCCCTCACACCCCACCCCGCCGGCTTTTGACTATCC
>JAFUAO010000015.1 GCA_017460665.1 Ruminococcus sp.
ATTTGGCTCGGCGGCAAAGTACGTTGCTACCACCATGCAGGAGATCACCCGGGACAGCATCGTTTACAGCATACCCTCCGTCACGATCGTGGAGATCATGGGCAGGCACGCCGGCTGGCTGACGGCCTCCAGCGCCGTCCTTCACGCCATAGGAGAAACTGCTCCTCACCTTGTGTACGTCCCGGAGGTGGAGTTCTCGCTGGAGCGTTTCCTCTCCGACGTAAGGCAGGAGATGAGCAAGCACAAGGCCGTGATCATCGCCGTTTCCGAGGGGATCGAGGTCCCTGAGGGAGTCCAGTCCGGGCTGGTGGACAACTTTGGTCACAAGTACCTCTCAGGCATCGGAAAGTATCTGGAGGACGTTGTCCGGACCGAGATCGGCTGCAAGGTGCGCTCTATCGAGCTCAACGTCATGCAGCGCTGCTCGTCACACCTTGGCTCGAAGACTGACATCGACGAGGCCGAGGCGATCGGAGCTGCGGGAGTCCGCTGCGCCCTTTCCGGCCAGACCGGAAAGGTCATGGTGTTCCGCCGGATCGAGGACATACCCTACACCGTGACTATCGAGACAGCAGACGCTTCTCAGGTGGCCAACAAGGAAAAATTCCTGCCCAAGAAATACATAAATTCCGCCGGCAACAATATCCGAAGGTTCGCCCTGAACTACTTCCTCCCCCTCATACAGGGAGACCTTAACCTGATCCGAGAGCATGGCATACCCAAGCACTTCGCCATCCACGGGTCTATACTGAAATAAGGAGGCTCTCATGAAAGGGATCATTCTTGCAGGAGGCTCCGGCACGAGGCTGTATCCCCTGACGCTGGTGACGTCGAAGCAGCTCATGCCGGTCTACGACAAGCCTCTGATCTTCTACCCCTTGTCGACTCTCATGCTGGCCGGGATCAGGGACATACTGATCATCTCGACCCCTACGGACCTGCCGAATTTCCGCAGGCTCTTCGGCGACGGTGAGCAGTACGGGATCAAGCTCAGCTATGAGGTCCAGCCCTCTCCGGACGGCCTTGCTCAGGCCTTCCTCATCGGGAAGGACTTCATCGGCGAGGCCCCCTGTGCCATGATCTTAGGGGACAACATCTTCTACGGCAGCGGCTTTAGCTCGATCCTGAAGCAGGCCGCAGAGGACGCTGCTTCCGGAAGGCGTGCGACCGTCTTCGGCTATTACGTCCCGGACCCCGAGCGCTTCGGCGTGGTGGAGTTCGACAGCGACGGCAATGCCGTTTCTATCGAGGAGAAGCCGGCTGCCCCTAAGAGCAATTACGCCGTCACAGGCCTTTACTTCTACCCTGCCGGCGTCAGCGGGAAGGCTCAGCAGGTCAGGCCCTCGGAGCGTGGCGAGCTGGAGATCACTGCTCTGAACGAGATGTACCTTAAGCAGAAGCAGCTCAAGGTAAGGCTCCTTGGGCGAGGCTTTGCATGGTTCGATACCGGTACGGTAGACAGCCTTGCGGAGGCCACGGCATTCGTCCAGATGATCGAGGGACGCCAGGGCATCGAGATCGCCGCCCTGGAGGAGATCGCCTACATAAACGGCTGGATCAGCCACGAGAGGCTGTCCGAGGCCGCCGAAAAATACCGCAAGTCCCGCTACGGCGCCCACCTAAAGGCCGTTGCCGAGGGCAGGGTCATCTACTGAGGAGGTCAATATGAGGATCCTTGTTACAGGAGGAGCCGGCTTCATCGGCTCAAACTTCATTTTCTATATGCGAAAGGCCCACCCAGACTGCCGGATCGTGTGCATCGACAAGCTGACCTACGCCGGGGACCTGTCCACCCTTGCCCCGGTCATGGAGGACCCGGATTTCCGCTTCGTAAGGGCAGACATCTGCGACAGAGCCGCCGTCTATTCTCTCTTTGAGGAGGAAGAGCCTGAGATCGTGGTGAATTTTGCGGCGGAGTCCCATGTGGACCGCTCTATCGAGGACCCTGAGATCTTCCTGAGGACCAATATCCTGGGGACACAGGTGCTGCTGGACGCCTGCCGGAAATTCGGCACGGAGCGCTTCCACCAGGTCTCAACGGACGAGGTCTACGGCGACCTCCCCCTTGACAGGCCGGAGCTCTTCTTCACCGAGGAGACTCCTCTTAGCCCCAGCAGCCCCTACAGCAGCTCAAAGGCCAGCGCCGACCTGCTGGTCCAGGCTTACTACAGGACCTACGGGCTGCCGGTGAGCATATCACGTTGCTCCAACAACTACGGCCCCTATCAGTTCCCGGAGAAGCTGATCCCCCTGATGATCGCTAACGCCCTCAGCGGCAAGAGCCTTCCGGTGTACGGCCAGGGCCTCAACGTCCGGGACTGGCTGTATGTGGAGGACCACTGCCGGGCGATCGGCCTGATCGTTACCAAGGGAAGGCCGGGAGAGGTCTACAACGTGGGCGGCCACAACGAGATGAGGAACATCGACATCGTAAAGCTGATCTGTCAGGAGCTGGGCAAGCCGGAGAGCCTCATCGTCCATGTGGAGGACAGAAAGGGCCACGACCTGCGCTACGCCATCGACCCTGCCAAGATCAGCCGGGAGCTGGGCTGGCTGCCGGAGACCAAGTTCCAAGACGGCCTGAAAAAGACTATCCGCTGGTATCTGGACAACAGGAGCTGGTGGGAGAGGATCGTATCCGGCGAATATCAGGACTACTACAAAAAAATGTACGGCAGCCGCATAAGGCTGTAAAAAAGCACCCCTCGGGGTGCTTTTCTCATTCCTCTTCTTTTTTTGTGCCGGTAAGGTCATCGCTCTCGGACCGAGGGCCGATCTCGTCCATGCCTCCGTCCCTGCGCTGACGGGCGGCCTCAAGGAGGCCCTTGGCACGCTCCACCACGTCCATATCCTCGGAGCTGTTCTTGACGGTCTTCTCGTAGAACTGCTGATACTCGTCCTTGATATCACGCTGTCTGCGGTCCATTTCCTGCTCAGTGGCAAGCTCGCTGAAATAAGGGTAGCCCGGGCGGTCCTTCAGGTACCTCATCTTCTTGTTGATGTAGAGGGTGATGAAGAACAGTATCACTGCCGTGATCATAAGGCCCATGTTCACCACACCGCCGTAGCTGGCAAGAGTCACTCCCATGATCAGAGGCGGAGCCAAGGCGTACAGGTCGGTGCTCCGCTCCTTGTAAACTCCCAATATACCGAGAGCTCCGGCGGCTCCCCTGAGTATGATCTTCTCGAAGATCAGGTCCAGCACAGGGAAGGCGAAGGAGATCAGCTCGATGATGACCGCTCCCACTACCACCAGCCCGAAGGTCAGCAAATAGCAGCCGAACACGGTATTCGTCAGCTTCTCGCAGTTCTTCATGCTCTTTAGATCATTCAGCATCTCGTCGTTCATAGGATCCTCCGTTCACATTTTCGTCCTTCCTGCATATACTGTAAAGGCAGCAGACATCTGCCGGTCAGACATCGGCGATATTCATGACCACTCCTGCTGGAGAGATGTCGATATGGCCGAAGGAGGGCTTTGTGCCGTCGTGGGGACAGGAAGCGCTGCCGGGATTGAGGATATAGATCCCGTCCTCGAAGCTGTTATAGCGAACGTGGGTGTGTCCGTAGAGTATGATGTCGCAGCCGTTGGCCCTAGCCTGACGCTTAATTGTGTCAAGGGAGCTCTTCACAGCATAGAGGTGGCCGTGAGTTGCGAAGATCCTGTGTCCCGGCACCTCCACCACGAAGTAGGGGAAGCTGTTGATCCCGGCGTCGCAGTTGCCGGAGATCCTGATGGACCTCTCCCGGATCTCAGGGTGGGCGAGGAAGAGCCTGTCGATGTCACGCTCGCCGTCGCCCAGATGTATGATCCAGTCGGCGTCGGTGTTCCGCATAACCACGGACTCCAGCGCCCGGTAGTTGCCGTGAGTGTCTGAAACAGCAATGATACGCATAATTTGCCCTCCATGGAAAGTTTGAGGCAGAGCTCTCTGCCGCTGTCATACATCTATTATACACGGAGCAGGCAAAAAAATCAAGAGGAGGCATTACGATGAACGACAGACCCGATCCCAAGCAGCTCTCAGGGCTGTTAGGAGCAGTCAGCAAGAAGCTGGGGATACCGCCTGAGCAGCTCAAAAGGGAGCTTGAGGAGGGAAAGTTCGACAGGGCACTTTCCTCCATGAACGGCGCCGACGCCGCAAAATTCCGCATGGCAGTCAAGGATCCTTCCCTTGTGGAGAAGCTGATGAGCACTCCCCAGGCCAAGGCCCTCTACCAGAAGCTGACGGGCGGAAAGTAAGTCCCCATGGACGACCTTATGGAGAAGCTGAGCGGCATACTCTCCGACAAGGAGAGCGTGCAGCAGCTCAGCGAGCTGGCGCAGATGTTCATGAGCGGACAGGAGGAGCCCTCCGGCGGTGAGGGCCCTCAGGAGGCACCGGACCTTTCGGCTGTGATGAAGCTGAGCAGCCTTGCCGGGGCCATGTCCGCCCACGACCCCAAGGCAGACCTGCTGCTGGCGCTGAAGCCTCATTTAGGGGAGGAGCGCCAGCGGAAGGTGGATAAGGCGGTGAAGCTGCTGAAGCTGATCGCCCTTTGGAAGATAGCCAAGGAGAACGGGCTGCTCAGCGATATTATTTGAGAGGTGAGAGCTATGGCCTACAGGCACAGCGGCCTCATGCGGCAGGAGGCGCTCAGGCGGAGCCGGGATATGAGGAGAGCTCCGGAGCTCGGACCTCCCCACCCAAGGCTGGAGCTCACGCCTCCGCCTCCGCCGGTGTCCTCCGGGAGCCCTCTGCCGCCGTTCTTGAGGGACCTTCTCCGGGAGGGCATATCCGGCGAAAGGCTCCTTGTGGCGGCAGTCCTGCTGCTCATGCTAAGAGAGGGCGCCGACAAGAGCCTAGTGCTGGCACTGGGCTACATAATGCTGTGAAGGAGCGATGATATGACGACTGACGGGATGATCCTGCTGATATTTGGCGGAGCTGCACTGATCATGGTGTGCTCGGTCATGCGGAGGAGGAGAAGGCTGCTCTCGGCGCTTTTCGGGGCAGGCACCGGCCTTGCGGCACTCCTGCTGCTGAGCCGCTTCGGGCCGGCCCTGGGAGAGCAGTTCCCCCTGAACCCCTTCTCCCTGGCCGGCAGCGCCCTGCTGGGAGTGCCATTCGTGGCAGGACTTGCACTTTTGAGGGTAATATGAAAAAATTTCCTCTTACAGGAAAATATTTTCACAAAAGACTTGAATTTTTGTGCAGACTGTGGTAAAATATTGCTATAGGAGGTGGAATATGAACATCATCGATATAATTGAACGTACCAAAAACTCTCAGTCTCTCTCATCAGAACAGATCTCATGGCTGGTGGAGAGCTACACCGCCGGTATCATTCCCGACTACCAGATGTCTGCGTGGCTCATGGCCGTGTGCCTCAACGGGCTCACCGAGGAGGAGACCTCTGCCCTGACCCTTGCTATGCGTGACAGCGGCGATAAGCTGGACCTTAGCAGTATCAGCCGGATCACCGCCGATAAGCACAGCACAGGCGGAGTCGGCGACAAGACTACCCTGATCATCGGTCCGGCAGCCGCCGCCTGCGGTATCGCTGTGCCGAAGATGTCCGGACGTGGCCTGGGCCATACCGGAGGGACCATCGACAAGCTGGAGAGCATACCCGGCCTTCGCACAGAGCTGCCCTTCGAGGAGTTCTCTGAGATCGTGAACAAGACAGGCTTCTCGGTGATCTCTCAGAGCGGCGACCTTTGCCCGGCGGATAAGAAGATGTATGCCCTGCGGAGCGCAACTGCCGCAGTGGACAGTATTCCCCTCATCTGCGCCAGCGTTATGAGCAAGAAGCTGGCCCTGGGAGCGGACTGCCTGCTGCTGGACGTGAAGTGCGGCTCAGGAGCCTTCATGAAGACCCGTCAGGACGCATATAAGCTGGCCGGCCTCATGGAGCGTGTGGGCGCTGCTGCCGGGAAAAAGACCCGTGCTGTGGTCACTGACATGAGCGCTCCCCTTGGGAACGCCGTGGGCAATGCCCTTGAGGTCAAGGAGGCTATCGAGCTCCTACAGGGCAAGATCACAAGGGGCCAGCTATACGATACCTGCATCGAGCTCACCGCAAATATGCTGGAGCTTGCCGGAAAGGGCAGCTTGGAGGAGTGCTCCTCCATGGCGGCAGAGGCGATCGCCTCCGGAAGAGCCCTTGAGGTTCTCCGGGAGACTATCGCTATGCAGGGCGGAGATCCGGCTGTCTGCGACGATACCTCACTCCTGCCTCAGCCAAGATTCAGCTACACCGTAAAGGCCGCACACGATATGGAGATCACTGCCATAAACGCTCAGGAGATCGGCATGGTGTCTCTCCTTCTGGGAGCCGGACGCCTTGCTAAGGACGACCGCATAGACCCCTCCGCCGGAATAGTCATGGACTGCTCCGTGGGGGACAAGATCTCTGTAGATGCGCCTCTCATGACGCTGTATTCCTCGTTTTGCAGCGATTTCTCCGATGCCGCTGTCCGTGCTCTGAACGCTATCGGCTACAGGGATCTGGGCAAGGTAAATAATTACTAACAGGAAATTGCTTGAAAAATGTTGACTTATCCGGCCAGATGTGATAAAATATATGTAATATCATTTTATAGGAGGTCACCGCTATGGGATTCATGGATAAAGTAAAGGACATTGCCGGCAAGGTCGGCGATAAGGTCGAGCAGACCGCTAAGAGCGCTTCTGACAGCGTTCAGAAGATGAACGAGAAGTCCAAGCTGAAGAAGGACATCGCTCAGCTGGAGTCTGAGATCAATGCTCTGTATGTCAATATCGGCAGAAAGTTCATGGAGGAGGACCCTGACAATGCTGATTATGCTCAGTTCTTCACCGAGATCAACGAGAAGAAGGCTCTCATCGAGTCCACACAGGTACAGCTCTCGGCTCTTGAGGACAAGATCAACTGTAAGACCTGCGGCGCTCCCCTTGCTAAGGAGGCTAAGTTCTGCGACAAGTGCGGCGCTAAGGTAGAGGAGGTCATCGCACCTGAGGCACCTGCTGCTGAGGAGGCACCTGCTGCTGAGGCTGCAAAGACCTGTCCGAGCTGCGGAGCACCCGCAGCAGCCGACCAGAACTTCTGTGAGAAGTGCGGTCAGAAGATCGAATAAGACTACTGCAAAGCGCAGCCGAAAGGCTGCGCTTTTTTTGTGGGAGCGCAGTTTGAGTGGAGAGTTGAGAGTTGCGGTGTCCGCCTGACGGCGGACGTATTTGTAGGGGCGAACATCGTGCGCCCGGCCATGTGCAAAAGACCACCGGGCGAACGATGTTCGCCCCTACCGCCCTACATTTCTAGGCCAGCAGGCCCGAAGGGTCCTGCGAAGGATAGTCAAAAGCCGGCGGGGTGGGGTGTGAGGGAAAAGAGAGTGCAGAGAGGAAAACCGAAGAGAGGGGAGGGCCGCCGGCTTTTGTACCAGTTTTTTGTTAAAGCCCTCCCCTCCGGAGGTGTTCCTCTTTGCCCACCAGTGCCGCCCGGCTCACGCCGGGCGGTGAGCGTTCACCGTAAACCACCGGGCGGACACACGGGTCCGCCCCTACGATACATGAGGGGCGATGTGGGTGACTCCCCACAGTGTGGGGAGATGTCAGCGAAGCTGACAGAGGGGACGGGTCCCGGTTAGGGATCGCCCCCTACAAACGCTCGGGAAGGCACGGGCGAACATTGTTCGCCCTGCAAAAGCCGCCAAAAACCTCTTGACAGAGGGCGGAAGATATGCTATAATAACTCTCAGACTGACGGTTAAACGTTTAACTGTTTGACGTTAAACGTTTCCGGCCATTACGATAGGGGTGATAGTTTTGCAATACAAACAGCTCGTGGGTATGCTCGAGAACATCCACCTGCTGAGAAAGCTCTTCGTCAAGCGTGCCAGCGAGAATTCTCCCCTGCATTTCGGCCAGATCTCGATCATGAAGTGCCTTGAGCAGCATGAGAACTGCAATCAGGCGGATCTTGCGGAGCTTTTAGGCGTGACGCCGGCATCGGTGGCCATTTCTACCAAGAGGCTCCAGCGGGCAGGGCTCATCAGGAAGGAGACCGACCCCTCCGACATACGCTGCAAGCGCCTGAGCCTTACAGATGAGGGCAGGGGCGCCATCGAGAGCAGGATCCGGATCTTTGAGGAGTACGACAAGCTGATCTTCGGTGAGTTCTCGGAGAAGGAGATCTCTCAGCTCATGGGCTATCTCGGGCGGATCGCCGTAAAAATGCAGGAGATCGAGGGCATCGAGGGGGACTTCTCAGACCCCATGGACTTGAGCTGCCTGCTGCACAAGAAAATGGAAGAAAACAAGTAAGAAAGGAGCCTGCCTATGTTCAAAACGATATTTTCATATGTAGGTCAATATAAGAAACAGGCCATACTCTCGCCTGTTTCGATCATCGGAGAGGTGGCCATGGAGGTGCTGATACCTGCGGTAATGGCCCTGATCATCGATAACGGCATCAAGAAGGGCAACATCAGCTACGTTGCCGGAATGGGTATCCTCATGGTGGGGATGTCCCTTGTTTCCCTGTTTTTCGGAGCTCTGGCCGGAAGGCTCAGCGCTGTGGCGGCAATGGGCTTCGCTAAGAACCTGAGGAGCGCACTTTTCCACAAGGTACAGGACTTCTCCTTCGCAAACGTGGATAAGTTCTCCACCGCCTCCCTGACCACACGTCTGACCACAGACGTGACCAATATCCAGAACGCCTTCATGATGTTCATCAGGACGGCCTTCCGTGCGCCGATCATGCTGGTCTGTGCTCTTATCGCTGCGCTGAAGATGAACGCAAGGCTGTCGGTGGTGTTCATATGCGCCATACCGGTGCTGGCGGTGTTCATGGTGGTCATCATGACCAGCGCTCACCCTCGGTTCAGAGCGATGCTGACCCACTACGACAACATGAACGCCAGCGTCCAGGAGAACCTTGTGGGGATCCGCACGGTGAAGGCCTTCGTCCGTGAGGACTACGAGAAGAAGAAGTTCATCGACAATACCGACAAGGTCCGCCGGGCTCAGGTCAACGCCGAGAAGCTGATCATCATGACCATGCCCTTCATGCAGATGATCATGTACCTCAGCATAATCGCTATCCTCTGGTTCGGCGGAAAAATGGCCGTGGGCGGCGATATGGAGACAGGCGAGCTCTCCAGCTTCATCTCCTATGTGGGACAGATCCTCATGTCGCTGATGATGCTCAGCTTCCTCTTCATGATGTTCGTGATCTCCCGTGCCTCCCTCCAGCGTATCTACGAAGTCCTCACTGAAGAGCCGGACATCGTTTCCCCTGAGAACGCCCAGACAGAGGTGAAGGACGGATCGGTCGTTTTCAGGAACGTTTCCTTCAGCTACTTTAAAGATATGGATAACCTTGCCCTTTCCGGGATCGATCTGGAGATAAGCTCCGGCGAAACTATCGGTATCATCGGCGGAACGGGCTCCTCAAAGACCTCACTGGTCCAGCTCATACCCCGTCTTTATGACGCAACTGAGGGCCAGGTGCTGGTAGGCGGAAGGGACGTGCGTGAGTACGAGATCAACGCCCTCCGTGACAACGTGGCCATGGTGCTCCAGAAGAACGTGCTCTTCTCGGGAACGATCCGTGACAACCTGCGCTGGGGCAATAAGGACGCCACCGACGAGGAGATCGTGGAGGCCTGCAAGTCCGCCTGCGCCCATGACTTCATCGAGAGCTTCCCCGAGGGCTATGACACAGACCTAGGTCAAGGCGGCGTAAATGTCTCCGGCGGCCAGAAGCAGAGGCTGTGTATCGCCCGGGCACTGCTGAAAAAGCCCAAGATCATCATACTTGACGACTCCACCAGCGCAGTCGATACCGCCACCGACGCCAGCATACGCAAGGCCTTTAGGGAGAATTTGGCCGATACCACCACCTTCATCATCGCTCAGCGTATCTCCTCGGTACAGGACGCAGACCGTATCATCGTCATGGACAACGGAAGGATCTCTGACGTGGGCACCCACGAAGAGCTCCTTGGGTCCAGCGAGATCTACCGTGAGGTATACGACTCACAGCAGAAAGGAGCTGATGAATAATGCCGCCCAGAAATACAAGGCCCATGCAGAAGCCCGGCAACGCCGGCGCTACGATCAAGCGCATTTTCAGCTATATGTACGGCTTTAAGGTGCTCTTTGTCTTCGTCGTGATCGGAGTCATCATCAGCGCCTTCGCCGGTATCGCAGGAAACTACCTGCTAAAGCCCCTTATCGACAACATCGAGGAGTCATTCAAGACCGGACACTGGGATAAGCCTGCCTTCATCGGGATCTTAGGAGCTATGGCCGGGATCTACGCATTGGGAGCTCTTTCCTCCTTCATGTATCAGCGCCTGATGATGAAGATCTCCACCACCACCCTCATGAGGATCAGGAACGACCTGTTCACCAAAATGGAGGCTCTGCCGATACGCTTCTTCGACAAGCATACCCACGGCGAGCTCATGTCACTGTATACCAACGATACGGACACCCTCCGTGAGATGCTCAGCAACAGTATCGCTCAGGTCATAAGCTCGGCAGTCACTATCGTGGGAGTCTTCACCGCCATGCTGATCTATAGCTGGCAGCTCACCATACTGGTAGTGGTCATGCTCTTCGTGATCATAAGGGTCATCAGCTTCATCGGCTCACGGTCCGGAAAGGGCTTCATCGCCCAGCAGAAGGCTCTCGGACGGGCCAACGGCTACATCGAGGAGATGATCGACGGCCAGAAGGTGGTCAAGGTGTTCTGCCATGAGGAGATCTCATGCGCTGAGTTCGACGCCCTCAACGAGGAGCTCTGCCAGGCCGCCACAAGAGCGAATACCTTCGCAAATATCCTCATGCCGATCATGAACAACCTGTCCTACCTCCACTACGCCATGACTGCGATCGTGGGAGGCATCATGACGGTGAAGGGCATAGGCGGCATGACCGTGGGAACTGTAGTCTCGTACCTACAGTTCACCCGTTCCTTCTCACAGCCCATAACTCAGGTCTCTCAGCAGCTCAACTCCGTGCTGACGGCTCTGGCCGGTGCGGAGAGGATCTTCGCTGTGATCGACGAGGAGCCCGAGGCCGACGAGGGCTATGTCACCCTTGTCAACGCCCATATCACCGAGGACGGCCAGATCACTGAGTCTGAGGAGCGCACAGGCCGCTGGGCCTGGAGGCACCCTCATCAGGCCGACGGCTCCGTCACCTACACTGAGGTGAGAGGCAACGTGGAGCTGGACGACGTCTACTTCGGCTATGAGCCCAACAAGACGGTCCTCAACGGCATAAGCCTCTACGCAAAGCCCGGCCAGAAGATAGCCTTCGTTGGCTCAACAGGCGCCGGAAAGACCACTATCACCAACCTGATCAACCGATTTTACGATGTTCCCGACGGAAAGATCCGCTATGACGGGATCAATATCAATAAGATCCGCAAGAGCGACCTCCGCCGCTCACAGTCAATAGTTTTGCAGGACACCCACCTTTTCACCGGCACGGTCATGGACAATATCCGCTACGGGAAGCTGGACGCCACCGATGAGGAGGTCTACGCAGCGGCTAAGCTGGCCAACGCCGACAGCTTCATCGTTCACCTTGAGAACGGCTACGACACCATGCTCACCGCAGACGGCGCCAACCTCTCTCAGGGCCAGCGCCAGCTCCTTGCGATCGCAAGAGCAGCTATCGCAGATCCGCCGGTGCTGATCCTGGACGAGGCCACCAGCTCTATCGACACCCGCACCGAGGCCCTCATCGAGAAGGGCATGGACTCCCTCATGGAGGGCAGGACGGTCTTCGTGATCGCCCACCGCCTCTCCACCGTAAGGAACTCTCAGGCGATCATGGTGCTGGAGCACGGTAAGATCATCGAGCGTGGCGACCACAGCGAGCTGATCGCTCAGAAGGGCAAATACTATCAGCTCTATACGGGTATGTTCGAGCTGAGCTGAGAAAATGCTTGACAACACGATGATGATGTGATATAATATCATTGCATACGAAAGATGCGGTGTTCATGAGGACACGCAAAAGAAAATACCCGGAGTTGCAGCTCCGGGTATTTTTTGTGCTTTTGTCGGGCTACTTCCTGTCAAGGAGGCTTTACCGATCATGCCGGGCGGACACATGGGTCCGCCCCTACGGTCCTGCGGCGACCTGCACCGGCATTTTTATCAAGCGGAGTTTTCCCCGAAATACAGCCTTTGCAACCGCCGGTTGACAAATTTCCAAGCCTGCTTTATTGCCGCAACAGGCCCCTTGTGCTATAATGATGCCAGTGGAACGGAGGTCGTTCCGAAATAAAATACGGAGGTACTATCATGATACTTGCAGATAAGATCATCGACTTAAGAAAGAAGGCCGGTCTCTCACAGGAGGAGCTGGCAGAGCAGCTTGGCGTCAGCCGTCAGGCAGTCTCAAAGTGGGAGAGCGCTCAGTCTACTCCCGACCTTGACCGGATCATCAAGCTCTCACAGCTCTTCGGAGTCAGCACCGACTACCTTGTTAAAGATGAGTTCGAGGCTCCGTCAGCAGAGACTGTCATTTCCGCAGAGCTTCCGGAGGACTCTGCCCCGGCTCTGAGGAGGGTCTCTATGGAGGAGGCCAACCGCTTCCTGGCCGCCAATGAGAAGCGCTCGCTGCGCACGGCCTTCGGCGTGGCCCTGTGCATACTCTCCCCCGTACCGGCCATACTTGTGGGAGGGACCGTCCTCAGCGGCCACACCCAGGATCTGCTCAGCGCTGTACCGCTGTTCCTCCTTATCGCAGGAGCAGTTGCCCTGTTCATCATCTCAGGCATGACCATGAAGCCCTATGAGTACATGGAAAAGGAGGGCATCGACACCGAGTACGGCGTTTCCGGCATGGTAAAGGACAAGAAGGAGAAGTTCGCCCCGGTGCATATCCGCAATATCGTCATCGGCGTCGTTATGCTGGTGCTGTCGGTGATGCCGCCGATCGTCTGCGACGCCCTTGACATGGACTATCTGGAAAACGCTATAGCTCCGGCGCTGATGTTCGCCCTCGTTGCGGTCGGAGTCTTCATCATCGTCCGCAGCTCCATAAAGGTCGGAGGCTACAGGAGGCTCCTGGAGGAGGACAGCTTCACCCGTGAGAAGAAGGGATCTCGCTCCGATAAGTCCAGCACCTCCACGGCCATGAGCGTTTACTGGTCCCTGATCACAGCCGCTTACCTTGGCTACAGCTTCATCACCTTCGACTGGGGCAGGAGCTGGATCATCTGGCCGATCGCCGCCGTCCTCTGCGAGCCTGTCGCAATGCTCGCACGGGCAGTCACCAGGAAGAGCTGAGTTACAAAGCGGAGATAACAGGTCTCATAACAGTTACAAAACGGCTTCTTTTCGGGAAAAACAGGCAAATTTACACAATTAGCGTTTTTGAGCGCTTGAAAAGTTTGTTCAATAAGTATCTTGAAACAAGGTCAAAAATTGTGTATGATAATAGTAGGATCAGACGTGTGTCACCCTCTATTTTGGCGCAGGTCTGAGGAGCTATAAGGCAAGGCTCCAAAAATTTTAACGAAAGAGGTCATATAATTATGAAAAAATTACTCTCATGCTTAGTTCTTTCCGCCATTATCTGCGGAAGCGTAGTTTCATGCGGCGACAGCTCTTCTTCCAGCTCTGAGTCTTCTGAGCCTGCAACTGAGGCTCCTACTGAGGCTCCCACAGAGGCTGAGGAGGACTCATCCGAAGAAGAGTCCAGCGAGCCCGTTGCTGTTGCAGTTGACGATGTAGAGTTCGAGGACGCTGTAGTTCCCGAGAGCGGCGACGCTTACCTTGCTATCGCAGACAGCCAGTGGTGGATCAAGTACATGGGCTCCAACGAGGATATGCTCACCTACGATGCCGGCGTTGCTCATATCGACGGCAACGGCGACTATACAGTAAGCGTAACTGCTGACACGAACGGCTTCCGCTTCGATACGACAGGCGACGCAAATGACCAGTATACTCCCAGCGGCTGCGTATTCTCAGCAGTCATCATCAAGGACGCTGAGGAGCTCCTTCCCGATGCTATCATCACGATCAACAGCATCAGGATCGACGGCAACGAGGTAGAGCTGGCTAAGAAGGGCTACACGAATACTGAGGACGGAAATATCCGCTCCAACATTTTCAACAGCTACGTTGACGACAGCGCACTTCCCGGCGACGCAAGAACTGCTGACGGCGCTCTGTTCGAGGATTTCGACAGCACAAAGCCCACAGCTATCAACGACGGCAGCTACTCTGCACAGATCGTTGACGAGGCGGCCTTCAATAACGGCTGGCTCACAGTGGAGGTAGACTTCACAGTTTCCGGACTGGCAGAATAAGCGAAAAACAGCGGACCGCAGATGCGGTCCGTTTTTTTGAGGGGATATGTAGGGGCGGCCAACGGCCGCCCGTGCCTCCCGGAAACTCTGTAGGGACGACCATTGGCCGTCCGCATGACCTGTACGATCGTAGGGGACGGCGCCCTCGACGTCCCGGCCGATCTCCGGAAACAAATTGTAGGGGCGAATTCCGTTCGTCCGTGCCGTGACCGAAAAACCGTAGGGGCGGACCCGTGTGTCCGCCCGGTGGTTTGCGGTAAACGCTCACCGCCCGGCTAAGGCCGGGCGGCATTGGTGGGCAAAGAGGAACACCTCCGGAGGGGAGGGCAGAGGCAAGGCCACACAAAGACCGCCTCCGGCTATGCACCAGATCTGCTTGCATATTTTCCGTCATCTCGCACAGAGACCCCTTGCCATACATATAGTATGCCTGCGGGATCTCTGCACGATCTGACGAAAAATCTGACGGCGCATCTCCGGCACATCCTTTGTGTGGTCTTGCCTAAAAAAACTGGTACAAAAGCCGTCGGCCCTCCCCTCTCTTCGGTTTTCCTCTCTGCACTCTCTTTTCCCTCACACCCCACCCCGCCGGCTTTTGACTATCCTTCGCAGGACCCTCCGGGCCTGCTGGCATAGAAATATAGGGCGGTGGGTTTAGGCACGTTCGCCCGGTAGTCTATCACACATGACCGGGAGGCCGAGGGCGGCCTCCCCTACAGAGCATATATTACGCACGGACGGCCAATGGCCGTCCCTACATTTGTTTCCGGAGGCACGGGCGAACGATGTTCGCCCCTACAGTTTTTCGGCCACGGCACCGCTCCCGATCAAAAGCTCGCCTAATGATTGACAATCATCGCCGCAGGTGCTATAATAAGAATATCGTAATTCTTTAAAGAAAGAGGTCTGTATAATGGCTAAAGATAAGAAAATGGTCACTGCGATCACCTCGATGGACGAGGACTTCGCTCAGTGGTATACCGACATCTGCAAAAAAGCTGAGCTGGTAGAGTACACCAGCGTCAAGGGCTGTATGGTCATTCGTCCCTACGGCTACGCTATCTGGGAGAATATCCAGCATATCCTCGACGGTATGTTCAAGGCCACCGGCCACGAAAACGTTTGTATGCCTATGTTCATCCCCGAGAGCCTCCTCCAGAAGGAGAAGGATCACGTTGAAGGCTTCGCTCCTGAGGTTGCTTGGGTAACTCACGGCGGCAGCGAGAAGCTGGAGGACCGCCTCTGCGTCCGCCCTACCTCTGAGACACTGTTCTGCGAGCACTACGCCAATATCGTCCACTCCTACCGTGACCTGCCTAAGCTGTACAACCAGTGGGTCAGCGTCGTGCGCTGGGAGAAGACCACTCGCCCCTTCCTCCGCTCAAGAGAGTTCCTCTGGCAGGAGGGCCACACGATCCACGCTACCGCTCAGGAGGCGATCGAGGAGACCGAGCGTATGCTGAACGTTTACGCTGACTTCTGCAAGGACGCCCTGGCTATGCCTGTCGTAAAGGGCAAAAAGACCGAGAGCGACAAGTTCGCCGGAGCAGTTTCCACCTACGCTATCGAGGCTCTTATGCACGACGGAAAGGCTCTCCAGGCCGGTACCTCCCATTATTTCGGGGACGGCTTCGCTAAGGCCTTCGAGATAGAGTACACTGACAAGGACAACAAGAGAGTGTTCCCCCATCAGACGAGCTGGGGCGTCACCACCCGTCTTATCGGCGCTGTGATCATGACCCACGGCGACGACAACGGCCTCGTTCTGCCTCCTGCTGTTGCACCTATACAGGTAGTTATCATACCTGTTGCTCAGCACAAGGAGGGCGTTCTGGAGAAAGCCGGAGAGCTCCGTGACAGGCTGGCTGCTGCCGGATACCGTGTAAAGCTGGACGATTCTGAGAACTCGCCTGGCTGGAAGTTCGCTGAGTATGAGATGAAGGGAGTTCCCCTTCGTGTGGAGATCGGTCCCCGTGACATCGAGGAGGACCAGTGCGTGATCGCTTCACGCTGGAACGGCGAGAAGACTTTCGTTCCTCTGGCTGAGCTGGAAACTGCTGTTGACCAGAAGCTGAAAGAGGCCCACGACGGAATGTACGCAAAGGCTCTTGAGAACCAGGAGAAGCGCACATACGCCTGCACGACTGTCGATGAGATCAACAAGGCCCTTGAGCAGGGCGACGGCTTCATCAAGGCTATGTGGTGCGGCGAGGAGGCCTGTGAGGACTCTGTTAAGGAGCTGACAGGGGTAGGCTCACGGTGTATCCCCTTTGAGCAGGAGCAGATCTCAGACAAGTGCGTATGCTGCGGAAGGCCGGCCAAGTGCATGGTCTACTGGGGCAAGGCATACTGATAAAAAAGAGCGGCGAGAGCCGCTCTTTTTCAATTCGGAATTGTGGTTTCCGCCTGACGGAGGACGGAGCGGATCATAGAGCTGCCGAGACAAATTCACCCTCGAAACAAAAAAGCTCCCGATCTTTCGGGAGCTTTTTGTTTGGGATCTTTATCACAGCATAGATCTGGAGCTTGTGACGGGACTTGAACCTGCGACCTGCGCATTACGAATGCGCTGCTCTACCAACTGAGCTACACAAGCATATTGAGTTTGTTTCTGGAGGGCTCTGCACGGCTGTCTTAGCAGGACCGCCCTGCGGCCTGCGCATATCCGGTCAGAAATAAGTCGCACTGTTTCGCTGTCGCTCACATTGCTCCATATTTCTTCCCTTCGCATACTCCCTTCATCTGCCGCCGGCAGCGGTCGTATGCTCAGCAAATGCGCTGCTCTACCAACTGAGCTACACAAGCCTGACCAACAAATCTATTATACACCAAAACCCCGGATCTGTCAAGTACCTGTACCCGAAAAAAACGGGGGCGGACCTCAGTCCGCCCGGATAGCTCAAAATGATCAGACCGTATGCCCCTTAGTGCGGATCACGTCCACGATAGACTCGACGTATCTGCGGCAGGTCTCCTCGCTCTCGGCCTCGGCCATGACACGGATCACAGGCTCGGTGCCGCTCTCACGGACCAGTATCCTTCCGGACTCGCCCAAAGCGTCGGCTGCGGCCTTGACAGCGGCCTGGACATCGGGATCGTTCTGTGCAGAGGGCTTATCCTTGACCCTGACGTTCACCAGCACCTGGGGATACACCGTAAGCGGAGCCGCAAGCTCGCTGAGCTTCTTCTTCTTGCTCATGATCACCTGCATGATCTTAAGGCTCGTAAGGATACCGTCGCCGGTGGAGGCATACTTTGAGAAGATGATATGGCCGGACTGCTCTCCGCCCAGACAGCAGCCGTGCTCCTTCATATACTCATAGACGTACTTGTCGCCAACAGCGGTCTTGGCGTAGTCGATGCCGATCTCGTCGAAGGCCTTGAACAGGCCGAAGTTGGACATTATCGTTGCAACGACAGTATTGCCGATCAGCTTGCCCTTCTCCTTCATATATCTTCCGTAGATGTAGAGGATATGGTCGCCGGAGATGAGCTGTCCCTTTTCGTCTACGCAAAGGCAGCGGTCGGCGTCGCCGTCGTAGGCAAAGCCTGCGTCCAGGCCGTTCTCCACCACATATTTCTGGAGAATCTCGATGTGGGTAGAGCCGGCGTTGTCGTTGATATTCGTGCCGTTGGGCTCAGCATTGATGACGTGTGTCTCAGCTCCCAGAGCGTCGAAAACGGCCTTTGCCACGTTCCAAGCGGCGCCGTTTGCACAGTCAAGGCCGATCCTCATGCCTCTGAAGGAATACATACCGAGAGAGATCAGATACCCTATGTAGCGGTTCCTTCCGGAGACATAGTCCACGGTCCTGCCGATCTTATCGCCTGTTGCGAAGGGGAGCTCCGGCCAGTCTCTGCCGAAGACGCTGAGCTTCCCGTCGAGGTAGGCCTCCACCAGAGCGATCACCTCGTCCTCCATTTTCTCGCCGCTGCCGTTGATCAGCTTTAGGCCGTTATCGTAGTAGGGGTTGTGGCTGGCAGAGATCATGATAGCGCAGTCGAAGGCGTCAACTCTCGAAACATAGGCGACTGAGGGGGTAGTGGTGACGTGGAGCAGGTATGCGTCGGCGCCGGAGGCGGTCAGGCCTCCCACCAGCGAATACTCGAACATATAGCTGGAAAGGCGGGTATCCTTGCCGATGACGATACGGGGAGCCTCATCCTCGCCCTTCTGGCGTTTCAGCTCGCCGTAGTACCAGCCCAAAAATCTTCCCACTTTATAGGCATGGTCTGCTGTAAGGTTTTCGTTGGCCTTACCTCTAAAGCCGTCTGTACCGAAATATTTTCCCATGATCATGTAACTCCTTTATATATCGGGCTGACCCGAAATTTTATCTGTAACAACATTATACCACGATCCGACACGGATCGCAAGTATGTAGAACAGTTCTTAGTTATTAGTTCGCAGTTATTAGTTGTTGTGTCCGCCGTTGGCGGACGTATTTGTAGGGGCGCACATCGTGCGCCCGTGCCTCCCGGAAACTCTGTAGGGACGGCCACCCACCGTCCATGCCTTTCGGAAGATCTGTAGGGGAGGCCGCCCTCGGCCTCCCGGCCGATCCCCGGGAACAAATTGTAGGGGCGAATTCCGTTCGCCCGGCCTCCTTCGATCGTTTTCATGTGCATAAGGCCTCACCGCCCGGCTCAAGCCGGGCGGCACTGGAGGGCAAAGAGGAACACCTGCGGAGGGGAGGGCTTTAACAAAAAACTGGTACAAAAGCCGGCGGCCCTCCCCTCTCTTCGGTTGTCCTCTCTGCACTCTCTTTTCCCTCACACCCCACCCCGCCGGCTTTTGACTATCCTTCGCAGGACCCTTCGGGCCTGCTGGAGTGGTATTTCCGGGGCGGAAGTTTTGGATACGTTCGCCCGGTGGTCATACCAAAATGGCCGGGCGGACACACGGGTCCGCCCCTACGGTTTTTTGGTACCACGGGCGCACAATGTGCGCCCCTACAGATACGTCCACCGTCAGGCGGACACCGCAATTATGAATTATGCATTATGAATTAAAGAGCTTCACCTTATCTCGAACCCTCGGTCGTTTTGCAGGGGAACGGTCTTAACGGAAATATCCTCGATCCGCACGAAGGTCCCACGCTCTATCGCCATGATCATCTGGTCGATAGCCTCCTCAGAGCCCTCAGCCTCCATCTCCACAGAGCCGTCCCACAGGTTCCTAACCCAGCCGGTGACTCCAAAGGAATTGGCAGCGTGATACGCCCGATACCGGAAGCCCACCCCCTGGACCGAGCCATAGAATATGATATGCCTTCTCAGCTTGTCCATGTTTATCTCCTTCGTTTCAGGGAGCGAAATGCCCCTTACCTTTCCTCCGCCCCGTTCTCGCCGATCTGGATCACCCTGTCGCAGATCTCCAGCGCAGCCGGCCTGTGAGTGACGATGATCACGGTCTTGTCGGTCATGCTCCGCAGGTTCTCCAAAAGCCTCCGCTCGGACCGCCCGTCAAGAGCGCTGGTGGCCTCGTCGAGGATCAGCACGGGACTTCCCGAAAAGATCGCCCTTGCCACAGCGATCCGCTGAGTCTGCCCCTCGGAGAGACCTGCTCCACGCTCGCCGAGAAGAGTGTCCGCCCCCATTTCCAGCTCAGATACGAAGTCCTCCGCACAGGCTATTTTCAGAGCTTTGCGGAGCCTTTCGTCGTCGCCGGCCTCCTCCGAATCTGCAAAGGCCACGGCCTGCCGCAGAGTGCCGTTCATCAGGAAGTTCCCCTGAGGCACATAGGCGAAGAGCCTGTGCCACTGGGCAGTTAGGGGCTCCCGGGAGCCGTCCGCCAGCTCCAGATAGCGCTCCCCGGTGTCGGGGGAGTAGATCCCCATGAGGAGCTTTAGGATCGTAGATTTTCCGCAGCCGCTGGAGCCGGTAAGTGCGACGTACTCCCCCTTTTTCACCCGGAGGTCCACTCCCCTGAGCACCTGGGGCATACGCTCCTTGGAGAGCTCGCCGGGCTTGTCGGCGGCCGGGAAATAGGTAAACCCCACGTTTTCAAGGCCGAAGCAGGAGAGCTCCCCGTAGAGAGCGTCCACCTTCTCGCCGGAGAAGGGCTCGCCGGGTATGTCGTCCGGCAGATCCTCGGCCTCCATGAGCCTTTCGGCGCTGGCAGCGGTGGAGTAGATCTTCGGCAGATACCCCGAGATCTGAGCCACGGGAGTCTGGAGCTGAGAAACGAGCTGGGTCACAGCAGTCAAAGTACCGAAGGTCATGATGCCCTTCATGATCCCGTAGCCGCAGTAGCAGGCTCCGGCCAGATAGATCTCGCTCATGGCGGCGCCGAAGCCGGTGTTGAACAGGTTGGAGAAGGCGTTCTTCTTCATCCTTGCGTCCTTGTGGTCCTCCATGAGAGCCTGAGCGACTTCGGCGGTCTGCTTTTCGGCGGCGAAGGACCGAATCATGATCAGGCTCCCGATGCGCTCCTGCAAAAAGATCCTCAGCCGTCCGTCACGCTCCTGAATGTCCTTGTGGAGCCGTTTCATCTTCCGCCTGAAAACGTAGGTCAGCAGCAGGATCAGAGCTCCTCCCGGCAGGATCATCGAGGCGAACCTCAGGTCGATCACGAACAGCATGACCACCGCACAGATCAGCTTCACGCCCATTTCGGTGATACCGGGTATGATGTCCACACAGCCCTCTGCGGCTATCCTGCTGTCGCTGGTCAGCCGGTTGAGCCATTCACCTGAGTGTACGGCGCTGATCTGAGCCAGATCCTTCCTCAGGACGGTCCCCAGCAGCCTTTTCTTGAACCGGTTCTCGCACTCCGACCGGCAGAGCTCGCCCAGCCACCTTGTGCAGGCACGCATGATGAGCTGGAAGGCCAGCAGAGCGAACAAAAGTCCGCCGTACAGCCAAAACCTCCTGCTCTCACGGGCGACGGCGCTGTCCACCATGCTCCTCATGAGCAGCGCATAGAAAACGCCGGCAGTACCTGCCGCTGTCTGTACAAAAGTCAGGGCCGCTATGCCGGCTTTCTTCCTCCCGATGACGGAGCTGAGCCATTTCAGTGTGTTGTTCTTCATCGGTCACTTTCTTCCTTTTATGAGCCTTGCCGCCCATCTGCGGAGCCTTTTATAGGCTATCCTCAGGGGCGCAAGGCCGACTATCGCCTTTGAGTAGATACGGTAGGGGAGCTCCTCCACGGAGTGCTCCTTTCCGCTGCGGATATAAGCGGTCATCACGCCCAGGATGTCCTCGTCCCTGATCCCGGGCTCCCTTGAGATGCAGTTGTCCCCAAGGATCACATAGTCCTCCGGGCGGACCTCCACGATCCTGTGGAGGACGTACTGCTCCGGGGGCCTGCGGTAGAGCACCACGTCGCCCTTTTTGAAACGGGTACCGTCGTTTTTCTTCACGGTGAACAGGTCTTTATCCGACCTCAGCAGAGGCATCATGCTGATGCCCTTGAAGGTGTAGGTAAGGCTGCCGTTCTTTTCAAGGTAGTCCTCATAGGTAGTTTTCTCCATAAAAAGCCTATCCTTTCCTCAGTCCTTCATGCCGTTATAGGCTGTCTCGGCGGCGGAGATGTCCATATTGCAGCCCAGCACATACAGCGAGGCCCACTCGGTCAGCCTGTCCATAAGGTCCAGTGTCTTCATGAGCTGCACCGGGTCTGCCGGGCGGTAGGTCTGCTGGAGCAGCAGAGGCCTTACCTCGCCGGGAGCCACCCTGCGGATAGAGTTCTTCTTGGCCCTTGTGAGGATACACACGGCCTTCAGCGGAACGGAGATATTGCTGCCGATCCCGTGCTTGCCGCAGTAGGGTGTGCCGCAGACCAGCGGACCGCTGTCAGTCATGCGGATAAGGGGCTTGTCGTCGTTGACCATGACGGCCTTTTCCCCGAGATACTGCCTCCAGAGCCTTGTGTGGGTGGACTTGCCTGTGCCGCTTTTTGCGGTGAACAGGAAGGCCTGGCCCTCCACAGCTATGGCCGAGCCGTGGAAGAGGAAGGCGCCGTAGTCAGGCATCTTCTCGCAGATCTTCCGGTAAACGGCGAGCTCCTCAAGATAGTCGTCGGGGTAGTCTACCACAGGTAAGCCCTCAGTAATGCTCTCTCTGTCGGAGCGCTCACGCTCATAGGCGATGTCCTCCGGCAGGATCTTCACGGAAAAGTCGGCAGGCTCATCGGTGAGATAGTCCCGGCAGTATCTCTCTACTCTGCTGAATATCGGCTCGACACGGACCACCACGCTGGCCATTTTCACATTGAAGCTGCTCATAGCGGTATCCTCGGGAGCTCGATCACGCCGTCGTCATCGAGGGAGACCTCGGGGGAGCTCTCCTGTGGATCCTCGGCAGGGGGCTGGGTCACGCTGGGAGACTCGTCGTCCGGGAGCTCGTTCCCGGTCTCGCCGCTGTCGAGCACAGGCAGCTCCGGCAGTTCCTGGCTTTGGTCATCGGCCGCCTGAGAGGAGGTATCATCGTCCGGGAGCTGGCCCTGAGAGCCGGGGTCGGCCTTGCCGGAGGCGCTCTCCTCCTGAGAGGAGGAGCTGTCATTGCCGGGCCCTGCGGAAGGGGAGGAGCTCTCCTTGCCGCCGGTCTCAGTGTCCTTGGCAGGCTCTGTCTCATCGGCCGCCGCAGTAGTCTTTGCCGGCTCAGAGGAGGTGCTGTCAGTGTTCTGACCGCTGCTGCACGAAACGAGGGCTGCACAAAGCAGCGCAGTTAAGATCAGTTTTTTCATAATGTCTCCTTATGGGAACAGACGCCTTGGCGCCTGCATTTGGTCTTGCGATACACCTATATTTTACCATAGCTTCGCCCTACAGTCAAGAGCCGAGGGGAGGCTTTTCCCGATCCCCAGGGGCTAACAGGATCCCGTGCCGTTTTTCGGGAATTTCATGCTCAGCCCTTGCAATAGCTCCGCCGCCGTGCTATAATAAGGGTACAATATTCTGCACGCAACGAAAAGGACGGTGTTGATAATGAAAGCAGACAAGTACGCTGTTACCGGAGCAAAAAAAGTGGACATCCGCAAGCTCCCCACCGACAGCAAGAAGGACAAGGCCGACAAGGAGAAGATCCTTGCCAAGTACGAGGAAAACAAGCAGGAGCTGGCCCTCTTGCAGGACAAGTTCTACGCAGATGGCCGTGAGGGGATCATCGTCGTGATCCAGGCCCTTGACGCCTCAGGAAAGGACTCCGCTATCAAGAACGTTTTCAGCGGCGTGAACCCTCAGGGCGTGAAGGTGGTGTCCTTCAAGGCGCCCACCTCCGAGGAGCTGGCCCACGATTACCTCTGGCGCATACATCAGAACGTTCCACGCCGGGGCGAGATCGCTGTTTTCAACCGCAGCCATTACGAGGACCTGATCACCGTTCAGGTGGAGAACATCAAGCCTCACTACCACATGGCTCAGCGGAATATCGGCAAGGACGACGAGAAGTTCTTTGACGAGCGCTGTGAGCAGGTGAACAACTTCGAGGAGTACCTTTATCAGAACAGCTATCGGGTGGTGAAGATCTTCCTGCACATCACTCCGGAGGAGCAGGCAGAACAGCTCCTTGAGCGCATAGAGGTGCCGGAGAAGAACTGGAAGTTCCGCTCGGACGATCTGAAGGTGATGGACAAGTTCGGGGCGTATATCGACTGCTTCAACGACGTGATCAATAAGACCTCCACCAAGCACAGCCCGTGGTATGTGCTCCCGGGGGATCAGCGGTGGTACACGAGATACCTGATCACCGAGATCCTGCTGGACGTGATGAAGTCCTGTGAGCCGGAGTATCCTGCGCTCCCGGAGGAGGAGAAGGCCAAGCTGGAGGAGAGCGCAAAGATCCTCCGTGAGGCGATAGACGGCGGAGGCTCTTCCAAGAAGAAGGCCAAGAAGTGAGAAAAGGGCGGCTTTGCCGCCCTTTTCAATTCATAATGCATAATTCATAATGCATAATTGCGGTGTCCGCCTACGGCGGACGGATCGGAATGTAGGGGCGCACATCGTGCGCCCGTGCCTCCCAGAAAATCTGTAGGGACGGCCATTGGCCGTCCGTGCGCCGTATACATTGTGTAGGGGAGGCCGCCCTCGGCCTCCCGGCCGATCTCCGGAACAAATTGTAGGGGCGAACATCGTTCGCCCGGCCTCCTTCGACCGGTATCATGTGCGTAAGGCCTCACCGCCCGGCCATTGCCGGGCGGCACTGGAGGGCAAAGAGGAACACCTCCGGAGGGGAGGGCTTTAACAAAAAACTGGTACAAAAGCCGGCGGCCCTCCCCTCACTTCGGTTTTCCTCTCTGCACTCTCTTTTCCCTCACACCCCACCCCGCCGGCTTTTGACTATCCTTCGCAGGACCCTTCGGGCCTGCTGGAGTGGTATTTCTGGGGCGGTGGTCTGGATACGTTCGCCCGGTGGTTTATC
>JAFUAO010000016.1 GCA_017460665.1 Ruminococcus sp.
CTCACCGCCCGGCTAAGGCCGGGCGGCACTGGAGGGCAAAGAGGAACACCTCCGGAGGGGAGGGCTTTAACAAAAAACTGGTACAAAAGCCGTCGGCCCTCCCCTCTCTTCGGTTTTCCTCTCTGCACTCTCTTTTCCCTCACACCCCACCTCGCCGGCTTTTGACTATCCTTCGCAGGACCCTTCGGGCCTGCTGGCCTAGAAATGTAGGGCGGTAGGGGCGAACATCGTTCGCCCGGCGGCTTTTCGCATATGGCCGGGCGGATACATGGATCCGCCCCTACATTTTTCTGTGTTCACGGACGGCCAATGGCCGTCCCTACATATCGTCAGGGTCGATGTAGGAATCGACCCCTACATTCTGATCCGTCCGCCGTCAGGCGGACACCGCAAATTCCGAATTCCTAATTCCGAATTCCGCATTGAAAAAGGGCTGCTATACGCAGCCCTTTTCACATATCAGCTCCGGGTCTTCTAAAAGCTCGATCAGCAGCTCCGGCGATCCGATGATCTGGAGCTTCCTGCTCCGTGGCAGGTGCTTGATCCGCCACTCCGCCTTGGAGGCGCTACTGCGCCCCTCGGTGCTCCACAAAGCGGCAAGCTCCACCGGCCGGCGGCTCCGTGTGAACTTCGCTCCGCCCTCGGCCTGTCCGGAATGCTCCGCCAGACGCCGTTCTATGTCGGTGGTTATGCCGGTATACAGCACGTCTCCCCGACACCGCAGTATATAGATGTAGTATCTCACTTCTGCTTGATCTTGAAGCCTGCGTTTTTCAGGCGGCTCGGGTCGAAGCCCTTGCTCTCCTTCTTCTCACGCCTTCTGGGAGGCCTCTGCTTCTTCTCCTCGTCCTTCAGCCTCATGGTCAGCGAGATCCGGTTCCTCTTCACGTCAACGTCCAGCACTCTCACCTTCACGACCTCGCCCACCTTCACAGCCTCAAGAGGGTGCTTGATGAAGCGGTCGCAGATCTGAGAGATGTGGACCAGTCCGTCCTCGTGGACGCCGATGTCCACGAACACGCCGAAGTCGATGATATTGCGGACCGTTCCCACCAGCTCCATGCCGGGCTTTAGGTCCTTTACCTCCATGATGTCTCCGCTTCTCAGCAGGGGAGGCGGCAGCTCGTCACGGAGGTCACGGCCGGGCTTTTTCAGCTCGCCGATGATGTCTGTCAGCGTGGGGACGCCGATCCCCAGCTTCTCGCTGATAGCGCCGATACCGATCTTCTCGGCCTTCTCGTTTATCTCAGAGGCTCCTCCGCCGGAAACATCGGCCAGAGTGAAGCCGCACTCGGTCAGCAGAGAGGAGGCTGCACCGTAGCTCTCAGGGTGTACAGCCGTGTTGTCCAGAGGATTTTTGCCGTCCCTGACTCTCAGGAAGCCGGCGCACTGCTCGAAGGCCTTTTTGCCCAGCTTAGGCACCTTCATGAGCTCCTTGCGGTCGGTGAACCTGCCGTTCTCTTCACGGTAGGCAACTATGTTCTTGGCAACTGTTGCATTGATCCCGGCGATGTATGACAGCAGGGAATGGCTGGCGGTGTTCAGATCCACGCCGACGGAGTTCACGCAGTCCTCCACCACGCCGGAGAGCGCCTCGCTCATACGGGCCTGAGGCATATCGTGCTGATACTGGCCAACGCCTATGGCCTTGGGCTCGATCTTTACCAGCTCGGCCAGGGGGTCCTGTAGGCGTCTTGCGATAGAGATAGCGCCTCTGATAGAAACGTCGTATTCCGGGAACTCCTCAGCGGCCACCTTTGAGGCGGAGTACACCGAAGCGCCGGCCTCGTTGACCACCATGTAGCTGACCTTCTGGGGGATCTCCTTGAGGATCTCGGCGGTGAACTGCTCGGTCTCACGGGAGGCCGTGCCGTTGCCGATAGAGATCATGTTCACGCCGTACTTAGCGATGAACTGCTTCACCTTCTCCTTAGCAGCCTTTACAGCACCGGCAGAGCCTGTGGGGTAGATGATAGCTGTATCCAGCACCTTGCCTGTGCTGTCGATGACTGCGGTCTTGCAGCCGTGAGCATAGCCGGGGTCAAGTCCCAGGACCGTGCTGTTCTTCATAGGGGGCTGGAGGAGCATCTGGCGCAGGTTAGAAGCGAATACCTTGATCGACTCCTCAGCGGCCTTGGCGGTCATCTCGGAGCGGATCTCACGCTCGATAGAGGGGAAGATCAGGCGCTTGTAGCTGTCCTCGGCGGCAGCCCTTACCAGCTCTCCGCAGGCGTTGTTGTTCTTGATATACTTGTTCAGGATAATGGTAGTAGCGGCGGACTCCTCCAGTGTGACTGCCACCTTTAAGAAGCCCTCCTTCTCGCCACGGTCAAGGGCAAGCACACGGTGGTTCGCCACCTTGGGAACGGGCTCGGAGTACTCATAGTAGTTCATGTAAACGCTCTCGGCCTCGGGATCGGCGGCCTTTGAGACCAGCTCGCCCTTCTCTCCGGCAAGAGCACGCAGCTTCTTTCTGATGTCGGCGTCGTCTGAGATGTCCTCGGCGATTATGTCCAGAGCGCCCTGGACCGCCGAAGCGGTGTCCGCAACGCCCTTCTCCTCATCGATGAAGGCCTCGGCCTCCTTTTCCGGATCGGTGGAGCCGTTCTGCTCAAGTATGAGCTGGGCAAGGGGCTCAAGGCCCTTTTCTCTTGCAACGCTGGCACGGGTCTTTCTCTTGGGCTTGAAGGGACGGTAGATGTCCTCCACCTCCACGAGGGTGACGGCGGCGCTGATAGCGGCCTCCAGCTCGGGAGTCATCTTCTCCTGCTCGGTGATAGCGGCAGAGACCTCCTCCTTGCGCTTCTCCAGATTTCTCAAGTACATGAGCCTGTCGTAGAGCTCACGGAGCACCTGATCGTCCAGCGAGCCTGTCAGCTCCTTTCGGTAACGGGCGATGAAGGGGATAGTCTTGTCGTCGTCGATGAGTGCGACGGTGTTGTCCACCTGCTCCTGACGCAGGCCGAATTCCTTTGCAAGGGTCTTGTTGATGTCCATATGTATATCCTTTCTGAAAATGCCGTTTTTGGCGAATATTTGCGATAGATAAGGGGAGCTCCGGCGAATGTAGGGGCGCACATCGTGCGCCCGCTAAAGCCTGTTATTCTTCTTCAGCAGCATCCGGAGCAACGGCCTCCAGGAGCTGCATGACCTCAGCCTGAGCCTCGGCAGCAGCCTGCTTTTTCTCCTCCATGACGGCCTCAGCGTCGGTAGGCACCGGCACCTCCGCCTCAGTCTCCTCCAGAGCCTCAAAGACGTCCTCCGGCATTGGGATAGGCTCATGCACCGGCTTAGGAGCCGCCTGCTGGGGAGCGTGGATCAGCCCCTCGGCCTCCTGCTCATGGAGGCGGTCGATCCAAGAGAAAAGTGTCTTTGCGATGTCCTTGTAGACGTTGATAGCGTTCTTCTCGTTGAGCACCTCATGGCGCATACCGTCGAAGAACCTGTGAGAGATGCTCTCATATCCGGCCTTTTCCAGACTTCCCATGGCCTTGAAGAACTTCTTCTCCGACAGCATACAGGGGTCGTCCTTTCCCGAGATGAACCTGATCGGCAGCCTCGGGTTCTTCACCTGCCAGCCCTTTCTGGAGTAGGTCTCCCTCATGAGCCAGAGCAGTCCCTCATAGCCGTTGAGGGTGTATTTGAAATTGCACATTGGGTCGGCGTTGAATTTTTCCACCACTTCCTTATCGCTGCAGATCCAGGAATGGGGCGTGTCCTCGAAGCCCTTGCCCAGCATCTTCTCGGCGATCTCGTCGATCTTCTCGCTGCGGAAGCGGCTGCCAAGGCCCTTTGAGAGAGCAGAATCGATGCTCCTGACAAATCCGGAAAAGCCGCTGTAGCAGGGGCAGCCCAGCACCACCAGACCGCTGATCTGGTCGTCGTGGTCCTTTAGGAAGCACCGAGCTCCCAGTGAGCCCATGCTGTGACCGATGAGGAAGCATGGCAGCTCCGGGAAGCGCTTTCTGATGATCCCGTTGAGCTGAGCGATGTCGCTGACGAAGCCCTTTCCGCCGGCACGGTACATAAAGCCTAGGTCGTCCGGGGCGCAGATGCTCTTTCCGTGGCCGCGGTTATCGTGGATCACAGTGATGAAGCCCTCCTCCGCAAGGTAATCCATGAAGGGGAAGTAGCGCTCCTTGTATTCATTCATGCCGTGGACTATCTGCACGACGCCGTTGACGTTCCCGGTGGGGGCGGCGATGACGGCAGAGAGAACGAGGCCGTCGAAGTCCGAGGTGAACTCAAATCCCCGTGTATCCGCATTCAGCATGGCGAAGGTCCTCCTTTAAAGATGATATGCTCCTATTGTAACACAAAACGGAAAAAAATGCAAGTGGGCAGGTCTGGTGTGCAGAAAAATGATCTTGTAAGGCTGCTTGCAGACTATAGTTCACATCGATGTGGGGAAAACAGTCTGCCAGATCAGTAAAAAAGTATTATAATTCATTGTATCTTTGGGAAAAATGTTGTATAATCATGTCAGAGTTAATTGTTTGTTCGATCTCAGCCGGCGATCCCGGCGGTGGAAACAGGGAGTGATAGTTATGAATAAGACCTTCAAGAGGACAGCAGCCTTCCTCATGAGCATCGTCACCGTATTCGGCAGCTCAGGCATCGGCCTTTCCGGAAAGCCCGGTCCCAGCAGCGTCAGCGCTGCCGGCCAGCTCCTGGCCTTTCCCGGCGCTGTAGGCGGCGGAAAGTATGCAACAGGCGGCCGTGGGGGAGAGGTCTACCACGTTACCAACCTAAACGACAGCGGAGCAGGCTCGCTCCGTGACGCCGTCAGCAAGTCAGGACGCATCGTAGTTTTCGACGTGAGCGGTACGATCGAGCTGTCCAGCAACATCATTTGCAGCAGCAATATCACCGTCGCCGGCCAGACGGCTCCCGGCGGCTCAGGCGTGACACTGAAGAACTACAAGTTCGGCATGGGCGGAGACAATATCATCGTCCGCTACCTCAGCTCCCGTCCGGGACCGGATAAGTGTACCTCCTCCGGAAATGACGGCTGGGGCGGAGCCAAGGGCTCGAATTCCATCATAGATCACTGCTCTATCGGCTGGACCACAGACGAGCAGTGGGGACTTTACTCCAATAATGAGTATTACACGGTGCAGTATACCGTCATCGGCCCTGCGAACTCCTGGGGCGGCCATGTAAAGGGCGTTCACGGCTTCGGACTGATGATGGGCAAGGGCTACCTGACCTTCGACCATAACCTGATCGTACACAACGTTTCCCGCAACTTCCGTGGAAAGGTAGTAGGCCAGGAGACCGCCGACTTCACCAACAACGTCGTCTACGACTGGGGCTATCAGACGGCCTACGGTACTATCGGACACCTGAACTACGTCAACAACACCCTCAAGGCCGGAAATTCCACCAGCGGCAACTACCACTGGATGTACGTCGACAGCGGCACCAGCCCTCAGAATTTCAAGGTGTACTGTGCAGGGAACCAGCTCATCATGCAGGACGGATCCTTCCACGCTGTGACCAATGACAACTGGTCGGGCGTTACCTTAAAGGACGGCCTTGGCATCACAAAGGACGACCTCTACAGCGCTTCTGCCTTCCAGACCCTCGTGAACGGCGAGAACGTCTCTACAGCTACCACCTGCGAGAGCGCAGCCGATTCCTATGAGCACGTCGTTTCCTTCGCCGGCAACGGTATCTCTCCCGACAAGAGGACCAAGATAGACCGCCAGTGCGCCGACGATGCCAAGAACGGCACCGGCTATTGCAGCGGCACAGAGGCCTATGACTCCTCACAGTCAAGGCTGGATACCAACCATATCCAGTGCGGCGTCACCTATGAGTATCCCTCAGCGGTCCTCAAGAAGGAGATCGTCGATGCCGACAACGACGGCATGGACGACGACTGGGAGCTGGCAAGAGGCCTGGATCCCTCAGACCCTAACGACTACAAGGACGACTATCAGGGCCTTGGCTATATGAACCTTGAGTACTACATCAACGACCTTACCGTGGATTCCTTCCCGGAAGGCGTGGTGACAGTTTCTCCTGAGTCCACTCCTGTCCCGGCAGCATCTGCCTTCGAGACCATCGAGGCTGAGTCCTATACCTCTCAGGAGGGCATACGCACAGAGGATCTGTCTACAGGCGGACAGAACATCGGCTTCATCGAGAACGGCGACTGGGCTATGTACCGCAAGCTGGACTTCGGCGACGGCGCAAACTCCGTCAAGGGCCTCTTCTCGGGAAATGCCTGCACGGTGGAGCTGTATACCGACTCAATCGGGACAACTCCTGCGGCAAAGCTGTACTTCCCCGGAACATCGGGCTTCTCCGACTATCAGGAGGTATCCTTCAATATCCCCACGATCTCGGGGACGCATAACCTTTATCTGAAATTCACCGGCGGCGAGGGCTACCTGATGAACGCAGACAGCTTCGTGTTCAGCCCGGACAGCATACCCCTCAGCGGAAAGCTCTTCACTGATGTGCAGGTGACTGCTCAGGCGAACCCAGTCTACTGGCGGATCGGCACCGCTGCCGTGGGAGAGCCGATATTCGGCGACCGTGCCTTCACTATCACTCAGCTCCAGTCAAACCTGGAGGGAGCCGAGGTGCTGCTGACCTCCTGTGACGCAAAGGGCACCACCGGCGATGTGGCTACCTTCGTGGCGGGAGCGGATATGACCATCCATGTGGCGCTGGACTCCCGTGTGGAGACGGCTCCGGACTGGCTCAGCGACTACGTCCTCATGAGGAGCCTGCTGACCAGCTCCAACGAGCTGACATTCAGTGTCTACGACAAGTTCGTCAAGAAGGGCGAGACCGTGACACTTGGCAGCAACGGTCAGTCCTATCAGTGCGTCAACTACTTCGTTCTGGGAACGCCCTCCGGCGAGGAGCCTACCACCGAGCCTTTAAGGGCGATAAAGGGCGACGCCAATACCGACGGAGATGTGAACATCGCAGACCTTGTAGCTCTTGCAAGACACATCCACAACGCAGCTCCCCTTGACGAGCAGGGCTGCGAGAATGCCGACCTCTATGAGGACAGGAAGATCAATGTCTTCGACCTTATCCTCATGCGACAGTTGGTCGCCGGCATCAATGAATGATACTGAGCCGCAGGTCCTCTGCACAATAGACCTGCGCTTAGGATAAATTCCTTTAAGGGACAGATCGGAGATCGGGCCACGCAGCATTTAGCAGCGGGGCCTGTTTCCCTTTAATGGGATAATTACGGAAAGATAGGCCGTCTATCAGTTTTTCGCCCTTTGTTTATTATTGTACCTAAACCGGCCCGGGAAATTATTACAGGATATGAACAAAACGGCAAAAAAACGAAAAATCCATTGACTTTGGAAATAAACTGTGTTAATATATACCTGACGATCAAGTCATTTTTCATACGAAGAGAGGTTTTTCCACTATTAGTAAGGAGGGTTGATCTAATGTCGGAAAATAACAACGAAATGATGAACGCCGCAGAGGATCTCAACACTGTCTCAGGAGTTGAGAACGTCACTAAAAAGGGCGGCAAGAAGGCTGCGGCTATCGGTATCGGCGCTGCTGTCCTCATCGCAGGCGGCGGAGCTGCTGCATACAATTTCTCGGATCTGGTGAAGAACCAAGTCAAGCTCAGACTTATGAAGCCTGAGAAGTACTACGCATGGGTCAATGAGGAGAACGCTAAGACAGCCGGCGAGAAGGCCGCCGACGCTTACCGTGAGATGCTCGAGCGCAGAGACAAGGGCCAGAGCGGCAATGTCAGCGTAAAGTACGAGCTCAGCGACGGCGTGAAGGATCTTCTGAAGGAGGATCTGGACGACGAGGAGATCTCTAAGGTGATCGACGACGCCGAGAGCTTCGAGATCGGCTGTAAGGTAGGCATGGACGATGAAGCTGCCAGCGGTAATTACTTCATCAACTTCAACGATGATAAGCTCACAACTATAGATTTCGCTCTTGATCAGGAGAACATGGATACCTTCGTTCGTATCCCTGACCTGTCGGAGCAGTGGCTCTGCATTTCTCTGGGCGAGGCCGTGGACGACGTTTACGGAAGCTCCAGCGTGATGAAAGCTTACAAGGAATTCCTTGAGGATCCTGAGGCCTTCCTGAGCCCCGAGGAGCTCCAGGACATCGTTGAGCGCTATACCGCTGTTTGGAATAGCTGCTTCGACGACGTTGACCTTGAGAAGAAGGAGTCAGTTGACATCGCCGACATCACCGTTGACTACACAGCTATCACTGTTGAGATCGACGAGGAGAAGGCCGATGAGATCGCTGAGGCCTTCATCGACGAGGCAAGAGACGACGATGTCCTCAAGAACATCCTTATCGATAAGATGGAGATCTGCGACGAGGACGAGTACGACGACTTCCTGGACGAGGCCCTTGAAGAGGTCGAGCACGAGGCTGACTATGAGTACAGCGACGAGGTAGTGGAGTTCACCACCTACGTTGACGCTAAGGGCGTTATCAGAGGCATGAACATCACCATGGGCGACGAGTTCGACTACACCTACCTTATCGGTATGGACGGCGACGACATTCGTGGAACTATGTACTTCGAGTCCGACGGCGAGAGAGAGTTCCAGGCTGACCTGACCGCTGAGAAGAGCGGCAAGTCCTGCGACGGAAACATCGACATCACCTACAACGACAGCCACTATGACTGGGAGGCAGACGAGTTCGTTGACGAGGAGAAGACCGCAACTGTCGAGTTCACAGGCTTTGAGATCGTGAACGAGGATATGGGCTTCTTCAACGCTGAGGTAACTGTGGCTATCCCCGATGTGGAGCCCTTCACTATCAGCTTCACAGCCGACGACGACACTCAGGAGGTCTCCGCAAACATCAACATCGACGGAACTGACTACGGCAAGGTAACAGGCTATATCTCTGTTGAGGAGAAGGCCGACACTGAGCTTCCTTCCAAGGACGGCGCCTTCGTTATCGATCCCGAGGACGATGATGTCGACTTTGAGGAGTATGTAGCTGAGGAGGATATGAACACATTCATCTCCGACATCGTGAAGAAGATCGGCTTCGGCGACAAGTACGCCAGCAGCATCGCAGACGAGTTCTGCTCTGAGATCTACGGCTCAGGCTACTACGGATCCAGCTACTACGACGATGACGACTATGACTACGACTGGGACGATGACGACTGGGACGACGACGATGATGACGACTACGACTACGATGACTTTGACTGGAACGCAGACGATCCCTACAAGGACGACATCGTAGAGGCTGACGACGATCAGGCTTACCTTTACATCTACGACCAGAGCTTCAACGGCTACTACTCAGGCTGGGGCGGATCCCTTGCTTACAAGGCAACAGTCGCTGACCTTAAGGGCGACGGCACATACACAGTGGGCCTTACAGCAGACACAGACGGCTACCGTGAGAAGTCGGGCGACAAGCTCCCCAAGGGCATCGATACACTGGCTGTAAATATGTATACAGACAAGTACGACACCACAGACGCAGAGCTGACGGTCAAGTCCGTAAAGATCGACGGCAAGGAGATCGCTGTCAAGGGCGAGCCCACTATCGAGAACTACAGCTTCTATCTGGAGGCACTTATGGTGACATCCGGATACGGCGATGAGGACGACTTCTCGATCCTTGAGAAGGAGTTCACAGACGAGTGGACCACTATCGAGGTCACCTTCGAGATCAAGGGACTTAAGGAGTCCTAAACAAAAAAACGGCCGGTAGGATCAGATCCTACCGGCTTTTTTGTATATCTAGGCATATTATTTCTTCGGCACAGTAGGCAGCTCCACGGTGAAGATGCTGCCCTTTCCGGGGACGCTCTCGGCACGGACGGTGCCTCCGTGGTACATGACTCCGTGCTTCACGATCGAAAGGCCCAGCCCGGTGCCGCCGATCTTCCGTGAACGGCTCTTGTCCACCCGGTAGAACCGCTCAAAGATCCGGTCAAGGTCTCCGGGAGGGATACCTGTTCCCGTGTCGCTGACGGTGATCCTGGCCTTCGTCGGGATATGGGAGACCTTCACCTCCACCCTGCCGCCGCTGACGTTGTACTTCACGGCGTTGTCGCAGAGGTTCATGATGATCTCGTCAAGGACGGTCCTGCTGCCGGTGAAGAGGACGTGGTCGCCGGTCAGGGAAAGCTCCACCTGCTTGGCCTCTGCGGAGGACTTAAGCCGCAGGATCACTGCCTTGGCAAGATCGTACAGGTCCACCTCCTCGTCCTGACGGGGAAGGCTGTCCTCGTCCAGCTTCGAGAGGGAGACGATGTCGTTTATCAGCGAGATCAGCCGCTGAGCCTCGCTGCGGATCTGGCCGCCGAAGCGCTCAACGTCCTCCTGCCGGACGATGCCGTTCTCCAGCATATCCGAGATCCCGTAAATGGTGGTCAGGGGAGTTTTCAGCTCGTGGGAGACGTTCGATGTGAACTCCCTCCGGAGAGTTTCCAGCTGCTGGCGCTCGGTGACGTCGATGATGAACACCACGATGCCCGTGACGCCGGTCACACCGCTGGCAGGGCTGGCTATCACCTGTCTGTCGCAGCCGTCGGTGCTGAGGATCAGCTCGCTGCGCTTTCCGCCCATAGCGTCCTGTATGCAGCGCCGGAAGTGCTCGGAGCTGTTCAGGGTGAAAATGCTGGCCCCGTCAGCCGGAGGCTCGGCCCCGAGTAGCCTGCTTGCTCCGGAGTTGCAGGCGAGGATATTGCCCTTAGCTCCGGCGATGATCAGGCCCTCGCTCATGCTCTCGGTGATGATGCTGAACTGCTCACGGCTCCGGCGGAGCTCCTCCACCTGCCGGGCGGCACGCTTGTTCTGAGCACTGAGCTTTGTCAGCAGGGGAGAGAGCTCCCGGTAGCTGCCGCTGATGTCGGGCCGGTCAAGGTCGATGTCGTTGATCGGCTTGACTATGCGCTTTGAGAGCGTTATCGCTCCCAGAAGAGACAGCGCAGCCGCAGCCGCAAGGATCATCATAAGGGGTCTTATGAAGACCGAGAGCCCGTCAGAAACTGAGAAGTGCTCGGCGGAGACTCTGATCACCGAGCCGTCGCTGAGCCGCCTTGCGTAGTTTAGGGCGGTGCTGCGGACGGTGTCGGAATACCGCACAGAGCTGCCCTCGCCGGTGGAGAAGGCTGCCCGGACCTCCTCACGCTGAGAGTGGCTCTCCATGGCGGAGGGGTCCTTTTCGGTGTCGAAGATCACCCTTCCGCCGGAGCTTATCCACGTCACACGGAGGCCTCCGAAGTCCCCCTCGTCCAGAAATCTGCCGCCGTTCATCTCCACACCGGAGGCGATCACTATGCCCTCGTCCCGGAGCTGGAGCTCGGCCTGTTCCCGGTAGCTTCGGCTGAGCAGCCCGGTGATCAGGGCTACTGTCATGGCCACGGCCGCTGCGGAGATCAGGATTATGCTCAGGAAGATCTTTTTAGTCATCTGCGCTCTCTCCTATCTTGTAGCCAACGCCCCGGACCGTGCGGATCAGCTCGCCGCAGCTCCCCAGCTTTGAGCGAAGGGTACGGATATGCACGTCCACCGTGCGGCTCTCGCCGGAGAAATCGTACCCCCATACCCTCTGGAGCAGCACGTCCCGGGAGAAGACCGTCCCGGCGTTCTTCATCAAAAGCAGCAGCAGCTCGTACTCCTTTAGTGTCAGGGAAACTGCCCTCCCGTCGGCGTTGACGGTGTGCTTTTCCGGCACAAGGCAGAGCTTCCCCACGGTGATCGCCGAGGGCTCTCTCCCGCCGGAGCTCCGCCTAAGAAGGGCCCGGATCCGTGAGATCAGCTCCATGGTGCCGAAGGGCTTTGCGATGTAGTCGTCTGCGCCGCTGTCAAGGCCCCTGACCTTGTCGAATTCCGAGCTCTTTGCGGTGAGCATGATCACAGGGAGCTGCTCGGTCTCCGGGGCGGCCCTGAGCTTTTTCAGCACACTGAGCCCGTCCTCCTCCGGGAGCATTATATCCAGCAGCAGAAGGTCAGGGAGGGCGCTCCTCATGGCCTCGTAAAGGGCGGAGGGCGCCTCGAAGCCCGCTGCCTCGAAGCCTGAGCTGTTGAGTGCGTACAGGACGAAGCTGCGGATCCCACGGTCGTCCTCAAGAAGATAGATCATACAGGCCTCCTTTCCGTTCAGCACAGAAAATTTCGTCACTAAAATTATACTACGTTCCTGCCGGTCTGTCAACAAAAAAGCCACGGCCCCTCCATGCCGGGAGGCCGTGGCTCATGCTTTGTCATTCTATGGCCGGATCGATGCCGGTGTGCTCGCACAGGGTCTTGTAGGAGGAGATCACATTGCCGATCGCCTCTTCGCCGTCGAGGGTGAGCCCGGTGAACTCTCCGTTCATGAAGGCGTAGTAGGTATCGCCCTCCTTGACGATGTCGAAGGAAGAGCTCTCCCCGGTGTCAGAGCTGAACTCAGATGAGAACACAGGGTCCTTCAGCTCCGGCTTATTATCGGCGTCGCAGCCCTCCGCCAGGAAGTAGCATACCGAGTTGTAGAAGGCCGTGAAATAGCTCTGGACCTCGGCGTTGGTCATATCCAGCTTCGTGTCCCTGCAAAGGAAGTCGCCGTTCTCGTCCTTGGTGAACTGGTCGCCGCCAGCCTCACAGGAGAAGCTGAACTCAGAAACGATCGTCATGGCCACATTGGTCATCCTCTTTTCGAGGTAGTCGAAGGGCGTGTAGTTTATAGGCCTTAGGTCTCCACGGAGATAGGTGCCGACCTGCTGAGTGTCGTCCATATAGATGTAGTAGTAGTTCGTATCGCTCTTGCAGGGCGCCACCAGCATATGCCTTTCGGATCCGTCGAAGCTCTTCACATCGAACTCTGCAAAGGGCTGGTCAAGACCGTACTCGGCCAGCTCAGAGGGGTCGTCCGAGAGCACCTGATCTGCTGAGACACGTACCATAGTCGTGATCCTTGCGGAGACCTCAGACTGGTCCACCTTTAGGAAGGAATACTTTCCGCCCAAGGTCCATGGGGAGCCGGCATCGCTCCGTGAGATACTGTAGACCTCCTGGCCGTCCTTGCTGGCCGAGAGCTCCATGATCTCGTTCTCGCTAAAGGGCATGAAGTCGCTGGACTTAAGATCCAGCCTGTTGATCACGAGGCCTGCCGCCGTAGGTGACTCCAAGGTGTAGATCTTGTTCCTGTCGTCCACCATGACGTAGGTGTAGGTGTCGGTGGCGGTGTTGTCGCCGACGGAGACAGTATGCTCGCCGTCGGGCAGGGTGAAGGTCAGCTTATAGGGCTGATCAAGGCCGTACTCCTTCATTTTTTCCTCTGTAGCCTCTCCGTAGGAGCCGTGAGCCTCCAGAGCCGAGGCTGACAGGCAGATGCCGTCGATCGAGGAGGAGGCGGCCGGGAAGGTCTTTCCGTCCTCAAAGGATCCGCTCCAGAAGCCCTCATCGTCTATCACGGTGTCGCAGACAGAGCCGTCCTTGAACTCGAACCTGATGTTGGTCACAAGGGTAGAGTCGAAGTCGGTGAGGATATAGTCCGCAGACTCAGAGGCTTCCTTTTCGGCCGCCTTCTTCTTATGCTCATTAACAGCGTACAGCGCCCCGAAGGAGCAGCCGGCAGCAACTACCAGCGCACAGGCTGCGATAAGCGGTCTTTTCATTACGCATATCTCCTTTTCAGCCAAACTGCCACGCCTGCCACAAGGAGCAGGGCCGGGATCACCGTGAAGATCCGCATCACTCCCGAGGCCTCCTCGCCGCTGGAGAAGGTCATCCTGTCGTAGGAATTGGTCTTGATGCCGATGCCCATGTCCACATCGCTGTTGTAGAGCCAGGTGTTGGAGAAGAGGGTCAGCATACGGGTGCCATAGGTCGTGATGAAGAAGCTGTCCACGTTGATGAAGTCGTCGGAACCGATCAGGATCAGCTTAGCGCCGGTCTGCTTGTTTATGGAGTAATACCCCATCTCGATAGGAGCACCGGTAAGGCTCTCGCAGTCCTTTGCGGTCTCGTCGTCGCCGCCCATAGGAGTGCTGACGACGGTGTACTCATAGCTGTCGGCGGAGCTGGGAAGGTTCTCAATGATCGAGGCCTTCTCGATGTAGGCGCTGTCGGTGCCGAGAGAGCTTACGCTCCTTGCATTGGAGATACCTGCGATATAAGTGCCCTTTGAGACCTCGGTGTTGAGCTCGGTGGTGAGGTCCACAGTGTATTCCTCCTCGCTGAAAGCCGGGTAGGAGACACGGAAGAATGAAGGATCCTGCTCATAGTCTCTGTTCTGGAGGAGGTTTATGGTATTGCTCTCAGTGATCCTGTCGTAGTTGATAGTCAGCTCGAACTTGCTGAGGATGAACTCAAGGTTAGTGAACCGGCCCTTGGTGTCGCTGGGACCGATGAGCACTGACAGAGCTCCGCCGTTGTCCACATAGCGGCCCAGCTTGTCACGGTCGGCGTCAGACAGGTCTCTGTCGATGCCTGCAAGGTATACGATAGCGGCGTCATCGGGGATCTCACCGGCTTGGTCGAGGTACAGTGAGCGGACGTCGTAGTTATCGGCCTTGATCTCGTCAGCGTAGGCGTAGTAGTTGGCCTCTAGGGTCTTGTCGCTGTAGCCCTCGATGAAGTACACAACAGGCAGAGTGCCTCCTGCGACGCTCTGGATAGCGCCGGCGATGTACTCCTCGCCGCCGTATGCGAACTCGCCGTTCTGGTCCTTCTGGAAGATCTTCTCAAGAGAGATCTTTCTCGTCAGGTCGCCGCACTTGATGAACACGTCGCCCACACTGGTCCCGAAGATGTTATTGGGGTCCAGGGACTTTGCAAGGTCGGCCTCCTTGTCGGGGTCGAAGGCGGTGAGAGTGATGTTGTCACGCTCCTTCAGCTGAGTGAGAGTGTGGTACAGCGGCAGGCCTGATGCGATCTCCTTAAGGTCTGACATAGGCGAAAGGAAGTAGATGTCGATCTGCTTGTCCTTAGTCTCGTCAAGTACCTTCTCCATAGTAGGAGTAAGGGTGTATTTTCCCGAGGGAGTCATATCATAGACCTTGTCGTAGTAGCTCACGATGATGTTGATCGGGATGAACACCAGCAGCACCAGTATAGCGATGATGAGGGCAGCAGTGCCGGATAGGTCGAATTTCTTTTTCTGCATGATATATCACCCCTTGTTCCAGCGTCTTCTCTCGATAGAGATGTAGTTCCACACGAGAGCGACGATAATGGCAGATGCGAAGAAAACGATGTCTGAAAGTCTGATGAAGCCCTGAGAGAAGTACTCGAACCTAGGCTGAGCAGCGAAGGCGTAGAGCGCTGACTGGAGCTTCGGGTACTGAGCGATGAAGCCGGTCTGAGCGAAGTCGTCCACGAAGAGGAAGGCGAACATCACGATTTCGCCCACGATAGCAGCGATGATGGAGTTCTCGGTAAAAGACGAGATCAGCATACCGATAGCGATATACATAGCGCCCCAGCAGAAAAATCCTATGTAGGCGCAGATGAGCTGGCTCACGACCACCTCGCCCTTGATCGCTGTAACGATAGGGTAGAGGGAGGAACCGGCGATCATGAAGAGGAACACCGTGATGTTGGCCAGGAACTTGCCCAGAACGATCTGGATCACGTTCACCGGCGATGTCATCAGCAGCACCTCGGTGCCGAACTTCCTCTCGTCGGAGAAGGTCCTCATGGTGATGATCGGCACAAGGAAGATGAAGTAGAAGATGACGTTGTAGAAGATCCCGGCGAAGGAGAACTCATACACGTTGGAGTCCATATCGCCTATGCCCGTATTGAACATATAGGTGAACAGGAACATGAACAGAGCTGCCAGAACGTAAGCGAAGGGAGTGAAGAAGAAGGACTGGAGCTCCTTTTTATAGATAGAGAACATTACTCCTCATCCTCCTTTCCGCCGGCCTCACCTGGCTCATCGTCGCTGTTCAGCTCTAAGGGACCGGGCTGGCCGCCCACCTCATCCCAGAGGGCGTCAAGGCCCTTCTTTTCGGTCTCCTTGTTGATGAGCTGAGCGAAAACGCTCTCCAGGTTAGGCTTCTCGGTGAAGATCTCAGTGATCTGGATATTTCGAGCCAGGAGCTCGCTCATGATAGAGCTGCGGACGGTATCTGCGTCGCTGTTGGTATTGACGGTGAAGGCGAAGAATTCTCCTCCCTCGGCGTCGATGGCCGAGATCTCGCTGACGCCCTGAGTATTCTCGATAACTGAAGCAGCCTTATTGCGGTCGCCCTTGATCTTGATGTGGAGGATAGAGCTGCCGCCCACGGACTTTTCAAGGTTCTCGATAGTGTCGATAGCCTTGATCACGCCCTTATTGATGATGACTACTCTGTCACAGACCTCACTGACCTCGCTGAGGATATGGGAGCTGAAGATGACCGAGTGGTCCTTTTTGAGGCCCTTGATGATGCTCCTTACCTCCATGACCTGATTGGGGTCGAGGCCGACGGTAGGCTCGTCCAAGATGAGGAACTTAGGGTCCCCCAGCAGGGCCTGAGCGAAGCCCACACGCTGCTTATAGCCCTTTGAAAGGTTCTTGATGAGCTTTTTCTGGACATCAGTGATGCTCAGCAGTTCCATGACCCTTTCGATCTCGTCGGAGCGCTTCCCGTGGGGGATGCGCTTTAGGCCTGCACAGAAGGAGAGGTATTCCCTCACACGCATATCCGGGTAGACCGGAGGTATCTCCGGGAGGTAGCCGATATTGGACTTGGCCTTTACGGGGTCCTTCGATATATCGGTGCCGCAGATCTCGACAGAACCGCCTGACATAGGCAGAAAGCCGGAGATCATGTTCATGGTGGTGGATTTTCCGGCGCCGTTTGGCCCGAGAAATCCTAAGATCTCATTATCGTTTATGGTAAAGCTGATGTTGTTCACAGCCAGGTTATTGCCGTAAAACTTGGTAAGTTTATCAATAGTGATCATGAGCTTCTCCTTTCTTAAATATAGTATAAACACAGCCATTGGGCAAAATGCGCATAGTTATACATTATACTGTTTTATTATCGCAGAATAATGTTACAGCAATGTTAATAAACTTTGAACAGACTGTTAATTAACGGCCCCGGAGGAGCTTCTCCGGCGGCAGAGGTCAAGGAAAATGATAAACCGAAAATGTGAAAACAGCGTGAAGAATTACTGTTGTATAGGTGAACGATAGGGAAGGCGATCAGATCAGATGTTTTATTCATATTTCGTTCATAAACTCGAAAATCGGCTTCTTGGGCGGGTGAGCAAAATGTACAAAAAATGTGTTGGGTATGTGTGCATTGCGCCAAAAATTTCGTTAGCAAAATGTGAAAACTCTGCAAACTGTTGACATAAATGGAAATGTAGAATATAATTAGTTTGAAAATAGTTTGGGCTTTGTGTACCCTTTTGCCATAAAGGGGGCACAGTGTACGAAGTATTTTCGTATACATTTTCTGCGAGGAGCAGAAAGGTCACTTTTTTATCCATTTTAATACCATATTATTATGAGAGGGGTTAAAAAACAAATGATCAGTAAAAAGAACAAGGCACTCGTAGCCGGCATCCTTACTGCCGCTATGTCTGCAACAGCCGTTGTTCCTGCATTTGCGTCCGCAGCTCCCGAGCCGAACAGCTATGCTAAGGAGAACGATGCTAACACATCATACGCAAAGATGTTTGAGTCTCTGTATGACGATGTTATCACAAACGGCGAGAAGAACGGCTACCTGAGCAAGAACAACAACGGTTCCGGCTCATTCGGTATCCCTTACCACTCGGTAGAGACACTGGTTATCGAGGCTCCTGACTACGGTCATGAGACAACTTCTGAGGCTATGTCCTACATCGCTTGGATCACAGCTATGCACGATGTTCTTGCCGACAAGGGCAGGATCAACGGCTCAACTGGCGACCTGGCAAAGGGCTGGAAGACACTGGAGGCTATGATCCCCGGTTGGTCTAAGAACGCTTACGGCTCATCCACAAAATATGAGACTCTCTTCACACAGACCAGGCTCAAGGCTGATACTACAACTGAGGAGAACGATCCTTCTAAGTATCCTGCAAAGAAGAACAATGTTGACGGTTACAATCCGCTGTTCGAGCAGATGCAGCAGAGCTACAAGGGCGACAAGGGCTACTACATGATGCACTGGCTGGCTGACGTAGAAGACTGGTATGGCTTCGGCGGCGGCAAGGGACAGTTCACATTCATCAATACATTCCAGCGTGGTGAGCAGGAGTCCTGCTTCGAGACAGTTCCTCACGGCTGTATCGAAGAGCTCAAGTACGGTATGGATTACGAGAGCGGCAACGGAAACTACAAGAAGACCGGTATCAAGGCTGTATTCAACGGCTGGAAGGGTGAGGGCGACGTTTCACCTCAGTACGGCTTCACAAACGCTCCTGACGCTGAGGACCGTGCTATCCAGGCTATCTTCTTCGCAAATCAGTTCGGTCTTGCCGGCGGCAAGGACCTCTCTGATGAGGCAGGTAAGATGGGTGACCAGTGCCGTAACGATATGTTCGATAAGTACTATAAGGCTATCGGCTGCCAGGACATCGGTTCTGCATCTGCTGGCTTCGATTCACAGCACTTCCTCATGGCTTGGTACACAGCTTGGGGCGGATCAACTCTGCCTTGGTACAGCACTGAGGGCTATGACTGGGCTTACCAGATCGGCTGCTCACACTCTCACCAGTTCTATCAGAATCCTCTGGCTGCTTATGCTCTGGCATTTGATCCTGCTATCAGCGCTGGCATGGGCGGAAGCAGCTCTTCTAACAGAACTAAGGCTATCGAAGACTACAAGGAGTCCTTCAAGAGACAGATCGAGTTCTATCTGTGGCTCCAGTCAGCTAACGGTCCTTTCGCCGGCGGCTGCTCTAACTCTAAGAACGGTCAGTACGAGAAGTATGACTCTTCTGAGGCTACATTCTATGACATGGTATACGTTCCCCACCCTGTATACGCAGATCCCGGTTCCAACCACTGGATCGGTAACCAGGTATGGTCTACACAGCGTCTTGCTGAGCTGTACTACTATGTTAAGACAAATAACAGCGACGTTACCGGTATCACAGGCGACGCTACAGGCGGCATGACATTTGGTGGCATGGACCTCGAGACAGCTCTCGAGACTATCCTCGGAAAGTGGATCGACTGGTTCCTCGATGAGGTTAAGTGGAACATCGCTGACGAGAACGGCAACATCATGGAGTACGCTATCCCTGCTAACCTTGACTGGGACGGCCAGCCTGGCACTAACTGGACAGAGAATTCAACTTACAGCGACGGCACAAATTCCGGCCTCACCTGCACAGTTCGTAACTACGGCATGGGCGATATCGGATGCGTATCCTCACTGTGTAATACTCTTATCCTCTACGCTGCTGCTACTGAGACTCCTGGCTCTGCTGCTCAGGACGACAACGGCACAACTCGTGGAGCAAAGGCTCTGCGTACAGCTAACAAGCTCATGACAGCTCAGTGGAACCTGGGCCGTGACGATATCGGTATCGCTTACGAGGGCAACAACGGAAGCTATACTCGTATCTTCGATCAGGTAGTTTACATTCCTGACGGCTTCGAGGGCGAGATGCCTGACGGCTCTAAGCTCCTTGACGGCAACAGATCTACATTCTCATCCATCCGTGAGAAGTATGCAGAGGATGAGATGTGGCAGGCTTGTAAGGCAGTTTACGACTCAACAGGCGCAACTGACGATTACATGTTCACAGTTCACAGATTCTGGCATATGGGTGATGCCCTCATGACAACTGGTATGATGGCTCTCCTGTATCCCGATGTTGAGCCCGACGGCGCCGAGGCAGTTACAGATCCTCAGGAAGTTCTCTGGGGCGATGCTAACGTTGACGGTAAGGTAGACCTGCAGGATGCTGTTGCTATCCTCCAGTACGCTGCTCTGCCCGCTAAGTATCCGCTGACAGATCAGGGCCTGCTGAACGCTGACGTTGTTGACAACGGTACTTCCGGTGTTAACGGTATCGACGCTCTGTCTATCCAGATGTATGATGCTAAGCTCATCACTCAGAAGGATTGGCCGATCTCAAAGGCTGATCAGGACGCTAAGATCAAGTAATTCTAAGCGAACACATATCATAAAGGAACGCTTCGGCGTTCCTTTATTTTTTGCTTCCCCCTTGCAATCTTGCTTTCATTGTGGTATAATAATATAATAGCATAGTTGTGCGATAACGAAAATTTGCAGGAAAGCAGGCGATGAAGTGCTGAAAAGTATGACTGGCTACGGCCGCTCACAAAAAATACTGGACGGACGGGATATCCTCGTTGAGATCCGCTCCGTCAACCATAGATATTACGAGTATTCCTCACGGATCCCGAGAGCTTACGGCTATATCGACGAGAAGCTCAAGGCTCTGCTGAAGACCGGCATCTCCCGTGGAAAGGTGGAGGTCTCGGTGAATATCAGCAACATCGAGGGCCGGGACACCGAGATCGCTGTCAATAGAGGCGTGGCTGAGGGCTATATCAACGCCCTGAGGAGCCTCAATCAGGAGCTTGGCAGGGACGGCGCTCCCTGGCTGGAGGACGACCTGAAGCTGTCGAAGCTCATCAAGCTCCCCGATGTGTTCAATATCCAGAAAACTCCCGATAACGAGGAGGAGGTCTGGAACGACGTGCGGACCGTGGCTGAGGAGGCGCTGGAGCGCTTCGTTGCCATGCGTCAGACCGAGGGCGAAAAGCTCAGGGACGATGTCACCGAAAAGGCCGAGGGCATCCTCGGCATGGTGGCTAAGGTGGAGGAGCTCTCTCCTGTCACTGTGGAAAAATACAGAGAACGCCTATACCAGAAGCTCTCCGAGGTCCTTGAAGGAAAGGAGATCGACCAGCAGCGTATCCTCACCGAGGCCGCTGTTTTCGCCGAAAAGATCGCCGTCGATGAGGAGACCGTCCGCCTCCGCAGCCATATCGCTCAGCTCAGGGATATGCTCTCGTCAGAGGAGCCGATCGGCAGGAAGCTGGACTTCATCGTCCAGGAGATGAACCGTGAGGTCAACACCATCGGCTCAAAGGCTCAGGACCTGAATATCACCAAGATCGTGGTGGATATGAAGGGCGAGATCGAGAAGATCCGTGAGCAGATCCAGAATATCGAATGATGAAGCTGATAAATATCGGCTACGGGAATATGATCTCCGCAGCCAGGATCGTGACTATCGTCAGCCCGGATTCCGCTCCGATCAAGCGCCTCATCCAGGAGGCCAAGGACGACGGACGGGCGATCGACGCTACCTACGGCAGAAAAACAAGAGCCGTTATCGTTATGGACAGCGGACATATCATCCTCTCCTCACTGATAACAGAAACTCTTGCTGCACGCATAAATGAGACTGGAGGTCAAGAAAATGAATAAGGGCAGGCTTATCGTGTTCTCTGCGCCCTCGGGCTGCGGAAAGGGCACTATGCTGGCTGAGATCTTGAAGGATCCGGCCTTTCGCTGTTCGATCTCGGCCACTACAAGGGCTCCCCGTTTGGGCGAGGTGGACGGCGTGAACTACCACTTCCTCGAAAAGGAGGACTTCCTTGCAAGAGTGGAAAAGGGCGAGTTCTTAGAGCACGCCGAGTACGTCGGGAACTGCTACGGCACCCTTCTTTCTGAGGTGGACCCCTACCTTGAAAAGGGCGTGAACGTTATCCTTGAGATCGAGGTGCAGGGCGCCATGAAGGTCAAGGAGATCCGTCCCGATGCGCTGTTCATCTTCGTTATCCCACCTTCCATAGCGGAGCTCCGCAGGCGCCTCAATAAGCGTGGCACCGAGCAGACCGACGTTATCGAGAAGAGAGTCTCACAGGCCGCCGGAGAGATCTCTAAGGCGCCGAATTACGATTACATCATAGTCAACGACGCTCTTGAGGACGCCGTAAGCGATTTCTTCGCCGTTATCCGGGCTGAACAGCTTAGGACAGAGTCAAGACGTGAATTTATAGATGAGGTGATAAATAATGCTTAGACCAGCAGTAAACCAGATCATATCCAAGAACGAGAGCTGCTATTCTCTCGTTATCGCAGTCGCAAAGCGTGCAAGAGAGATCGCCGACGATCTTATCGAACACGAGCAGACCCTTGAGGAGAAGCCCGTTAAGACTGCCGTTGAGGAGCTTGCCAGCGGCAAGTGCAAGATCGTGAACACCGACGAAGAGGAGTAATATGCCACTCATTGCGGAAACCGCCGTCAGCGGTACCTCCGCCACCTTCGATATGCTTTTCAGCTATGCGGTCCCGGAGGACCTCTCCGGCGTGCTGCAAAAGGGCTGCCGTGTGCTGGTGCCCTTTGGCAGGGGAAATAAGCGGAGGATCGGCGTCGTCATGGAGCTTTCTCAGGGCGACACCTCCCGGCTGAAGCCCCTTGCAGGGCTAGTTGATACCGAGCCCGTGGTTTCGGAGGAGCTCCTTGAGCTGGCCAAATACCTGCGTGAGCAGACCTTCTGCACCTATTTCGAGGCTGTGAAGATCATGCTGCCGCCGGGAATGGGCGTCAAAGCCAAGGAGAGCTTTCGGGTGAACGAGGCCTTTACTGACGTGGAGTCCCTGAGCCCGGAGGCAGCCCAGCTCCTGCGGTCTGTGTGGGAGCTCACCGGCAGAGAGCTGACGGAGGTCCTGACCAGCTTTATGGAGGAGCACGGCAGAAGGCTCCCGGACGAGCTCTGTGACGCAGGTGCGCTGGAGTCCAGCAGCGCCTTCCGGCAGAACGTGGGGGACGCCTCGGTCCGCATGGTGAGGCTCTCGGACGAGTACATGAGCTCTCCGGAGAACTTCGACCTGACCTCAAAGCAGAAAAAGGCCGTGGAGTTCCTGAAGGAATACGGCGCTGCGGCTGTGAAGGAGGCTGCATATATGTGCGGCTTCACAACGGCAGTGATCAAGCGGCTCTGTGCCGCCGGCGCCGCAGAGGAGTACGACATGGAGGTCTACAGGCCTGTGGAGGACGGCTCCCAGGAGCGCCTTGACCCGGATGAGGTGATCCTCTCCGGCGAGCAGCAGGCGGTCCACGATCAGGTCCTTGAAAGGCTGAAGGAGCGCCGGCCGGGAGCTTTCCTGCTCCACGGCGTCACCGGCAGCGGTAAGACCTCGGTCTACGAAAGGCTCATCAACGACACGGTGAAAATGGGAAGGCAGGCTATGCTGCTCATCCCAGAAATTGGCCTCACACCGCAGGTGCTGGGGCGGTTCAGGACGCTTTTCGGCAGCAGGGTCGCTGTTATCCACAGCGGACTGTCGCTGGGCCAGCGCTTGGACGAATACAAGAGGATAAAACGGGGAGATGCGGACATCGTCATCGGAACGAGAAGCGCAGTTTTCGCTCCCCTTACTGATATAGGGCTCATCGTCATAGATGAGGAGGGCGAGCGCTCCTACAAGTCGGACAGCGCTCCCCGTTACAGCACCCACGATGTGGCGAAGCAGCGGTGCAGGGTACACTCTGCCTGTCTGCTGATGGCCTCTGCAACGCCCTCGATCGAGAGCTATTATCTGGCGGAGCGTGGCGTCTACCAGCTCCTGACCATGAAGAACAGGTACCGCTCCGGCCCCCTGCCGGAGGTGGAAATCGTGGATATGAACATCGAGCGTGAGGAGGGCAATGCCTCGGAATTCAGCCGAAAGCTGGTCAGCGAGGTCAAGGGAGCTCTCAGCCGGGGGGAGCAGGCGATACTGCTCCTGAACCGCAGAGGCTACCACACGATCATAAGCTGCTGCGACTGCGCACAGCCCCTGTACTGCCCCAACTGCTCAGTCCCGCTGACATTCCACAAGAAAAACGGCAAGCTGATGTGCCACTACTGCGGCTATGCAGGCGACCGCCCGGAGACCTGCCCGAGCTGCGGCTCGTCAAGGCTGAAAAGCATGGGCTTCGGCACTCAGCGCCTTGAGGAGGAGCTCAGCGACCTGTTCCCTGAGGCTAGGATCCTCCGCATGGACGCCGACACCACCTTCTCACGGTACTCCTACGAGAAGAGCTTCACCGCCTTCCGGAACAGGGAGTACGACATCATGGTAGGGACCCAGATGATCGGCAAGGGCCTTGATTTCCCCGGAGTTACGCTGGTGGGCGTGCTCTCCGTTGATAAGGCGCTCTATGCCGGGGACTTCCGCAGCTATGAGCGGACCTTCTCCCTGATCACTCAGGTGGTGGGGCGGAGCGGCCGCAGCGAGGCTCAGGGAAGAGCCGTGCTCCAGACCTTTATCCCGGAGCACTATGTCATGGCGCTGGCCTCACAGCAGGACTACGAGGCCTTCTACAAGGAGGAGATCGCGATCCGCCGGACGCTGATCTTTCCGCCGGTCTGCGACCTGTGCGTGTTCAGCCTTTCCTCGGTGGAGGAGTGGGCGGCCCACGCCGGTGCGATGGCTGTGGCGGAGCTGATGAAGCAGAAGCTGAGAGAGCTCTCCCCGAAAACTCCCGTCCGTGTGCTGGGGCCCGTCCGTGCTGCTTACGGCAGGATCGGCGGAAGGCACCGCTGGCGGATACTGATGAAATGCAAGAATACCGCCCAGATCCGTGGCTTCATTCGAGAGATCCTCACCGAAGGATCTAAGCTCAGGGAGATGAGGCGAGTCCTGATAACTGCCGATATGAACGGCGATGCAGGAGTTTGATCTAACGAAGAGGAAAGGATAGCAATGGCACTGAGAAAAATTTTGACAGATAAGGACGAGATGCTCCATAAGGTCTGCAAGCCCGTTGAGAAGTTCGACGAGAAGCTGGCGGTCCTGCTGGACGATATGCATGAGACTCTGGACAAGGCTCAGGGCGTAGGCCTGGCGGCCCCTCAGGTGGGAGTCTGCCGCAGGATCTTCATCATGCACCTTGAGGACGGTCCCGTGGAGGTCATCAACCCCCAGATCACTGACCGTCAGGGCAAGCAGAGAGTGCAGGAGGGCTGCCTTTCCTGCCCGGATCTTTGGGGATATGTGACCCGCCCCATGAAGGTCCACCTGAAGGCTCAGGACAGGCACGGCAACTGGTTCGAGCGTGACTACACGGAGCTGGCTGCACAGTGTACCTGCCACGAGAACGATCATCTGGACGGCCACGTTTTCACTGAGATCGTAGAGGAATTCTTCATTCCCGAGGAGGACTGACCATGAGGATAGTTTTCATGGGAACGCCGGATTTTGCGGTGCCTTGCCTTAGGGCGCTGGCTGAGAGCAGCCACGAGGTGGCAGCAGTTTTCACTCAGCCCGACAAGCCGAAGGGCAGGGGATATAAGCTGATCCCCACTCCGGTGAAGGCCGCCGCAGAGGGATACGGCCTTAAGGTCTATCAGCCCCTGTCCCTGAGAAAGGGAGAGGACGCTGAGGAGGCGATGCAGATCTTGAAGGATATTGCTCCGAATCTGATCGTGGTGACCGCCTACGGCCAGATCCTTCCCAAGGAGATTCTAGAGCTCCCGGAGCACGGCTGCATAAACATCCACGCCTCACTCCTGCCAAGGTACAGGGGAGCGGCTCCGATCAACTGGGTGCTGCTGAACGGCGAGAGGGAGACAGGCGTCACCTCTATGCAGATGAGCGAGGGCCTCGACACAGGGGATATGCTGATCAGCAGATCCGTGGAAATAGGCGAAAATGAGACCTATCAGGAGCTGTACGGCAGGCTCTCACAGCTTGGCGGAGAGGTGCTCCTGGAGACCCTTGACGCACTGGAGAAGGGTCAGCTCCGACCCGTTCCACAGGACGATGAGCAGAGCTGCTATTCCCCCATGATAAGGAAGGAGATGAGCGCTCTGGACTTCACCCAGCCGGCGGAAAAGCTCCATAACACGATTCGTGGAGTGACGGGCTTCACCACCATGAACGGCAAGCGGCTGAAGGTCTTCCGCTCGGAAATTTTGGACGATATTGCTAAGGGCTGCGAGCCCGGAACGATCGTTGATACAGACCTCTTCGCTGTGGCCTGCGGAGACGGCAGAGCCGTTGCTTTCCGTGAGATCCAGCTCGAGGGCAGCAAACGCATGGACACCGCTGACTTCCTCAGAGGAAGAAGGCTCACCAAGGGCGAAAAGCTCGGATAAGGAGGAACTATGAGCTATTATCTTTTTCTCGCGATCATCATCATTCTGCCGATCATCGCACAGATAAATGTCAGCGCTACCTTTAATAAGTACGCTAAGGTACGCAACGCCAGAGGCCTCACCGCCGACCAGGTGGCAAGGCAGATCCTTGACAGCAACGGCCTCTACAACGTGGGGATCGAGCGGATCTCCGGCAAGCTCACCGACCACTACGACCCCACCGCAAACGTTGTGCGCCTGTCTGAGTCCACCTACGGCCAGACCTCGGTGGCAGCGATCGGTGTTGCGGCTCACGAGTGCGGCCACGCCTGCCAGCACGCCGAGAGCTACGGTCCTATCATTCTCAGGAGCAAGCTGGTGCCTGTGACGAATATCTGCTCACGGTTCTGGTACTTCGTGGTCCTCATCGGAGCTCTGGTGTTCCAGATCTTCCCGGCGCTGGTATACATCGGCATCGCCATGTTCGGAGCAGTCGTGCTCTTCCAGCTCGTGACTCTTCCCACTGAGCTCAACGCCAGCGGCAGAGCGCTGAAAACTCTGGAAAACGACATGATCCTCGAACAGGCGGAGATCCCTCAGGCAAGAAAGGTGCTGACAGCAGCGGCAATGACCTACGTCACAGCCCTCGTCACCTCGCTCCTACAGCTCCTGAGGCTCCTTGGTGCCTTCAACAGAAGATGACCGACCCCCGATATTTAGCCGTAAAGCTGCTGTGCCAGACCTTTTCAGGAGGGAGCTACTCCAACATCCGGCTCAGCAGCGGCCTCGATCATGCGGACCTTGACCAGCGTGGGCGAAGGCTCTGCTCGGCGATCTACTACGGGACGATCAGCCGCAGGATCACCCTCGACCACGTCATCAGCAGGCTCTCGGCACGGCCGATAGACAAGCTGGACGACGTGATCATAAATATATTGCGGTCCGGGATCTACCAGATCCTTTACATGGACAGCGTCCCGGACAACGCCGCTGTGAACGAGAGCGTCAGCCTCGCGAAAAGGTTCCGCAAGACCAGCGCCTCGGGCATGGTCAACGCCGTCCTGAGGAGCTTCATCAGGAGCGGAAAGGCTCTTGATCTCCCGAAAGACAGCCTTTCGGCCATGTCGGTGGAGTTCTCTGTGCCAAAGGAGCTGATCTCCAGCCTTACTGCTGACTACGGCAGCGACAGGACCGAGAGCTTTCTCCGCTTTGCACTGGAGGCGCCCGTCACCTACCTTAGGCGGAACCAGCTCAGGTGCTCCCATGAGGAGCTTTTGGCGGCATTGGGGGAGCTCCCCGCAAGGCAGCTCAGCCGGTACGCCTATGCCGTGGAAAACGGCGATGTTACGGCAACTGAAGCCTTCAAGAAGGGCTTTTTCCACGTTCAGGACCTCTCCTCTCAGCTCTGCTGCGGAGCCCTTGCTCCCACGGAGCAGGACACGGTACTGGACATATGCGCAGCCCCCGGCGGCAAGACCTTCACCATGGCGGAGCTCATGAACGGCCGTGGAAGGATCTTCGCCTTCGACCTTCACGAGAAGCGTGCCGGCCTTATCCGCAGCGGTGCAGAAAGGCTCGGACTTGCCAATATCTCGGCAATAGCCGGCGATGCCACTGTCTTCGATCCGGACCTTCCGAAGTTCACGAAGATCCTCTGTGACGTGCCGTGCTCCGGCTTTGGAGTCATCGCCCGGAAGCCTGAGATCAGGTACAAGAGCCTGTCAGAGTTTGAGCGCCTGCCGGAGATCCAATACCAGATCGCCCGGAACGCTTTGAACTATCTTGCTCCCGGCGGAGAGCTGGTCTATTCCACCTGCACCCTCCGAAAGGCGGAGAACGATCAGGTGACAGAGCGGCTGCTGAGGGAGAACAGCTCCATCGAGCCGGCGCCCCTTCCGGAGCTTCCGGGACTTCCAAAGGGCAGCAGCGCCACCCTCTTCCCCTCGGAGCTCACAGGGGACGGGTTTTTCATCGCAAAATTCAGAAAAGTCAGGTGAAGCCATTGGAAAAGACGGATTTACTCAGCCTTTCCCTGGAGGAGCTGGCAGAGGAGCTGGCCCTTATGGGGGAGAAAAAATTCAGGGCAAAGCAGATCTTTCAGTGGCTCCATGTGAAAAGGGTCTTCGATCTCGACGAAATGACTGATATATCTGTCCAATTGCGGCAGCGCCTGAAAGAAAAATTTTGTGTAAATGGACTATTTGTGCAGAAAAGACTTGAATCTGCTATAGATAATACGGTAAAATATCTCTATAGGCTTTCTGACGGCAATTTCGTGGAGACTGTCCTTATGGAATATAACTACGGCAGGAGCATCTGCGTGTCCACTCAGGTGGGCTGCAAGATGGGGTGCAATTTCTGCGCTTCGACTATCGCAGGCTACGTCCGCAGCCTTTCGCCCTCCGAGATCCTCATGCAGATCTATGAGACCGAGCGTGACGCCGGGATCAGGGTCTCAGGCGTGGTGCTCATGGGCATCGGCGAGCCGCTGGACAACTTCGATAACGTCATGCGCTTCCTGGAGCTGGTCTCCCATAAGGATGGGAACAATTTGAGCCTGCGCCATGTGACGCTCTCCACCTGCGGGATCGTCCCGAGGATCTACGAGCTGGCCGAGAAGCGGCTGGGACTGACGCTCTCTGTGTCCCTCCACAGCGCCGACAACAGGAGAAGGTCAGAAATAATGCCCGTAAATCGAACATATGATATAGGGGAGCTTTTAGAGGCCTGCCGATATTATATCCAGCATACAGGACGGCGTGTCACCTTTGAGTACGCCGTTATCGAGGGAGTCAATTCCTCAGAGGCCGACGCCGATAAGCTGTCAGGCCTGCTCCGTGGCATGAACTGCCATGTGAACCTGATCCCGGTCAACAGGGTCAGGGAGAGAAGCTATCACACCGGCCGCTCCGGAGTCGCAAGATTTGCGAAAATGCTGGAGCAGCGTGGTATCAACGCTACCGTGCGGCGTACCCTCGGCAGCGATATAGAAGCCGCCTGCGGTCAGCTCAGACGTGACGCCGGTCAGCAGGACGGTACATTGGAAGGAGGCGCAGATCAGTGAGATTTCGATCCGGGACCGATATAGGTCTCAGACGTGAGGAAAATCAGGACGCAGTCAGATGTGAATACTTCGGCCATAACGTGCTGGCAGTGGTCTGCGACGGCATGGGCGGCGAAAGGGCCGGCAAGGAGGCGAGCACTCTGGCAACAGAGGAGTTCTTCCAGCGGTTCTCGGCCGGTTACAGCGAGAGCCTCTCCGACGAGGAGATCCGCAAGCTGCTGATTACCTCCGTTTCAGCCGCAAATACAGTGATATACACAAGAGGAAGGCTGGATTTCAAGAATTTCGGCATGGGCACCACCTGCGTGGCCGCCTTCGTCAATCCAAAGACGGCCTTTATCATAAATGTGGGCGATTCCAGAGCATACCTGATAGCGGATAACGGCCTGCACCAGATAACTACTGACCATAACGTTCCCTCGCTGCTCCTTGAGCAGGGGAAGATAACCGAGGCCGAGGCTGAGGTCCACCCACAGAAGCATATGCTGGTAAGAGCTGTTGGCGTGGAGAAAACAGTCCAGCCCGATACCTTCATTCTCGATTACGAAGATAAGATCAGCCTGCTGCTCTGCTCCGACGGCCTGTCGGGATACTGCGGCGATGATGAGATATATGACGTGATCGCCGAAGCTCCCTTCGACAGCGTCGCTGAAGAACTGATAAACCTGGCCCTGAGCAAGGGCGGCCGTGATAATGTCACTGTTGCGGTAATTTCTGATTAAAACAGAAGGAAGGAAAAGAAATGGATAAGTACATTGGCAAAAAGCTTGACGGAAGGTATGAGATCACTGAGCTTATCGGCGTCGGCGGCATGGCCGAGGTCTATAAGGGCGTTGATGTCATCGACAACAAGACTATCGCTATCAAGATCCTGAAGAAGGAGTACGCCGAAAATGAGGAGTTCCTGCGCAGGTTCAGGAACGAGTCTAAGGCTATCGCCGTGCTCTCCCACCCCAATATCGTAAAGATCTACGACGTTGGCTTCTCCGATAAGATCCAGTATATCGTCATGGAGTACATCGACGGTATCACTCTCAAGGAGTATATCGAGGAGGAGAAGGTCCTCACATGGAAGGATACTGTACACTTCGTTATCCAGATCCTCCGTGCTCTTCAGCACGCCCACGACAAGGGCATCGTCCACCGTGACATAAAGCCCCAGAACATCATGATGTTCACCGACGGCACTATCAAGGTCATGGACTTCGGCATCGCCAAGTTCGCCCGTGAGGAGGGCAAGACAGCTACCGATCAGGCTATCGGCAGCGTCCACTACATCAGCCCCGAGCAGGCCAGCGGCAATGTCACCGATGCCAAGAGCGACATCTACTCCGTGGGAGCTATGATGTATGAGATGCTCACCGGCAGAAAGCCCTTCGACAGCGACAACCCCGTGGCTATCGCTGTTATGCATATGCACGACATCCCCGAGCGCCCCAGAGCTATCAACCCCGATATCCCTGACGGCCTTGAGGAGATCGTCCTGAGAGCTATGGAGAAGGCTCCCGAGGACAGATACCAGACTACTGCCGATATGATCGCAGATATCGAGGCTTTCAAGGCAGATCCCGATATCACCTTCGGATATTATCAGGAGGAGGACGAGATCAGCACCGAGGATACCCGTTTCTTCAACACTCAGGCTAATATCGACGCCGCTCAGCAGCAGGAGCAGTATCAGGCTCCCGTTTATGCAGGTGCAGGCCAGCAGAACGCCTACGCCGGCGGCCAGCAGCAGTTCCAGCAGCCCGCAGCGCAGCCCTACGGCAATGTTTACGACAACGATGATTACTATGACGACGATGAGGAAGAAGAGGAGGAGCGCTCATCACTGGTAGTTCCCGTCCTCACCGCTGTTGTGGTAGTCGTTATCATCGTGGCAGTCATCTTCATCGCAACTCTCCTCAGCGGTCTGCTGAAGGACAGCGGCGACCACGGCGACTGGACCATGCCTAACTTCGTTGGTATGGACTTCAACGACGCTGTCGCTAAGTACGGCAACAATATCCAGTTCGAGGAAGAGAGCGAGGAGTACAATGAGGCCGACGCCGGCATCATCATCTCCCAGGACATCGAGCCCGGTACTGAATTCAAGAAGGGCGACACCGTAAAGGTAAAGGTCAGCAAGGGAATGGAGACCGTTCTCGTGCCGGACTGCTCCAATATGAACCAAGAGATCGCCAAGGACCTCCTGAGACAGCGAGGACTTGAGTGCGAGGTAAAGAACTCCACCAGCTCAGAGGTCAAGAAGGGCTACGTCATCAAGACCGAGCCTGAAAAGGACGCTGAGGTCCACAAGGGATCAACTATCATACTCTACGTCAGCATGGGTATCGACGCAGGCACCATCAAGGTGGAGAACTTCGTCGGCATGAAGGCCGAGGACGCCGTTACCTACGCAGAGTACAAGGGCCTCAAGCCCAAGACTGAGCCCGTTGCTTCCTATAAGCCCGAGGGCGAGGTAGTCGAGCAGAGCATCGCCAAGGACGAGAAGGTAGATGCCGGAACTGAGATCGTCTTCAAGGTCTCCAACGGTAAGAACCCCGACGGCGAGATCAACTTCCAGGTGCCCTTCCCGGCAGACGCCAGCGGACGCTTCATCATCGACTTCACTCTCAGCAAGGAGGACGGAACTAAGGACGTTCAGTCCACAACGACCCTCCTTCTGCCTGAAATGGGCTCTATCACCCAGAGCGTAAAGGGCTCCGGCGAGAACGTCAACGTTATCGTTACGCTGACCAACTTAAACTCCGGTGCAAGAGCTACTATCGGAAACTATGTGTTCAACTTCGCAGACAAGACCACTACCACACAGTCCGAGGACATCTACGGCGCATTCCAGCAGGTAGGCGGCTTCCCGGCTCCCACTGAGCCCGAGACAGAAGCTCCTCCCACGACTACTACTATGCCGTATCTCATCGGCAGCGACTTCAACTCAGTCGCAGGAGCTTACTCTGTGAACATCATAAACAGCGGATCTGAGTATTCACAGTATCCTGCCGGCACGATCCTCAGCCAGAGCATCAGCGGCGGTACTGAGGTAAATATCGGCGAGACTGTTTATGTTACCGTAAGTGCAGGTCCTGAGCCTCAGGTAGAGCCTCAGCCTCCTGTAACTCCCGATCCGCCCGTTGAAGGCGGCGGCGAAGGCGAAGGTCAGTAATGGCCGGCACCCAGCTTAGCGGGATAATAACGAAATGCTTAGGGGGACTCTACACCGTAGAGTCCCCTGACGGTATTTATGAGTGTAAAGCAAGGGGAGTATTCCGCAGTAAGGGCATAAGTCCCTCCGTCGGCGACCGTGTGACGCTGACAGACGGCGTTATCAGCGAAGTGGAGCCTAGGAGGAACTTCATCATCAGACCGCCCCTTGCAAATCTGGATCAGCTGATCTTCGTGGTCTCGACCGTGAGCCCTGCGCCGAATTACCTGATCCTTGACAAGTTCATCGCAGTTGCGGAGCACAAGGGCATAGCTCCGCTGATCATCATAACCAAGACCGACCTTGGCGACGCCTCGCCGATCAGGGAGATCTACGGCGGCATCGGGATCACCGTGCTGGAGGCCGACTACAGCTCTCCCCAGTCCATAGAGGCCGTCCGTCAGGCCCTCAGCGGCAAGATCAGCGCCTTCACAGGGAACTCCGGAGCAGGGAAGTCTACCCTGCTGAACGCCGTAGATCCTACGCTGGATATACCCACCGCCGAGATCAGCCGGAAGTTGGGGAGAGGCCGCCACACCACACGCCACGCACAGCTCTATAAGCTGGCTGAGGGAGGCTATATCGCCGATACTCCGGGCTTTTCCACCTTCGAGACAGGCCGCTATGACGTGATCCGCAAGGAGGAGCTGGCAGACTGCTTCCGGGAATTCGACGGCCTAACGGACAAGTGCCAGTTCCGGGACTGCTCACATACCTGCGAGAAGGGCTGTGCCGTGGTGGAGGCTCTTGGCAGGGGAGAGATCTCGCCCAGCCGCCACGAGAGCTACTGTGCGATGTACGAGGAGGCAAGGCTGCTGAAGGAGTGGGAGCTGAAATGAGAAGGTGTCATATTTTCGCCGGCGGAGACCTGGGCAGCAAGCCCACCAAGGAGTATTTCCGCAGCAGACAGGGCTTCGTGATCTGTGCAGACAGCGGCTATAAGCACGCAAAAAAGCTGGGGCTGAGGCCTGACATCATCGTTGGAGACTTCGACTCCTACAAGGGCAGGCTGCCGGAAAATACTGAGATCATACGGACAGTTCCCGAAAAGGACGACACGGACGCTCTCATGGCGCTGAAGATCGCCATTGAGCGTGGCTACCGTGCGATCTGGCTGTACGGAGCTCTGGGCGGCGAGCGCTTCGACCACTCCATCGCCAACCTCCAGCTCATGCTCTACGCAAGAGAGCAGGGCGCAAGGCTGATGATCTGCGGAAATGAGTGGGTCACTTTGCAGGGCAGCGATGAGGTGGAGCGCAGCGCTCTCTACCCGAAAAAATACGGCGACCGGTATTTCTCCGTGTTCGCAGTCACTGAGACAGTGAAGATCAGGCGGCTCTCCGGGGTGAAGTACCCCCTTGAAAACTACGAGATGAAGCGGAGCTTCCCGATCGGCGTCAGCAACGAGATCACCGGTGAGAGCGCCGTGCTGGACATAGAGAGTGGACTTGCCCTTGTGGTGCAGTCCTGAGTAACAAAAAAGCCCTCGGCTGAATATAATGGACTATATCAGTAAAGGAGGGTGCGAGATGAAGATAGTCGTCATAAAGAGCCCACGGCTGCTCTCGGGACTGCTGAGAGCGGTCTTTGGGATCAGAAAGGGCGAAGAATGAAAAAGCCGCTCCCTGTGGTATCGGGGAGCGGCCTTTTTAGTTCCGAGTCAAAAGTGCATAGCTTTAGTTGGGAGCGGAGAGAGGGGGCGCCCGGTGTGTTTTAGGGCTCTGCCTTTTTCCGTGTCAGATACAGCAGCCCTAAGCTGATCAGGACCCCGAAAAAGGCTCCTGTCGTGTCCAGGAGCACGTCGGTGAGCTGTCCCGACCGCCCCGGCACGAAGTGCTGGTGGAGCTCGTCTGTGCAGGCGTACAGGGAGCAAAATCCCACCGCAGCCGCAGTTTTCAGGGAAAGAGCTCTCCTCCGGCCCACAGCTCCCGAGGCGAAAAAGCCCAGGGCCAGATATATGGTGAAGTGGGCGGTCTTTCGGGCGAGGTGCTGGAATTTCTCGATGACGGCCTCCTTCTCCTCCTCCGGGAGAGAGCTGTACTCCGGCATCACCAGCGAGACCACAGCCTCGATAACGCTGCCGCTGGTGTCGGAGGACTCCTCGGCATCCTCGGTGGAAAACATGAATATCAGGATCATACATACTGCGGTCATCAGGACGCACAGGACCCTCATGGGCGAAATGGACTTGCTTTGCAACGGTGATACCTCCGGACAGTTCATTTATTGCGTTTTCTCTAAAATGAGGGGAAACCCCACGCTTTTCCTTGCTAAAGCGCAGTCCCTCCGGAGCGGCCCGTTCAGAGGGGCTCTCCGGCGAAAAGCAGGGCTTTCCGCTCTCTTATTATACTACGATCATGTGAATTTGTAAATACAGGAAAATTGTAATCATTTAGTAACCTTTTGCACAAAAAAAGTCTTGTAACCTGAGGATAAAAATGGTATAATAAACCTATATGGACTTAATTTAGGTTATTTTTCGGAGGGAAAAATGAAGGGATTTTTTTCAAACATTTGGACAAAGCGAGTCTTTGCCGTGATCGGCGCTTTGTATACCGTTGCGGTGTGCTGGCTCTGCTATTACTCCATTTTCTACGACATCCACGTCCAGTCGAAGGCGTCCGTGTGCCTCATGGTATCGGGCATCTCAGTGCTGGCGCTGGTGATAATGCTCTACACCAGAAAGCAGATCCTCACAAGGATATGCAGCTTCATCATCCTCCCGGCTATGCTGCCGGTGGTGCTTTTGTACTTCGGCAAGTGGGAGATCATCGTGCCTGTCATCATCACGGGAGTTGTCATACTCCTGCTGTCCGGCGCAGGCGAGGGCGTGAAGACCGCCATCGGAACTATCGTGCTGCTCCTGTACATATTCGGAGCGCTGGGATACTTCCTCTTCACCTCCTTCTTCGTTTCATCGGCTAAGCAGACCACTGTCAAGAGCGGAGTCTCGCCCTCGGGAAGATACCGCTATACCGTGGTGAATACTGAGGACTCCTCCAACGGCAGCACGGCAGTCTACGTTGAGCCCAACTTCGCCGACGTGACCTATCCCATGGTCACCTTCACCCTCAAAAACGAGAAGAGGGTGGTCTATCAGGTAAGGCCTATCAGCGAGCAGATAGATATACAGTGGACCACTCAGTCCCGTCAGCAGATCACTGCCGAGCTGGAGCAGGTCTCTGAGAACATCACCGTACACCTTACCGAGAGCGAGCTGGAGAGCTTCGGCTACAGCTACGACTCACGGCTCCAGCTCACAGACATCAACATCTACGACCTCTTCGCTATCGGCAAGGGCGCTACAGATGTTGACCCGATCAGACTTGATACTCTCAACGATGAGCAGCTCGCTCACTTCGGCATCGCAAAGGACGGCACCGGAAGATACTACATCACCGATCCCTCAGACGAGGTCCTCCTTGATGTCAGCAAGAACAGAGGCGAGAAGGTCTACTTCAGCGAGCTCTCTGAGGACGGCTTCGATGCGTGGGAGGACTCTCACCTTGACGACTACTACGAGCCCAGGTTCAAGATCGAGGCCGACCAGTCCCTGTACCTGAAGGACCTCTCAGATCAGCAGCTTGCTCAGCTCGGAGTTTCCGAGTCAGGCGACGTGATGTCGTTCAACGGCAAGGTCTGCTTCCGCTATTACGTTGCGGAGCTGGACGACTACTACGACGTGGATTCACGTCATCTTTCCGTAGACCTGCTCAACTGACCGCATGACTTATTTCTGCGCCAGATGAGCGACCGGCTTTCCCTTCCGGCCTCTCAACGGAAAGAAAACTACCGGTAGCATAAAGGTCTGCACGCAGACTTAATATAATTTTATCACTCAGGAGGTTATTATGAGCGAATTTTTCAAGAACATAGGAAAGATCCCCTATAAGGGCAAGGATTCCACCGATCCGCTCTCGTTCAAGTACTATGATCCCGATGAGATCATCGGCGGCAAGACTATGAAGGAGCAGCTTAGGTTCGCACTTTCATGGTGGCATACCATGGGCGGCGACGGAACAGATATGTTCGGCGTAGGTACTGCCGACAAGAGCTGGGGCGAGTCCGATCCTACCGCAAGAGCTAAGGCTAAGGTGGACGCTGCCTTCGAGATCATGGAGAAGCTGTCTATCGAGTACTTCTGCTTCCACGACAGGGACCTCTCACCTGAGTACGGCAGCCTTGCTGAGACGAATGCAAAGCTGGACGAGGTGACAGACTACATCAAGGCTAAGCAGGCAGAGACAGGCATGAAGTGCCTCTGGGGAACAGCTAAGTGCTTCGACCACCCGAGATATATGCACGGCGCAGGTACCTCACCCTCCGCTGACGTTTTCGCTTATGCTGCTGCTCAGATCAAGAAGGCTATCGACTCTACTGTAAAGCTGGGCGGCAACGGCTACGTTTTCTGGGGCGGCCGTGAGGGCTATGAGACCCTGCTGAACACTAACATGGGCCTCGAGCTGGACAACATGGCTCGCCTGATGAAGATGGCTGTTGAGTACGCACGCTCTATCGGCTATAAGGGCGACTTCTACATCGAGCCCAAGCCCAAGGAGCCCACTAAGCACCAGTACGACTTCGATACCGCTACAGTCCTGGGCTTCCTTCGCAAGTACGGCCTTGACAAGGATTTCAAGATGAACATCGAGGCTAACCACGCTACCCTAGCACAGCATACCTTCCAGCACGAGCTGAGAGTCGCAAGAGACAACGGCTTCTTCGGCTCTATCGACGCCAACCAGGGCGATCCTCTGCTGGGCTGGGATACAGATCAGTTCCCCACGAATATCTACGATGCAGCTCTGTGTATGTATGAGGTGCTCAAGGCCGGCGGCTTCACCAACGGCGGTCTGAACTTCGACTCAAAGGCAAGAAGAGGTTCCTTCACACCTGAGGACATCTTCCACAGCTACATCGCCGGCATGGATACATTCGCTCTGGGCCTTCGCATCGCTCAGAAGATCATCGACGACGGCCGTATCGACAAGTTCGTTGAGGACAGGTATTCCTCTTGGAACAGCGGTATCGGCAAGGACATCATCGACGGCAAGGTAGGCTTTGTTGAGCTGGAGAAGTACGCTCTGGAGAAGGGCGAGGTAACAGACTCGCTCTCCAGCGGCCGCCAGGAGATGCTGGAGGCTATCATCAACAACATCATGTTCAGCCTGTAAGAATAACTGTAAGGGACGTTCGGACGCCTCTCCCCGAGGGGACGGCGTCCGGGCGTTTTTTGTTTTGGTTTCATGCTGTGATGGATCGGGATCTCATACAGTTGATAGTTGAAAGTTGAGAGTTTAGAGTTAATGTGTTCGCTCCGCTCACAGTATTTAGATATTGTCGCCGCAGGCGACTCCACAACTTTCAACTTTTGATTTCTTAACTCTAAACTATGATCAGGATCATCAAAGCAAAAACCTGATCTATACCAGTAACGAAAGGAGTTTTAATTATGTCATACGTTATAGGTGTGGACTGCGGTACCAGCGGTACTAAAACGGTCCTGTTCGACGAAAAGGGGAGCGTTATCGCCTCCAAGACCATAGAATATCCCATGTACCAGCCGAAGAACGGCTATGCCGAGCAGATGCCCTCAGACTGGGCGAACGCCATGACCGGCACGATCAAGGCTGTCATGGCACAGAGCGGCGTCAAGAAGGAGGACGTGAAGGGCATCGGTATCTCCGGCCAGATGCACGGCCTTGTCATGCTGGACAAGGACGGCAGCGTCCTGCGGCCCTCGATCATCTGGTGCGATCAGAGAACTGCCGCCGAGGTGGAGCAGATGAACTCCACCGTGGGTAGGGAGAAGCTGGTGGAGATCACCGCCAATCCCGCTCTCACCGGCTGGACTGCCGCCAAGATCCTTTGGGTGAAGAACAACGAGCCGGAGATCTACTCCAAGGTGGCACATATCCTTCTGCCCAAGGACTACCTCCGCTATATCCTGACGGGAGAGTTCGCAACTGAGGTCAGCGACGCCTCCGGTATGCAGCTCCTTGACGTTCCGAACAGAAAGTGGTCCGACGAGCTCCTCTCAGCCTTCGAGATCGACAGGAGCTGGCTGGGCACTGTTTACGAGAGCTGCGAAGTGACCGGCGGCCTTACCAAGGCCATGGCTCAGGAGCTGGGGCTCTGTGAGGGGACTATCGTTGTTGGCGGAGCCGGCGACAATGCCGCTGCTGCTGTTGGTACGGGAGTGGTGACTGACGGTACTGCCTTCACCACTATCGGCACCTCAGGTGTAGTTTTTGCACATACATCGAATATCTCTATCGACAAGGCCGGCAGGGTCCACACCTGCTGCGCTGCGGTGCCGGGAGCATGGCACGTCATGGGAGTAACTCAGGGGGCCGGACTGTCCTTGAAGTGGTTTCGTGACAACTTCTGCATGACCGAGAAGGAAACAGCAAGGCTCATGGGCGTTGACGAGTATTACCTCATGGACAAGCAGGCCGAGGCCGTCCCCGTGGGAGCAAACCGCCTGCTGTACCTGCCCTACCTCATGGGCGAGAGGACCCCTCATCTTGACCCGGACGCAAGGGGAGTCTTCTTCGGGCTCTCCGCTATCCATACACGCCGGGATATGCTCCGTGCGGTAATGGAGGGCGTGACCTATTCCCTGAGGGACTGCGTTGAGGTCTTCCGGGAAATGAACATCAGCGTCAGCGATATGATGGCCTGCGGCGGCGGAGGATCCTCGCCTCTGTGGAGATCCATGCTGGCTGACCTGTACAACTGTGAGGTCAAGACGGCTGCCTCCAAGGAGGGACCGGCGCTGGGAGTTGCTATCCTGGCAAGTGTTGGCGCAGGGCTCTACAGCAGCGTTCCCGAGGCCTGCTCACAGATCGTCAGCATCGACAAGGTACAGGCTCCCGACCCGGAGAACGTTCCGGAGTATGAGAGGTACTATCAGCTCTACCGTGAGATCTATCCTGCACTGAAGAGCAGCTTCGCAAAGCTGGCAGCTCTCTGAAAACAGCAAAAAACGGCCCCGAAGGAAGGGAAAATACCCATATAAAAGTTTTGCCCCGGAGCGTTTCAGACCGCTTCGGGGCATTTGTTTTTTTATACAGCTGCTGAGATAGATCAGAATTTGTACTATTTTTTCTTTTCTAAAGTATTGTTCAGCCTTATTTCAAGCGTTTCCCTAAACTCTGGATTATTACATTTTGATATTAGATCCCGATAAAGCTCGATATTGTTACAGTCAACGGATTCTATCGTATGAAGTAATCCCCAGTTCAAATCATCACATTCGTCAGAAAAAAGCGTGATCAGCAATTCTGCTTCTTCAAATGTTAGTGGTTCATCCATTTGTATCAGTTCATCATACTGATCGAATAATTCGTCCGACATATCACTATCATTAGGTATTTTTCCGAGTGCCACCAATCTCATAACATTCTTTTTCATTTTCATCTCACCTCTAAATTCCGATTTTCTTAGAAACAATTATATCACAACATTGCTGCACTGTCAACAAAAACGCCATAGCACCTCCGGCAGAGCTGCTATGGCTTTTCTTACGATCTGAAGGCCCCGATGGGGTCGATGTAGGTGCCGTTGTGGAGCACCTCGATGTGCAGATGAGGAGCAAGTGCGCTCTCGATGTCAGCCGTATCGCCTACGGTCCCGATGAGGTCGCCGCCGGAGACCGTGTCGCCCTGCTGGACGCAGAGGTCGGCTGCAAGGCTGCAATACCGGGTCACGAAGCCGTTTTTGTGGTCCAGCTCCACTGTGACTCCCCAAAGAGGATCGCTGATCACAGCGCTGATCTCTCCGGCAGACACCGCAAAGACCTCAGCTCCCACCTCAGCGGCGATGTCAGTGCCGTTGTGGGTCTGCCAGGAGCCTGTGGTCTCGTTTTTCACCAGATCCCTGCCGCTGAACGGCTCAAGTATGCTGCTCATGTCCGCAAGGGGAGGCTTTACGTCCTCCAGCCCAACTGCGGCAGCGGCCAGCTCTTCCACCGGCTCAGCGTTCGCCTCCTGGGCCTCCTCCGGCTCGATAGCGATCACGGGAGCCGCCGTGGTGGTCCTTGGTGGAGCGGTCACCATTGCCGCCAGAGTTGACGGAGCGGCGGTGGTGGCCCTTACCGGGGGAGCAGTCGGCTTCGGGATACCGGTGACTCTTCCTCCAACAGGAGCCTCGCTCTCGGTCTGAGCACGGAACTCCTCGGTCAGCTTCTGCCCCTGATCATAGGCGAAAAAGCAGGCCGATCCGATCATGACTGCACTTATCCCCAAGGCGGCGTAGAAGCCCTTGGGACTTTTTTTCTTCTCGGAAAAGATATTTTTCTTCACGATTAACACCTCCGTCAGTATTGTTGACGGAAAAAGCCAGATCATACCGTGAAGGATAAAAAAAGCCGAGCGCAAAAAAGTTCAGCCCCGAGACAGTGTCTCGGGGCATACTTATCCTATTTTTTACTCGCATAGGTCAGGATCTGTTTTAGTAACGATCATAGCACGGCATCGCTGCAATGTCGATAGAAATGCCGCACTATGCTCAGCTTCTTACAAATATCGCTCAGCCTGCCGCTTTGCCTCAGCCGGCCGTGGTGGCAGCTGCCGCAGCAGCGGTCGTAGTTGTGTCTGTGACAGCAGAAGTCTGTCCTGTAACGGTGGTAGTGGAGACCGCAGTCGTCGTTGCTCTGTTCTCCGGAGGCAGCTCCGCAGTCGGCTCAACGCCTGCAAGTCCGTAGCACTCCTGATAAGCAAGGATGATGTCACGGATCATGTACTTTGAGTACTCGCCGCCCTCGATCACTCCGGCGAATGCGATCTCCGGATCGTTGGCGGGAGCAAAGCCGATGAACACGGAATTCTGCTTGCTCAGGTCGTTCATATCAGTCTGAGGAGTACCGGTCTTGATAGCCACATCGAAGCCTAGGTTGGACAGGGAATAGGTCGCCACCGGCACGTTGTGCGAGGCGTCGATCATGCCGCCGATGATATAGTCGTACAGGTCCTCCTTGTTGAGGTTTATCTGCTCGGCGACCGTAGGCTCGGTCTTGTAGGTGAGATCGCCGGAGCCGTAGGTGTACAGGCTGTCCACCAGATAGGGCTTATAGCGCTTGCCGCGGTTGGCGATAGTGCAGGCCACGTTTGCAAGCTGGAGGGGAGTAAATCCGCAGTCCTGGTTTCCGATACCGGCCTGGATAACGTATCCGATGTACCAAGGCTGGCCACGCTCGGCGAAGGTCTCAGGGTTACACAGGAACCCGGCAGCGTCGCCGGTCTCCAGTCCCAGGCTGGAACCCAGACCGTAGAGCTTGGCGTACTTTGTGATATTGTCGATGCCTAAGTTCCTGGACACCTCGTAGAAGTAGATATTACAGGACACCTCGATCGCACGGCGGACCGAGATCGCACCGTGCTGGCCGGTACACTGATAGGGCTGGCCGAAGAACTCATACTTCCTGTTGCAGACGAATGAGCTCTCGCCGGAGACAACGCCCTCGTTGAGGCCGGCGGTGGCGGTGATGGTCTTGAAGGTGGAGCCGGGGAGGTACTGGCCCCAGGTGCAGCGGTCGAACATAGGGGAGTTCTCCGCATTCAGCAGGGCGTCGTAGTTCTCGGCGAAGTCCTTCAGATTGTAGGTAGGCGCCGTAGCCATTCCTCTCACAGCGCCGGTCTTGGCGTCCAGCACCACAAGGGCGCCCTTGTTGACCTTATTGCCCTTATAGTAGCCGTAGGTCTTTAGGAAGCCGTCAAGGATCCCCTGCAATTTGAGCTGATAGGCTCCGTCGACAGTGAGCATGACGGTCTGACCGGGAACGGTCTCCTGAGTGGTCTGTATATCGGCGATAGATCCGTCAACGATCGTGACCTCCTCGGTGCCGCTCTCGCCACGGAGCTCCTTCTCCATAGCCAGCTCGATGCCGCTCTTGCCGACTACGTCGTTGAGAGCGTAGCCCTGTTCCTTGAGCTCCTCGTACTCCTCGGCATATATCGGGCCAACGGTACCGATCTCGTGGGGGAGTATATCTCCCCGGACGATGACTCTCTCGGCAGCATCGACAGCCTCGATCCCCCGGTAGAAGTTGCTCATCTCCTTCATATCCACGACGGTGTCCTCGTCCACGTCCTCCGCAAGGAGCAGGTCGTTGCTCAGGGAGAAGTCCTTAGCCAGCATCTCATAGCGCATACCGGCGATGATCCGCTTTTCCTCCTCGGAATAGTCCTCAGAGATCTGATAGTCCGAGATCAGCTTGTCGATGCAGTTCTCAGCGGTGGCATAGACGTTCAGGTTCAGCTTCTCCACGATCTCAGAGGGGTCGTTCACAGTGAAAACGTAGGGCGAGTCCTTGGTGATCGGTATGCTCTCCTTGAACTCATACCCACGCTGAGCGAGGGCATTGTACACAGCGATGAGGGTCTTGTTGCCCTCGGAAAGGTCCTCCGGGAAGAAGGCCTTTTGCAGCACAAGATCGCAGCGGGTATCGTTGGCGATGATCACATTGCCTCTCAGGTCGACGATCTCGCCTCTTGTTGAGGCCACCTCACGGGTATAGGTAATGGCGTCGGGGCCGTATTTTTTGGGGTCGACGATGTCCTCACCGCCTACGATCTGGACCTTCATCAGCTTCATGCCGCTGAGGACGGCCAGGAATACTACCATGAGGACCACGGCGATAGACTTTATGGTATCGGAAAGAGCTTTCAAAATATCCCTCCATAGCAGAAAAGGCGCAGATCCCAGCGCCTTTCGGTATCAATTGGTGCGTATAGCCTCCTCAAGGGTCATGTGGATCTTTGGCAGGAGGAGGCGGTCGGTGAGGCGGTAGAGCGGATAGATCACGAAGGCCGAGATCATGGTGTACAGCCATACCCTCATCGTAACTGTGTGGAAGATCACCTCGATGTCGGCCAGGTCCCAGATCTGGTAGTAGAACTTATAGTCCAGCCAGCACTGCACGAAGGCCACCACAGCGGTGATCCACAGGTAATTGAAAAACCTCGGTCTGAGGTAGAGCTCGAACATAAGGCTCACAAGAGCGCAGAAAAACGCCAGTATCACGGCGTTATAGCCGAAAAGTCTCCCGCAGGCGATGTCGATGAGCAGGCCGCAGAAGGCTCCTGTGAAGGCGGAGGAGAGCTGTCCGTTGCTGACTGAGATACACATTGCCGCCGGGACCAAAAGTATGGGCTTATACCAAGTCCCCGAGGTCATGATGATGAAGCTCAGGAGTATCAGCAGGTAGTAGACCGTCCACCGCAGAGCCGTCTTGAAGTACAGGATCCGCTTCTCACGGGGCGTCTTGATCCTCATCTGAGTCCTCCTTCTTGCCGGTAAAATCGGTGATAACGGTAACTGAGCTCAGTCTTGAGATGTCGACGCAGGGCTCGATCACAGCGCAGGCCGAAAGGCCGTTGGCCTCAAATCCAAGGCTCTTCACCGTGCCGATGGCGTAGTCCTTCGGGAAGAGGCCGCTGTTTCCGGCGGTTATCATCAGGTCCCCCTCCTTGAGCTCGTTGTCGGGGCTCAGGTGGGTGAGCTTGGTGTTGTTCTCGGCGGCAGTCAGGACAGTTCCCTCGATGACGCCGTGGTCGCCGCCGCTGGCAGCGCAAACTGCGGCAATGGAAAGATCCGGCGAGAGGATCGTTCTGACAGTGGTCACATGGGCGGAAACGTCGATCGTTATCCCCACAAGGCCCTCGGCAGTCACTACCGGGCAGTAGGGAGAGATCCCGTCCTCTGAGCCCATATCGATCGTGAAGGACTTGAATGGGTCGTTGGTGACATAGCCCAGCACCTCTGCCGGCTTAGTGATCACCAGATCCGGGTGCTCCTCCTTGATCACCACGAACTTTCTCAGCTCCTCCACCTCTTCCTTCAGGTCCTCATAGTCGGTGAGCTGCTTGTTGAGCTCGCCAATCTGAGCCTTGAGGCGCTGGTTCTCGTCGTAGTATTCCTGAGCGTGGTCCACCTTGTCAATGGTGCTCTCGATCTTCATGCTCACCTTGTTTGAGACCACCCGGAAGGGCTTAGTGAGCGTATTTATCACTGAAGCTCCCGAAACGGCATAGCCGCCCTTGGTAACAGCGTAGATCATGATGCCCACGAGGAACGCCAGGAGCCCCAGCAGCACCTTGAACTTGGTGCTTTTTAGGAAATCACGCATATTATCCCCCTTAGTAGTACTTGACGTTGTCGGTCAGGGCGTCCTGATAATCGCTGATATGCTCAAGGATCCTTCCGGTGCCCTCGGCAACGCAGTCAAGGGGATATTCTGCGATATACACAGGCATACCGGTCTCACGGTTGATAAGGCGGTCAAGGCCTCTCAGGAGGGCGCCGCCGCCGGCAAGGGTGATGCCGTGGTCGATGATATCTGCTGAGAGCTCAGGGGGAGTCTCCTCAAGGGTGGACTTGATAGCGTCGATCACCCGTGAGAGGGGCTCGACCAGTGCGTCACGGATCTCGGCGGAGCTGACGGTGATGTTCTCCGGGAGGCCGTTTAGCAGGTTGCGTCCCTTGATCTCCATAGTTTCCTCCTTATCGCTGGGGAAGGCCGAACCGATCTCCAGCTTGATATTCTCGGCAGTCCTTTCGCCGATGAGGAGGTTATACTTCTTCTTGATGTAGTTTATAATAGCGGAGTCGAACTCATCTCCGGCGCAGCGGACGCTCCTTGCGGCCACGATGCCGCCCAGAGAGATCACGGCCACCTCGCTGGTGCCGCCGCCGATGTCGACGATCATGCTGCCGGCGGGCTCATTTGTAGGGAGACCTGCGCCGATAGCGGCAGCCATAGGCTCCTCCACGATGAGTACGTTGTTAGCTCCGGCCTTTTTGCAGGACTCACGGACAGCTCTTCTCTCAACGGCAGTAACACCTGAGGGGATACAGATTATGACGTTGGCCTTAGTGAAGAGAGTTCCTCTGAGGGCCTTGCGGATGAATTCCTGAAGCATGGTAGTGGCTATGTCGAAGTCGGCGATGACGCCGTCCTTCAGAGGGCGCACGGCCACGATTGAGCCGGGGGTCCTTCCGATGACGTCCTTGGCCTCCATGCCGACGTAGCGTGCCTTGTCGGTACGGGTATTGACCGCAACGACAGAGGGCTCTCTGATGATTATGCCTTTTCCACGCATATACACAAGGGTATTGGCAGTACCTAAGTCTATGCCTATATCTTTAGTAAACATTCAACTGCTCCTTAGATCTTTCGTTCTGTTAGTATTATTATACCACCATTGTGCCGGTTAGACAACTATCCTGACAGAGAAATCCTTCCACCGGCAGATTTTCTAACAATGATGAAAAAGCTCGGGAAATATTGGCAAAAAACTTGTATAAAATTATTTGCCTGTGAAAAGTTTGGGGGCTGTCTTGTAGAAAACGAAGATACTTACAGCGATGAGGATCACCTGAGCGATATTGGCGCTGAAGCGGATCCCGAAGGACAGCCTGAGCACGTCAAGGTCCAGGAAGGTACCGGGCTCAAAGGCGAAGGTCTTGTAGTAGCCCAGCCAGCCCAAGGCAGCAGCTCCCTGAACGGCGTTGCCGATAAGTCCGCCCAGAAGGACGGCAACGATGAGAAGGAATGTCATGTAGAGTACTCTTTTCATTTTATTCTCCATTCTGCCGGGTATCCCGGCGCATATTTTTCTTTTCGGACCTTAAAGTCCTGAGGAGCCGAAGCCGCCGGCGCCTCTTTCTGTTTCTGTCAGAGTATCGCTGACCTCCACCTCCGGGAAGAGCACCCGTGTGGGTATGAGCTGAGCGATACGCATACCGTGCTCCACCGTGAAGGGGGAGCTGCTGTTGTTTATAAGGGGAACGAACCAGGCTCCCCGATAGTCACTGTCCACCACGCCAACGCAGTTCGCCAGCGAAATACCGTGCTTTGAGGCCAGTCCTGACCTTGGATAGATCAGCAGGGCCACGTCGTTCTCATCGGTCTGGGCAGTCAGCCCGGTGGGGATCATTTTTATCTGGCCGGGGAGGAGCTCCACCGGCTCGTCGAGACAGGCGCACAGGTCCAGCCCGGCGCTCCACTTAGTAGCCCGGGAGGGGATCACGGCCCTGTTATCCAGCTTTTTGAAAGTCAGCTTCATAATACCTCCGGAAGTCCTCTGTAGTAAAGTCCCCGGGTGAGCCTTCCCTCCGGGCGTTTGCCGGACAGGATCTCACGGACCTCCTCGGGGGACTCGTCGTAGAACAGCACCGCACCGAACGAGAGCGCAGAGAGCTCCTCCGGGCGGTCAAGTATGTAAAGAAAGTCGGGGTTGAGGATCTGTACGAACTCTCTGTTTTCGCAAATCACCGGCATTTTTCGGCCTGTGCGGTCGGTCAGCGAGCCGGTACATCTTCCGCAGCCCACCTCGTTCCTGATCGGGCAGTTGCGTGTCAGCATCAGCGGTAGCCTTCCGGCGGCGACAGCGCCGATCGGCAGCTCCGTCCTCATGGCTGAGATCTGTTTGAGAGTGGCCTCGAAGGAGACCATGCAGTCCTCAAGGCCTATTTTTCGCAGATATTCGGCGGAGAAGCTGTTGTACACGTTCAGCGTGGAGCTGCCGTGGAGCTTAAAGCCCAGCTCTCTGCCGATGGCGATGTGGTCGGGAGTATGGCACGATAGCCGGTCAAATCCCTGCTCCCGGAGCTTTCTGAGCCGCTCGGCCAGAGCCTCCTCATCAGTGATGAAGCGGGGCGGCGAGAGGATCGTTTTTTCCTTGGGAAGGGCGCATCTTTCGGCGATCCCTACAGGCACGGCCACGAATGCTGCAAGGGGAGCGGCTGCCTCGGCCTGAGCTGCTGTTGTGCAAACGGCCCTCAGCGGCAGGGGAGAGCTCCCTCTCCGGGGCGCCTCCGGGAGCTCCGGGAAAGCCTGTGTTACGGTATATTTGGGAGCTTCGGAACGGATCACGGCTTCGCTGAGCTCACTGGCGGCCCTTCGGCGAAGCTCGTTGAGGGCGCCGGCCGGGACGAAGAGCCCCTTGCCGATCTGGGCCTCAAGTCCGCCGAAAACGAAGACCGTATCTCCCAGCTTCGAGAGCTGCTTTTCCACAGCAGCGGCATCGGTGGGGCGGTTCTGAGCGGCCGCCGGCACATCGCCGGTGACGGTGACTGAGATCTCTCCGCACTCCGCCGTTACACTGACCGGCTCTCCGGGAAGGATAACGGCCCGGAAAAATGCCTTCCTTACGCCCTTTTCGCTGCGGTAGAGCTGGTGGATCCCCGGCAGGAGGGACTGGGCCGCAGTCACGTCCTCCTTCTCCCGGACGCCGAACATATTCCGGCGCTCTCCGGTGAAGTAGCCGTCGGTGAAGCCGCTCCGTGAGAAGACTCCCCTCAGCAGATCCATGTCCGGCTTTTGGCCAGACAGAGCCTTTTTCAGCTCATTGACCGCCGAGGCGACGTACTCCGGGCGCTTCATCCGGCCCTCGATCTTCAGCGAGCAGACACCGATCTGGTTTAGCTCCTCCACGACAGGCAGCAGAGACAGGTCCTTCAGCGAGAGAGCGGCCCTTCCGTTAGCTCTGCAGGCTGAGAACGGCAGTCGGCAGGCCTGTCCGCAGCAGCCCCTGTTGGCTGAGCGTGAGCCGATCATGGCCGACATATAGCACTGCCCCGAAACTGACATACACAGCGCCCCGTGGACGAAGACCTCCACCTCAATATCCTCCCGGCATATCCGGGCGAGGGCGGACTTGTCCAGCTCACGGGCAGGGACCACTCTTGCGTAGCCCAGCTCTTTGAGGAGCCTTGCGCCGGCAGCGGTGTGGACCGACATCTGGGTCGAGGCGTGGATCACAGCGTCAGGGACGGCCCTGCGAATGATCGCTGCGGCGCCCCAGTCCTGGACGATGTATCCGTCAACGCCAAGCTCAGAGGTCAGTCTTATGTACTCTGCAAACCTGGGAGCCTCTTGGTCGGAAATGATCGTATTCACCGCCAGATACAGCTTCGCCCCGTAGAGCCGGCAGTACCTGAGCGCCTCGCTGAGCTCCTCGTCGGTCAGGTTAGCAGCGCTGCTCCGGGCGGAATAGCGCTTCCCGCCGGCGTAGACGGCGTCGGCTCCGGAGCGTATGGCGGCCCGGAGGGTCTCCATGCTTCCGGCAGGAGCAAGGATCTCCGGCATCAGATGCTGTCCTTGAGCTGTCTGAGCTTGACCATATTCTCGAGCTGTTCGATCTTGGACTTCAGCACCTCGATCTCCTTGAGGGCGGCGTCACGCTCGATGCGGGTCTTTCCGGCCTCGTCGACGTACTCCTTGGTCTGAGAGCGGATGCTGTCAAGGCGCTGGCTGGACTTGTTCAGGTCGTCCAGAAGGCTGAGAGCCACCATGATCGAGGCAGTATAGGGCGAGGAGCCGCTGCCTGAGTTCATGATGTCCTCGATCTTGGCCTCAAGAGCTCTTGCCAGAGAGAAGACGTAGTTGGGGGATTCGGCAGTGCGGAGCCTGAACTCCTTTCCGCAGATCATTACTTTTACATCGTTGAGCATAGCTTTGTTCCTTTCTTTATGTAAGCGCAGCTTGGCGCTGTTTTCAGTAGTATCTTTTCAGGCCGATGACCTTGCCCAGCACCTGACAGTCCTCCACGATGATAGGCTCCATGGTGTCGTTCTCAGGCTGGAGGCGGTAGTGGCCCTTTTCCTTGAAAAACCGCTTGACAGTGGCCTCCTCGCCGTCCACCAGAGCAACGACAATGTCGTTGTTCTCAGCGTAGGAGACACGCTCCACGATGACGATGTCGCCGTCAAGGATCCCAACGTTGATCATGCTCTCGCCACGGACCCTCAGGGCGAACAGGTCCTCCGGGTCCTTTCCGGGAGCTTCAAAGCCCAGGTATCCGGTAATGTCCTGTATGGCGGTGATGGGCTGACCGGCGGTAACAGTTCCAAGGATAGGCACTGACGCCGACGAGCTGTTGGGAAGTCTCAGTGAACGGTTGAGGTTCCCGGACTTCTCGATGAGGCCCTCGTTTACAAGCGCCCCGATGTATCTGTGGGCGGTAGAGGTGGATCTGAAGCCCATGGCGTCCATGATCTCACGGACTGAGGGCGAGATCCCGTCTGAGAGCCTGCTCTTTATATAGTTGAAGACCTCGATCTCTTTGTCTTTCAGCATTACTGACCCTCCTCTGCGAGCCTTGCAAGGATCATCTTAGCGATCTTGTATGCGTCGCCGCAGCCCAAGGTGATCACCAGATCTCCGGGCTGAGCGTTCTTGCAGACATAGTCGCAGATCTGCTCGAAATTCTCGTATTTGCGTTCATCGGTCCACTCTGCGCTCTCGTCCTGTGGGAACCAGATACAGCCGGGGATCTTTTCGGCAAGGTGCCTTGTGAAGATTCCGTAGGTGTTCTTCTCACGGCTGCCCATGATGTCGGTGAGCACGGCGTAGTCCGGGATCTGGAGGACCCTTGCGAAGTCGTCCAGCAGCAGCTTTGTGCGGCTGAAGGTGAAGGGCTGGAATACCGCCCAGACCTTCCGGAAGCCCATTTCCATGGCCGCCCGGAGAGTAGCCTCCAGCTCGGTGGGGTGGTGGGCGTAGTCGTCAACGACGGTGATTCCCTTCTCGAAGCCCAGCTTCTCGAAGCGGCGCTTAGCTCCACGGAACTCCTCTAATCCCTTCTGGATAGAGCCGAAGTCAGCACCGCACTCTCTTGCGGCAGCGATCGCAGCAAGGGAGTTGAGCACGTTGTGGATTCCGGCGACGTGGAGGGTGATCTGGCCCAGCCTCTCGCCCCGGTACATGGCGTCATATGTGGTAAGAAGGCCGTTTTCGTGCCTTACGTTCTCAGGGTAGTAGTCGCAGGAGGCGTCCTTTCCGAAGGTGATGATCTCCTTATCGATCCCCTCCAGGGCCTTCACGGTGTTCTCGTCAGAGCCGTTCACGATCAGCAGCTTAGAGGTGTTCTCGGCGAACTTCCTAAAGGAGGCCATGACGTTCTCCAGCGTGCCGAAGTAGTCAAGGTGGTCGGCGTCGATGTTGAGGATCACGGAGATGTCCGGGAAGAGCTTCAGGTAGTGGTCCTCGAACTCGCAGGACTCACAGACCAGTATATCGCTTTTCCCAGCGATGCCGCTGCCGCCGATACAGGGGAGCTTTCCGCCGATATAGGCCGAAAGGTCGATCCCTGCGGTGTAGAGGATCTGAGTTATCATCGAGGTAGTGGAGGTCTTCCCGTGGGTGCCGGAAACGCAGACAGCTCTGTCATACCAGCTCGTGATGATGCCCAGAAGGTCGGCACGCTCCAGCACAGGGACACCGCTGGCTCTTGCGGCCATAAGCTCAGGATTGTCCTCCATGATAGCGGCTGTGTGGACGATAAGGTCAGCGCCCTCGATGTTCTCGCTGCGCTGGCCGATGAAAACGGGGATCCCCATTTTCCTTACAGCGTCAAGAGTCTCGGTCTCATTGTTGTCCGAGCCGGTGAGGTAATAGCCCTGACCGTGGAGGATCTGGGCCAGGGGATACATTCCCGATCCGCCGATACCGATGAAGTGTATATGCTTTTTTCCGCTTAATATATTGATGTCCAAAACGATCACCTTTCCGTTATTATTTTAGCAGATGCCCTATGGAAACAGCAGCTCTGCCGAGAAGGAACGAAACGAAGCTCAGCGCTGCGAAGATCCCGAAGATGTTGAATATCCAGTAGCAGATAAGGTCCAGTATGTCACGGCCTTTCCGTATGGCCCGGATAATGAGCGGCTGGTTTTCAGGAAGGAGCGAGCGTTCTGCGGCAGGTCTCTGCACGGCAGGGATACCGACCTGCCTTATGCCGTAGTAGTTCACGTTGCTACGGCACTTTATCTTGCACTTTGCGCAGTCTCCGCAGCATTCGCAGAGTATGCCCCTGCGGTGCTCCTCCCAGATCCGGTAGATACTGTCTATGACGAAGAGCAGGATGATAGCACTTACGATGATGATACCGACCATGATGTCGCCTCCTGAAAATAACTATACAATTTATATTATACTATATTTCCGGAGTTTTTGCAAGCAATTTTGAATAAATGTTCGTAAAAGATCCGGGAGGAGGTCTCGTTGGAGCAAAAAACGATCGATCCCTAACGCTGGGATAGGAATTATCAGCGTTATATCGCAGGAATTTCACCGTTTTATCACTTTAACACTTTGTCGTAAAAAAATATTTTTTTAATTATTCAAAATAACTATTGCAATTTTTGATTTAATGAGTTATAATGAATTATGACAGGTGCGGCAAGGAAATTGCATAAAAAGATAAAAATATTTAACTTTGCCGAGCGTTTGATCTTATTTTGAGGAGGTATGACTATGGAGATCACAGATGTGAAGATCAGAAAGATCATGTCTGAGGGCAGGCTCCGTGCTGTCGTTTCGGTAACGATCGACGATATGCTGGCGGTCCACGATATAAAGGTCGTTCAGGGCGACGAGCGGCTGTTCGTGGCGATGCCCAGCAGAAAGGACGAGAACGGGATCTTCCGTGACATCGTTCACCCGATCTCGCCCTCGGCAAGGAAGCTCTTCGAGGAGAACATCCTTGAGGCCTATGAGCGTCAGCTTGCTATGGTGGAGGCTGAGACCGGCGACACCGATGAGACCGACACCGACGGTCAGGAGTAAAAGTGAAAATGAAAGGACTGCGTTTTCCGCAGTCCTTTTTGTTTTATTCTCTCAGGAGCCGGGCAGCCTTTAGCAGACCGATCTGAGTTTTTGCGTCGGCGATCCTGCCGTCCATGACCATTTCCAGCGCCTGACTGAGAGGGATCCTCTCCACGTCAAGGAACTCGCCCTCGTCAAGGTGCTGCTGGGCCATTTTCAGGCCACGAGCCATGTAGATGTGTATCACCTCGGTGTCATAGGCCGGGGTGGGGAGTACTCTTCCGAGATAGGTGTACTCCTCGCAGGTGCAGCCGATCTCCTCAAGGAGCTCCCGGCGTCCGCACTCTGCTATGTCCTCGCCCTTTTCCAGCTTCCCCGCAGGGATCTCCACGGTGACGCCGCCGTGGGGGTAGCGGTACTGCCTTACCAGATAGACCTGGCCGTCCTCAGTGACCGGCACCACGCAGACTCCTCCGTTGTGGTGGACCACGTCACGGTCGGTCTCGGTGCCGTCCTCAAGAGTCACCTTGTCGTGGGTGACTGTGAAGATCCGTCCCTGATAGACGGTCTCGGTAGAGATCATTTTCTCGTCAAGATGCATCGTTATCTTCCTCCTTAGAGCCTTTGGCCTTTCGTGAAAGGCTTTCGGCGTAGATCATGGCTCCTCTCACCTTGTGGGCAGAGGTGTAGCCGTAGCAGTGCTTTGTGGGGAACTCCCCGGCGGGCTTCTTTTTTCTGCAAATGAGCAGGTATGCGATCAGGATCAGCAGTCCGGCAGCCGAGATCAGCCGTCCGGCGGCTAGGCCCGGCGTGCGGTAGCGGAAAACGATCTCGTTCTCGCCCTCCTGTGCAGGGACTGCCATAAATCCGTAGGAGACCTTCTCCACGTCCACCTTTTTGCCGTTGACCTGAGCGCTCCAGCCGTCGCTGTAGGGGACGCTGAAGAACACCAGCTCCGGCTCATCCAGCGTGATCTTCGAGGTGAAGCCCTTTGAGTCATAGGTGAAGGAGCTTGAGGCGTTCTCCTGTTTTTCCCTACAGTAGGTGATGTAGGAGCCCTTAGTCAGGGTGGCCTGAGTCGTTGTTGAGGCCTTGGTCAGTATATCGCTGTACTTTTCGGCCTGTTCGTCGGTGAGCACCAGCGCCTTGATGAGGAGGCGCTCACGGTTGGACTTGCTCTTCTGGGCGGCCTCCTTCTCGGTGACGTAGGTGTCGTAGCCGAAGCCCATGGGGATATACAGGGTGTTCTTGTAGATCTCGAAGAAGTCGTTTTTCCCTACCAGCTCAAAGCCGGGGAGCTCTGTCGGTATGTCGGCCTTGCTTCCAAGGATCTCGGAATTCGACGTAGATACGGGCGCTGCGGAGCTCTCATCGGCGTTCTCCTTGATCTCTTTGTAGTAGTACTTCACGGAGAATAGCCCTCTGAGGGTATAGTGGGAAACGTCGGGCCGTGAGGCCACGTTCCGGGGAATGTCCAGCTCGGCGTAGAAGTCCATTATCGAGGTGTTGACCACGCTCTGGAAGGCCCTCATGGAGGGCAGTCCCCAGAGCATGGGGTAGTTGTCGCAGTTTTCGGAGATGTCGGTGCGGAAGAAGTTGTCCTGAGAGACCTCCTCATAAACACCGGATCCGCCCTTTATGGCGCTGTCGATGTACTTGTTGGCGGCCGTTGGAGTGACAGCTCCGTAAAGCGTGGCGGTCAGCACACAGATCACCGAGAACAGCGCCGTCAGCCAGAGAGAGGCTCTCTTGAAGCTGAGGCCCAGCCTCTTCCTGCGGAAAAGAACGGCGGCGGTGATCAGTCCTGCCACAGCGATACCAAGCGAAAGGAAGAAGTACCACGGGCAGCGTGGGATCTTCAGCCAGACCAGCTTCTCGCCGTCCTGCTTGGGGAGGACTGCGATGACCGTGAAGACTGCCAGCATTGCGGCGGTGGCCTTTACGGCCGGCCGGACGTCGGCCTCCTCATCGTCGAGGGTCTGTGCGGTCATCATGGCCATTACCAGCAGCGGCATATAGAACCACCGTGCGTAGTAGTAGCCGTTGAGGGCCTGGAATGCGCTGTTGAGTATCGGGATAGCTGCACAGATCCCGCAGAAGCCGGTCAGACGGCTGGCCCAGTTGCTCCTCCTCATCTTCATGAAGGTCAGGACGCCTACCATCGAGAACAGCGGGAAGTAGCCGCCGATCGAGGCCCATTTTGCCGTGTCGGATTGGAACAGGTTCGGCCTTGCAGGGACGTCTACAGGCATGAACAGGGTCTGGATGACTCTCGGGATGATCGTCCTTTCGCTGTAGAGCACCATGTCGAGCCCGTAAAGGCGCTGGTTTATGCGGTAGTTCCCAAGGATCAGCAGGAAGGTGGGCAGCAGCACGAAGGCGGCGATCATAGTTCCCAGAACGGCCTCTAAGGCCAGCAGGAAGAATTTCCTCCAGCTGGTGCGGAAGTCCGGCGAGCTCATCCTCATCAGGTAGTAGATCACCAAAAAGACGCACTGGCCGGTGAAGAAGTAGTAGTTCACGATCGCAAGGAGAGCGACGGAGGCTGCGAAATACCCACGGCGGCCGTTGTTTATGTTCTCCTCCATAGCGATCAGCATGAGGGGGAAGAGGGCGGTCACGTCCTGGAAGTGGTTGAAGAAGATGTTGAACACCTGAAACCCGGAAAATGCGTAGAGAAGAGCGCCTGTGAGTGCAGCGTGGCGGCTGCGGACGAAGCGCCTTATATAAATGTATGCGGTCAGCGAGGCCACGCCGTGCTTTATGGCAAGGATCACGGGAATGGCGAAGTTGACGGCGGCTCTCGGGAGGATCACGGTCAGCCAGAAGAACGGGCTGCCGATCAGGTAGAAGGAGTAGGAGGTCATCAGGTCTGAGCCTAAGTCCGTGAACCAGTTCCAGCTGAACTGGCCGCTGCGGACAGCGTCGTTGAGGAGGCTGTAGAATGGGATCTGCTGGGCGTTGAAGTCGCCGTAGTAGATGAAGCAGCCCCGTTCAAGGAGCATATACGGGATCAGGGTGATCATCATGGCTGCAAAGCCTATGAGAAAGGCCGGAAGGAGGCCTTCTCCTGTGCGCTGAGTATGTGGAGCTTTCATATCGTCCTCCGTAAAATTTCGTAGTACCCTTTATTATACCACACATTTTGGAAAAAGGCAAATGGACGAGCGATATTTAATGTATAATTGCGTTGTCCGCCAACGGCGGACTATATCGAATTGATCTGTAGGGGCGCACATCGTTCGCCCGGCCTCCTTCGACCGTTTTCGTGTGCATAAGACCTCACCGCCCGGCTCAAGCCGGGCGGCACTGGAGGGCAAAGAGGAACACCTCCGGAGGGGAGGGCTTTAACAAAAAAACTGGTACAAAAGCCGTCGGCCCTCCCCTCTCTTCGGTTTTCCTCTCTGCACTCTCTTTTCCCTCATACCCCACCCCGCCGGCTTTTGACTATCCTTCGCAGGACCCTCCGGGCCTGCTGACCTAGAAATATAGGGCGGTGGCTTTGGATACGTTCGCCCGGTGGTCTTCGTTAATGGCACGGGCGCACAATGTGCGCCCCTACAGATCCGTCCGCCAACGGCGGACACCGCAACTAATAACTATGCACTAATAACTTGAAACTAAACTAATAACTCGAAACTGAAAAAGCATTGAAAACCTCCCGATACCGAAAACTTGCATTTCATGCCAAGATGTGATATAATTAAAGGTACTGTATATTTAGTTAGGTGGTCGAACAATGTCTGTTTATCTCGATAACGCCGCTACGACAAAGCCCTGCGCTGAAGCAGTGGCTGCGGCTGTAGCTGCAATGACCGAAAACTTCGGGAACCCCTCCTCCCTCCACAGGGCCGGCCTTGAGGCTCAGCTCGCCGTTGACAGCGCCCGGAAGATCATCGCCGGGACCCTCGGTGCTCTTCCGGAAAACATCATCTTCACCTCCGGAGCTACCGAGAGCAACAACCTGGCTCTCCGTGGAGCAACCGCCGCTTACGGCAAAAAACGCCGAAAGATCGTGGCTTCTTCGGTGGAGCACGCCTCTGTTGAGGAGACCCTTGCCGCTCTGGAGGCCTCCGGCTTCACGGTGGAGCGGATCTCTCCCCGGGAGGACGGGAAATTCTACTCAGCGGACTTTCTTTCAGCCTGCGGAGAGGACACTGTACTTCTGACTATGATGCTGGTCAACAACGAGACCGGCCATATCCTGCCGGTGAAGGAGACCTTCACGGCGGTGAAGAAGCGCTTCCCCCACATCATCACCCACACCGACTGCGTTCAGGGCTACATGAAGCTGCCCATCAAGGCCAAGTCCCTTTGTGCGGACCTGATCTCCCTGAGCGCCCACAAGATCCACGGCGTCAAGGGCGTGGGAGCGCTGTATATAGCCAAGGGCGTCCGTGTGCTGCCGATCGTTACCGGCGGAAAACAGGAGAAGGGGATCCGCTCCGGCACCGAGAGCGTTCCGCTGATCGCAGCCTTCGGAGCAGCAGCCGAGAAGCTCTCTCCCACTATCTCGGAGCGCTGGGAAAGAGTCACAGGCCTCAGAGCTCATCTGCTGGAGGAGCTGGCCAAGATCCCCGGTGTTTCGGTGAATTCCCCGGAGGAGGGCTCTCCCTATGTGGTGAATATCTCCGCCGCAGGCAAGCGCTCTGAGATCATGCTGCACTTTTTGGAGAGCAAGGGGATCTATGTTTCCAGCGGATCGGCCTGCTCCAAGGGCCAGCAGAGCGGAGTCCTGGGGCAGTTCGGCGTGACGGGCAAGCTGGCGGACAGCGCCCTCCGCATAAGCATGACTGCCGAGACCACCGAGGAGGAGCTGGACCGGTTCTGTCAGGCGCTGGCAGAGGGTACCGAAAAGGTGAGGGGATAGCATGAGGATCGAGCTTACTGTTTGAGCAAATGCGTTATACATTATAAATAGTATAGGAGAAGAAAAATGAAAGAGATCATACTTGTAAAATACGGCGAAATGGCTCTCAAGGGCCTGAACAAGAAGACCTTCGAGGACATACTGATCAAGAATATCAAGCGGAGGCTGAAGGGACTGGGGCATTTTCAGCTGACCAGCGCCCAGTCCACTACCTACATCACGCCTCTTGACGAGGACATCGAGCTGGAGGACGTGGCCGAGCGTGTGGGCAAGATCTTCGGTATCGCCGCATACTGCCGGGCCTGTGTCTGCGAGAAGGACTTCGCCGACATCACCGAGAAGAGCATCGATTACCTCAGCGAGATCCTCACCGGCGCCAAGACTTTCAAGGTAGCTGCAAAGCGCTCAGACAAGGCCTTCCCCATGAAGTCCCCTGAGATCTGCGCCGAGCTGGGCGGGATCCTGCTGGAGAGGTTCCCCCACCTGACCGTTGACGTGAAGGAGCCGGAGATCGTGGTCACTGTGGAGATCCGTGACACCAATGCCTACATCCATGCGGAGAACATCAAGGGCGCCGGCGGACTTCCCGTCGGCAGCAGCGGCAAGGCCATGCTCCTGCTCTCCGGCGGTATCGACAGTCCCGTGGCCGGCTATATGATGGCAAAAAGGGGAGTCCACATCTCCGCTGTCCATTATGTCAGCCCGCCCTATACCTCCGACCGTGCTCAGCTAAAGGTGGAGCAGCTCTGCCAGAAGCTGACGGACTACTGCGGCGGGATCGCATTCTACTGCGTGCCCTTCACCGAGATCCAGGAGGCTATCAAGGACAACTGCCCGGAGGAGTTCTTCACCGTGATCATGAGAAGGCTCATGATGGAGATCGCCCAGAGGATAAGCGAGAAGGAGGGCTGTCTTGCCCTGATCACCGGCGAGAGCGTTGGACAGGTGGCCAGCCAGACCATGGCGGCGATCGCCTGTACCGATGCGGTGTGCCGGATCCCGGTGTTCCGTCCCTGCGTAGGCATGGACAAGACCGAGATCATCGAGACCGCACGAAAGATCGACACCTTCGACACCTCCGTGCTGCCCTATGAGGACTGCTGCACGGTGTTCACGCCCCGTCACCCCAAGGTAAGGCCGAGGCTGGAGGACATCGAAAAGGCTCAGAACAGCTTCGACTTCGAGCCCCTTATCCAGAAGGCCGTAGAGGGGACAGAGCTGAAAACGTTCAGCTTCGGGGGCTGAGCTAACTGCACAAGATCGGCGGCAAATTTTTGTTGGATCTGCTGAGAAATCAGGGGAATTTTCCCTGAAAGAAGGTAAGTCTGTGAAACTTTGTCCGGAAATCTTGACAAGATAGTTACAAATGATGTAGAATTAAAGTGGCGAAGAGGGGCGAGCTATACCCTTTTGACGATGAGCCGCCGCTCTGAGCAGGTAACATCAGTATTACCTCTCAGCACCAACTATATACTGATGGAGGCGAGATCCCATGACTGACAATATCAACGGCCCACAGGACGGCGAGCTGTCCGAGGCCGAAAAGCGTGCTCAGCGGATAAAGGCGATCCGCAGCGCTATACATTCTGAGCCTGAGGCCGAGCCCCCCCAGGAGGCGCCTGCCGACGATTGGGAGAGCGGACTTGCAGCAAGGCTTGCTAAGATCAAGAAGGAGAAGGAGTCCAAGGCGGCTGCTCCTGAGGAAGTCGTTCCCGAGGAGGAAGTTCCTGTTGAGGCGGCTGCTCCTGAGGAAGTCATTCCCGAGGAGGAAGTTCCTGTTGAGGAGGCCGCTGAGGAAGTCGTTCCCGAGGAAGAAGCTCCCGTTGAGGAGGCCGCTGAGGAGATCGTTCCCGAAGAGGCTCCTGTTGAGGAGGCACCTGAGGAGACTGCTCCTGTGACGGAGAGAGCTGCTGCGCCTGTTGGCCCGGTAAAGCGGACCATGAAGGCTGCTCCCACACCAGCCACCGAAACTCAGGCCGCACCGCCGCCTGAGCCGCCAAAGCCCTCCGGCAAGAAAAAGAAGAAGAAAAAGAAGAAAAAGACCCTTGCCCAGAGTATCAGGGGACTGTTCCCGGAGAAGGACGACAGTATCCTTGAAAGGATCCGCAAGCTGGTCTTCCTTGGCTCGATCGCAGCCATCGTGGTGTGCGGTTACATGGTGTCGGACTACTACCTGGATCTGTGGATGAACCGCAGAAAGAGCCAGGACGTGGCCGATATCTATCATATCTATGAGCCGGTATACAACGACACTGAGGAAACTCAGGAGATGAAGCGCAACAAGACCTACGTCCTGCTGGACGCTGCAAAGAAGCTCCTTGACATCAACGACGAGATCGTTGGCTTCATGACTATCGAGGGGACTCCCATAGACATCCCCGTTATGCAGACCAAGGACAACTCAAAGTACCTTAACTTGAATTTCCGTGGGGAGGAGTCCCGTGCAGGTGCTCTCTTCCTTGACTGGAGGAACCACTTCGACGACGTGGACGATCAGGGCCACTTGAAGGAGGACAACTCCGACAACCTTGTGGTCTACGGTCACAATATGGCTGATGACAGTATGTTCGGCTCGCTGAAATACTACCAGCGCAACGCCGATTACTACGACCAGCACCCCCTGATCCGTTTCAATTCCAATTATGAGTACTACACCTATAAGATATTCGCATTTTTCATCGTGGACGCCGAGGACGAGTCTTCTACGAAGTACGACTGCTGGAACCACCTTACCTTTAATACAGAGGAGGAGTTCTATGACTTCGTCAACGAGGCGAAGCGTCGCTCGATCAGACTGAACGATGTCGATGTCAAGTACGGCGACCAGCTCCTTACCCTTTCTACCTGCAATACCCTGCTGGGCGACAGGGGAAGACTGATCGTCATGGCAAGACAGGTCCGCACCTTTGAGGATGTGGAGAACTGGGCCCCTGAGAGCTGGGAAAACCCCAACATCAAGTATCCCACCATGTACTATAATTCCCGTCCTGATGAAAAATACGACCCCAACGCCGAGTTCGTTCCCTACGAGCCCGACGAGGACGATGCTGAGGAGTAAGCAATGAACAAAAAAGCAAAGATCGTTTCGGCTGCCGCAGCCGGTATTGCGGCCATTGGACTTGCTGTCGGAGCTGTTGTCCTGGACCACGATGACAAGGGAGTCCCCACTGTCAGCGATATAGTGGAGGTAACTCAGGCACCTACCGAGCCGCCTACCCTTCCGAGATATGAGTACGTCCCCTCTGAGGGCGGCATGACCGAGAGGGCGAAGATGCTCCTGAAAAAGAACAAGGACATCTATGGCTGGATCAAGATCGAGAACACTCAGGTGGACTACCCCGTGGTGAGAGACCCCGGCGAGATCCCTGCCGGTGTCGCCATGTACGGCGGCGAGGCCTTGGAGTACAATTCCTTCTACCTCGACCACGACCTGGATCTGAACTACCTCCGTGAGGGCACCCTCTTCATGGACTGGCGTGACGACTTCGGGAGCGTCGAGGAGGACCAGTCCGAGAATATAGTGATCTACGGACACAATATGGCTAACAATACGATGTTCGGCTCCCTTAGAAGATACCGTCAGGACTACGATTTCTATGAGGAGGCCCCGTTCATCGAGATGAGCTCCAATTACCGTGACTATGACTACGTTATCTTCGCCTGCCTTATCACCAGCGGAAATTGGTACACCGATTTCGTTTACTGGGATATGGAGGAGCTGGATACCGACGAGGAGTTCAACTCCTATCTGGAAAGCGTCCGCTCAAAGCAGATGTTCGACACCGGGATAGATGTCCAGCCCGGTGATAAGCTGCTGACCCTCTCTACCTGCTACGCCGATGAGGACAACTCACGTTTCCTTGTGGTGGCGAGAAGGCTGAGGGACGGCGAGGTGGCAGGGGACCTTTCCTCTGTCCAGCATACCGAGGAATACATAAAGGCATACTCTCAGGACAGCGAGGAGAGCGCCGAAAACTGACCCTGAGCCGCTCTGCGGCGGAATGGAGATGGTAAAGATGGATATACGACATACTCTCAGGCGGAGCGCTGCTCTGCTGGCAGGTATGATGCTGCTGGCCGGTGTTCCGGGGCAAGCTCATGCGGAGGAGCCTACGACTGCTCCTGCTACTGAAGCTGCAACGGCCGAGGCCACAGAGGAGGCGACGACTGAGCCTGCTACGGCTCCAAGTGAGGAGACCGAAGAGGAGGCCGAGCCGGAATGGTTCAAGGCCGAGATCACGCAGTACGACGACAGCCTCTCCCTGATCAGCTATGAAACTGCGCCTGAGTCCGAGGGCAAGCCCAAGGAGAAGAAAAAGCAGAAAAAGACCGAGGCGGACGTTGATCCGACCCCCGTCGAGCTCATAACCACCGGCGGCTACGTCGGCGAGATCCCCTGGGTCCAGAACGAGCCCTATATCGACCCTCAGCCCGGACAGTTCGCCATCGTTACATACGGCTGGGGACACGGCGTGGGAATGAGCCAGAATGGTGCCAATTTCTATGCCGATTACAGCGGCTGGAACTATCAGGACATCCTCTTCCACTACTACCCCGGTACCTATCTTATGAATACCGGCCTTGCTGAGGACGAGGAGATCACGATCGCCGGAGTCTCCGGAGATGTGCTGACTCAGGTGTCGAAGATCGTGTTCAACGAGGTGGGCAGCTCCATGAACTATGAGGCTATCAAGGCTCAGGCTGTAGCTGTTTACACCTATTGTAAGTACAACGGCAACGACTCCAGCGACCTGAGAGGAAAGGCTGATCCTCCCCAGAACGTCATCGACGCCTGTGCTGAGGTGCTGGGCGAGGCCCTTTACTTCGAGGACGACTACGCACTGACCATGTTCTCTGCCTCAAGCGGAGGCATAACGGCAAACTGCTATGAGGTGTTCTGGGCTGATATACCCTACCTCAGGAGCGTTTCCAGCGACTATGACGCTGCCCTTGATCCTCACTACGGATCAGTTACATATTTCTCAGACGACCAGATCCGGAATATGCTGGAGAAGTGCTATAATATCAAGCTCTCAGACGACCCCGGCAACTGGATCCAGCCCAATTATTCCGACGAAACGGGATATGTTACACTGGTGAACATCGACGACCAGCTCATCGTTAGAGGCTATGAGTTCAAGCTGGCTATGGGCTTCAAATCGTCGAAATTCAATGTATATTACACCTACAGGCCTGCTCCGGCGGCGCCTGCTGAGGAGCCCGAGGCCCCTGAGGAGAACTCTCAGGAAGAGCCCACCGAGGCCCCCGCTCAGGAGGAGGCTCCTGAGGAAACGCCTGCTGAAACAGAAGAAGATACTGCTGGCGCTGAGTGATAAGAACAAAAGAAAATAAGTCTTTGGGCAGCAGCGGCAAAAACCGCTCTGTCCGGAGGCTTATTTTCCGTTTTTGAAGGAAGGAGACCCAAAAGGTGAAATTTTCCTGCTTTTGCCCCAAAAAGGTGATCGTGGGTGAAGAAAATAGCAAAAAAATCGAAACATTTGTTTCGCCGACCTGCTGTTTTAGGTAGAATTTTGTACAAAATCACTAAAAACCACCCTTATTTTACCCGAATATTTGTCAGGCATGGTTCTTGATGTTGAGGCTGTTATGGAGTATAATAGTCATAGAGGTAAAAAAAGGCATTGAAATGTAAAAATTTCCATTTCAGGGTGATCAATTCCACCGGAAGCCGCAGGAAAGCGAGGAGAAGCATATGAGAGAGCCTCTTTGTGGTACTTATAATCCAAGTATCGACGCAAAAGGCCGTATGAGCTTCCCCAATAAGCTTCGTGACGTTCTCGGACCGGAATTTTACCTCTGCAAAGGCCCCGAGATAGATAAACGGTATATCGCCGTTTATTCTGTTGAGGATTTCGACGAATACAGTGCTAAGCTCTTCCAGATCCCCGGCGACACTGGCGTCGGTATCAGGAGGATGATCCTGGCCGGTGCTGAAAAGCAGTCTCCGGACAAGCAGGGCCGTATCTTTATCCCTGCAATGCTCCGTGAGTATGCCGGCATAGATGGCGAGGTAACTGTGATCGGTAACTACAACAAGGCCGAGATCTGGGATCCTGCGAAGCTCAAAGAAGATACCCAGAATATCGACACAGAGGCTTTCAAGGCTGCCTTAGCCGGCTTCGTCTTCTAAGTCCCTCTGGAGCTGCGCCCCGGCAGACAGCTTCGCTGCACCGTGACGCTATCATAGGAGTTGTAGTATGGAATTTAGGCATATCCCGGTCTTACTTGACCAGACCATCAACGGCATGGACATCCGCCCTGAAGGTACCTATGTAGACTGTACCGCAGGCGCAGGGGGCCATTCCTTTGCCATCGCTTCCCGCCTCAGCGAGAAGGGAAGGCTCATCTCTCTGGACCGTGACCCCGATGCGGTCAGAGCCGCTTCCGAAAGGCTTGCCCAGTTCGGCAACGCCTGCGTTATCCACAGGAATTATTCCGAGATAAGAAGCGTGCTGGATGAGCTGGGCATCGACAAGGTCGATGGGATACTTATGGATCTGGGCGTTTCGTCCTATCAGCTCGACGAGGAGAGCAGAGGGTTTTCCTACCACGGAGACGCTCCGCTGGATATGCGTATGAGCAAGGAGGGCCAGAGCGCCGCAGATATCGTGAACACTTACTCTGAGGAGCAGCTTGCGAGGATAATGTTCGAGTACGGCGAGGAGAAGTTCTCCCGCAGGATCGCTGCAAATATCATCGCTGCACGGGAGTCGGCCCCAATAGAGACCACCTCTCAGCTGGCTGACATCATCAGACAGAGCGTTCCCCAAAAGGCCAGAAGGGATAAAAATCCCTGCAAGAAGGTCTTCCAAAGTTTGCGAATAGCTACGAATATGGAGTTTGACCACCTTGATGCAGGCCTTGATGCCGCCTTTGAAAGCCTTAAGCCTCATGGCAGACTAGCCGTTATCACCTTCCACTCTTTAGAGGACCGCATCGTTAAGCAGCGGTTCGCCGGTTGGTGCAGGGGCTGTATATGTCCGCCGGATTTCCCCCAGTGCGTATGCGGACGCAAGCCGCAGGGCAAACTTGTGAACAAAAAACCTATTGAAGCTGATCAGCAGGAGCTCGACAGCAACAACAGAAGCAGAAGTGCTAAATTGAGAATAATAGAAAGGAGCGAGCAGTGACTATGCCTGAGCCGAACTCTGTAAACTATTATCGCAGCACACGCTACAGCGACGAGTACGACGACGTCCCTGAGAACAAGGACGAAGACGAGATGGGCTCTGAAAAGAGCCGTCAGGATAATATCAGCGTTAAGCAAAACGGCGCTAAAAGCGGCTCGTTGTTCTCTATCATCCTGATATCTGTTATTGCGGCGGCGCTGCTGGGAACGGTCGTGTACACCTTCGATCGGAGAAATACCGTATACAATCAGGTGGCACAGCTGAACGATCAGCTCGCTCTGGTGGAGGCCGAGAACGTTCGCCTTCAGTCAGAGCTCGAGAGCAGGATGTCTGCTAAAAACGTCGAGGAGTACGCGGAAAATGAGCTGGGTATGCAAAAGATCGACAGCTCACAGATAAAATATATCCGTATCCAGACCGACGACGTTGTAAGTATCCCACAGCAGGACAAGGGCCTCATCTCTAAGGTGAAGGGCTTCATCGACCGGTGCGTGGAATATTTCAGAGGGTAGTGCCAATATAAATATAACAAAAGGACTGCCTGTATTATTTTCAAATACTAACGGCGATAAAAAATACAGCCGTAGTGATAGTAGAACACGGAGATACAACGGGTGATTCGGAATACCGAGATCATCCTCCCCGGCCTGTGGGCGTATAACGGGCCGGGGGAGGGCGGTCTCACCACGCTTTGAAAAGCGATAGATCCTTCGTCGTATCAAAGAAAAGGACATCACATAAAAAAAGAAGATGTTCATAGGCGGGGCGGTAAGTTACCCGCCTTCTTTATTTCTGGAAAGATCATAGGCGCCTTCCGGTATGCCCCGGCCGGAGGAGGCTCTCAGTTACGGGGAGAGTTTTGGAAAGGATGAGTGCCTTGGCTAACAATACCCCTTCAAAGGCGATGAGATTTAGGACAAAGGTCATCATGACCGCCTCGTTCTCACTGCTTTTTGCCGCAGTCACGGCAAACTTCTTCAACATCTCTGTGCTCAACAACAGGAAGTATCAGGAAATGGCCAATGCCCAGCATTTCGGCTCCATAACCCTTTCTGCACACAGAGGAGCTATCTACGACGCAAAGGGCACTCCGCTGGCAAAGAGCGCCTCAGTATATAAGGTGTTCCTGGACCCTCAGCGGTTCAGGGAGGACATGGACCTGCTCCAGCAGCTCATCGACAAGCGCAACGAGGAGAAGCGTGCCGGCACCTATGAGCCGGTCTATGACGAGGACGGCAACGAGACAGATCCCCTTCCGGAGTCCGCTGCTGCCTTCCGTGAGGAGGCCGTTCAGCTCCTCTCCTCAAAGCTGGCGATCAAGCCGGAGAGGGTCTCGGCCGCTATGGAGGAGAACAACCAGTACAGCGTCCTCCAGGATCAGGTGGAGAAGCCTGTGGCCGATGAGCTCCTTGGCTTTTTCAGCCAGTACGGGCTGACCTGCCTCAACGTGGAGGAGGACACTAAGCGCTATTACCCCCAGGACGACCTTGCAGCCTCGGTCATCGGATTTACGGCTGCTGACGGCTACGGAGCCTACGGCATAGAGGCCTACTACGACGACTATCTGGCTGGCACCGACGGCAGGACGATCTCGGCTACGGACTCTCACGGAAATGAGCTGCCCTACCGCTACTCAAAGACCTATCCTGCCCAGAACGGCAACGACATATACCTGACTATCGACATGAATATCCAGTACATACTGGAGAAATACTTGCAGGAGATGGTGGATACCTTCCAGGTGAAGAACCGTGCCTGCTCGATCCTCATGGACGCCAAGACAGGCGCTGTCTACGGGATGGCAACCTGCCCCAGCTTCGACCTGAACGACCCGTACAAGATCACGGATCAGTCGGTGCTGGAAATGCTTGGCGCTCTTACGCCGGAGGAGCAGGATAAAGCTGAGGCCGAGGCCAGAGAGCTCCAGTGGAAGAACAAGTGCATCACTGAGGTCTATGAGCCCGGTTCCGTTTTCAAGGTAGTCACCAGCGCCTCGGCTATCGAGGAGAACCTTATCGACTTTGACCATGACAGCTTCTATTGCAGCGGTCAGGTGGAGCTCCCCGGAGCTCTTGCGCCGATCAAGTGCCACGACACCGGCGGCCACGGCTCGCAGTCCTTCCAGCAGGCACTTACGAACTCCTGCAACCCGGCCTTCATCGAGGTGGGCAGGAGACTGGGCGTGGAGAAGTTCTGCTACTACTTCGACGCCTTCGGCCTGAGAGAGCGCACAGGCATCGACCTTCCTGCGGAGAGCGCAGGCATCGAGTATACCGTCGATGAGATGACCAACGTGGATCTGGCGGTAAGTGCCTTCGGACAGGGCGAGACTATCACACCGATCGAGATGATCAATTCCTACTGTGCCGCTATAAACGGAGGCTATCTCTTACAGCCCTATGTGGTGGATAAGATCCTTGACGAGGACGGTAACGTGGTGCTCAAGAACGAGCGCACCGTCAAGCGCCAGGTGGTCTCTGAGGAGACCTCGGCCAAGATGAGGGACGCCCTCGAGAAGGTCGTAAGCGGCAACGGCGGCGGAAACGTTACGATCAAGGGCTATTCTATCGGAGGAAAATCCGGTACCTCACAGCGTCTGTCGATCACTGCTCAGGGCCTTATCATGGAGAAGGACGAGGAGGAGGACGCAAATGCTCAGGAGTACGCAGCCTCATACGTCTGCTTCGCTCCTGCTGACGACCCCCAGATCATACTCCTCGTAATGGCGGATATGCCTGACAAGAACATCGGCTATTACGGAAGCAAGGTGGCTGTTCCTACCGCAAGAGACATACTCACCGACGTTCTGCCGTATATGGGCATAAATCCGGAGTACACCGACGAGGAGCTGGCTAACCTTGACGTGAAGGTGCCGCTGCTCCAGGGCTCCATAAACGACGCAAAGGCGACTCTTGACGGCCTTGGCGTAAAGTACAACATCGTGGGCGAGGGCCCCAGCATCGTGGCCCAGTCGCCGATCACAGGATCTTCGATCTCAAAGGACGGAACAGTTTGGCTCTTCACCGAGGCAGACTACGCCTCCTCGGACGACTACCTCAGAGAGGTACCGGACCTTGTGGGACTTTCAGCCTTCTACGCCAACGAGTCGATCACCTACAGTGAGCTGAACTATGTCGCAAGAGGAGCCTCAGTCTCCCGTGAGGGCGCTGTGGTCAACTCACAGTCGATCCCGCCAGGATCGAAGGTTGCAAAGGGCACCACGATCGAGCTTGAATTCATCGTAGATTCAAATCAGGACTGATACTGCTAAAGGAGGAAAAAATGAGACTATCTGATCTTCTTGAGGATCACGCTGTTTCACCGATCGGCGAGACAGAGATAACCTCCATTACTGACGATACGAGAAAGGTGCAGAAGGGGAGCCTCTTCATCTGCATCAAGGGCGGACGCTTCGACGGCCACTCCGCCGCAAAGGAAATGCTGGAAAAGGGCGCCGCAGCGGTGGTCTGCGAGCATGACCTTGGACTGGGAGAGCGGCAGATCGTCGTTGAGAACTCACGCTTCTTCTACGGTATGCTCTGCGCCGCATGGTTCGGCCACCCCGAGCGGAAGCTGAAGCTGCTGGGAGTTACCGGCACCAACGGCAAGACCACAACTACCAGCGTTATCAAGCATATCCTCATGACTGCCGGCCATAAGACCGGTCTGGTGGGAACTATCCAGAACGAGATCGGCGACGAGGTGCTCCACACAGACAATACCACCCCCATGACCTACGACTTCATGGCTCTGCTGGACAAAATGGTGAAGGCCGGCTGTGAATACGTCGTTATGGAGGTAAGCTCCTTCGGACTGGTCCAGAACAGGATCGGCACATCGTGGTTCAAGACTGCGGTGTTCACCAACCTTACTCAGGATCACCTTGACTACCACAAGGATATGGAGGACTACTATCAGGCCAAGAAGATGCTCTTCGACATCTGCGATACGGCCATAATAAACATCGACGACGAGTACGGCAGAAGGCTCTACAGCGAGAGCGAGTGCAGAAAGCTCTCGTTCAGCGTGAAGCAGAGCGCCGACTTCTACGCAGACGGTATCAAGATCAAGTCCACCGGCAGCAGCTTCTGGTTCTGCTCGGGAGGGAAGTCTCACCTTGTCAAGACAAGGATCCCAGGGCTTTTCAACGTGTCCAACCTGACTGCGGCGATCGCAGTCTGCCTTGGCGAGGGCCTGCCTCTGGAAACGATCCTCGGCGCTATCGAGAACTACAACGGCGTCAAGGGCAGATGTGAGGTGATCCCCACAGGAAGGGACTTCACCGTGATCTGCGACTACGCCCATACTCCCGACGCTATCGAGAACGTCCTCAGGAGCGTAAGGGAATACACCGTGGGAAGGCTGATCTGTCTTTTTGGCTGCGGAGGCGACCGTGACGCTGCTAAGCGCCCGAAAATGGCAATGGCTGCGGCCAAGTACTCCAACAGGATCATCGTTACCTCTGATAATCCCCGGAACGAGGACCCCGAGCAGATCATCAAGGACATACTTGTGGGGCTCGAGGGCTCGCCTGTGCCATACGATGTGGTGACAGACCGCCGGGCTGCGATCTATCACGCCTTGCAGATCGCCAAAAAAGATGATATAATAGTCCTTGCAGGCAAGGGCCATGAGGACTATCAGATCCTTGCCGGCAATAAGCATATCCACTTTGACGAGCGTGAGGTCGTCGCTGAGGGCCTTGAGCTGCTCGGCTGAGCGGTAAACTTAAAAATACGGGAGTTGTGAGAATAAATGACTTTATGGATCGTTAATTTGCTGACAGCGCTGTTGTCCTTCGCTGTGGCAGGAGCATCGGGCATATTCCTTGTGCCATTCCTGCACAAGCTGAAGTTCGGCCAGCCTATCAAGACCGAGGACGGCCCTCAGTGGCACGCCAAGAAGCAGGGTACCCCCACCATGGGAGGCTTCATGTTCATCATTTCCTCGGTGATAACTGCCATAGCCGGCTATTGGATCTGGCGCTGGAGGACCTCCCCGGACGTAACGGACATCTCCACTCACCACGCCTTCTACAGGCTCCTGGGAGTGATCGTGTTCGCCGCACTTTTCGGTCTCATCGGCTTTATCGACGACTTCATCAAGGTCTCACGGAAGAACAATGACGGCCTCAGCGTCATGCAGAAGATCGTTTTGCAGGTGCTGTTCTCGCTGGGCTTCCTCTTCCTCCTGTACAAGGCAGGGGACTCCTCCACAAGGCTGGACTTCGGCTTTTGGGTGACCCCGTCCTTAGGGATATTCTACTACATCATACTCATTCCCGTTATCATTTATCTGACTAATGCGGTAAATCTCACCGACGGCGTCGACGGGCTCTGCGGATCTGTCACCTTTGCAGCGATGCTGGTGTTCACCGTGGCCTGCTCAGTGATCCGTGCGGACGAGATCACCTTCTTCACAATGGCCTTGGCAGGGGGCTGTCTGGGCTTCCTTCTGTGGAACCTGAACCCTGCGAAGTGCTTCATGGGCGACACCGGCTCCATGTTTTTGGGAGCCGCAGTCACCGGAGTGGGACTGGTGCTCCACAAGCACCTTCTGCTGATACTGGTGGCTATGGTCTATATCCTTGAGGCCCTGTCAGTGGTGATCCAGGTGATGTATTTCAAGTACACCAAGAAAAAATACGGCGAGGGCAGGCGTATTTTCAAGATGACGCCTATCCACCACCACTTCGAGATGAGCGGCTTCAGCGAGTACAAGATCGTGATCACCTTCTCGCTGACCGGTATCATCTTTGGTATCCTGGGGATAATTACATTACTGGCATTCAAATGATCATCGGTCTGCGGAGCTCTCCGCAGGTATTTTAGGAGGCTTTATGGCAACTGCTGCAAAAAAGAAACGAAAGAAGGACACCGTTGGTCTGTTTCGGGCCTATCTTGGCGACAGCAAGACCAGCGATATAAGCCTTTCCTTCTTCGCATATGTTATGATACTGCTGGTGGTGGGACTGGTCATGATGGCCTCCGCCAGCTACGCTTGGGCCTACAGTGAGCACGGCGACGGCCTGTTCTACGCCAAAAATCAGGCCAAGCACGCTATAGTGGGCTTCGTGGGCATGATCTTCTTCATGAAGATGGACTATCACAACTTCAAGAAGATCAGACTGCCTATCCTTCACAATTTCAACATCGCCGGCCTGTTCTATCTGCTGGTGGCTTTGCTGCTGGCTGTGGTGCTGGTCATCGGAAACGACGAGGGCGGTACCATGGGCGCAAAGCGCTGGATCACCCTCGGACCTGTGAACCTCCAGCCCTCTGAGCTGGCGAAGCTGGCTCTGATCATCTTCTTCGCCTACAGCATGGAGCGTGACGGCAAGAAGATGAACAGCTTCATGACGGGCATCGTGAAATACGCCTTCCTGCTGGGAGTTTATGTCGTCCTGATCGCTCTGGAGAAGCACATCTCCGGTATCATGCTGATCTCGACTATCGCTGTTGCGATGATCCTCTGCGGCGGCGTCAACAGGAAGCACTTCATCGCTCTGGGCATAGCTGCGATCGGTGCTGCTATCGCCTATGTTTCGTGGCAGGCCAGTATCCCGGGGAGCTACGTTCAGGTCCGCTTGAAGTCCTGGCACAACCCCTTCTCGGATATGCTCAACGACACCTGGCAGACCGCAAACTCCCTGATCGCTATCGGCTCAGGCGGACTTTTCGGCTTAGGACTGGGAAATTCCCGTCAGAAGTACCTCTATCTCCCTGAGACCAAGAACGACTTCGTTTTCCCGATAGTCTGCGAGGAGCTGGGCTTCGTGGGAGCTCTGGCGATCATCATAGTGTTCCTGCTGCTGATCATCGAGGGCTTCTCGATCGCAGTCCGCTGCAAGGACCGCTTCGGTATGCTGATCGCTGTCGGCATAACCACTCAGATCGGCATACAGACCGTCCTCAACCTTGCCGTTGTCAGCAACCTGATGCCGAATACCGGTATCAGCCTCCCCTTCTTTAGCTACGGAGGAACTGCCCTGATCATGCAGCTAGTGGAAATGGGCATAATGCTGAACATCTCACAGCAGAGGTACTACCCCGATGAGGAGGCCCAAAAGACCAAGACACGAAAGCGCAAAAGACAAGACGAGGGCTATGCAGAGCCCCAGAACGCATAAAGGAGCGTCGCTTAAATGAGTTTGAGAGTTCTGATCGCCTGCGGAGGCACCGGCGGACATATAAACCCCGGCCTTGCGATCGCAGACATCATCAAGTCGAAGTATCCCGATGCGGAGTTCCTCTTTGCCGGCACTCCCAAGGGAATGGAGGCAAGGCTCGTGCCTCAGGCCGGCTATAGACTGGAGACGATCAAGGTGGCAGGCTTCCAGAGGAGCCTCTCCCTTGAGAACATCGGGCGGAACATCAAGGCCGTCACCTATCTTGCCACGTCCGGAAAGCGTGCCAGAGAGATCGTGGAGGGCTTTAAGCCCGACATCGCTATCGGAACAGGCGGCTATGCTGCCGGGCCGGTGATCCGGAAGGCCGCACGAATGGGCGTCCCCTCGGCAATACATGAGCAGAACGCCTATCCGGGAGTCACCAACAAGCTGCTGGCTAAGGAAGTGGACTACGTCATGCTCACCGTCAAGGAGGCTCTGGATTTCATGGACGGGGATAAGTTCCAGCACAGCGTTACCGGGCTTCCCGTCAGGAGCACGATCTCCGAGAAGCTGAGCAGGTCCCAGGCCAGAGCGAAGCTGGGCTTCGACGACGGCTTTACCATACTTTCCTTCGGAGGGAGCCTTGGCGCAGGCTGTATCAACTCCACAATGACCGAGGCCATAAAGTGGCACGTCGGCAAGGGGCTGAAGATCAACCATATCCACGGCTACGGCGGGATGGGGAAGGACAGCTTCCCCCAGGCCATGAAGGAGGCCGGGATACCTCTCAAGAACGACAGGCTCAGGATCACTGAGTACATAAACGATATGGACGTTTGCCTTGCAGCGGCGGATCTGGTGGTCTGCCGGAGCGGCGCCTCTACTCTTGCGGAGCTGGAGGCGGCAGGCAGAGCCTCTATACTGATCCCGTCGCCTATAGTTGCCGGAAATCATCAGTACCACAATGCAATGGTGCTGGGGAAGGCCGGAGCTGCTATAGTCATCGAGCAGAAGGACGCCTCGAACGAGCGGATCATCAGCGAGATCGAGAAGCTCTTCGGCGACCCGGAGAAAGTGGCCGGCATGGGCCAGGCCGCAGGAAGGCTCCACCTCTCAGATACCAATGACAGGATCTTAGCGGTGATCGACAAGCTGATCGCCAAGAGCAAAAAGTAAAATTCACCAAAAGCCGCTCCACGGCATAGTATACACAAAAAGCTGTGGGGTGGTTTGATGCAGAAACTTATCGTAAACGGAGGCAGGCGGCTCCATGGCGAGCTGAAGCTCCAGGGCAGCAAGAACAGCGCCCTGCCGATCATGGCGGCCTGCGTGCTCAGCTCAGAGGAGTGCAGCCTAAGGAACTGTCCGAGGCTCACCGATGTCTATTCGGCAGCAAGGATCCTGAACTGCCTTGGGTGCAGATGCAGCTTTTCGGGAAATACCGTAACGGCGGATCCCTCCGGGATAAACGCCACGGAGATCCCGGAGAGCCTTATGAGGCAGATGCGCTCATCGATCATGTTCATGGGAGCCATTATCGGCCGAATGGGGGAGTGTACGGTCAGTGTCCCCGGGGGCTGTGAGCTTGGCCCAAGGCCGATAGATATGCACCTTGCCGCTTTGCGGAAAATGGGCGTGTCGGTCAGCGACTCCGGCGGAAGGATAGTCTGCCGGGCAGAGCGCCTCCACGGAGCAAAGATAAGCCTTCCCTTCCCGTCTGTGGGAGCTACGGAGAACGTGATCCTCTGCGGGGTCTGCGCTGAGGGTGAAACTGTCCTCAACAACGCCGCCCGTGAGCCGGAGATCTGCGACCTGTGCTCCTTCCTGAGAGCCTGCGGAGCCCAGATCAAGGGCGACGGCGGCAGCAGGATCGTCATCAGCGGAAGAGCGGAGCTCCACGGCTGCGAATATACCGTCATGCCGGATAGGATCGCCGGTGCGACATACCTCTCCATGACGGCGGCTGCCGGGGGAGAGATCATACTTACCGATGCCTGTGTCCCGGAAATGGAGCCCTTTCTCTCGGTGCTCGAACAGACCGGGTGCAGCATATATACAAAGGACGACAGCATCTACCTCCGCAGCGGACCAAGGCTGAGATGCGTCAGGGAGCGGATCAGGACCATGCCTCATCCGGGCTTCCCCACAGACGCTCAGGCGGTGCTCATGGCGGCGCTCTGCAAGGCCGACGGCACCAGCGTTTTCGAGGAGAACATCTTCGACTGCCGCTATCGCCACACCGACGCACTCAATAAAATGGGTGCGGATATACAGGTGCTGGGGAAGGTGGCCGTTGTCCGGGGAGTGCGCTCACTGCATGGCGCAGAGGTGGAGGCGACTGACCTTCGGGGCGGTGCAGCGATGGTGGCTGCGGCCCTCTCGGCAGAGGGCGAGACAGTGATCACCGAGCTCCACCACATCGACAGAGGATACGAAAAAATAGAGGAGGCGGCAGCGAGCCTGGGCGGAGATATCCGCAGGGTCTGAGCTGCGGCGTTTGGAGAAACTATGAACGACGTTGAAAAAACCAATATCGAACGGCAGAACAGCGGCAAGCGTATGCGCCGCCGCAAACGCAAGATGACCTGGTACGCATTTATCGTGTTCATTCTTGCGCTTACTGCCGGAGCGACACTGTGCTTCACTTTCCTTTTCAATATAAACGAGATCGTTATTTCCGGCGAGTCCGAGACCTATACCTATATGGAGATCGTAGAGGCCTCGGGGATCAGGATCGGGGATAACCTTTTCCGCATAGATACGGACAAAAGCGAGCAGCAGATCCTTGATAAGCTGCTGTATGTCGAGACCGCCGACGTCCACAGGGATTTCCCGTCTACGCTGAGGATCAAGGTGACGAGGTGCGTCCCGGCCTTCAATGTGCGCTATGATAAGGGAGTCCTCCTTGTTAGCCGGAAGGGAAAGATCCTGTCCGACAATAATTTCTACACCAAGGGGATCCCCATAATCTACGGCTTTGAGCCGGACGAGATGACCCCCGGGAAGATGCTGACCTCACTTGACGAGCAGAAGGGCTCGGTCTTCGAGCAGCTCGTGAAGCGCTATGAGAAAAACGACGTGAACGACGGTATTTCGGCTATCGAGATGTCGAATACCTCCGATATAATAGTGACCTATGAGAGCGGCATGATCTTCCGCATGGGCAACTGGACCGATGTGGAGTATAAGCTGGAGCTGGCCGAGAACGTCATGAACGACGAGAGCGTCAAGGGCAAGCAGGGCTATCTTACCATGATCGGGTCAAACCAGTGCAGCTTCCGCACTACCGACGACCCGGCAAGTATCCCCGGTATCGTGCTGCCCACCGAGCCTCCCACTGACTCTGAGGGCAACCTGATCTTCCCCACGGAGGCTCCCACTGAGCCGCCTTATGTGGACTACGGCGACTACAGCGGCTATGATGACTACAGCGAGGAGGACTATCAGGATCCTGAGTGGTCCGAGGATGACGGCTGGGGGATCTATGACGGCGAGGAAAGCGGCAATGAGACGCCCTGGGCCGACGAGGACGGCGACGGCATCAACGACTACGATGACTACGGCGGCTATTGGGGCGACGATCAGGGCGGAGACGACGACTTTGGTTACGGAAATGACCAGATATATTACGATCAGTAAGTAATATGTACAAAATGCTGTATAAATAAGCCCCGGAATTGTCGGAATTGCAGAATTTCAAAAATATTTTGAGACCCCTTGCAAAAACTGAAAAATTTTGATATAATGGTATGTGTATTTATAGCATGATATCGATCCTATGTAAATATATGAGGATAAATAATAATAGGAGGAGTTTTTAAGATGTCAGATTTCAATTATGAGGAAGCTATGGAACCCGATGTTAATATAAAGGTCATCGGCGTTGGCGGCGGCGGCGGAAATGCCGTTAACTGCATGGTCGAGTCCGGCGTGAACAACATCGAATATATCGCTATCAACACTGACGCAAAGGCCCTCAATAAGTCAAAGGCTACTACAAGGATCCCGATCGGCGCTAAGCTCACTAAGGGCAGAGGCGCAGGCAATAAGCCTGAGATCGGTCAGCGCAGTGCCGAGGAGAACAGAGATGAGATCGAGGCACACCTCAAGGGCGCTGATATGATCTTCATCACCGCCGGAATGGGCGGCGGTACAGGTACAGGCGCTGCTCCTGTCGTTGCTAAGATCGCTAAGGAAATGGATATACTCACAGTCGCTGTCGTTACTAAGCCCTTCCTCTTTGAGAGAGAGCAGAAGATGGCTCAGGCTGAAAAGGGTATCGCTGAGCTGAGAAAGTACGTCGATTCACTGATCGTTATCCCTAACGAGAAGCTCCTCGACGGCAAGCAGCAGCTCACTATGAAGCAGTCCTTCGCTCTTTCTGACGACGTCCTCAAGACCGGTGTCAAGAGCATCTCCGACCTGATCGTTGAGGAGGGCTACATAAATCTGGACTTCGCAGACGTTTCTACTATCATGAAGGGCGCAGGCTACGCTCACATGGCTATCGGCCACGGCTCCGGCAAGGACAAGGCCAAGGAAGCTGCAAGTGCTGTTATTTCCAGCCCGCTGCTGGAGACTTCTATCTCCGGCGCAAAGAGGCTGCTCATCAATATCGCTATGAGCGAGGATATCCTGTCCTCCGACGTGGATGCTGCTACAAAGATGATCACAGATACCGCTGCTGACGGCGTTGAGTTCATCTTCGGTACTGCCTTCAAGGAGGATATGCAGGACGAGATGACTATCACAGTTATCGCTGCCGGCTTCGAGGACGGTGCTCCTCTTGCTGATGAGTCTGACGACTTCGGACTTAGCACTGATAACGAGGAGGACATCATTCAGATCGATAATCCTCTCATCGACGGTCTCGGCCTGGGCGACAACAGCCCTGCTAAGCCCACTACAAGCCAGGATTATGACCTTGATGACATCTTCAAGATGCTCGGCAACTGATAGCAAAAGACGATCCTGAGCGGTTTTCCGGTTTGGAAAACCGCTCTTTTGTTAACTTCATTGACTGCAAATATTACGCACTGTATATTTTTAAGATTTTTTTGTTGTAAAATGCACTAAAATCACCATAAAAATTCTACATAATAGTAGTTGAATTAGAGAAATAAATATGTTATAATTTATTAAAGGCCTGTCAAAAGGCTTTCAGTAAATTGTTCCGCAGTTGTTTGCGGGGAAATGGAGTGTACTATGGACGAACCAACCGTTTTAAGAACCACGAAGATCGGCGGTGGATTTGTTAAGGAGGATGTTCTTACATACCTCGACGAACTCAATTCCAAGATCGATACTCTTCAGAATGAGCTGAAAGAGGCTCGTGAGACCGGCCCTGCGGACCCTCAGGAACTTATCAAGTACAGAAATCAGGTGGATAGCCTTCAGGAAAAGCTGAACGCTTCCAATAACGCTCTCCGTGCAGCTAAGAAGGAGAACGAGGACCTTAAAAAGCAGGTCGAGACCGACCAGAAGGTCATCGCTCAGCTCAAGGCCGGCGGCGCTGCTCCTGCCCAGGCCGGAAATGCCCCGGCTAACGCTCAGGCTGCTCAGGCTCTTGAGGCTGCTAAGAAGGAGATCGATAACCTCAGAAATCAGCTCAAGGCCGCCGAGCAGAAGGCTGCTGCTGCTCCCGCTCAGGCCGGAAATGCCCCGGCTAACGCTCAGGCTGCTCAGGCTCTTGAGGCCGCTAAGAAGGAGATCGACAGCCTCAGGAACCAGCTCAAGGCTGCCGAGCAGAAGGCAAGCTCCGCTGCTCCTGCCGGGAACTCCGCTGCTGAGGCAGAGCTCCAGAAGGCTAAGGCTGAGATCACTAAGATCACCGGCGAGCTCCAGGCTAAGGCTAAGGAGGCCGCTGACGTAACTGCTAAGCTCAATGAGAAGGACGGCAAGATCGAGTCTCTCACTAAGGAGTCCGCTGCTGCTTCAGCTAAGAAGGATGCCGAGATCGACAGGCTCAATGCCGAGATCGTTCAGCTCAAGGAGAACGCTGCTAATCCTGCCGCTCAGATGGGCACCCTCTTCGCTGAGGCCCAGAAGACCGTTAACCAGCTCAAGATTCAGGCCGAGCAGGAGGCCCAGAAGACTACCAGAGAGGCCAGCGAGAAGGCAGAGCAGATCCTCAATGAGGCTAACTCTACTGCTGAGAAGACCATCTCTAATGCTAATACAGCCGCTCAGGCTGCTATAAACGAGGCCAACGCTCAGGCTAAGACTACCGTTGACGACGCCAACAAGAAGGCCGATAAGATCAACGAGATGTCCGCTACGGTCCGCAAGATGCTCATCAGCGAGATCAATAGCGTAAACAGCAAGTTCGGCGACATCACCGAGGCTATGAACAAGCTCACTGCTCAGGCTACTGACCGCATGGGCGAGGCTCAGAACCTCATCGGCGAGGCAAGACTGGCCGTTGGTGTCGAGGACGGCGACGTCAAGAGAGCTGAGGCTCCCAAGGCAGATTTCGAGGCAGCTAAGGCTCCCTCTGCTACACTGTCAGACATCGGCGCTAAGAAGCCCGAGAACAACAGCGATCCCTTCGCTTCTCTCGGCTCAGCCGGCTACAATAAGGGCAACGCTCCTGCTGCTGATAACAACAACTCTGGCGCAGGCTCTTATGCTAAGCCCTCTGCTCCTGCACCTGCCCCTGCTCCAGCTCCTGTTGCTCCTGCACAGGAGAAGCCTAAGAAGGCCGCCGGATTTAATTTCGATATGTCCGAGCTCCTGAAGGCTGCTGAGGCTGAGGCCGCTAAGGACACAGACCAGTAATGATAATGAACTCTGGCGCTCCGGTGCTCCCGGGGCGTCAGGGAAAATTTACTCTTTATAACTGAACAACAGTATCTGAATGTTGGTGGATATCTTGCTTGATATGGATCAGAATAAAAAAGGATCGAACGGCCCTTCCGACGAGGAGCTATGCCTGCTCGCCAAGACCGACAGAACAGCTATGGACAGCCTTATGCAGCGCTATGCACAGCTCGTTATGATAAAATCTGAGATCCTTGCGGATCCGGCTTCAGACTGCGATGACCTGCGCTCTGAAGGGTTTATCGCCCTCATGAAGGCCATCAGCTCCTACGACCCTTCACGGGGAGCCAAGTTCGCTACCTTCGCTGAGGTCTGCATCGTCAACCGTATGAGGTCCTGCAATGCCAGGCTCAGACGGAACGCAGACAAGCATGAAAGTATCGACGACGAGGCTGCCGGTGAGCTGTCTGCCGAGGAAACACCCGAGAGCATTTATCTGAGTAAAGAGTTTTTTTCAGAATTATGGAGCAGTATCTGCTCTGTGCTTTCAGCCTCTGAGCTGAGAGTCTTCGATCTTTGCGTCGGCGGTATGAGCTATAGGGCCGTCGCTGAAAAGCTGGGGATCTCCGAAAAATCGGTGGATAATGCTATGCAGCGTTCCCGGCGGAAGATCAAGAGGCTCCTCCGTGAGCAGAAGCTGAATATGTGACCGGGTAGCTTAACTCAAGAGCGTTGTTTACAGCAAAGGTGCCGGTGAGAGTCCGGCCGTGGTCCAAATATTTTAAGCGAGGTATAGGAAAATGTACGAAGACAAGACATTGATCTGCAAGGAGTGCGGGAACGAGTTCGTTTTCACAGCAGGCGAGCAGGAGTTTTATGCTGAAAAAGGCTTTGAGCATGAGCCCCAGAGATGTAAGAGCTGCCGTGATGCAAGAAAGAACGCCGGCCGTGCCGAGAGAGTTATGTACACAGGCGTTTGCGCTAACTGCGGCGGAGAGGCTAAGGTGCCCTTCGAGCCCAAGGACGGCAGACCTGTGTATTGCAGCGAATGTTTCGCTAAGCTCAATTCAGAGGCTTGATCAATTGGATATCCATGTGGCACAGCCTCGGCTGTGCCATTGGGTTATATAGACATTTTATTACCAAACAGTAAAATAATTAAATATGAAAGGATGATCAAAAATGCAGATCACTAAGGAAACTATCATAGGTGATATCCTTGACACCGATTTTGAGGTGGCGCCTTACTTCCTCGAGATCGGTATGCACTGCCTGGGCTGCCCCGCTTCAAGAGGCGAGTCTATCGAGGAGGCCTGCGCTGTTCACGGCACAGATCCTGATGCTCTCGTGAAGAAGCTCAACGAGCACTTTGCTCAGAAGGCGTAAGATCGAGAAATACGGCGTGCTGCTGTTGCAGTGCGCCTGTATTTTTGTCAGGCCAAGCGCCTGAGAACGGAGTCCAAAATGCTTGATAAAAGACTGAAAATGATCGAGGAACTGGTCAGCGGAAGGGGCATTGCTGTGGACGTGGGAACGGATCACGCTCACCTTGCCGTGGAGTTGGTGGCCTCAGGAAAATGCTCGAAAGTCATCGCCTCCGATGTGAAGGAGGGGCCTCTTGCCTCTGCAAGACGGACGGTGGAGGCCGCCGGAGCTTCCGACAAGGTGGAGCTGATACTCTCCGACGGGCTGGAAAATGTTCCTCTGGAGGGAGTTTCTGACATCGTGATCGCCGGAATGGGCGGCGAGACTATCGCTGAGATCATCGAGGCGGTGTCCGTGGACCGCTATGATCAGCAAAATATCCGCTGGATCCTACAGCCCATGACCAAGCCGGACCACCTCCGCAGGATGCTCTACAGGTATCAGATGCGGATCACTGAGGAAAAGGCGGTGGAGATCGGCGACAAGATCTATGTGGCCATGTGTGCCGAGTACTGCCCGGGATCTGGCTATCTTACGGAGTTTGAGGCACTTTACGGCTTTTTTGATGAGGAGGACGAGGCTGGGAAAAAATACCGCCTTCGTGAGTCTCAGCGGCTGGGAAGAGTGGCGGAGTCTCTGAAAAATGCCGGGAAAAATGAGGAGGCGCAGCACTTTTCTGCCCTAAGCTGGAAGATGAAGAACGGCACGGATGAGGTCGCCATACAGGAGCTTTATGACTTCCTCGATCGGCTCTATCCCTTCGCATTGCAGGAAAAATGGGACAATTCGGGGCTCCTGGTGGAGAACACGACGATGACCTGTCAGCGAATACTGCTCAGCCTTGATATATCGCTCCAGGCGGTGCTCGAAGCGGAGGAAAAGGGCAGCGACCTCATGATCTCCCACCACCCTGTCATCTTCGAGCCACGCAGACGCATCGGCCGCCATGACCCGGTTTACAGGCTCATCTGCTGCGATATTGCAGCGCTTTGTATGCACACAAATGTCGATATCGCTCCCGGTGGAACGAACGGCGTTATCCTGAGGAAGCTATCGGAGCGCTTTGAGCTCGACGGCGAGCCGGAGCCCTTCGAGGAGCTCGGCGGCGGAAACGCCCTCGGCTGGATAGTCACGCTGAAAGAAAAGATCCTCCCCGAAAAGCTGGCAGAGGCTGCAAGAGACATCTTCGGCTGCGAGTATGTGAGACTTTCAAGGAGCTGCTTGGAGTGCGTTTCGAGGATAGCCTTCTGCTCCGGCTCCGGCGGCTCGATGCTGGGGCTGGCCTTAGAGAAGGGCTGCGATGCGCTCATCACGGGAGACGTGAAGCACGACGTTTGGATAGAGGCGAATAACAGCCATATCGCACTGATCGACTGCGGCCATTTCCACACGGAAAACCCCGTTTTGTGGGAGCTGCGGCGTGTTATCGAAGAGAGGTTCCCGCAGCTCGATGTGGAGATAGCCGAGCGTTCCACCGACCCCTGCCGCTATATCTGAGGTGAGAAAATGAGTATACTTTCTTGTCCAGTGTGCGGCGAAAAGCTCGAAAATTCGGGAAAAACCTATGCTTGTCCCAACCGTCACAGCTTCGACATCGCACGCAGCGGCTATGTCAACCTGCTGCTGTCGAAGCACTCCGGCGGAGTCCACGGCGACAACAAGCTCATGGTGACCGCCCGGAGGGACTTCCTTGAGGCCGGCCACTACGAGCCGCTGAGGGAGGCTCTTTGCCGGAAGGTGGGCCAGTTTGCACGTGAGGGCAGCGTGATTCTTGACGCCGGCTGCGGCGAGGGCTACTACACTTCCGCAATTATCGACCGTTCAAAAGTTGCGGTGGAGTTGACCGGCATCGACATCTCCAAGACTGCCGTGGAGCTTGCGGCTAAGAGAAAATGCGGAGCGGTCTTTGCTGCCGGGAGCGTTTTCCACCTGCCGGTGCTCAGCGGCTCCTGCGACATTCTTGTGACCTTGTTTGCTCCCTACTGCGGAGAGGAGTTCCGGCGAGTCCTCAAACCGGGAGGGATCATGATAATGGCTATCCCTTCCGAGGGTCACCTTTGGGAGCTAAAGACCGCCATTTATGACGCTCCTTACAAAAACGAGGTGAAGCCTTACGAGCTGGAGGGCTTTGAGTTCCTTGGCAGCGAAAGGATCACCGGAACTGCTCACCTGACTGATCAGCAGCAGATCTGGGACCTCTTCACCATGACTCCCTACTACTACAAGACCGGCAGCAAGGAGCAGGAAAGGCTCCGGGAGCTGACTGAGCTTGAGGTCACGACGGACTTTGAGCTTCTGACCTACCGCAATATTTGACTGAAATCACCTACCAATTAGCAAAGGATTGATGTTATGGCTCTGGACGGAGCATTTCTGTACGCAGTGAAAAGGGAGCTGGAGCCGCTGATCGGCGGCCGGGTGGACAAGATCCACCAGCCCTCCCGTGAGGAGGTCGTGATCGGGCTCCGGACGAAGCAAGGGGCGAAAAAGCTCTATATTTCCGCAAATGCCGGCAGTGCAAGGGTCCACGTTACCGAGAAGCAGGTGGACAATCCCCAGGTGCCGCCCATGTTCTGTATGCTGCTGCGCAAGCACCTTGGCAGCGGCCGGCTGACCGCAGTTCGCCAGGACGGGCTGGAGCGGATCCTCTTTCTGGACTTCGAGTGCGTCAACGAGTTGGGGGACGTGGTCACGGTGACGCTGGCCTGCGAGATCATGGGGCGGTGCTCCAACCTGATCGTGATCGGCAGCGACGGCCGTGTGATCGACAGCATCAAGCGTGTCGACGAGGAAATGTCTCGCCAGCGCATGGTGCTGCCGGGCATGAGATACACCATGCCGCCCCGTGACGACAGGCTGAATTTCCTCGTTTGTCAGCCGGAGGAGATCATTGCTAGGCTCTCGGAGAACGTCCCGGCGGAGCTCTCCAAGGCGCTGATCCGGAGCTGCGAAGGGATCTCGCCGGTCCTTGCAAGGGAGTGGGCGTTTTTCGCCGGCCGAGGGGCGCATATCGACTCCGACAAGCTCACCCAGGACCAGTCCGATCGGCTGATCTTCGCCATAAAACGCACCCGTGACCAACTGATCAGCGGCCAGTGCTGCTTCTCGGTGGTGATGGACCGGGACGGCCTGCTGAAGGACCTTTGCTTCATTCGGCTGACCCAGTTCGGCACGCTGATGCTGACCCGTGAGCTGCCGTCGGCCTCGGAGCTGCTGGACTTTTTCTACTACGAACGGGACCGGGCGGCTCGGACGAAGCAGCGTGCCAACGACCTTTTCAAGCTGCTGATGAACCTGACCGAGCGCACGTCAAGGCGTATCTCCGTGCAGCAGGGGGAGCTTGCGGCCTGTGCCGAGAAGGAGCATTTCAAGCTGTGCGGAGATCTGATCTCTGCCAATATGTACCGTATCGAAAAGGGCGATGTTTCGGCGAATTTGGAGAATTTCTATGAGGAGGGCTTGCCTTTGGTGGAGATCCCTCTGGACGTGAGGAAGACTCCTGCCCAAAATGCCCAGCATTATTACTCCGAGTATAAGAAACGGGTCACGGCCGAGGAAAAGCTGGCCGACCAGATCGAAAAAGGACAGGAGGAGCTCGCCTATCTGGAGAGCGTTTTCGACGCCCTGACCAGAGCCTCCTCCGAGAACGACATCATTCAGCTCCGGCTGGAGCTCAGCGAGCAGGGCTACATCAGGTCCGGCGGGAGCAAGCAGAAGCCTCCCAAGGCTCTGCCGCCGATCCAGTACAGATCCAGCGACGGGTTCGCTATTTTCGTTGGCAGGAACAACCACCAGAACGACTGGCTGAGCTTGAAATTTGCCGAAAAAACGGACATTTGGCTCCACACCCAGACCATTACCGGCTCTCATGTGATCATCGCTGCGGAGGGCGCTCAGGTCCCCGACAGCACGATCGAGGAGGCGGCGGTCATTGCGGCGGTGAACAGCCGGGGGAGGAATTCCACCCTTGTGCCGGTGGACTACTGCCTTGCAAGGTTCGTGAAAAAGCCCTCCGGTGCCAAGCCGGGGAAGGTGATCTTCACCAACTACAAGACCGCATTCGTTAAGCCAGACACTGAGCTTGAACAACAACTGAGAGTATAATTATGAGCAAGAAGCTAACTGCCGAATTTTTCCACAGGGACGTCTTGGAGGTCGCCACGGACCTTGTGGGCAAGGTCATCGTCCGGCGGCTCCCCGACGGGAGCCTCCTCCGGGAGCGCATCGCCGAGACCGAGGCCTACCGTGGAGAGGAGGACCTGGCCTGCCATGCCTCCAAGGGGAGAACGCCCCGAACTGAGCTGCTTTTCGGGGAAAGCGGCCGTTTCTACGTCTACCTTTGCTACGGGATCCACTGGCTGATGAACGTGATCACCGGCGAGGACGGTCAGGCTCAGGGCGTGCTGATCCGGGCCGGAGAGGTCCACGGCGGGCCGACAAAGCTGACAAAGTACCTCCAGATCACCGGCCAGTTCAACGGGACGAGCGCCTCAGAGAACGGCCAGCTCTGGCTGGAGGACGACGGCGCCCGGCCGGAGATCCTGACTGCGCCACGGGTGGGCGTTGACTACGCCGGGGAGTATTGGAGGTCCATAAAATGGCGATTTATAGCGAAAAAGGAGTGATCCTATGTTGATACAGAGCATTGGCTGCCGTTCGGTCTTCGAGCCGGGATACAGCTTCTCCTCGCCGGGAGAGCCCGGTACCTTCCTCCTTATTTTCAGCCACAGCAGCTTCATCTTGGGCTCCGGGAGCGCAGGTCTCACACTTCCTGCCGGAACATTCGTCCTCTTCGACGGAAGCCAGCCCCAAGAGTGGGCCGCAGCCGAGGGCTTCCTGGTCATGGACTGGCTGACCTTCAGCGCTGAGGACGACACCGACCTGATCGAGGCTCTGGGGCTGACACTGAACGTGCCTGTCGTGAGCACCGATCCGGAGCTGACAGGGGAGCTGATCCGCAACATCGCCGAGGGGTTTTACTCTCTCAGCTCACGGCGGATCAAGGTGCTGGACCTGCTGATGAGGACCCTCCTTGTGAAGCTGGGGGAGAGCTGCGCCGGCCGTGAGGAGGTCCAGCAGACCACCGATCCTCATTACAACGCCCTGATCGAGCTCCGTGAGAAGATCTACCGCAATCCCCAGATGAAGTGGAACGTGGACACCATGGCGGCGGACGTGAGTATGTCAAGGTCCTATTTTCAGCACATCTACCGGGAGGTCTTCGGAGTCTCCTGCATGACGGACGTGATCAGCGGCAAGATCGAAAAGGCCAAGGAGATCCTCTCTGAGACCGCCTGCACTGTCTCTCAGGTGGCGGCGATGTGCGGCTACGAGAACGAGGAACACTTCATGCGCCAGTTCAAAAAGATCGTTGGGGTCACTCCCACGGGATACAGAAAAAAGGGAGCTGTTTGAGCTCCCTTTCGTTATTCTGTAAGAATCCTTTGGAACTGCTCCTTCCACCTTATGTAGGCAGAGGCGTCTGCCGGCGAGGGCGAGCTCCCGCTGGAAAGTGCGGTGTACAGCCTTTTCCCGGCATCAGCGCCCTCCTGGGGAAGGCTCTTCCCGGCAAGCTCCGGCAGCCTTGCAGCTCCGCAGCGCACCTCGAAGGAGCCCTTGGGCGGCTGGCCGTTGCAGTCACAGATCTGGAGCTCCTCCTCAGTCAGGGGGAGCTCTTTGTAGCTCAGCTCCATGAAGGGCGGCAGCAGGACCTCCGCCTCCTGTGACTTTGCGTACTCAGGCAGCACCCTTGCCATGTCGAGACAGGGCGTACCCTCCGGGATCACGAACCGCAGCAGGGCTATCCCTGCCCGGTCACGGTAGTCCTTCAGAAAGCCTGCGGTGGAGGTGGAGGTGAAGGAGGTCGTCCTGCCGGCGCTGCGGCTGATCAGGTGGTCCGACCAGCGCTCCACCCGGTAGGTGATCAGCTCTTTTTCCGCAGAGCTCTCCCGAAAGGCCGAGAAAAGCTCCCGGTAGACGCCCAGCAGACGCTCCGTGTCCGAGAGGAGCTCCGGGTCAAGGAGCTTCCCCTCGGCGGCACGGGCCTTCTCGGTGGAGATCCCCGGGTACAGCAGGGAATTGAGCACCAGATAGGCCTTGGGCTGGCTCCAGAAGGGGTCGCTGCCCGAAACGTCGCCGATGTAGTACCTCACGGCAGAAAGCTGATCATTAGTTAGCATAAAGCTCCTCCTTATTTCTTCTTTTTGCCTCCACGCTCACGGTTATCTCTCTCGATCTCCTCTGCCCAGCCCCTGTCGATCGCAGAGCCTGTGCGTATGGCGCGGATCGGCGCAGAGATGCTGGCGTAGAGCACCTGGGTCCCCTTTTGGTCGGACCTGTAGTTGGCTGTCCTTTCACGGGCTATGCCCACTCTCTCGGCCACATCGACGGCGTCGATGTTCGCTCCGATGAAGAGGAACTCCCAGCCGTACTTCTCCTTCTGGCGAGAGATCTTCCTCTTGATCTGGTCGTAGGTATAGCGGTGGCTTGCGTTCTCCATACCGTCGGTGGTGATGATGAACATGGTGTGCTCAGGCACGTCCTCCGGCCTAGCGTACTTGTGGATATTCCCTATGTGGCGGATAGCGTCGCCGATAGCGTCCAGAAGAGCGGTGCAGCCTCCTACGGTGTAGTCCTTGTCGGTGAGGGGCTCGATCTCAGTAAGAGGGACTCTGTCGTGGAGCACATGGCTGACGTTGTCGAAGAGGACCGTGGAGACGAAAGCCTTGCCGTCCTCCTTCTTCTGCTTGGCGATGAGGCTGTTGAAGCCGCCGATGGTGTCGGACTCAAGGCCGCTCATGGATCCGCTCCTGTCAAGGATGAATACCAGCTCAGTGATGTTGTTTTTCATGATACTACCTCCGTTCGGGTCGTGGTCTTTTTTCTACTGTAACTAAAGTATACCACACCCTGGGAGGCCTTTGGTCGCTTTTCAGGCGACAATTTACTGACCGATGAGGGACTGGTCGAAGGAGAACAGCGCCTCATTGATCTCGAACACGTTGTAGTTCCCGTGGGAGATGAAGTACTCGATGATGATGTCGAACTTGCTGCTGTGCGAGAGGGCAAATCCGGCCTTCATCAGCATATCCCTTGTTTCGCTAAGGTCCAGCTCCAGCGCCACGGCAAAGGCGATCACCGTGGTCTTTTTGGGGCGGTAGTGGACATCGCTCCGGATCTTTGAGAAGAGCTTGCGGTCGATATTCGCCTTTTTGTAGCACTGTGCGTCGGTCATGCCCTTCTCGTCGATCTTCCTCAGCAGCATCTGCGAGAAGCTCTCGTCGATCTGCTTTAGAGCCTCCTCCAGGGAGCTCTCCTCGCTGAACTGGCTGAGAGGGACCGAGGGCAGAACAGAGCTCTCATAGGCGGCCCCGACAGTGGGAGCTGCTCCCTTTCGGTCAGAGCGCCATCCTCCAGCCAAGTTCAGCCTTCTGCGGCGCTCCTCCAGCGGGTCGGAGTGCTCGTCCACATAGTTGTCGTCGATGAACTGCTGTATATCGGCAAATCTCTTCTGGCTCACCAAAAGGGAGTCCCTTCCGAAGACCACGATGTAGACCGTCATATCGCTGTCCTTTAGGAACTCCTCCACCGTGTCCACTGCCACCCGGAAGGCCTCGGCCTTGGGGTAGCCGTAGACCCCCGTGGAGATCAGCGGGAAAGCCACGGACTGGCAGGAATTCTCCTCCGCAAGGCGCAGGCTCTCGGCGTAGCAGGAGCGCAGCAGCTCACGCTCGCCGTGGCCGCCGCCCTGCCAGACCGGTCCCACGGTGTGGATAACGTGCTTGGCCGGCAGGTCGTAGCCCCCGGTGATCTTGGCCTGACCGGTCTCGCAGCCCCCAAGGCTCCGGCACTCCTCCAGCAGGCCCGGCCCGGCGGCCCTGTGGATCGCTCCGTCGACTCCGCCTCCGCCCAGCAGAGAGTTCTTTGCGGCGTTGACTATGGCGTCGCAGTTCATTTTAGTGATGTCGTTCCTGACGATGATCAGTGGCATATCCATTCCTCCTTTGGGTCAGATCTGTCTTTTCTGGAATGTTAGGCAGCTCCCGCACCGGACGAAGCCCAGCTTTTCGGCGGTCCTCCGGGAGCCTGTATTCGTGGCGGCGCAGGCCCAGACCGGCCTTCTGCCTGTCTCCAGCGCAAAGCGGATCAGCTCTCCGGCGGCTCTTTTGGCCAGCCCCTGCCGCTGATAGCTCGGAGCAGTCTCCACGCCGATGTCCAGCTCGGTGCTGCTGACGGCTGCGGAAAAAGCCCACCCGGCCGGCCTTCCCTCCCGGAGGAGGCAAAAGCCCTTTCCCCTTTGGAGAAAGTCGCTGTCCTTTTCCCAGAAGCTCTGAGGGATCACTCTCCCGGAGACCGCTCTCAGCATCTCCCCGTTAAGTGGGAGGAGCTCCGGGTCGTGGTCGGGCTCACCGCCCTCATACCGGAAGAACAGTCGTTTTCCGGTCTGGACCTCCGGACTGCTGCGGAAGACCTCCTCCGCCTCCGGGCTGTCAGAGAACAGCACCAGCCGCCTTTTATCGGCGAGCATGAGCCTCAGGACCTCCTCCAGAAAGTCCCTATCCGACTCTCCCAGGATAAAGCTAAAGCCGCAGTAATGCCGGATCAGCGCCTGTTTTTCGCCTTTGTCAGGCAGGAAGATCTCCGGGCATCAGCCCCTCGGTCACTGACCGTGGGTTGACCTGCCCGAGGTCCGGCAGAGCCAGCTCCGGGACCCGGTCAGCTCTCCGCATTTTTCTTCCTCCTCAAGAATGCCACGGCTCCGCCCACAGCCAAAGCCGCAGCTCCGGCTCCTCCGGCAGCGGCAGCCGCTGTTTTTTTAGAGTCGTGGTACTTTTTCTCGGATCCGTCGGCCTGCACCACGAACGCCGGCCTGCCCTCACCGTCAAGGACGTACAAGGGCGCATCTGCCGGAGAACTGTCGCTTTCCGGCCGGAGCTCCATGACCTTTCGGGTCTCCATGGAGGCGCCGATGACGGTCTTTTTTTCGCCTCCGGAAAGGCTCTCTGCGGTAAGGTCAAGGCTGCCCTGATCTCTTCCGGTGATCCTCAGTGTGCATGAGCCGTCCGAGGGGAGAAAGACGAACTGGCTCTCCCCCGACTCGATCGCCGGCACAGGTGTCACGTCCCGGCCGTCGCCGGGCTCAGCGGCCTTGCCCACCACCTTGCCCTCGGACTGGACCTCGATATAGACCCGGCCTGTCAGTGAGACCAGGAGGTCGCTGCTCTTTACGGGAGAGGGCGCCTCACCGCTGAGATGAGCCTTTGTGAACTGGGAGAAGCTGTCGGCGCCGTTGGCTAAGATCAGCCTGTCGCTGCGCCCGGCGATCAGCTCACGGGAAAGGCTGCCTTCGCTGACCAGCTCGGATATATCGTGGATACTGTAGACCGATGAGGAGCACTCCTCCACGCCAAGGGCAGGAGAAGCGAAGGTGAAGCCGTCGGCGGAGGAGGCTCTCCCTGCGAGCAGGAGCTCAGAAGCAAGGAGCTCCATGGCGCTGCCGGTGAGGCCCTCTCCGGTGACGAAGAGCCGGAAGCCGTCCTTGACGCTCTCGGCGGAGATCAGGTCCTCCAGCCCCGCCTTGATCTCGTCCTTCAGAGCCTCCGGGCCCACGGTCTTGGCGGAGCTCTCGTCCCTGCGCTCACCGCAGAGGAGCACGGTGTTCTCCTCCCGGAGGATCCCTGCGAAGATCTGGCCGTTGGAGGTGGTGAAGGAGGTGACGGTCTTGGGGCCGCAGCCGATGTCTCCCAGCGCCTGAGCGCCGATCTCCGAGTCGGCAGTCACCTGATCTGCGAGCTGGGCGCAGGTGTCCGCAAGCAGGGGACAATAGCCCTCCTCAAGGCGGCTCAGGGGGAAGTCCTCCGGCGTGAGCTCATCCTCAAGACTGTGTATGTAGCGGTCAGGGTGGTGGCCTGACCAATCCACGATGCTCTTGTACTCATGGGAGTCGAAGATCCGCTTCTGGCCGGCAGCAAAGCCGTCGGCGTAGGCCACCTGACCGTTCATGATGTCGATGTCGATCAGGAAGGTCCCCGGCAGCTCGGTGACGATGTCGCTGCGGTTCATGATATTGATGATGTTGCTGTAGTCGGCCTGTGCCGGGATCTCGGCGCAGGTAGTGGGGCAGGCGTAGGTGTAGACGAAGATGTCGTCGTTAGAGACCTTCCCCAGCTCGAACTCACCGCTGTCAAGATAGGTGCCGAAGAGGTTCGCCCCGGCAGCTCCAAGGCTGTGGCCGGTGACGACGATCTTCAGCTTATCCTGCTCTGCGGCCTCTGAGATCTCCGGCTCGTTCTCGATATAGGCTGCCAGGCCACGGGCCGCCTTCTTGCTGAAATCCGCAAAGCCCGATCCTGCAAGGCTGTCCAGATAAGGCACCGCCAAGGCCGAGATCAGGTCGGTGTTCACGTCCTCCTGTATGGTGGAGTCAGTCCCACGGAAGGTGATAGAGAGGAGGGTGGTCTCTCCCAGTTTGCGGCTGGCGATCGAGAAGGCCTGAGAGTCCCCCTGCATCTCGCTCATGCCGTAGCGGTCGTTGCTCTCGGAAGCGCTGTAGCTGAAAAGAGCGGTCTTTTCCTTTGAGAAGCCTAGGGCTTCATATGCGTCGGAGATGTATTTTCCCTGACCGGCGGTGGAGCTGTTGTTGTAAGCGCAGCTCGCCAGCGCAACGGTCAGCATACCGATGTCGTGGTGATAGACGGAGCTGTCCCGGAGGAACATCTCCTCGTTCAGTGTTACGTCCACTTTGTCGCCGTCTGTAGTGGTGATCACGGCAGAAACGCTATCGCCCTCCGCCGGGACGCTGGGAGCTCCCACTGAGGCGGCTGCTAGGGCAGCTCCCAGCAGGGAGGCTGTAGTTCTAAGTATAGGTGTCCTATCCATGGCTCTCTCCTTTTCCGGTATTTCTACCCTCAGTATCTGTTACACCCATTATATCACGATCTTCCTCAAAACGCAACGGCCTTGCACCAGAACTTGCGAATATAGGCCTCAGGCCTTGACGTTTGGGCGGAAATATGGTAAAATCAAATATATAGTAACTCGTGAGGACGGAGACATGAGTCTCCTAAAGTATATGAGAGGAGAGTGTTACTATGTTCAAAAAAGCTGCTGCCGCAGTCATGAGTGCGGCAATGCTCGCAGGCTCCTTTGCTGTGCCTGCACAGACGGACGCTGCGGCCTTTAGTGCCAACTACGCCGAGGCCCTGCAAAAATCCCTTTATTTCTACGAGTGCCAGCAGGCCGGACCTCTGCCGGAATGGAACCGTGTCCAGTGGCGTGCTGACTCCACCATGACCGACGAGATCCTAGGCGGCTGGTACGACGCCGGCGACCACGTCAAGTTCAACCTTCCTATGGCCTATTCCGCTTCTATGCTGGCTTGGGGACTTTACCAGTATCCCGACGGCATCGAGGAGTGCGGAGAGATGACCAATTACGTCAACAACCTTGAGTTCGTTCTGGACTACCTTGCTGCCTGTGACCTGGGCGATGAGATCGTATATCAGGTGGGCGACGGTCAGAAGGATCACACCTGGTGGGGGCCTGTTGAGATGCTCCAGTACGGCGCTGAGGACTCCGGAGGAGATTACTCGGCGTTTCGTGCAACGCTGAAGTCGTCAAAGGGCTGCTCGGCCGTTTTCGGAGAGATGGCGGCGGCGCTGGCAGCCGGAAGCGCTGCTCTCAAGGGAAGGGTCGATCAAAGCAAGCTGGACAGCTACATCGACCACGCTGAGAACATCTTCAAGATCGCCTGCACCTCGCCCAGCGATGAGGTCTACAACAACAGCGACGCCTCGGGCTTCTACCGCTCCAGCCACTTCTACGACGAGCTCTTCTATGCCGCAAACTGGCTGTATATCGCTACAGGCGACAGCGCATACCTGGACAAGGCCAAGGAGCTCACAGCGAACCTTGGCATCGAGAACGGAACCTCTGAGCTGGTCTACAAGTGGTCGCACTGCTGGGACGACGCCTCTCAGGGCGGTATCCTGCTGTACGCTATCAACTCGAAGGACGATTTTTACGCCGGACGTGTCAAGAAGCACCTTGACTACCTGTCAGGGGAGTGTGCTAAGGTCAATGACACCCTGCTGTATATGCACACATGGGGCTGCGCAAGATATGCCGAGACCTCGGCCTTCATCACCGCAGTTGCCTGCGATACTGTCCTCAAGGGACAGGATAACTCTGTCTATGAGAAGTTCTATGAGGACCAGATCAACTACGTTTTAGGCGATAACCCCACTGGCCAGAGCTTCGTTGTCGGCTACGGCGACAAGCCTGCCCATAACGCCCACCACAGAACAGCCCACGGCTCTTGGAAGAACGACCTGTACTTCCCGCTCGATAACCGCCACACGCTCTACGGCGCTCTGGTGGGAGGCCCCAACCAGGACGGCTCCTATGTGGACGATAGGAACAACTACATCAACAACGAGGTAGCTACAGACTACAACGCCGGATATACCGCTATCCTGTGCAAGATGATCGACAAGTACGGCGGCGAGACCGATCCTAACTTCCCGCCTGTTGAGGCCCACGACGGACCGGAGTTCTTCACTGAGGTCAGCGTCAAGGGCGACGACGCCAGCGGCACCAGCCTCAGCTTCAAGATCACCAACCACTCCGCTTGGCCCGCAAGGATCCAGGACAACATCTCCTTCCGCTACTATATGGACCTGACAGAGGTAGTGGAGAACGGCTACGATCCTAAAGACGTCGTGGTGCGCTGTGACCGTGACCAGGCCGGAAGTATGTACGGCAAGGACGGGATCGCTGGCGCAGTGATCTCACCTGTGACACCCTACACGAAGGCCGGCAAGAACATCTACTACATCGAGGTGACTCTCCCTGACGGAAGAGCCGTTATGCCCGTTTCCGAGGGAAGACAGCAGTGCGAGATCATGATCGCTCTTGTTTGCCCGGAGTATCAGCGCTTCTGGGATCCTACCAATGACCCCTCACACGGCGAGCTGGTGGACGAGGCCGGCAACCCAAGGACAGTCACTACCACATATCTTTCCTCCAGCAGCCCCGACACCGAGCCTGTTGAGAAGACCGTGATCAGCGGCGTGAAGGCTATCTACACTCCCACCTATATCAACGGCGAGCTTTACTACGGCACTGAGCCTGACGGGACTACCGCTGACGGAATGGGAGACTCGCCCAAGACCGAGCCCAAGGTGACTACCACAAAGGCTCCCGTGACGACGGCTCCCACTACAACAACAGCCGCAGTTCCCACAGGGACTGACGAGATCCTCTGGGGCGACGCCAACGTTGACGGAAAGGTGGACCTCCAGGACGCAGTAGCGATCCTCCAGTATGTTGCCCTTCCTAAGAAGTATCCCCTTACAGAAAAGGGCCTGACTCAGGCCGATGTTGACGGCACAGAGGGAGTTTCCGGAAAGGACGCCCTCTCTATCCAGAGATACGACGCTAAGCTGATCTCTGAGCTGCCGGAGAAATAAACAAGGAGTGATATTGTGCTAAAAAGACTGATCAGTTCCGTGCTGGCGATAGCTGCCGTTTTCTCGGCAGTTCCAGCCTGCCCTGTGACAGCCGCCGATGATGACACTGACCCCGAATATGAAAGGATCCTTGGAGATGTGGACGGCGACGGGATGATCACTGCAGCAGATGCCGCTGTCATTCTCAAGGATCAGGCAAACCGTGCGGTCGAGAAGCCCTCTTTATTTGACGATCCGGAATACGGTCAGCTTTATAGCCGTGAGATCGCTGATGTTGATCGGGACGGTCACATAAATGCGATCGACGCAGGCTGTATCCTCACTTTTTATGCCTATATGGCAACCGGCTTCGATGTGACTTTTCCTGAGCTGCTGGCGGACCGTGCGGCCTATCCCCAGACCTACACTGCCGACGGAGGCTTCACCGAGGAGCAGATCGCTGAGTCCCCAATAAAGCCTGTTATAACGGTCAGCAAGATCCTGGCCGATCAGTCGCAGATCTCAAACACCTTTACGATAAGTGTGGATATCGATTCCGGGAATGCTGACTTAGGCTATTACTCGACTTTGGGGCTCCATGTATACTATGATCCTCGGCTGACAGTGGAAAGGAACAGAGCCGGTGAGATCTCGATACAGCAGGGCTCCGGTACCTATTTTATCGGCATGGTCGCAAAGTCGGAGGCTGAGCCCGGGGCCGAGATGAACAGCTTCTATGTTGCTATGGCTTCAGATGATAATTCAGGCTTTGACGGAACACTGTTCACATTTAATGTGACTCTTCCGGAGAGTGCCAAGCCCGGTGATGCTTTCCCGATCGATATACGCTATGAGAGCGGCGACCTGTTCATTGACAATGCTGTCACTGAGAAGGGCTCGCTGATGCAGGCCTACCTGTTCACTCAGGGCATCAACACCGAAGGCGGGAATGGGCTCACGTTCAGCGTGACGGAGCTTTATAAGTATCCTGGCCTTGCTGAGATAGACAGGAGCTGTGACGGCTATATCGCTATCGAGGCACCGCCCGGCGACGAGATCATCTGGGGCGACGCCAACGTTGACGGAAAGGTGGACCTCCAGGACGCAGTAGCGATCCTTCAGTATGTTGCACTTCCCAAGAAGTATCCCCTCACAGAAAAGGGCCTGGCTCAGTCTGACGTTTCCGGCTCAGACGGCATTTCCGGAAGGGACGCCCTCTCGATCCAGATGTACGACGCTCACCTGATCTCTGAGCTTCCGGAGAAATAAAAACTAAGGCTGCGTGGCTGCTGCTGCGCAGCTTTTTTGTCGGCGGAAAGGCTTGACTTTCCTCAGAGAAGGGTGTTATAATTACCATATAAGACAGCGAAAGGAGACAGCTATGAAAAAGACGGACCCAAGGCCAAACGGCAAGATCCAGGGGCTCGTTCAGCTCTTGTTCGACGATATACCCTACTCTCCCGAGGCGAGCCGGGCTCAGGAGAAGATCCAAGAGGCTCTTAGTGAGAAGTATTCCCAGCTCTGCCGGGAGAGCTCCGAGGGCGAGGCGATAGACGCTCTCCTTGCCGAGTATGGACAGCTCACCAAAATGGCAGCCCTTGCAGGCTACACTGAGGAGCAGGCCCTTGCATGGCGAAATTCCGGCGATGCTGCAGAGCTGAGGCCCACCAAGAAGCTCATGTGGAAGCAGAGGCGAAGGACCTATCTGGCTGCGCTCTTTTCAATGTTCGCAGTTGAGGAATTTGCATGGATGATATACAATGCGGTCAATGTCAACAATGAGTTTTTCTTTGTGACCGTGATGTTTGCCGTATTTGGGCTCCTGATCTTCCGCCGTGTCAAAAGCATCATCAAGACAGAGCGTGAGATCGGCGGGACCAAGTATGACAACGAGGCCTTCGCTTATCTTCGGGCGCTGTCGGATAAGTACACCAAGCGGCTGTTCAACTCCATCGCCCTGCTGATCGGCGCAGTATTCGTCTTTGTAGGCTCTGAGCTGAGCTTTTATGTGTTCGGCAATTCAAAGTCGGCAGAGCTGAAAGAGAACTTCTTCTCCAACATGATGATGGTGCAGATCCCGCTGCTTTTGCTGGTGAAGAACATCATACTGCATAAGCTGATACAAAAGCGCATTGATCTCCCTGAGAGGAAGGCCGCAAGGAGCTACGGGATCTTTATTACTTTGTTCTCCCTTGTCTACTGGACAGGCGTTACGCTTTTCATTGTCCTCGCCGGCAGCAGCATAAGCTATCCCGGCAATGTTTTCCTGGGAGCGGCAGTGATCTTCGCCCTGATCGTCTTAGTGCTGAATATGACCGTCAGAAGGAAGGTCACCTTCAAAAATCTGGTCTTCAACGCCAAAAGAACTGCTGTCGTTACGGCGGCAGTTGTGGCCGCAGGAGGCTTTACCCTTCTGAACCGTGAAACATGGTACACCCAGAGCTACATAAATTCCGTGCCTGTGGTGGAGCACGCCTCTCATCAGATCGACTACGACGAGGAGACCGGCGTCTATACGATCACCTCCTCCACCGAGGATTTCAAGATCCTCCACCTGACAGATATACACATCGGCGGCAGCCTCTACTCCTACTCAAAGGACATGAAAGCGCTCAAGGCCTGCTTTGCGGAGATCGAGCATACCCGCCCCGACCTTGTGATCGTTACGGGCGACCTTTGCTTCCCCTTGGGGATCATGTCCATGTCGCTTAACAACTCCGCACCTGTCCAGCAGTTTGCCGCTTTTATGCGAAATACAGGGATCCCCTGGGCCTTCACCTACGGCAACCACGATACTGAGAGCCTTTCGACCCTCAACAAGACCGAGCTCAACGAGGTCTACAAGTCGCTTTCCTATAAGACCTCCGGCAACCTGCTCTACCCCTACGTCCAGCCGGATATAATGGGAAGGAACAACCAGCTCATCCAGATCCGCAACACCGACGGATCGCTGAATACCGGGCTTTTCCTCATCGACTCCAACGCCTACACCGGCGAGGGAATAAACGTCTACGACTATATCCACGACGATCAGGTGGACTGGTACGCCGAGCAGGTGGAGCGCATGAACGCTGAGGCCGGCCATACTATCAATTCCATGGTGTTCTTCCATATCCCCTTGCAGGAGTACAAGACCGCCACGGAGCTCTATTTGCAGGGCAGCGATGAGGTCACCTGCTTTTTCGGCGAGAACCCTGGCGACCACGGCGGCATCACCAACGATCTTGTTTGCTGCTCGGACTACCCCAGCAGGATGTTCGATACTGCCTTGGAGCTTGGCAGCACCACTGGATTTTTCTGCGGCCACGACCACTACAACAACGCCTCGATCGAGTACAAGGGCATCCGCCTGACCTACGGCATGAGCATCGACTACCTTGCGATGCCCGGTATCGAGAAAGAAACGAAGCAGCGTGGGGCTGAGCTGATCACGATCCACCCCGACAGCAGTTGGGACCTAGAGCAGATCCCGCTGACCTCGATAACGTAAAAAAACTCATAAGGGAGGGCCTCTCCCTTATGAGCTTTTTGCTTTATGCTTTGTTGAAGCCGACGCACTGGGCCACCGCAACGATGTTGTCGAGGTCGTCACGGATCTGGACGTTGTACGAGCAGGTGCTCCTGCCGTCCTTTATCAGGTGAGCCTCGGCGATGAGCTTTTTGCCCCTCACCGGCCCGACGTAGCTTATGGAGCAGCTCAGCCCCACGGTCCGCATTTTCTGCCAATTAGAGGCAACTGCGAAGGCGTAGTCGGCCAGAGTGTAATGCACTCCGCCCATAACGCCGCCCATGGCGTTGAAATGCCGCTCAGTGAGCTCCACGCTGCACTTTGCGTAGTGGTCGCCGATCTCGTCCACCACCATGCCGTTCTCGGTGGCGAAGCGGTCCTGGGCGAACTGCTGTCTGACTTTTTCAAGGTCTGTCATTTTCATCGCTCCTATGGTTAATTTTTCCGTCAGTCCTCGAATGTCGGGCGCCTCAGTTCTTGATCTGCTTAGCAACAAGGCTCTCTCCGCAGTAGATCTGGCGGAGCTTGGGCTTTTCGATCTTTCCGGTGGGATTTCTGGGAACATCGGCGAAGATGATCTTATGGGGCCTCTTGTATCTGGGGAGCTTCTGGCAGAAGGTGTTGATCTCATCCTCAGTGCATGAGACCTCCTCCTTGATGGAGATGATAGCCGCAGCGATCTCGCCCAGACGCTTGTCGGGGAGTCCGATAACGGCCACGTCCTTCACAGCCGGGTGAGAGCGGAGGAAGTCCTCGATCTGTACGGGGTAAAGGTTCTCGCCGCCGCTGATGATCACGTCCTTCTTCCTGTCCACCAGGTAGATGAAGCCGTCCTCGTCCTCCTGAGCCATATCTCCGGTCAGGAGCCAGCCGTCCTTCAGGGTCTCGGCCGTGGCCTTCTCGTCACGGTAATAGCAGGTCATGACGCCGGGGCCCTTTACGCAGAGCTCGCCCACCTGGCCACGCTCTACGGTGTTGAAGTCCTCGTCGCAGATCTTGACCTCCCAGCCAAAGCCTGCCTTGCCGATAGCGCCTACCTTGTGGATATTCTCCACTCCCAGGTGGACACAGCCGGGGCCGATAGACTCGCTGAGGCCGTAGTTGGTGTCGTACTGATGATCCGGGAAGTGCTCCTTCCACCTTGCGATGAGCGAAGGGGGAACGGGCTGAGCGCCGATGTGCATGAGCCTCCACTGAGAGAGCTGGTACTCAGCAGGATCGATCTCGCCCCTGTCGATAGCGTCGAGTATATCCTGAGCCCACGGCACCAGCAGCCAAACGATCGTACAGAGCTCGTTGGAGACAGTGGTGATGATCGACTTGGGCTTGACGCCCTTGAGGATAACGGCCTTGCTGCCGGAGTAGAGACTGCCGAACCAGTGCATCTTGGCGCCGGTATGGTAAAGGGGCGGTATGCACAGGAATACATCGTCACGGGTCTGGCCGTGGTGTGCCTGCTCGCACTTAGCTGAGTGGACAAGGCTCTGGTGCTTGTGGAGGATAGCCTTGGGGAAGCCTGTAGTTCCCGATGAGAAGTAGATAGCGGCGTAGTCGTCGTCTGTCAGCTTTATGTCAGGAGCCTGACTGGAGCAGTTGGCAACATGGCTGTCGTAGTGCTCTGCGAAGGAGGGGCAGCCCTCTCCGACGTAGAAGAGCAGGCGGTTGCGGCTGATCTCGTCAGCGATCTCCTCCACTCTTCCGATGAATTCCGGGCCGAACATGAGCACGTCCACCTCAGCAAGGTCCAGGCAGTACTTGATCTCGTCGGAGGTATAGCGGAAATTCAGCGGCACGGCCAGTGCTCCGGTCTTGAGCACGCCGAAGTATATCGGCAGCCACTCAAGGCAGTTCATCAGCAGGATGCCCACCTTGTCTCCCTTTTTCACGCCTCTTTCAAGGAGGAGGTTGGCGAAGCGGTTGGCCTTCTCGTCGAAGACCTTCCATGTGATCTCACGGCGGTAGTGGCACAGCGGATCTGGCTCGATGAGCTCGTACTCCTTCCAAGTGACCCTGCGGACCTCAGTGATCTCGGGGTTGACCTCTACGAGAGCGATGTCGCTGCCGTAGAGCTCTGCATTTCTTTCAAGAAATTCTGTGATCGGCATAACAAAAAACTGTCCTTTCTGATCGCTTCACGCTTTGAAAGCTGTAAAGCGGGAAATCATAAGATTATTTTACCACATAAAAGCAAAAAAGTAAAGGCCTTTTTGAAAATATTTGTGAATAACACAGAGGAAAAGGACGGGAAAATGCTCTGCTGCCGTTGCTTTTTTGGGGAGATCATGGTATGATAAGGGTAACAAAGGCTCCGGGACCGCCGGAGGAAAGGAGACTGCCATGAAAAAGCTGACAGCGGCTCTGACCGCAGCGGCGCTGTGCTGCACCGCCTATATCCCCGGGGAGGCCCATGCGGAGAGCTCTCCCTCGAAATTCACGGCCACCTTCATACAGGGCTGGTACTGCCGTGACTGGACCCTAGAGCGCTGGGAGGAGGAGTTCTCTGCGGCGTCTGAGGCCGGCTTCCGGTCGCTGATCCTGCAATCCGTCTACGACATCGTCCGTGGCGAGTGCTCAGGCCGGAAGGAGGATCCCTCGGCCTATACCGCCGCCCAGAGCAGCTCTATGTTCCCGGCGGAGGCGGACTATCATTCCTCCCAGAACAGCGGCGATGCCCTGGAGCTGGCTCTAAAGGCGGCCAAGGCCACGGACATGACCCTGTGGATCGGCACGGTGAACGACGATATGTGGTGGAACTACGGCTGGGGAGCTCCCAGCAGCTATCTGGAGGACTGGAGCAGCGAGAACGCCCGGCTCTCCGCCGACCTTATGACCCAGATCTGGGAGCGCTACGGAGGCGAGTTCTCAGACCAGATCGCCGGCTGGTACTACACAAATGAGGTCTGGAACATCGACTCTGCCTGTCAGGGCTCTGACGGCGGAGAGTACGCAAGGATCATCGGGGAGAACATCGGCCGGTGCGTTGCCGCCGCAGAGGAGCTCGCCCCCGAAAAGCCCCTTATGATCAGCCCATTTTACAACAAGGACATCTCCTCACCGGAGCAGTTCACGCAGTTCCTTTCCGACCTGATCTCCGCCTCGGGACTGCGTCCTATAGACGTTTATGCCGGGCAGGACGACGGCGGAAGGAACTACTCCCCGGAGGTGATCCGCCAGTGGGCCCTTGCCCAGAAAGAGGCTGTAGACGGCCGTTTGCGGTTCTGGGTGAACACCGAGAGCTTCGGCGAGGACCGCTCTCCCAAGCCCATAGAGGAGCTGAGGGAGAACTACTGCGCCGTGGCTGACCTTGCTCAGGAGAACGTGATCTTCTCCTGGGATCATTACTACGCCCAGGACAGCGCCCTCAGCAGCCAGTTCTCCCGGTTCTCGGCGGAGTACCTTATGGGCGACGTGAACAGCGACGGAGCATTTGATCTGTCGGATCTTGTGGCCATGCAGAGCTGGCTCCTTGCCCGCCCGGAGGCTCCCGTAAGGTGCTGGCAGGCCGGAGACTTCACCGGGAACGGCCGGCTGGAGGTGTTCGACCTGATCCTGATGCGTGAGGCCTATCTCGCCGAGCCGGAGGGCATCGTCGTGACCGACTCACAGGAGCTGATCGCCGCCATGCAGAGCGCCAAGGCCGGCGATGTGATCAAGGTGGCTCCCGGGACCTATCAGCTCACCGGCAGCAAGGCCGTCTCCGACAGCGAGGGCACGGCGGAGGCTCCGATCGTGCTGAAGGCTCTGGACCCGAAGGATCCTCCCGTGCTCACCGGCACCACCACCGAGCACGACTACGTTCTGCACATCACCGGGGACTACTGGATCGTGGAGGACCTGGTCTGCACCAATGCTCAGAAGGGCATAGTGCTGGACAACTCGGACCATACGATCCTCCGGAGGTGTGAGCTCCACACTCTGGGAGCAGAGGCAGTGGCCCTTCGTGACGGGAGCTCCTACTGTACGGTGGATAGCTGCTATATCCACGACACAGGCCTTGTCAAGCCTGGCTACGGTGAGGGCGTGTATGTGGGGAGCGCAAAGTCCACCACCGGCTTCGACTACAAGTGCGACTACAACACGATCACCGGCTGCACCTTCAAGAACGTTGCCGCCGAGCACATCGACGTGAAGGAGTACACCACCGGCACCGAGATCTGCGGCTGCACCTTCTACGGCGACGGCATGACCGGAGAGAACTACGCCGGCAGCTTCGTCGACCTGCAGGGCAACGACTGCTATGTCCACGACAATGTGGGCTACAGGGACGGCAATGTGAAGATCGTTGCGGCCTTTGAGATCCACGAGCAGGTGGAGGGCTGGGGCCTTCATCAGCGCTTCGAGAACAACACGGTCTACATGGATCAGCCCTACGGTGCGGAGGACACCAGCCGCCGGATGTACGTCGTGGACGGCTGGTCCAGCGACTTCTCCGTGAAGGACAACAAGGTCGACTACGGCAGCGGTCTTGTGCCGGCGGACAGCTGGGAGTTCTACAACTCAGACTACGTCACATACCTATAAAAAAAGCCCCGGAGCCTTCATGACTGCTCCGGGGCCGTTATTATTTGTTCTCTTCAAGGGCTGCACGGGCCTTGATGTACTGCTCAAGGTAGTCGATAGTCCCCTCGATACCAAGGCGGCTGCTGTTGATGCTCAGGTCGTACAGACGAGAGTCTCCCCAGTGGAGGCCGACGTGGTAGTTGTGATAGCGCTTTCTCTTCTTATCCTTCTTCTCGATGAACTCACGGGCGTCGTGCTCGTCCATCTCATAGATCTCCATGACACGCTTGATCTTTGCGTCCATATCGCCTAAGATGAACAGCGAGACAAGTCCGCTGAAGTTCTTCAGCTTCGATTCTGAGCAGCGTCCAACGACCACGAAGGACTCGCCGCTCTCGGCCTTTTCACGGATAAAGTTGAACTGCATCTCGGCGATATTGTCCTCGATGGAGTTGCTGTAGCCCCTTACCTTGCGGGAGATGATGATGTGCTTGGGCTTTTCGTTGTACCTCTCGATCTCCTCGGGAGAGAGCCCTGTCTTTTCTGCGATGTCAGTGATGAGGTGCCTGTCGTAGATCGGTATCCCGAACCTCTTTGAGAGCTCCTCGGCGATGACTCTTCCGCCGCTGCCGAACTCACGACCTACTGAAATGATGAGCTGTGCCATAGTCGTTCCTCCTTTTTATCATAAATATCTTACGAATAGATATACTGTGGAGATAGCCAGCACGATCACAGTTGCAGGAGCCAGCTTCTTGCAGTACCTGCCCCAACTGATCGGGTGGCCGTTTTTAGCGGCAACTGACGTTCCGACAACGTTGGCTGAGGCTCCGATAGGAGTTGCGCTGCCGCCGATGTCGGTGCCGAGAGACAGTGCCCAAGCCAGAGTTTCGATCGGTACTCCCGAGGAGGCCGCAAGGCTCTGGATGATCGGCACCATAGTTGCTGCGAAGGGGATATTGTCCACGAAGGCGCTGGCGATAGCGGACACCCAGAGGATGATCGCGATCATCAGCTTTACGTTGCCGTCGCTGATCCGTCCGATGAAGTCTGCGATCAGCTTGAGTATACCTGTTTCTTCAAGTCCGCCTACTACTACGAAGAGCCCGATGAAGAACAGCAGGGTCTTGTAGTCCACCTTTTTCAGGAGCCCTAAGGCGTCCTTGCCGGAGGTGATCAGTGTCAGAAGGGCGATGAACAGTCCGATAGAGGCGACTGTCAGGTGAGTCGTTGCGTGAGTGATCAGTAGCACGACGGCCAGTCCGAAGATCACGCTGCTGATGATGAAGTCCCTCTTGTTGGTGATAGCCTCGCTGGGCTGAGGGAGCTTCGAGATGTCAACGGGCTTGTCGGAGCCGCCGGCGATCTCCTTATGGAAAACGATGTAGAAGAACACCACCGAAACGATGAGGCAGATCCCTGCCACAAGTCCGGTATTGGTCAGGAAGTCGAAGAACGAGAAGCCGAGAGATGTTCCCACGATGATGTTGGGGGGATCTCCGCACATAGTCGCCGAGCCGCCAAGGTTGGCGCAGAAGATCTCAGAGAGGATCATGGGTACGGGGTTGAACTTCAGGAGCTGAGCCAGCTCGATAGTTACCGCCGCTAAGAACATGATCACGGTGATGCTGTCGATGAACATCGAGAGCACGGCGCTCATGACCATGAAGGTGATGAATATCGGGATCGTCCTGCATTTTACCAGGAAGGCGATCTTCATGCACAGCCACCGGAAAAATCCGGCCTTGGCCATGCCCTCCACCATTACCATCATGCCAGCGATGAACATGATCGTGGCCCAGTTTATGCCCTTGCTCTCGCTTTCGGTGACCTGATACCAGAATTCCTTGGTAGCGAAGCCCTTGACCGCAAGGGTGTCCCAGATCGCAGAGCCGCTCCTCATGCAGATACCGAATACCACGATGAGAGTGAGAGCTCCGCAGCCGAGAGTTACGAAATGCCGCTCGATCTTGTCGAGGACGATGAGTATGAACATCGCCACGAAGATCACTACAGCGAAGATCTGTGCTGCTGTCATAAAAATATACCTCCGGATACCGGTCCATGCCGGCACAAGATAACGGTCTTCCGCAGAATACCGCATACATCATAAATTTTAGCACATTTTCGCCCTCAAATCAAGGGGGAAGTGCCGCCTTGGGGATTTTCTCTAAACAGACGATAATTATCTCCCTAAGGGGGAGATCTTTGGGGCATTTTGTCGAAGGAAGGACTTTTTCGGAGTTTTCCCCGGAGTTTTCAAAACTTGTCCGATCTGCACAGATCCAAGGCTCTGGATCCTTTGCCGGAAGGCTTGAGAGGAGCCCTGCTCCGGCTGCTGAGAGGGAAGGCTTTGTGCAGTTTCACGGAAATGAGCGGCAGGTCAGCATGAGCCGTCGGAGCAGTTGATTTTTGGCCAAAAATGTGATACAATAGTTACTAACGAGCGAGAAAAGGGGACAGTGAAAATGCTGAAATATGTACTGCTGATAGTCGGCTTCGTGCTGCTGATCAAGGGAGCCGACTATTTCGTGGACGGCAGCTCCAGCGTTGCGAAAATGCTGAAGGTGCCGTCGCTGATCATAGGTATGACCATAGTTGCCATGGGGACGAGCCTGCCGGAGACCTCCGTCAGCGTCAGCGCTTCGCTCGCCGGGAAGAACGACCTCTCCATAAGCAATGCCGTGGGCTCGAACATATTCAACCTCATGGTGGTCTGCGGAGTATGTGCGCTGATGTGTCCGCTGGCCATAAGCCGTGAGTCCCTGAAAAGGGACCTGCCCTTCTCGGTGGCGGTGGCAGGACTGATGCTGGGGATCGGCGGCATCACCGGAAATATCCCCCGTGCCGGCGGAGCAGTTCTGCTGGCGGTATTTGCGGTCTTCCTTTACATCATGGTGAGGGGAGCGCTGAAGGCTCGCAGCTCTGCGGCCGATGAGGAGTACAAGATCCTGCCCGGCTGGAAGTGCGCCCTGTACATCATACTGGGAATCGCAGCGATCGCTGCCGGCGGAAAAATGGTAGTCGAGGGGGCTTCTGATATAGCACGGAGCTTCGGTATGTCCGACAATCTCATCGGAATGACGGTGGTGGCACTCGGGACGAGCCTTCCGGAGCTGGTGACCAGTATAGTTGCGGCGAGGAAGAACGAGGTGGATATGGCGCTGGGGAACGTTATCGGCTCCAACATATTCAATATCCTCTTCGTACTGGGGATAGCGGCGGCGATCTCTCCCATGGGCTACACCATGGAAAACGCCATAGATACGGCAGCTCTGATCCTGATGAGCGTGCTGGTTTTGATCATGTGTATCCCGAAGAAGAAGCTGGTGCGCTGGCAGGGAGCTCTCATGCTGGCCATATACGCCGGGTATACGGTTTACCTGATCAAGAGGTGAGAGGGAACTGACAATAGAACGAGCCTCCAAGGGAACGCTCCCTGTTGGAGGCTCTTCTTTTGCCTTTTTGACAGCTTATCCGTGTAAAACTGTTACGGAAATGTGACCGGATCTTGAAAAATAATTGTTCTATCTGCACGAAACTCCGATTTTCGGTATTAAATGTTTGACAAACGTTCCAAAGTATTATATAATTTAAGTGTATAATTAAAATCTTCGGTAGTTGAGAATAAAGATGAAAAATAGAATAGAAGGTGTTATTTTTGAACATTGCGTTTTGTGATGACGACAGCATCAGGCTCGGCAGGATGAAAGAACTGGTCAGGGAGTACTTCGGTCAGAGAGAAAATGAGGCCATAACTCAGTATTTTTCTTCTCCTCAGGAGCTGGTGGAGGCCGCCAAGGGCCAGAGATTCGACATCGTTTTCCTGAACATGGCCTTCGGTATGTACCCCGGCGTGCATACCACCGGTCTTGATGTTTCCCGTGAGATCCGCAAGTATGACCCCTATGTACCCTTTGTTTATTTCCATATGGTCGAGGACGGCACCTATGAGACTGTCTTCGTACAGCCCAGACGCTACGTCAACGATCTGTTCGACCAGCACGATTTCTTCCCCATGATGGACGACATCTGCGAGGAGATCCTTGCACACCCTCACAAGCGGATCCAGATCAAGGATATCCGTGGAGACCTCCAGACCCTGCCGGTGGACTCTATCGTTTTCGCAAAGGTCACCGGAAGAGTCATCTCGATCTTCCTCCACAACGGCACGGTGGTGGATACCTCCGGACCTATGAAGGATTTCCTGGAGATCTTAGCGCCTTACCCGAATTTCTTCGCTCCCCACAGGAGCTATGTGGTGAATTCGGTGTTCATCTCTCACATGACCTCTGACCAGATCACCATGAGGTACGCAGATGATTCAGTTCCCATAGCTAAGGGAAAATCCGACTATGTCAAGGAGGAATACCAGAGGTTCCTCTCGAAGTATTGGATCATGCCCTATCCGGACCAGCGCAGCAAGGCAAAGCTGGATCTTGGCTGATAACAAAGAAAAGCTCCCGTCGGGAGCTTTTTTTGATGCGAGTGCTGGCTTTGGAAATATATGTAGGGGCGGACACGTGTGTCCGCCCATTATCATACATGGTCATTTGATCTCGAAAAGCTGTGACTGCCGGCGTGGGTCGAAGGGCCTCAGCTTCAGCACGCCCTTTACCGGCTCGATCACCATGCCCTTCCGCTCACGGGCAGGCGCCAAGGTGTACAGCCCGTCACGTCGGTGTGCAGCGTAGAGCTCCATGCCCGTCACGTTCAGCCTTGACTGGGGACAGGGATTGACTCCGTGGAGCAGTATGCCCCTCTCGGTGATCTTGCAGCTCAGCGGTGCGGTCTTCTCCAAGAGAGCGATCTTGGCCTTCTCCCGAACATAATGTGCGCCGTGCTCATCGGGAGCCGATGCGTCCTCAAAAAACCTCAGCAGCAGCGCCGCCACCTTCCTCTCGGTGAAGAGCAGCCGCTGGGTGATCTCTTCATAGGGATCCTCCCTCAGCAGGTCCAGCTCCTTTGCGGTGCCGGCGGCGATGTCGTTCATGGGAGCTCTGAACGATGAGCGGTCAGCGAAGACGGGCTCCACCTCTTCGAGCTCCTGCTCCGGGACGAACTCCGGATAGATCACGTCCGAGAGCCCCTCGTAGGCCTTGTGGACCTTCCTCTTTGTGGAAAAATAGGTCATTTTCGATGCGTGGGGAACACAGCAGGCGTCGGAGACCATGTGGACGGCTCTTCCCAGCAGCTTGGCGCTCTCCTCCGAAAAACCGGCCAGATACAGGGTCAGGGCCATGGTGTAGTCCTCCTCCAGCATCGAACGGGCGCTCTTGGCAGATCTTCCCAGGCCGTTTCGGTAATAGCCCTCGGCGGACTTCAGTTCCTTGCCGGAGGCGTTCACAGCGCAGTAGTAATGCTTCCCCAGCCCCTGCTCACGGTCGCCCTTTTTGTCCGGGCGCTTGGCGTAGGGCACCATGGTCCTTGCAAGGGGAGTGAACATGATCTCGGTGTCAGGCTCGGCCTTTTTCAGCAGGACAAGAGCCCTGAGCAGAAGTGTCTTGTGGGCGTCCTTAGGCTCCTCGGTGCGTTCTGAGATGTATTTTTCGGTGAGTTCCTTCAGCGTTTTAACAGTGCTGTTCCAGCTTTCGGCCATGGCAAAGCTCCTTTCGGTGGGTGTGGGAAGATACTCCCTATAATACTATTATACTGAAACCGGCAGAAAAATCAATAGCCATTGACAAAAAACCTCCGCCGTGGTATAATACAGGTACTGCCACCGGGTAGGATAATGCGAAACGAGCATTCGGTATGGGTCGTTAGGTCTTAGAAGATCCATGCTGGGTGCTATTTTTTATGGAGGTAAATATGAAGCTCACCGCCAGGTTCTCCTTGGGAGAAAAGCTGCTGTGGAGCGGCTCTGTGCTGCTCATAACGTTATCGTTCCTGATCTTCGACAGAGAGAGCTATGTCTCCCTGGCCGCCTCGCTGATAGGCGTCACCTCGCTGATCTTCGCCGCAAAGGGCGACCCGATCGCACAGGGGCTGATGATAGTTTTCAGCCTGCTCTACGGGTACATCTCCTACAGCTTCGCCTATTACGGGGAAATGGCCACATACCTTGGCATGACCGGCCCCATGGCGGTATTTTCGCTGATCTCGTGGCTGAGGCACCCCTTTGAGGGCCGCCGCAGGGAGGTGGAGGTCAGCAGGCTCTCCCGGAGAGAGTGGGCGTTCATGCTGATCCTTTCGGTGCCGGTAACAGTGGTCTTCTTCTTCGTTCTGAGGCATTTCGGCACGGCGAACCTGCTGCCCAGTACAGTCTCAGTGACCACCAGCTTCATTGCGGTCTATCTGACTTTCCGGCGGAACCCATACTTTGCTCTGGCCTATGCCGCCAACGACGGAGTGCTGATCCTGCTGTGGACGCTGGCCTCGATGAAGGACTCCTCCTATGTTTCGGTGCTGATGTGCTTCGTGGCGTTTCTGGTCAACGATCTGTACGGCTTTGTTAGCTGGAAGAAAATGGAGCGGAGACAGAGAGCCGACTGAAAGGGCCACAAACAAATATCCCGGAACAGCTCCTGCCGTTCCGGGAATTTTTATCCGATATATCCGCCGTCCTTGTAGACCTGATAAAGCTGCTGGGAGGCCTCCTGAAGGTCGGCCCTGCCGTAGATCACAAGGTTGCAGGCATCGTAGAATGCGTCGTACAGGTCGGACTTCTCGATCACCGGATCCAGCACCGAAAGAGGGACAGTGCTGTCCATTTTCAGCGATGCCTCGTACTGTATGCCGCTGAGGAGCCCCTCCTCGTCAAGGGCCTCAAGTGCCTTCTCGTTGATCGGGATACCCTTCTCCACGCCCTGTAGGACCGCCATATCCCTGTTACTCAGGAGGAAATCCAGCAGCATTGCGGCCTCCTGGGGGTGCTCGGTGTTCTTGCTGATAGCGTAGAGGGTCGCCGGCTTTGCGTACCAGCCCTCGCCGCTCCTGTCAGGGGAGTATGCGGTCTGGTCCAAGGTCACCACATTGCTGCCGTCCTGGATCGTTCCGCCGAAGTAGTTCTCTGCGTCGCTGACCCAAGCCACAGCTCCGGCGTAGGTGCCGCTGTCGATGTTGATCCTCTCGAAGTATTCGATCTGAGGGACGGCCTTTTCCTCCACCAGCTTGCTGTAAAAGCCGATCATGATCCCGAGCTCCTCCGGGGAGTAGGCGATCTTGCTGTCTGCGTCCAAAAAGCTCTTGCCGGTGGTCTGCTCGGCGTAGGTCATTGAGTAGAGCCACAAGGCCTTGGAGGCTCCTGCCAGGGGATAGATCCCGTCATCACGCATGGCCTTTGCCGCCGTAAAGATGTCGTCCCAGGTCGTTGGCACGTCCAGCCCGTACCTGTCGTAGATCGTCTTGTTTATGTAGACAGTCTCGGCGTTCATGGCGATAGGCACCGCATTGAGGACCCCGTTTTGCGTGCCGAAGCCCAGCACCTGCTGGGAATAGGCCGAAAGATCCACGATGTCCGAGACCTTGCTCAGGTCGTAATAGCCGTTGCCGTCGGGGGAATACTCGTCCAGCCAGCTAAAATTGATCTGCATGACGTCGGCCTCGGTGTCAGAGATCATCTGCACACGGCTCCGAGCCTCATAGCCGGACCATTCTGAGTAGCTGCACTTGACCTTTATGTCGGGGTGGAGCTCCTCGAAGATCTCCACAGCGTCGATGGTGTACTCGGTCCTTGCGTCGTTGCCCCACCACGAAAGGGTGATCTCGGTCTTGGGCTTCTGGGACTGGACCACTGCCTTGTCTCCGCAGGAAACGAGACAGACCGCCGCTGCCATAGCTCCCAAGGAGCGGAAAAACAGCTTTCTCACTGGCTCACCTCCTCGTCCATGGAAGGGTCAAAGATCGTGAACGTGTCCTTGCCGGCGCCCTTTGAGCGGTAGAGGGCAAGGTCAGCGCACTTGTAGAGCTCGCTGTAGGAGGAGCCGTGCTCCGGGAACAGTGAGACTCCCACGCTGGCCGAGATCTTGTAGTCCCCGTTGTCGCCGGTGTAGTTGGTGCGGAAAACGCTGCACAGCTCCTCGCACTTCTCCTTCACATAGTCGATGTATGGGACGCCCTCCTCGGGGGAGGTGTTCAGCAGCACGCAGAACTCGTCGCCGCCGATCCTTCCCAGCAGGTCGTCCGTCGAGAAGATCGCCCGGAGGGTGCTGCCGGTCTTGGCCAGGACCTTGTCGCCGTAGGCGTGGCCGAGGGTGTCGTTGACACCTTTAAAGTTATCTATATCCAGGATGATCACGGCGTGCTTCTCGATAGAGAGCGAGGTCTCGATCCGCTGCTGAGCGTAGTCCTCGAAGGACTGCTTGTTGAGTATGCCTGTGAGCTGGTCGCTGTGGGCCTTGGTGTCCAGATTTGCAACGACCTCCTTGACGGGATCGGTGAGCATTACTGACAGGTAAGCTCCCACAAGAGCGGCTAGAACGGCAGCAGCCAGAGCTACCATATAAATATAGTACCGCATCTCGTTTTTCTCAGCAAGGACGATCTTTGTAGGGATAGAGCTGATCACCAGCCAGTCGTCGCCGCAGCTATTGACTGAGACAAGGTGCTCGCTGTTCATGACAGTTGCGTCGGTCTGAGAGCCTACCAGCTCCATGATGTCCGCCGGCAGAGGCTGGCCCACCTCTGTCCTGTCCTCTGAGAAGATGATGCTGTGGTCCTTGTTCACAAGGCGGATATCCATGTCTCTGAGAGCCTCGGGGTTGTCGAAGACTGACTGTAACTCACTGGCGTAGACCGAGGCCACCAGCAGGGCGTTCTCGTGGATCTTCTTGACGTAGTAGATCCGCTTGAAATCGCCGTTGTAGCCTGCCGCCCAGCCGTCGTGGGTGCGCTCATGAGTTATCATAGAGCTGAGCTCAGTGAAGATCCGGTCTCCGAAGAGGCTCGCCGTGCCGTTGGAGATCTTGCCTATAGTGCGGTCGTTCCGGTAAACGATGCCGTAGTCCACGAAATTGTCCATGATACAAAGGCTGAACAGCTTGTCTGAGATCGCCTTTTCGGTGCCTATAGCTTCGTACTCGTCGTTGTTCGGGTCGGTGGCGTCGTAGGTATAGGCCTCCTCCGCACCGAAAGCGAGGGTGCCGATGGTCTCCAGCCGGGCAAGGTAGCTGTCCACGTTCAGCTGCATCTGAACATTGAGAGAGGACGACAGCGAGATGACCTTGCTTTTGAGGACCTCATCGGTCTTGCGGACAGCAAGATTTGAGACGATAGCGATAGCAGTCACGACGATCACAGCGTAGCCGATGATCATGGAGAGCTCCAGCCGCCGGATATTTTTAAGGCTGGGCCTGATGCTGCGCTTTGACATTATAAACTCCTTTATAATGGTTTCAACTTTACCCTACATTATATCACTATGTCATCCACAAATCAACATGATATTGTTAATAAAACGCTATTGGCGATCTGCACAATAATTCAGCGAAAAGTTCTCTGCGATTTTAGTTGACAAACTCCGAGAGAGGTGATATAATAATATTACTGTCGAACACGGCTGGAGAGAAATTCCGGAAGAAATTTTGGAAAAAGGCTTGACGATCGTGAGCGAAAGTGATATAATAAATAAGCTGTCCTCTGACAGCAACAGCACCTTGAAAACAGAACAATGCAAGAAAAGTAACGACCCTTGAGATTCCTTTTCCTTGGCGAAAGTTAGGGAAGAGAGAAGTCAAGCGAAGACTAAAAAATGCGCAGTAATAACGCAAGCGTTATTGAACAGGATTTCAATGCTGCATAGAAGATATGCAGATTGATATACAACTTATATAAAGAGTTTGATCCTGGCTCAGGACGAACGCTGGC
>JAFUAO010000003.1 GCA_017460665.1 Ruminococcus sp.
GGCTCCGCTAAGATCACCTATCAGGGCGTCGAGATCGACCTTGGGAAGAAGTGGGAGCGGCTGACCATGATCGAGGCCGTGAAGAAGTACGCCGGCGTGGACTACAATGACTGGGCCGACGACGCTGCTGCAAGAGCCTGCGCCAAGGAGAAGGGCGTCGAGGTGGAGGAGGGCGGCTCAGCCACCAAGGGCCACGTTCTCATCGCCTTCTTCGATGCCTTCGTCGAGGATAAGCTGGTACAGCCCACTATCATCTACGATTACCCTGTGGAGAACTCTCCCCTTGCTAAGAGAAAGCCCACAGATCCGGCCTTTACCGAGCGTTTTGAGTACTTCATCTACTGCCGTGAGATGGGCAATGCCTTCTCTGAGCTGAACGATCCTATCGACCAGAAGGAGCGCTTCGTAAAGCAGGTGGAGGCTAAGCGTGCTCAGGGCGCTAATGCCGAGGTGGACGAGGACTTCGTTACTGCTCTGGAGTACGGTCTGCCGCCTACGGGCGGTCTGGGCTTCGGTCTGGACAGACTGGTGATGCTCCTGACAGACAGCGCTTCGATCCGTGACGTGCTGCTCTTCCCGACGATGAAGCCGATCCCTGCCAACAGCGGCCGTCCTGCAAAGGAAGAGACTGCTGAAGAAGAGTAAGCCTTCGTTGCCGCTGAGCGGCCAAGGCAAGCATAATTTTAAGGCATACAAGGGGACGCCTTCTCTTACAAGGCGTCCCCTCTTGAAAAACAGTCCCCCGGACTGTTTTTCAATTCACCCCTTGCGAGGCGCTTCAAGCCAATGCAGGGCTCTGCCCTGCACCCGCCAGAGGCTCTGCCTCTGGACTCCGGCAGGGAGCGAGCGGCTCCCTGCACCCCGCAATTATTGTTTCAAAAAACTTACTTATCATGCAGATCCGGGCGGACGACCTGTCCGCCCCTTTTCTTTCCGGAGGTAATATGAAGGATAAGGACACTAAAAACCAGCTCGACGCCCCTCAGGACGAGGACAAGCTGCATATCTCCAAAAGCGTCTTCCAGACCACAAGGGAGATGCAGCAGCAGCGCCTCGAGGAGCAGCAGCGCCAGCAGGAGGAGCTCCAGAAAAAGCTGGCCGAGCGTGAGCGCCGTGCAAGAGAGGCCCGTGACCGCCGCCTGGAAGAGGAGCGCAAGGAGCTGATCCGCCTAAAGCAGGGCCTCATCGAGGAGAGCGAGACGATCCACGAGGAGCCCGAGGAAGAGATAAAGCTGGGCTTTTTCAAAAGGATCGGCAACTTCTTCTACCACAACAAATGGTGGCTGGGGATCGGCGTTTTCTGCGTGCTGGTGGCGTCCTTCCTGATATACAGCCTGGTCACCAAGCCAAGGCCTGACATGATCGTGCTGGTCATCGGCGAGGACCAAAGCGTCGGGAGCTCAGACATCGACCGATATTTCGAGGAGTTCTGCCCCGACAACAACGGCAACGGCAAGAAGCTGGTCTCGGTCTACTATATGCCCTACTCCGACAGCCCTCAGCAGAACTACGCAAACGGGGTCGATACAAAGCTGACCGCCGAGCTGCAATCTGCTGACTCGGTAGTCGTGATCGGCAACCAAAAGGCCGAGGAGCTGTTCAAAGAAAACAACATCTTCATAGACCTCGCCGAACGCTATCCGAATGACGATCACGTCAGCGGCTGGAAGTATATGCTGGAGGACACTCCCTTCGGCCAGCGCACAGGCATCGACAGCGGACACCTTGAGGGCTGGTTCCTGGCTGTCAGGAGGCCTCAGGACCTGATGTACTCCGACACCGACGATATGCAGAAGACCTTCGACCGGGACATCGTGGTGGTGGACGCAGTTATCGCTGACCTGAACAAATGATAGACCGGCTATCGTCTAAACTAACACACTAAAGCACGATAGTCCACATCGGTTTGTGCATAAAATAGAAAGACGACCCATCGGGCCGTCTTTTTTCTTATTCAAATGAGTCCAGATCGATCTCGGCGATGATGTCTCTCAGCGCCGCAAGCTCGTCTGCAGTAAGGGTAACGCCCTTGCCCATCCTTGAATGATCCGGGGACCACTCACGAAGGTCGTACTTGGGCTCGTGCTCGTTCCAGCTCACCATGTTCAGCTCCTTGGTCCAGCCCTTTGCGTTCTCAGAGAGGACCCCCAGCTTTTCTGTGATCTCGTATTTCAGCTCTGCCATAATGAAATCTCCTTTTCTTTTTTTCTGCCCGTTCGGGCTATATCTATTTTACCACAAAGCTGAGCTTTTGTCCAGTACCTGCCGAAAATTATATTGAGATGCACAGATAGTCGAGGGCCTTGCTGTAGAGCTGGCGTGGACCGGAGCGACTGGTTATGAGCATTTCCGCAAAGTCGACGGCGTCCTCGATGTTCCGGGAGAAATCGGGGATGATCTCGGTCTCGCCGGACTCCATGTCCTCGGCCTCGATCCCGTAGACCGCCGTATCCTCGCCGAACCACTTCATTCGCCCGGCGATCACTCGGTAGGACACCTTGTTCGCTCCGCAGACCTCCATATAGACGGTCCTGCCGCTGATCTCCTTTCTGCTTTTTCTGATCATTCCGAACATGACCATTGCCTCCTTTCGCTGTTCTGACCTAATTATACCACAGCTCAGGCTGTCTGGGAACGGGTCTTTTTTGCTGTCTCAGGGGAGCTTTCGGCAGATGAGGTCGAAAAAAGAGAGGCCGCCTCATCAAGGCGAAAAAAAGCTCCTAAGGAACAGATCCTTAGGAGCTTTCGCTGTTATCGATCAGAAATCAAAGTCATATGCGTCAAAACCGAAGATGTCCGCCTTGGAGATCAGCTTCGTCAGCTTCCTTCCGCAGGCCTCGAATGCATCTGCGAAGTCCTCGCCGATGACTGTCAGGTCATCCTCGTCCATGTAGAGCACCCAGCCGTCATCCAGCTTCACTGAGTAAACGTCGAACTTGGAGGTCTCCTCCTCGTCCTTGCCCTTAACGGTCAGCTCCACCTTCAGCTTGTAGGCCTTCTTTACCTCCTGGTCAGAGCCCTTGTACTGCTTCTTCAGTGTGCGGAGCTCCTTCTTGCTGGCCTTCTCCTTGTCAGTGATCTTGTAGGTCACCTTCAGGTGCTTGCCGAAATACTCGTCCTCCAGCACCTCAGTTGCGTCGTCGAGAAGATCGTCGAACTGGTCGATGATGTCGTCGTAGTCCTCGTCGGCGTCCTCAGCCTCGTCCTTGAGCTCGTCGATCTGGTCGTCGGTGAAAACGGCCTCCATAATGAGCTGAGAGTCGGCCTTGTTGATGCCCTTGACGGCCTTTTTCAGAGGAGTCTTGTAGCCGCCTCCGAAAAGCGAAGCCAGAAGAGCTATCAGCAGGATAAGGATCACGATAGCAGCTCCAACAAGAGCGATGCCCTTCTTGAAAGCGGATCCATCGGGAGCAGCCTCAGCAGCGGCGTCTCCGGTGTGGCTCATAGAGCCGGAATAAGCAGGAGCCTCGGGCTTGGGAGCCTCAGCAGGCTTTCCGAAGTCCTTTGCGCTGTCGGGGATCCCCACGATAGCAGGCTCCGGAGCGTCATTTTCAAGGGCTTCCTTCACATTTTCAGCAGCGTCCTTAGCGGCGTCGGCTGCATTCTCTACAGTGTCCTTAGCGGCGTCGGCTGCATTCTCTACAGTGTCCTTTACGGACTCGACTGCGTTCTCAGCAGCGTCCTTTGCGGACTCAACTGCGTTCTCTACAGTGTCCTTAGCGGCGTCAACTGCGTTCTCAGCAGTCTCCTTTACCTCCTCAGCAGCCTTTTTAGCCTCAGCTACAGCTTCCTCACAGGTGCAGAGTTCCCCGTCCTCCAGCTTGTTACCGCAAAACTTACAAAATGGCATAACATGACCTCCATATCATTATTTTTCTCAATTATATCACTTTACTATAAAAAAGTCAAGGGGCAGTTCAGTCAAGATCGCTGATCTCCATGAAAAGCCTCTGCATTTGCAGGTCAGTCTCGGCGATACGCTCGGCGCACTCCCTCAGCTCCTCGGAGATCTCAGGGGTCAGCGCAGCGGACTGCTTGTATCTTAGCTGGTGCTCAAGACTGGCCCAAAAGTCCATGGCCATGGTGCGGATCTGGACCTCCACCGGGGCGTACTTCTTCTGTGAGGACAGGTACACCGGCACGTTGAGGATCAGGTGATAGCTCCGGTAGCCGCTGGGCTTGGGGTTTTTGATGTAGTCCTTCTGCTTCAGCACAACGTAGTCGTCACGGCGGCTGAGCAGGTCCACGACCTGATAGATGTCGCTGATGTAGCAGCAGGTCACCCTGATCCCGGCCATGTCCAGAAGGTTCTTCTGTGCGGCCTCCGGCGTCAGGGGGAGCCCCTTCTTCTGGAGCTTTCCGATGATCGACTCCGGAGATTTCAGACGGCTCTCGATGTTGTGGATCGGGTTGCGCTGGAACTTCACGCTGAATTCGCTGTCGATTATGCTCAGGTGGGTCTTGACCACCTCGATAGCGGACTGGTACAGATGCTGGAGCTGCAAGAACTCCATAAATACGGAGGCGAACCTCTCCCGCATATCCTGATCTGAATTGTAGAGCGCCGGCAGGTTTTCGATAGTGTCGATGTAGAATTCCTTTTCGCTCATAAAGATCTCCCCTTTATCATGAGTTGAGGCAGAGCCTCATTTTGGACCATTATAGCACGGTCCCGGATCGTGTATATGTGAGTGATGTGAAATTTCAGTGAAACTCTTCAAGGCCCTGCTGGGACAGGGTCAGCTCTCTGTCCGGTGCGAATTTTTCCGATGCAGCATACCTGAGCAGTCCCCTTGCAAAGGCCTGTACCTCGGGGAGCTCCAGGATCTCGTCCAGCCTTGCCGTGCAGACCAGCAAGCTGCCCTTCCCAACTCTCGCCTCCCAAAGGAGCCCCAGACGGTGACAGCGCTGGAAGTTGTCGATCATCTGGACGATCGGGCGGAAACCGGCAGGAGCCTCGTCCATGACCGCAAGGCTGGAATGGGTGACTATCTGATACCACTGAGGGGTGGTGAAAAAGTCGCTGAAAAAGCCCTCCAAGGCCGGGTGGCCCTCCTGGATCAGCAGGCCCATAGTGCCGGCAGGGAGCTCTCTGCCCATGCTCTCGGAGATCGTGCTGAACATGGGGTAATTCCAAAAATCCGCACAGTAAAAGCCCGGAACAGCGCAGGGGAGCTCCCTCGGGAGGAAGAGCACACGGCCTCCGGCATCAAGAGCAGCCTTGGCCTCTTCAAGGTCAGATGTCACGGTCACGCCCTCCGCACACAGCCGGAGATCCTTCTCCGCCGCCGGGAAGGACCAGAGGCGGTAGCTGTTCTCAGTGAAGGTGGGCAGGAGGTCACCCTGCGGACGAACTCCCTCGGCCCGCAATTTCAGCGAAAATTCGCCTGTTTTTGGAGCCTTGAAGGTGATCTGGCCGATCCTTCCAAGGCCGGTAAAGCCCTCAGGCACGGCCAGCTCGCCGGACTCCTCGCCGGCGCTCCAACAGATCCTTTTCCCGAAAAGGGGCTCAGGCCGGCTATACCGCATGAGCACGGGCACGGTGACGGTCTGCCCCTCGGTGAGGACGAAGCTGTCAAGCTCCGCTAAGATCACGGCGTCGGAGCATGAGCCCAGCCATTTCTCCCGGAGGCCGAACCTTGAAACGAAGGTCTTTTCCTCCATGAGGGAGTTGAGCATACCCACGAGAGCGATGCCCTGGCCGGGAAAGTCCTGTAGGTCGAGGAGCTGAAAACCGGCTATATTTCGGGCTCTCATGGCCGCCTCCAGCTCCAATTTATAGCAGGAGAAGGCGTGGAGGCCGGAGGCTGTGTGGAGCTTCTGCGCCAGCTCTGACATACCCTTCCGCTCGAGAGTTTCACGGGCGATCTCAAGAGCACGAGGCTTCAGCGGACCGGTGAAGCGTGGGATCTCGTCAAAGTCCGGGAAAGAGCAATATTGTCCTATCTCGTGGGTAACGATCGGCTTCGTGGGGACAAGGCCTCCCCCGGAATGAGTTGCCCTGACACGCTTCACGCCGGTGCCGAACTGGATCTGGATGAACTCCTCACCGCCGTCGGAGCTGCCGCTCATTTCCTCCGGGAAGATCACCTTATCGTAGGAATGGGCCGTGTTTGGCTGCTCAGTCTGGACGAAGCCAAAGGGCTTGTCGCAGGCCGCATAGGAGCCCCGAATCAAGCGGTCCCTGCTGAGTCGCACGCCGGAGAAAAAGTCGTCCTCCGGCCGAATATTCGGATAAAACTGGAAGTTGTTGCTGCCCTGTGTATAGAGGTGGCGTGGGTCCTGGGAGCGGAACATCTCCAGGATCTGGCCCATGCGCTCAGGGCTCCCCCAGAGCTCGTTGCCCAGGGACATCATCACGAACGAGGGGTGGCTGCCGAAGCATTTCAGGATCCGCAGGCCCTCCGAGATCAGGAAGGACTGCTCCTCCTCGTCGAAGCCCTCCTCGCCGGGCGCCGCAAGGGTCCCCCAAAATGGCAGCTCCGGCTGCATGAAGATCCCCAGCATATCCGCCGCCGTGAATGCGGCCTCCGGCGGACAGCAGGTGTGGAAGCGGACGTGGTCCAAGCCCCAGTATTTCGCCTTTTGCAGGTACTCGTACCACTCCTCCACAGTGGTGGGAGCGGCTCCCGTCAGCGGAAAGACCAGCCCGTCGTGGCGGCCCCGGGGCTGCACCGGACGGCCGTTCAGAAGGAAGTCCATGCCCCTTGCCCGGAAGTCCCGGAGACCGAAGGTCACCGTTTCGATGTCGGCGCTTCCGGCCAGAGCCGCCTTCAGAGTGTAGGTCACGGGAGAGTGCTCACTCCAGAGAGAGGCCTCCTCCCCCAGCTCGATGACGGCCTCCGGCAGCTCCGCCGATACCGTGAGATCCTGCGTATCTACGGGCTTTCCGTCACTTGAGCAGCCCCAGACCGAGATCTGTGCTTCGCTGAGGCCTTCCAGTTCGAACCTGAGCCGCACACTGCGGCCCTCCGCATCGGGATAGGCCTGGATCCCGGCGATACGCTGCTTTCCGGAGATCCTCAGGGAGATCTCGCCGGTGACGCCGTTCCAGTTGGACTGGGTGTCCTGAGAGGTCATGTGGCCGCCCTTCGTGGGGTAGCCGGTGTTGCTGACCAGCAGGCAGAGCTCCGCCTTCCCCTGAGCAATATAATCCGAAATATCGTAAATGTGAGGCGTGCAGAGGCTGTCGAAGCTCCCCACGAGCCTCCCGTTGACCCAGAGCCTGGTCATCCTAGTGCGCTCAAGGAACAGCTCCGCACGGCAGTCCGCCGGGAGCTCCCCCAGATCCACGGTCTTATAGTACCAAGCCCAGCCCTCGAAGGCGTAGCTGTCGGTGAGGAAGCCCTCCTCACGGCGGGTGTTGGGCGAGCCCTTCCTCTGTGCAGAGGTGGTGGACGGAAGAGGGATCCGGTCCTCCGGGGGGATCTCCCAGAAACGGCCGCTGACGCCCTGCATAGCCTCGTCTGCACGGAAGCCCCAACTGCCGGAAAGATCTGTTTTGCTGATCATCAAAAAACTCCTGTCTGACCTGCGGAAGGCTCCGCAAAGGCCTATATTTCGCTTATTTCAGTGCTTCTATCAGCTTCTTTGCAGCCTCGGCATACTTGCCGGCAGAAGCGCTCTTGTCGGCCTCGGTCTTGGCCTTGTCGAGCTCTGAGGGGAGCTCGCCGCCGGAGACCACCGCCGTGCTCTTGGACTGAGCGTCCAGCATTATCATAGTGCCATTGCCCTCGCCGAAACGCCGCTCCAGATAGCTCCGGGCGATGTCCTCGTTGGGAGTGCCGGTGCCGTTGGAGGTCGCAAGGACAGCCACGTCGCCTCCACAGCTCTCCAGCTCGCTTTCCAGCTCTGCCACCTCCTCGGCAGTCAGCAGGCCGCCGTTGTCGAATACCAGCTCAGGGCAGAGCTCCCCCAGCTGCATCAGCCGGAGCACTGCCGAGCGGTAGTCCCCGGAAACTATGTCCTTAGTTGCCCAGAAAAAGGCCGAATTTACCGTATCGTCGTCCACGAATACCGCACAGCTGCCTGACCGGAAGAGGTAGTCGCTGCCGGAATCCTCGTTGATGACCAGGAGAAGTCCGCTGCCTCTGCCTTCGTAGAGGGTGTCGTAGGCATCGGCTGCGTAGTCGTAGACCGACTTGCCGCCCAGACTTTTCGCCGTCAACACGGCGGCATTGATCAGGTAATTCTTGTAGAGGTGGCTGGCGTAGTCGTTGCAGGCGGAGAAGTCCTCGCTGCTGAGCACGTCGGCGTTGTCGTAGACGTAGGTACCCTCCGCAGGCTCCAGATCATCCACCTGCGGGAGACTTTCCGTCACCGGAGGGATCTCCTCCGAGCTCTCCTCATCGCTAAGGCTCATATCAGAGGAGCCCTGTCCGCCGCCGTCCTCGGAGGACTCAGGGGAGCTCTCAGAGCTGACAAAGCTCTCCGCCGGCTTTTCCCCACAGCCAGCCAAAAACAGGCCGGCAGCAAGGCTCAGGGCTATCAAAAATGAAAATTTTCTCAAAAAGATCATTCCTTACCACTTGTAATACTCCTTTTATTTTAGTATAATTTAATAGAAAAATCAAGTGCCTGAGCGCATTTGATCAAAATTTTCAAGGAGGAACTATGGAATACTTTGTTAAGGGGAACGATGTCATCGTTTCCGAGCCACACCTGGACCTTGCCGAGACTCTGGACTGCGGACAGGCCTTCCGCTGGAGGGCCGTGGAGAGCTTCTACGCCCAGACCTTCACCGGCAGCTTTCTTGATGCTCCCCTCACTGTCTCTCAGATGAGCCCCGGCAGCTTCATCTTCCACTCCACCTCAGAGGAGGCTTTTCTCAGCCTGTGGAGGGACTATTTCGACTTTTCCACCGACTACGGCAGGCTCAAGGAGGTCTTCTCCCAGGACCCCACTCTGGCAAAGGCCTGCGCTTACGCCGGCGGCATAAGGCTGCTGCGGCAGGATAGCTGGGAGTGCCTGATCTCCTTCATCATCTCCCAGAACAACAATATCCCCCGGATCAAGGGCATCATCGACCGCCTTTGCCAGCACTACGGCGGAAAATTCCCCACCCCGGAGCAGCTCGCAGGAGAGGATCCCGACAGCCTTTCCTACCTGCGGAGCGGCTTTAGGGCAAAGTACATCTGTGACGCTGCAAGGCGTGTGGCCAGCGGTGAGACTGACCTCAAAGCCATCGCTGAGTCCCCTATCGACCAGGCAAGGGCCGCTCTGAAGGAGATCCTGGGGGTCGGCCCGAAGGTGGCGGAGTGCGTGCTGCTCTTCGGTATGCACCGCACAGAGGCCTTCCCTCTGGACGTTTGGATGAAGAGGGTCATGGCTGAGTACTACCCCGGCGGCTTCCCGGAGTTCGCCCAGCAGAACGCCGGCATCGCCCAGCAGTACCTCTTCCACTACATACGGACAGGCTCGCCTGTCCCGGAGCCTGCTGTGTGAATAAGCTGCGAAAAACTGGCAATACTCCCCTTGGATAAACTAAGGAGGAGCTATGATAAAAGGCGTGAACAAGCATATCATCGAGATCAACGACCCCGACAGCCTCTACTTCGAGAGGGCTGTCTTCTACCTGCGCCCCGGCGTCCGGGAGCTGCCTGCTGAGCTGGGCAGAAGAGAGATCGGCAGGTGCTTCTCAAAGCTGGGCATCTCCCCAAGGAGAAGGCGCCCCGGCCTGAGAGGAGGCCTCCTCATCGCCATTGGACTGGCTCTGATCGCCGGAGCTGTGGTGATGATGAGCCTGAGCTAAGCAATATTTTCATTTTTTGCAGCAATATTTTTCAAAAATCGTAGACAAAGCTCTTTTTTTGTGTTATAATGATATTGAATTCATGCGTATCTTATAAGGAAAGGAGTTTTGTCATGGAACAGCATGATACCCGTGCCTTCCGAAATAAGCTGTCAAAACGGATAATCAGCACTCCCGGGCCCGCTGCTAAGTCTACCTTCTTCTATATGCAGGAAACAGGCTGCATAAAGACCGAGGACGCCGCTAATACCCACCGCAGCAACCTGGAGTCCTTCCTGTTCGTTGCAGTTATCAGCGGATCGGGCGAGCTCACCGTCAACGGCGAGGCCCACAGCGTCTCAAAGGGAGAGTGCTTCTTCATCGACTGTCGGACCGACCACAACTATAAGTCCTCCGCAGCCGATCCGTGGGAGGTCATGTGGGTGCATTTCAACGGCGCTACCTCTGAACAGTACTACGAGTACTTCCTCTCTCAGTCGAAAAATGTCTTTAGGCCGACCTTTTTCGACAAGGTGGTCTCTGCGATAAGCGAGATCATCGCCCTCAACGAGCACAAGAACCCCAACGCTGAAATCCTCACCTCTAAGCTGATCGTGGATCTTCTGACACTGGCCCTCACAGTGAGCAGCGATCCGGATCGGTATGACTCCGCCCTAAAGCAGAAGTTGGCGGCGGTGAACAGCTACATCGAGGACCATTTCAGCGAGGACCTCTCTCTGGAGAAGCTGTCCTCGGAGTTCTACATAAGCAAGTTCTACCTGACCCGTGAGTACAAAAAGATCTACGGGAAGACGATTTTTCAGCACATCATCACCTGCCGGATAAACTACGGCAAGCAGCTCCTGAGATTTTCGGATAAGTCCGTGGAGGAGATCGCTCACCTGTGCGGCTTCAACGACCAGAGCTACTTCGCAAGGCAGTTCAAAAAGGCGGAGAACCTGACCTGCTTCGCTTACAGGAAAATGTGGCGTGACTAAACGAAAAAGCTCCCTTTTGAGGGAGCTTTTTTGCTGATATACGGCCTTCGTGACCAAGGATCACTCCATGCCCTTTAGGACCTCTACCATGTCGATCCGCTTGATCCGCCGTGAGAACATCGCTCCCACCAGCACGGAAACGCCCATTACGAACAGGGCTGAGAGCACATAGGTCAGAGGGCTTATGTAGCAGGGCCAGTCGATAGCGTCGCCGTTGGAGTCCATCATCGCCTGGAGCGGCCCTCTTCCCAGAGGTATGCCGCAGATCGAACCGATCAGGGACAGCCACAGGTTCTGAGAGGAAAGGAGCCTCCTTATTGCCGAGCTCCTAAAGCCCAGCACCTTCAGCGTGGCGAATTCCTTCTCACGCTCGTTGAAGGACAGATTTCCCGAATTGTAGAGGACTATCACGATCAGCAGGCACGCAAAGACCACCATGAACCAAACGAGCAGGTCCATGACCTCCATGCTCTTGTCGAAGGAAGCCTTTAGGTCGGTCATCGTGTGGACCGCCGAAACGCTGTCCTTGTTCTCGGCTGAGGAGCAGTCGTTCTTCGACACCAGCATCGCCGGCCGGAAGTCAAAGCCCTCGGCCTCGTAGTCCTCCCGGAGCATAGTGATGCCGGTCACGGAGGGGTGGCGTGAGATCAGGCCGATCACGTCCTCCTGCCAAACGCTGCCGGCAGAGGTCTTCCAGTAGACCTTGTCGCCCTCCTTCAGGCCCAGCTTGTCGGCCTGCTTCATGGTGAGGGCAACAGTCCCCTTGGGTATGGGAGACATCTCCAGATCCACGTTGGATACCCGGAAGAGCTCCTCGCCCTCAGTGACTGCCAGCTTGCAGCTTATGATCTCGTCGGAGGTGGGGTGAGGGTCTGCGGCCACTGAGATCATGTCCATGGCGATCAGCTCGCCGCCGATCTCAGCCTTGATCTCCTCAGCGTCCTCAAGGGTAGCGCTGTCGTTGAACAGCACCTGATACTCATAATTCTGTATGTCGGTGAAATACCAGTCCTTCACGAAGCTCACCGTGTCAAAGGCGCCTATGCCAAGGGTCATGATCATCATGCCCATGGCGGTGCCGAAGATCCCCATGAAGGCTCTCAGCTTTGAGCGTGAGATGTCTCTCAGGTTATAGCGGGCGTTGAAGCTGAGCTTATCCCAGAAGGGCAGCTTCTCGAAGATACAGGGCTTTGCGGTGGGACCGCTGGCCGGACGGAGCGCCTCTGAGGGGTGGATCTTCAGGATCTTTTTGCAGCACACGAAGGAGGCTCCTGCACAGATCAGAACGATCGCTGCGGCAAGGATCAGGCTCTTGAAGCTGTAGCCGGGCTCCCAATCCGGGACCGTGTAGAACTCGCTGAACATATTCACCATGAGCCGCCCGAAGGTCAGCAGGCCTAAGACTATGCCCAGCACACAGCCTATGGCTGACAGCACCACGCTGTAGCTCAGGTAGTGCCAGAGGATCTTGCGGTTCTTCATGCCCAGGGCGTTGAGAGTACCGATCTGTGTGCGCTGCTGAGCGATCATACGCTTCATGGTGGTGACGATCACCAGCAGGGCGATCGCTACGAATATCGCCGAGAATATGTAGGAGAAGCTGTCGTGCTGGTGGAGCTCATCGGTCAGGCGGTTATAGCCGTCGATGCTTTTGCGGTCGCCGATGAAGGAGTAATCCCCGTCGAGGGCCTTTGAGAGCTCATCCTCCAGCGCAAGGGGATCGCCCTGGCAGGTGAACACGATCTCGTTGAAGATCCTCAGCTCCTCCGGCAGGGCCTCTGCCGAAAGATAGGCAAAGCCGATGTTGTGGAAATCGGTATCCGTATCGGAGGAGGCGCAGGCGAACTCGTACTCGGGAGTCGACACAAGGCCACGGATCTCCTTCTCCATGTCCTGACCGAGAGCGTGGACAGTGAAGCTGTCCCCCACCTTGAGGCCCCATGCGTCTGCGAACTTGCTAAAGAGCCAAACTCCCTCTGTGTCCTTCGGGTCGAAGGCAGCGCCTTCCCAGACGTAGGGCACGGTGACCTCTGCGTCGTTCTGGAAATAGCAGTAGAGCTCGGCGGTGTTGTACTTCTCGTCGGCCTTGCCCAGCACCTCGGTGCGGAGCTGGACGTCATCTACCTTGCCCACTGCGGCGACCTTTTCGGCGTCCTCCTTATCAAAGCCGGCGCCGTAGATCCAGCCGTCGGCGAAGTTTACGCCCTCCTCGTACTCCTGACGGGCCTTATTTCCGCCCACCACGTTTGCCTGAAAGCCGGTGTAGCACCACATGGCCACCAGCGCCAGCACCAGTACCGACAGGAACTGTACCAGATCTCTCCGCATATCACGGAGCATTTTCTTCCGGAGCATACTGTCACCTACCATTCGATGTCGTTGACGGAAAGGGGCTTATCATTGGTCTTTATGGACTTGATCTTGCCGTTCCTCATGTGGATCACCTTGTTGGCGCACTTGGCTATATCGCTGTTGTGAGTTACCAGTATCACCGTGTTGCCGTGCTCGGTGGAGAGCTTTTGCAGAAGGTCGATGATCAGCTTTCCGGTCTCAGAGTCAAGGGCGCCCGTTGGCTCGTCGCCGAGGACGATCTTGGGGTCCTTTGCAAGAGCTCTGGCGATCGAGACTCTCTGCTGCTGGCCGCCGGACATCTGTGAGGGGAACTTCCTCTTCTGGTCCGCAAGGCCGACTCTCTCCAGCATCTCGTCAGGGTCAAGGCTGGACTTCTTTATGTCCTTCACCAGCGCAACGTTCTCATAGGCGGTAAGGCCCGGAAGAAGGTTGTAGAACTGGAAGATGAAGCCGATGCTGTCGGCACGGTAGTCCGAGAGCTGTCTGTCGTTGTAGGAGGAGATCTCCTTGCCGTCAACGATGACCTTTCCCTCAGTGGGGACGTCCATTCCCCCGAGCATATTGAGCACCGTGGACTTCCCGGCACCTGACTGGCCCAGGATCACCACGAACTCCCCCTTTTCGATGGTAAAGCTGACGTGATCCACGGCGACTTGCAGGCCCTCGCCCTTGCCGTAGGTCTTGACCACGTCTTTGAATTCAACTGCTGTCATACCCATTCCTCCCTATGTTAGTAGTTGCAAACTATACCATAATGATACCACATACCTCCGAACTTTTCAATAGTATACGAAAAAAAGGGAGAAAACGTCAGTCTTCTCCCCCTTTTTGGGTCGTATTTTATTTACTTTCCCTATCCAGATCTGTCATGCTCTTCAGGCCGATCGCAAGGGTCGAGGCATTGTGCAGCAGAGCAGATGTAGCGGGCGGAAGGACTCCCAGCACGCCAAGGACGATAAGTCCCAGATTGAAGCCGATTATGGTGCGGTAGTTCCAGCGGATACGCTCCATGAGGGCGCTGCTGAGCCGCCGCAGCTCCACCAGAGCCCAAAGGTCCTCGGCAGAGATCGTGATGTCGGCGATCTCACGGGCGATAGCGGCTCCCGTGCTTATGGCGATCCCGGCATCGGCCTCGCTGAGCGCAGGAGAGTCGTTGACGCCGTCGCCGATCATTATGACGCAGCGTCCGGCCTCGTGCTCACGGCGGATGAACTCCGCCTTGTCCTCCGGCAGGACCTCAGCATAGTACCGGTCAACGCCCACTCTTTCCGCAACAGCACGGGCGGTGCGGTCGTTGTCTCCGGTCATCATTACCACATTCGTAAAGCCGCTCTCATGGAGCTTCCCGATCACCTTGGGAGCCTCGCTGCGAAGAGGATCCTCGATACAGATCACCGCAGCTACCTCTCCTCCTATCGCAAGGTACAGGTGAGAATACTCCTCCGGCAGGTCCTCGAAGGAACGCTCCTCCGGGACCTTGCAGCCCTCATCCTCAAGGACGAAGTGCCGGCTGCCGATCAGTACCTTCTCGCCGTCAACTGTGCTTGAGATCCCGTGTGCCACGACGTATTCCACATTTGAATGGCGCTCCTCGTGGAGAAGTCCCCTCTCTGCAGCGTGATCCACCACGGCATTTGCGATAGAGTGGGGATAGTGCTCCTCCAGACAGGCCGCCAGCCGCAGCATCTCCGCCTCGTCACGGCCGCCGAAGGTGATCACTTTTGCGACTCTCGGGGAGGAATAGGTCAGCGTGCCGGTCTTGTCGAAAACGATGGTATCCGCAGAGGCCACGGCCTCCATGAACTTTCCGCCCTTGACCGTGATCCCGGCACGGCTGCACTGGCGCATGGCCGACAGCACTGAAACGGGCATGGCCAGCTTCAAGGCGCAGGAAAAGTCCACCATAAGTATAGAAAGTGCCTTAGTTGCATTTCGGGTGATCAGCCAAGTCAGAAGAGTACCGCCCAAGCTCCAGGGAACGAGGCCGTCTGCAAGGTGAGAGGCCTTGTCCTCGGCGGTGGACTTCATCTTCTCGGACTCCTCGATCATCTTCACGATCCGGTCATAGCGTCCGCCTCCTGCGGCTGCCTCGGCGCAGACCGTACAGCGGCCGTCCTCCACCACTGTCCCGGCGTAAACGTAGGAGCCCTCGGCCTTGTGGACAGGCACGGACTCGCCGGTCATAGAGGACTGGTTCACCATTGCGTCGCCGTAGACCACCTTTCCGTCAAGGGGGATCATGGAGCCGGTGCGGACCACGATCAGATCTCCGGGACGGATCTCAGTCACAGGCACAAGGACCTCCTGTCCGCCCTCCGCAACGGTCCAGACCTGATCTATCCCAAGGGACATGGTCCGGGCAAGGTCGTCGACGGAGCGCTTGTGGGTCCACTCGTCCAGTATATCGCCGATCTTAAGCAGGAACATCACAGATCCGGCGGTATCGAAGTCGCCTCTCAGCATGGAAACTCCGATAGCCACGGCGTCCAGCACAGGCACCTCAAGCCTGCCCCTGAGCAGGCATTTCAGGCCCTTTAGTATGTACTTCGCTGCCCGGTAGAAGGCATGGAGCCTCCTCAGCGGCATGGGAAGGAACAGCTTGTTGATAAAGCGGCGGAAGAGCGCTCCTGCCAGCTTGTCCTCGTACTCACGGCTGAGAGCTCTTCCTGTGCGGTCAGGCACAAGGGCAGCCGCACGCTCGTCCTCATAGGAGAAGCGGCTCAGCGCCCGGATAACGTCCTCCGTTTGGCAGGTGTAGCAGACGGTCACGTCGCAGGTGCGGTCAAAGACCTTGACCTGTGTGACTCCCGGGACCGAGGCGATGGAGTATTCCACCATATCGGCCTGAGCAAGGGTCATCCTGCTCTGGCAGAGCCTGACACGGATCCTGCCCCGTGAGGCGTGGAGTATCTTACATTTCATTTCAAGTCCTCCTGTATCATACAGAAACAGACCGCCGAAGCGGTCCGTTTTTCCTTAGTCAGTGCAGGGAGCTTCCTCGGGCGCATCGCTGCCCCAAGTGTCCTCGATGAAGGCGTCCTCCTCAGCGGCGGCACGCTCCTCGTTGATCTCCTTGGCGTCTGCGAGGATGTCCTCACAGTTCTCACGGAGGTCTGTGGCAGTCTCCATAACGCACTCCTTAGCTCGGAGGACCGCAGCAGTTGCGTGAGTGTAGCACTTCTTGGCGTCCTTGCTGGTCAGCACCTTGAGACCGGCTGTACCGAAAAGGACTCCGCCTGCAAACAGGCCCAGCTTTGTCCATGACAGCATAAATATCACCTCTATTTTTGGGAAATAGGTTTTGTCCTTGAACTAATTGTAGCACATTGCAGCAGAGGCTTTCCGCTCTGTTCGGTCAGAGTTGTTATCAGATACTGATAGCCGAAATACAGAGAACTACACGGCCTTCTGCACGGCAGAAGGCTCCATTTGGTCAGAAGATGAGGCCCGGTACTCTCTCGGTGAGAGCCCGATCTCCTCCTTGAAGGCCTTGGCGAACTTGCTGCCGTTGAAGTAGCCCACCTCGACTGCTATATCCAGCACCGTCCGGTCGGTCTCTCGGAGGAGCCTTCCGGCGGCGAGCATCTTCCTCCGGCGTATGTAGGAGTACACCGAGCTGCCATAGACCATTCGGAAGGCGGCCTTGAGCCTTGTGGAGGCAAGGCCGGAGACCTGTGACAGCTCCGCTATCGTAAAGTGCTCGTTGAGGCTGGCACAGGCCCATCGGCAGGCCTTTTTCGCACACGTCACCTGATCTGCGGGGCACCTGTGATCCTTTGCACATGAGGTGAGGGGCGAATTGCTGAGGGTCATGAGGAGCTCCACGGCCTTTAGCCGGAGCCAGCCGGCAGGAGCGTCGGGCTCTGCTCCGGCAAGCTCAGTGAAGGCCCCTAAGAGCGCTCCCTCCGGACGTATCATCAGACAGTCCTCGGCCTGAGAGCTCCCCATAAGAGCTGAGGCTCTCAGGTCAACGCCCTCCAGATAGCCGGAGCCCTCCGCAGCACTGCCGATAACGAGCTTAAGGCCGGCGTACTCTCCCGTCGGAAAAGATCCGCCGCTCTCCCCACCGGGAGCCTTGCGGATCAGGGCTATGCCCTCCGTCAGGTAATAGCACTGCTGGCCTATGGTGAACTCTCTTCTTCCCTTTGTGCAGTAGTAGATCTCCAGAGCGCCCGGACCGGCGGAGGGCTCTCCGCCGGGGGCTTCTGAAAATATCAGGGATATATCCGGAAAAAGCTGATGTTCTGTCATTTCCTTATGCGAGCTGAGCTGCAAGAGCCTTCAGCTTGTCCAGATCCTCATCTGAGGGAGCCTCGTTCACGATGAAGCCCTCGCCGCCGATGAGCTCGGCGCCTGCTGCCTTCACACGCTCCTCCCAGTTACGCATCCACTCGCCGTCGCCCCAGCCGTAGGATCCGAAGAGGATCACCTTTTTGCCGCTGAGAGAGGACTCTGCCTCAGTGAAGAAGGGCTCGAACTCGTCCTCCTCCAGCACCTCAGCGCCCATTGCCGGGCATCCGAAGGCGAATGCCTCATAGTCTGCGATAGCTCCGCTAAAGTCGGAAACGCTGAAGAGCTCTGCGTTTGCGCCCTCAGCCGCTGCCTTGGCCATAGCCTCTGTGTTGCCTGTACCGCTCCAGTAGATAACTGCTGTTTTCATTAAATATTCCTCCTGAAATAGTCTTGGGGGATCTCCCCATGGTTTATCGAACAGAATTTTCTGTACCGAACTTATGACGCCTCACGCTGCCCGGCCTTGTAGGTGGAGAGCAGCTGCTTCAGTGCGCTGACGCTGGAGCTGTGGACGTGGACCACCGGGATACCGTGCTTTTCTGACCGGCTCTTTACTGCGCCCAGCATTTTGTGGGAGCAGGTCCCTGTGAATACCACCATCAGATCCGGGAAGCCCAGCTTGTTCTCCATATCTGCCGGCATCTGAGTGAATACCTTGGATCTGTAGTTGAATGTCTTACAGATCTCCTGATAACGTGTTGCCATGCGGTCGTTGCCGCCGACGATGACGATGCTCATCTCATCCCTCCTATCGGATAGTTATACAAAGCTAACAGTTGTGTATAAATGAAACGGAGAAGGACTCCGCTGACGTTAGTTTTTCCTAACAGTGTTTATTTTACCATGAGCGCTCCTTTTTGTCAAGGAAGCGCTCCTCAGGCCGTTCCATTTTGTGCACAACTTTCAGCTTTCTCCTTTAGTTAGGAGGAGATCTTGTCGCACATCAACAAATTTCGAGCCTTTATTCCATTAGCCAAGTGCAACATCAAGAGCCATCATCAGTGAGGCTCCCACCGTGAACATTATGACGCCGATGTTGGAGTGCTCGCCCTCGGACATCTCCGGTATGAGCTCCTCGATCACCACATAGATCATTGCTCCGGCGGCAAAGCTCAGCAGGTAGGGCATGGCCGGCACGATCACCGTGGCCGCCGCAACTGTCAGAGCCCCGAAAACAGGCTCCACAGCTCCCGAGAGCACGCCGTCCCCAAAGGCCCTCAGCTTGCTCTTCCCTGCGGCGTGAAGGGGCATGGAGATCATGGCGCCCTCCGGGAAATTCTGGATAGCGATGCCCACGGACAGCGCCAGAGCTCCCCCGGCAGTCAGCTTCTCAGAGCCCGACAGCAGTCCCGCATAGACCACTCCCACGGCCATTCCCTCCGGGATATTGTGCAACGTCACCGCCAGCATCATCATAGTGGTCTTGGCCAGCTTGCTCCGGGGGCCTTCGGCCTTCTCCGCATTCATGTGGAGGTGAGGGATCACTGTGTCCAGCAGCAGCAGGAAGAGTATCCCCAACCAGAAGCCGATGAAGGCCGGCAGGAAGCTCCACCTGCCCAGCTTTGCGGACTGCTCGATAGCCGGCAGGATCAGGCTCCACACCGAAGCCGCTGCCATGACTCCGGCGGCTGAACCGATCAGGGAGCGCTCCATTTGGCGGCTGAGCTTTTTCTTCATGAAAAGGGTGCAGGCCGAGCCTGCCGAGGTGCCGATAAAGGGGATCAGAAGTCCCCAGAACACGTCTTTCACAGCTCCCTCCTTATATGGCGATGAGAAGGCCCAGGAACATGGCTGCTCCGGCGAGGTTCCCGGCGTTGTGGACCCTGCAAAGGGTCAGCAGGACGAAGAACGGGATCGTATTGATCAGGCAGCAGAGCCTTGGCAGGGGCGTGATCCCGGAGACTATCGCTCCGAAGAGGGTCCCGGCGAAGACCAGCAGTCCCACATAGCAGGCTACCATGGTCAGTGCGGTCCGCTTGAACATCTCCAGCACGGCGGTCCTTGCCTCGTCGGTGCGGCCCATGCGGACATAGAGCCACTCCACTACTCCGCAGAGGACGTGGTGGGCAGATCCGAAAACTGCGAAAACAAGGGCGCCTGCCGCCATGATCTTGGCGCAGGCCGGAGAGCTCTCCCGGATCCAGAGGCACAGCCCTAGGTCTCCGGCAAGGATCATCACAAGGGCCAGTACCCCGGCCAGCATGGACAGCTCCGCCCTTTTCAGCGGAAAGCCCTCGAAGGTCCGGGACAGCCTCTCGTTGTCGCCCAGGTCCTTGGGAGAAAATACCCCATTTGGGGTGAAGGTGATCAGCCGGTCGCACAGCCAACAGAGGACGTGTCCGGCAAAAGCGGTGAACAAAAGTATCTTTACAAGCATAGCTGCTCCTTTCAAGTTAGTTCTCTCTAACTATTATAGCATTTCCCGTCAGATCTTGCAAGTACCCCGGAGAAGTTTTCGCCGGGCGTTGACGATCCGGGCCAAAAAAGCTATACTATCTATGTGGAGCCCTTTACCTAAAAGGGCAGATACGTTTTGAAAGGAGGCTGCGTTTTGAGAAAGATCATTGCAGCGGCAGTTTCTGCCGGCCTGGTCCTTTGCTCAGGCTGTCAGCAGACGGAGAGCTCTTCCCTCGGCTCTCAGGCGGCTCAGTTCGTCCAGATCAGTCAGGAGGAGGCCAAGTCCATGATCGACAGCGGCGAGGACCTGATCATCCTCGATGTCAGGCGGCAGGACGAGTTCGATCAGGGGCATATCCCCGGAGCAGTCCTCCTGCCTAACGAATCTATATTCGGCAATATGCCGGCGGAGCTGCCGGACACCTCCCAGAAGATCCTTGTGTACTGCCGCAGCGGCAACCGCAGCAAGCAGGCCGCCCAAAAGCTGGCAGACATGGGCTACACCAACGTGTATGAGTTCGGTGGGATCATCACCTGGCCCTACGATGTGGTCAGCGGAGAGACTGAGCCGGGAACTGCTCCGGAGACCGAGCCTGCCGCCCTGCTGAGCTCCCCTGCGGACATCGCTCTCACGGCCTCCGACAGCCTCGGGAACTACACCTTCATCTACGGGGACAGGCTGTTCTACGCACTTTCTGAGACTGACAACTGGCACATCACAAACTCCTACCTGATCGAGAACGACCAGGACATACTCATGATCTGCCGTGCTCTGGCGGAGGAGGCACCGGTCCACACCGCCGATCTTTCCGGCTGGCGGAGCCCGGAGGACATGGCCTCTGAGTGGAAGAGCCACAACTACGCCTACAGGCTCCTGCCGGAGGGCTCGCCCTACAAAGACGACGCAAAGGACGTGGATCTGGACGCAAAGGACTCCGGCAAGACCACTCTGGACTTTATTTTAGAGCACACCGGGCTGGGCTGATGTTATGCCAGTATAACAGCGGTCCTTCCCGAAATACCGAGATCTGTACAGAGCAGCGGCAAAATCCCTCCCCGAAAGATCGGCAAAATACTAACGATGTGCTATGATATTATTGACAGGAGGTATCAACATCATGCTTGAACTTAAAAACATCCGGTCCGGCGCCGAGACCGACGGACGAGCCGTTGAGATGATCCGTGACATAAGCCTTTCTATCGGCGACGGAAATTCGTCGTCATCACCGGTCCTAACGGCGGTGGAAAGTCCACCCTCGCAAAGCTGATCGCCGGCATCGAGAAGCCCTCCGGCGGCCGGATACTCTTCGGCGGCACCGACATCACTGACCTGAGCATCACCGAAAGGGCAAGGCTTGGCATCGGCTTCGCCTTCCAGCAGCCCGTCCGCTTCAAGGGCCTTACCGTCCTTGACCTGCTGAGGATCGAGATCGCTACCATGCTGGCAAGGAACGTGAAGCTGGCTGTTTTCGACGAGCCCGAGGCCGGGATCGACCTGTTGAGCTTCAAGAACCTGACCAGGATCTTCGAGGAGATCCGCAGGTCAGACTCCAACAGGACCGTGATCGTGATCTCACACCAAGAGAGGATCCTGGACATCGCCGACGAGATCGTGGTCCTCACCGACGGCTGTGTCACCAAGCACGGTCCCAAGGAGGAGATCCTGCCGGAGATCATAGGCAGCAGCTACGCCAAGGGCACCTGCCCGAAGATCGAGGAAGGGGGAAGCGAAAATGCCTAACATGGACGCAGTTCAGCTCCAATTGCTAAAGGAAGCCGCCGACCTCCACGGCGTTCCGGAGGGAGCATATAACCTCCGGGCCAATGGCAGGAGCGTCGGAAGGGACACCACCGCCAACATCGACATAACCACTAAAACTGAGGCCAGCGGCATCGACAACTGCGGCACTCAGGACTCAGAGCACGACGGCATACACAGGTCCTTCATCGGGAAGAACTCCCGTGTCCGCTATGTGGAGAATCACTACGGCTCCGGCGACGGCTCCGGAAAGCGTATCCTCGACCCGGTAACTGAGGTCCACATGGAGGAGGGCAGCACCATGGAAATGGAAATGGTGCAGATCAAGGGCGTCGATCCCACACCGCTCCACTGTCGCAGAGCTGGGGGAGGACGCCAAGCTGATCATCCACGAGAGGCTAATGACCCACGGCCACCAGGACGCTGCCAGCATTTACAAGGTGACACTGAACGGCGACGGCTCCAGCGCTGACGTGGTATCAAGGTCGGTCGCAAGGGACGAGAGCTACCAGAAGCTGGACCTGTGCGTGATCGGCAACGGTGCCTGCTCCGGACATACTGAGCGCGACTCGATCATCATGGACAGCGGAAGGATCCTTGCAGTGCCTTCTCTGGAGGCCAACAACATCGACGCTGCGCTGGTACACGAGGCGGCTATCGGAAAGAGCGCCGGCGAACAGCTCATAAAGCTCATGACGCTGGGCCTCACCGAGGCCGAGGATGAGGAGCAGATCATAAACGGTTTTCTCAAATAAAACAGAGCTCAAAAGGTGCTGTACTTCGGTACGGCACCTTTTTTGAGATGATATTGCCCATTCGCAACAAATTGCTTGATTTTTCCGGGAAAACGGTGTATAGTAATAGTGTAAAGATAAAAAGGAGCGATCATATTGTACCTAAGAGAGAAACTTATCAAGGCTCTGAAAGCAAAAAACATCCTTGTCGCAATTTTCGCAGGGTTTTCCCTGATCTGCTTCGGGCTGTACATCCTCCATATGCTGGTGTACTACCGGGACGACCTGGAAACTGCAATGAGCGCCGTGGATATGGACCTTTCGATCAAAATGATGATCATTGCTGCGGTGCTGTTCATGATCATGCTGATCTCCAGAAAAATGATCGGCGATGCGCTGTTCTTCTCCAGCTATTTCGAGGGAGATCTGGACGGGATCATCCCCCTAAAGGACCTTGCTGAGGTCACCGGCCGGAGCAGCTCTAAGATCCGGAAACAGCTCGGGATCTATCTGCTGCTCTACATGAAGGGCTTCCGGCTCGAAGATGTGGAGGGCCAGTGCTGCGCCGTGCTCAGCAACAGGACGGTATCCTGTCAGTGCCTTAGCTGCGGAGCTCCTATCGAGAAGAGCATTTACTTCACCGGGAAATGCCAGTACTGCGGCAGCCTCGACCTCTTCGCAGGCGTCATCGCCGGCGACCGCTACTACAGCATCTCCCAGAACGTGCAGGAGGGCGTCAAGAAGCCGGACTTTTACTGCGCTAAAAATATGAAGCTGAAAACTGGGCTTTTCTTCGTGCTTTTGGTCCTGGGACTGATCCTGCTCTCGATCTTCGTGATGTACGATATGGACCTGATCGGCAACTACAACGACAAGGACTACCTTCGTGAGCTGCTGATGACCGACAAGTCCCCTTACTACTCCTATGACCTGATAAAGGCCGATATATTGAGCAATATCATCTACGCCTCCGGCATCGCTGCTGTGCTTCTGCCGGCGGTGATCAACCGGCTCAGGCGGATCCGCTTCCTCAATGCGGCCAAGACCTGCTCGCAGTTCTTCTCTAAGATCCGTACTCCCTTTGTCAAGGTCAGCCTGATCCCCGGCCTTAACGATCTTTCCTCCCGAAAGCGCAAGCTCGGCTCGGTGAGGGGCGCTATCCGTGTGGGGTATCTGAAAAACTGCACCCTCGAGATGCACGGCGGAGAGCTCCAGGCCGCTCTTGCCAAAAAGATCGTCAAGGACCGCTGTCCCAACTGTGCTGCTCCCATAAACGGAGCCGCCGACGAGAACTATCGCTGTAATTACTGCGGCAGCATGATCATGCAGGTAGTCGCCAAGCGTTGACCTGTGCTGTGCAGTATCAAAATAACGCCGAAAGGCAGAAAAAAGGAGAATGAGAATGAAGCTGAAACGTTTGATCTCAGCAGCGGCTGCAGCCGCTGTACTGGTGGGAGCAGTCCCCTGTCCGGCATATGCTGCCGAGGGCGACGAGGTGCTCCTCACCAACGACTTCGAGGAGAGCTTCGGCACCTGGAAGGCAAGGACCTCCGGGAGCACCGAGATAAGCCTCTCCGACACAACTGCAAATTCCGGCAGCAAGTCCCTCTATGTTACCGGAAGGACTACTAACTGGAACGGCGCAGGCGCCTCCATGATCAAGGTCATGTACGCCGGCAGCCAGTACCAGCTCAGCGTGGCGGTCTACTACGACGACGAGACCGTGGGCGGTCAGCAGCAGCAGTTCAGCCTGCAATGCCTGTACACCGACAGTGAGGGCAAGGAGCGCTACGGCTACATCAGCGGCACTCAGGTGAAGTGCGGCGAATGGGCCACGATCAGCGGCACCTACAATGTCCCGGAGGACGCAAGGGACCTTGTAGTTTATGTGGAGGCCGCTACTCTATCCGACTTCTACATCGACGATTTTTCAGTGACCGGACCTCCGGCAGAGAGCGGATCGGCCGAGGACGGCTTCAGCGACGACTTCGAGGACGGTACTAAGATGAACTGGCAGGGAAGGGGCTCAAATACTACCGTCGAGGTCACTGACAAGGCCGCCCACAGCGGCACCTACTCCCTTTACACTGACGGGCGAGAGCAGCTCTGGAACGGCGTCACCTGCAACAAGGCGCTGAATTTGGAGAACGGCGGCTACTACAGCTTCGGCTGCTGGGTGATGTACGACGGCGAGGAGTGGACCGACACCCAGAAGTTCTCAATAAACCTCCAGTACGATATGGACGGCAAGGAGAACTACTACACACTCTACACCGACACCGCCGCAAAGGGCCAGTGGACCTACATCGGCACCGAGTACACGATCCCTCAGGACGCAACTAACATCTACGTTTACGTCCAGACCGCCTACAAGCCCGACGCATCAGTCACACCTCAGGACCTGATGGGCTTTTATCTGGACGACGTTTCCGCAGAGAGGCTCCCGGATCCTAAGATCCAGACCGACATACCCTCGCTGTGTGAGACCTACAAGGACTATTTCAAGATCGGCTGTGCGGCAACTGCCAGCGAGCTGGTCCAGTCTGCTGCAAAGGACCTGATCCTCAAGCACTACAACAGCCTGACTATCGGCAACGAGCTCAAGCCTGAGTCTCTCCTTGACCAGCAGGCCTCTATCGCATATATGAACGCAAACGACGGCGACCAGGTCCACCCCCAGATCACTCTGAAAAACGCTAAGTCCCTCCTTGACTTCGCCAGCGAGAACAGTATCGAGCTGAGAGGCCACGTCCTCGTTTGGCACTCACAGACCCCCGACTGGTTCTTCAAGGAGAACTACAGCGACAGCGGCGCATTCGTTTCTCCCGAGGTCATGGACCAGCGTATGGAGAACTACATAAAGACCGTTTTCGAGACCCTTGCCAAGGAGTACCCGGACGTGAAGTTCTACGCATGGGACGTGGTCAACGAGGCCGCCTCTGACGCAGGAACTATCCGAAAGGCCGGTGCCTACTCCCAGAACGATGGATCCTCCGGCTGGGTCAGCGTCTACGGCGACCAGAGCTACATCAAGAAGGCCTTCCAGTACGCAAGGCAGTACGCTCCCAAGGGCTGCAAGCTGTTCTACAACGACTATAACGAGTACAGCGACGCTAAGCTGAAATATATCCAGCAGGAGATCCTGGCTCCCCTGGTGGAGGAGGGCCTCATCGACGGCATGGGTATGCAGTCCCACATCGGCATGAGCAGTCCCACGATCGCCCAGTACGAGAACGCCCTGCGCTCCTATGCGGCTATGGGCCTTGAGGTCCAGGTCACTGAGCTGGACGTTTCCCTCAAGTCCAACAGCGAGGAGGACCTCCTTACGCTGGCGGAGCGCTACCGTGAGTGCTTCGAGATGTACAAGCGTGTGAAGGACGACGGCGTGGACCTTTCAGCAGTCGTGATCTGGGGAATAACAGACTCTACCAGCTGGATCGGCGGCTATCCCCTGCTCTTCGACAAGGACTATCAGGCTAAGGCCGCATTTGACGCCGTTATCGACACCGATGCGGAGATCCAGACCATAAAGTCTATCCCGGCCTATATGCTCAGCAGCGCCAGCTCCACCAACACCTCTATCTTTGACGGTGCAGTTGTCAACGATGTGGGCGACAAGGGCTCCTTCCGGGCGGCCTACGACACCAACGGCGGCAGGCTCAGCTTCCTGCTGGAGACTGCTCCGGGTGCAGAGGCAACTGTTATGGGCGACTGCTTCAAGACCTCCTCTGTGACTGTGACCAACGGACGCATGGAGCTGTCAGTTTCTCCCACAAAGGACCTGAGCACCGGCGACGAGGTAAGGTTCGACGTGGTGATCGACGGCGTGGCTTGGAACGCTCAGACCGTCGATACTGCCGCTCCGGATCCCTCGGCCTACGGAAAGCTGACCCTGAAAAAGCGCCCCTCTATCGCTCAGGCGGCATACGGGACCCCCACTATCGACGGCAAGATCGACGATGTGTGGGCTGACGCTCCTCAGATCGCTATCGACAAGCTCTCCTCTGAAAGCGGCGCAACGGGAACGGCTAAGATCCTCTGGGACAAGAAGAACATCTACGTTTTGGCTCAGGTGAAGGACCCCGTGCTCAGCGTGGCCAGCCCCAACACCTACGAGCAGGACTCTGTGGAGATCTTCATCGACGAGAACGGCCACAAGACCTCCTCCTATGAGGCAGACGACATACAGTGCAGAGTGAGCTGCGAGGGCGATAAGTCCGTTACCGACGGCCTCAGCACTGACCGCTTCACCTCCTCCGCAGTCAAGACCGACGAGGGCTATCTGGTGGAGATCGCGATCCCGTCCACCCTTGGCGGCTATACCGCCGGCCAGTACATCGGCTTCGATGCTCAGATCAACGACGACGGCGACGGCCAGGGCAAGCGCACGGCTATCGCAAACTGGTACGACCTGAGCGGCATGGGCTATACCGACGTTTCCGGACTGGGACTGCTGAAGCTGACCGGCGAGGCTCCTGACAGCGAGCTCCTCTACGGCGACGCAAACGTTGACGGAAAGGTGGACCTCCAGGACGCTGTAGCTATCCTGCAATTCTCTGCGCTCCCCAAGAAGTACCCCCTCACCGAGCTGGGCGAGGCTCAGGCCGACGTTGACGGTGTAGAGGGTATCTCCGGAAAGGACGCCCTCGTTATCCAGCAGGTAGACGCTAAGATCTACAGCCAGTCAGAGCTCCCTCTGACTGCCGGGAAGTAACAGCAAAGAGCGGTGCTCATATGTAAGTTTTATGCCATAGTACTTCTGATGCAAGGTCAGAAGTACTATGGCTTTTTATTGACAATGAGGCTATGTCATGCTATAATCATTATTGACAAAGATCGAAATTTGCATAAGATCAGCTTTGAAAGATCGTTAGGAGGGATACGATGGTAGTGATCAAAACTTCTATTTTTCCGGCTTCAAAAAATGAAGTGTTTGAAAAATTGCAGAAGCTCAAGCTATTACAGTATATAGCATGGCCGTATGCGACATTTGCTCCGGTGGGCAAAAGGATCTCCACATGGCAGGCAGGGACAAGTTCATCATACAAGTTTAGGCTTTTTGGCGTGATCCCGTTTGGAACACACAGAATAAATGTCGTTAAGTTCGATAAGGATGAAGGGATATATATACACGAGGGAAATGAATATGTCCCAACGTGGGATCATAGGATCGTATTAGAAGAGATCTCAGCGGATCAGTGTTTATACTCTGACATCGTCGAGATCGAAGCGGGGTGGAAGACCGTATTTGTATTCTTATGGGCAAAGTGTTTTTATGCTCACAGACAGAGAAAATGGATCAGACTATTGAGAAAATAAAGATCCTCACGATATGATCTATCATAGCAGGCAAATACAATGCCCCGAAGCACTTTGAGATGCTTCGGGGCATAGCTTCTATATGGGTATCTGTTTATGGCACGCTCTTTTTCGGGGAGATCCTTCGGCCTGACCGTTGACTTTTTCTCTTCGCTGTGATATAATGCTCTTGACCGAACAGACGCCGGCAGCGTTTTGCACTTGCATACTGCGGCGAGTCGCCGCAGGGCTTTCAGGAATATCCACATGAGCAAATGTCAGCTCCACTGAATAAATAAGTCAACTTCGTTGACTTCAATTCAGCTCCGCCGCATTTGAATGTTTTGTGCCGGCAGTCTGTTCTTTTTTTTGGGAGGTGCAGCTATGACAGACAGAGATGTTACGGAGCTCTCAAGAGCTCTCGGTGTGCCTGTGGGGAAGCTGTATATGCTCAGCAATGAGCGTATCCCCAGAAAGCCTAAGCGTGGCTCCTCCAAATACAAAAACTACCATACTGTCGTCATAAAAAAGGGGCTTTTCCGCAAGAGCCGAAAGCTGTCAGTGCCCAACGGCCTGCTGAAAATGACCCAGCGCAGGATCCTTCACCAGTACCTTTACAGGCTGGAGGCGTCACGATACTCTACTGCCTATCAGCCCGGCCGCTCCCTCAGGGACAACGCCTCGCCTCACCTGGGGCAGGAGTACCTGATCAAGCTGGACATATCCAAATTCTTCGACAATATCGACGCCGACATGGTCTACAACGTCATGAGACAGCTGGGGCTCTCACGGGCTGCAGCTGTCCTGCTCATGAGGCTTTGCGTACACAACAGCGTGCTCCCTCAGGGAGCTCCTACATCGCCGTATATCGCCAATCTGGTCATGAAGCCCTTCGACGAACACCTTGGAGACTGGTGCAGGGCCCGTGGGATAAACTACACTCGCTACTGCGATGATATGACCTTTTCCGGGAGAAAGGCCGACCTGCTCACCTGTCACCTTGTGGGGAAGGTCAGGAAGATGCTCCGGAGAATGGGATTTGAGCTCAACGATAAGAAGACCCTCTTCCTGAGCCGTGGGTCCCAGCAGAAGGTCACGGGGATCGTAGTCAACCAGAAGCTGAAGGTCCCAAGGGAGCTCCGGCGGACGCTGCGGCAGGAGGTCTACTACTGCACCAAATTCGGGGCGGAGGAGAGCCTAAAGCGGCGCAGGCTGGATATGGCGCCGGAGGAGTATCTGCGCTCGCTGCTGGGACGGATCGCCTTTGCGCTCCAGATAGATCCGGAGGACAGTGAGATGCAGGGATACCACTCCCAGATCAAGGCCCTAGCTGCTCAGAAATAAACAAAAAAACTGCCCCGAGAGGCAGTTTTTTCTTTTGCTGTCATTTCAAGGGGAGCTGTCCCTGCCCGATCAGCTTTGCGTCCACCTGCTGGATCACAAGTGCGTCCTTGCCGGAGATCCCCTCGACGCCGTCAACGTCAGCCTGCCGCTCGCCCTTCTCGGTAAGAGGATACTTCTTCGGCAGCGCAGAGTATTGCAGGATAGCGACTGCGTCCTGGAGGTCCACCTTTCCGTCAACATTTGCGTCGCCGTACAGCAGATCCGAGATCCTGACCTCAGTTACCCGGACCGTATCCACTGTCCGCTCGGCGCCGTCAGGAGCAGTGATCTTCACCGAGTAGGTGCCTTCCTTCCCGTTGATGACATAGGTCTCGCCGGTGGCTCCTTCGATAGCCTCGCCGTCCAAATACCACTGATACTGAGCGTCCTTCACAAGAGTCACCGGCGCTGCGGTGTAGCTCTCGCCCTCGGTCAGCTTCACGTCAGTGCGGCCGGAGTATACTCTAAAGCCTGCCGGGACGGTACAGGCCTCGGAATTTACCTCCCCCAGCAGGGCCCAATCGTTGGCGCTGTCCTGTAGGAAGAGCCGCACCTGCTGGATCTCGGTGCCGGCAGAGAGCCCCATCATCTCAAGAGGGATCGTGAACTCCACCGTATTCCCGACGTGCTTGCAGGAGTCTCCGCTTCGGCCGTCGTGGTTGAAATAAACATAGCCGTTAGAGGCGTAATAGATCCAGTAGCTCTCGCCGTCGGCTCTGGTCAGCCGGAGATTGTACACCGGAGCCTCCGCTGTGTCCGGGAGCTGTCCCATGATGTAAAGGTCATTCTCGTCGGCGGTCATGTAGACCTTGTTGTCGCCGTTCTCGCCGATCAGCATATCCTCGGTCCACTCGGTCTCAGAGGAGATCATGCCGTCCGCCACGATCTGGCCACGGACCGACATCACTCGCCCGTTATCGCCGCCGGAGCCGCCCTTCACACCGAAATACTTCGACGTGCTGTCCGAGGGCGTGACGGTGACGCTGCCCACCAGATCTGCTCCCAGCGAGGCGTTCCACACGCCCTCATTTGCGAAGCGGATCGAACGCAGATCATGCTGATCCACGGTATTTTCGCCCATTTGCAGCTTCAGATAAACGTTCCACTGGCCGGGCTCCAGACCGCCGGGGATAGTGACTGTCTGGCTCAGATCATTAGTGGTGCAGGAGAGCCACTTGTTTGCGTCCACCTCCGGCAGCGGACAGGAGATATAGCTGCCCTCGCGCTCAAGGATAAGGCTGGCGCTGACCTTGGGGATCGGGCTGGCAAAGCCCGTGTTCTCCACGCTGAGCTCCACCGTAAGATCTCCGCCCTGAGGCACGCTCCCTGATGTTTTTGCGTCACGGAGGACGAAGCGGTAGCCCAGGTGGTCCCTGATGAACTGGAACACGGTCTGGCCATAATATGCGAAGTTATCCACTCCCGGAACGGAGTACTCCTCCCCGAAGGTATAGTCCTTGTAGAGGCTGAAAATGTTGCAGTTGATATAGCTCAGGTGAGTGCGGTACATCTCCGGGACCGCATTCTCCGGAAGGTAGGTGTCGTACTGCTGAGCGAAGGAGAGGTTCCCTGAGAACTCCCCTCCGTAATAGGAGGTCAGGCACTGTCTGCTGAGCCATGCGGTCTCGGTCTCACGGTCGGCGAAGGTGCCAAGGTCGGAGTTGCTCCCCATATAGCCGTCGTTGTACAGTCCCACACGGTAGGCCTGTGAGAGCCGGTAGCTCTGCTCCTCGGTAAGCTCCTGACCGGAGAGCCATTCCTCGTCAGCAAGCTGGGAGCGCTCTATCCCCAGCCATTTTGCGAAGGTATCGGGGGTCCTGACAGTGACCGGTATCGGCTCCGGCACAGCCTTCACGAAGGCGTCAAGGACCTGAGCCTTGTAGTCAAGGGAGGTGTATTTTCCGCCGTGCTGCTCGCCCCACTTGCCCACCATACCGGTCTCGACGTAGGCGATGATGTCGGAGTACTCCTCCAGCAGGCCGCTCTCCTTGATCTGCTCGATGTGGCGCAGCACCATGTCGAAGCTGGAGGGCTCCGGGTCGTCGTAGCCGTTCTCATCGTAGCGGAAGCGCATGGCTATCATGCTGCCGTTTTTCCGGCAGTTCTCGAAGCTCTCCCTCAGCGAGCGGAAGAAGCTCTCGTCCAGCTCATAGTCCTGGCCCGGGACGTAGTCGGCGCCCTCGGTCCGGGTGCCGTTGGCGCCGGAGGAGTAGGCTCCGATGTAGATGAAGAACAGGACGATGCTGCCCTGGGGGTCGATCGGCTTGTATTCGCCGGGAGCGAGCCTGTACCACGGGGTATTCGTGTAGCCTGCGCCGGGGTTTGCGATAGTCTCCACCGATTCGGTGAAGCTGATGTCAGATGTGACCAGCTCCTCCTCCGCCGAGGCCGACGGAAGGCCGCAGCAGGATAGCACGGCGGCGCCGGTGATCACTGAGAGGACTCGTTGAAATTTCGTCATAATATCGCTCCTTTACGTCTTTTTTGGAGATCGCCTCATCATCTGAGAGGGCATGACATTCGCTCATCAAAGGCCGGGAGCGCTATCCAGATCTTTTTGCCTATCCTCCATCAGCGCTCGCCCTTTACCTTGTTTAGGTCAATTATATCACTCCCCTTCGTTTTTGTCAATGTAGGGCCGGTGTTGAATTTTCCTGCGGGCTATGGTATAATTGACACAGAACGACTGAAGGGAGGTCCCGAAATGCCTGCAAAGCGTACAACGATCGGTGTAGTTACTGCCTGCGCCAGCAATTACCCTGAGCGTGAAACGATCAGCGGCATCATCGCCCGGCTCCAGGAAAGGGGCTGCGATACCGCTGTTTTCTCGAATATCTACAACTTCGGCGAGAACGGTCTGGAGCTCCTCAGCGAGCACAGGATCTATGAGCTGATACGCTCCCGTGACATCAGCGGGCTGATCCTTCTGACCGAGTCCTTCGCCGATGTGAGGCTGAAAAAAATGGTCGCCGACCTGATCGGCGAGACCGATCTTCCGGTGATAGCGGCGGGAGCAAGGCTGCCTGAGTTCCCGGAGGAGCGCTGCGTCTACATCAACACCGACGACTCCGGCGATATGGAGCTCCTGACCTCTCACCTTATCGAGGCCCACAGCTGCACGTCGATCGACCTGCTCACAGGCCCCTCCCAGTCGGAGGTGGCCAGGCTCCGCACAGAGGGCTATATCCGGGCCCTAAAGCGCCACGGTATCCCCGTCCAGCAGGAGAGGATCCACTGCGGCGACTTCTGGACCGACTCCGGGAGCGAGCTGGCTCAGGGCTACATCTCCGGGCAGTTCCCCCTGCCGGAGGCGATCGTCTGCGCAAGCTGCCACATGGCCTTTGGGCTGCTGAGCAGCTTCGTCACCGCCGGGATCAAGGTCCCGGAGCAGGTAACGGTGGTGACATACGAGTATTCCGACGAGCGGATCCTGTATTCTCCCCTGCTGACCAGCCTCCGCCGTGCAAGGAGAGAGCTTGGCGAGGAGGCCGCCGAGAGGATCTGTATGCTCCTTAACGGACAGGATCTGCCTGAGTTCTCACCGCCGCCGGGAGAGCTGATCTGCGGCCGGAGCTGCACCTGCCCCTGCGACTACGAGCACTACATCAGCGACCTGACCTACACCCAGCGCCAGCGTGAGAACATCTTCTTCACCGTTTTCAACACCATGGAGCAGCGCTTCGTGGACTGCCGTAATATAGAGGAATTCACCCGTATCATCAGCGAGTATCAGTGGATGATCCGGGACTCCGAGACCGTCTATCTGTGCCTGCTCAAAGACTGGTACGACCTTTCCTCCGGCAGCGCAGACGGGGTGGTCTGCCACTGCGTGACGCCTTGGGCAGGAAAAGCTCCCTTTGAGGCGGAAAAGCTGGAGCTGTCGGCCTTTTTCGCCGATACCGACCAGCCAGCGGCCTACTACTTCGTGCCGATCTTCCTGAGGACCCACATCATGGGACACGCCGTCCTGCGCTACTCGAAGCCGATAGGCTACGACAGCTTCCTCCACCACTGGCTGAAAACAGTTGCCGTGGCGCTGGAGTACCTGAGGATGAAGAACGACCTGCGGTCCCTGCTGATGTGTCAGGACCTGTCGGAGACAAGGGACTCCCTCACCGGACTGTACAGCGAAATGGGCCTGAGATACGTCTACGGGACGATCAGCGAGGTCAGCGGCGGAGGCTGCATAATGGCAGTTCTGAGGGTCTGTCTCTTTGAGGAGAGCTCCGCTGACAGCCGCCGGAGGATCTCTGCGGTGAGCTCCGCTGCGGAGGCGGTAAAGAGCCTTTGCACCTCGCCCAATATCGCCGGAAGGATCTCCGAGGACACCTTCGTCTGTCTCTTACAGAGCGGCACCGAGGAGCTGGCAGCCGACGCTCTCACGGCCCTCCTCCTTCAGCAGAGCAGCTACCTGAAGGCCTGCGGTGTGAGCTCCTTCGTATGCTCTGCGGAGAAGTGCTCCGGCCGCAGCTTCTCCGAGGTCCTTGAGAGCTGCCGGGAGAAGAACAGCTCCGCCGCCGCAGAGCTGAAAAAGCGCCGCAGCGCCTTCCGCTACAAGCAGCTCTCCGGTGTGAGGCAGAGGATCTACCTCTCCCCCGGCTCCACCTTCGAGCCGGAGGATCTGGCCTCCCTTGCCTCCTGCGAGCCCGACGCCTTCCGCCACAGCTACAAGAAATGCTTCGGTGCCAGCTTCCACAAGGACCGGATAAACGCCAGGCTCTCCCTGGCAAAGCAGCTCCTGCTGACCACCGACATGAGCACCACTCAGATCTCGGAGCTGTGCGGCTACAGCGACAGCAAATACTTCCTCCACCAGTTCTCCAAGGAGACCGGCCTTACCCCGATCAGCTACCGAAGGGCCTTCGCCGGATAGCAGGTTCCATTTTGTACACCTATCGTCCGTTTTATATGTTGATTTCTCCGAACCTATGGTGTATAATCGTATCATAAAATACACTTTTAGGAGCTGATCGTTTTGAAGCTATACAGACGACTTCCCGCTGCTCTGACCGCCGCTGTCAGCGCAGTTTCAGTGCTGACCATGATCCCCGGCGAGGCGGAGGCAGTCTCCGGCCAGATGAGAGAGATCTCCACCATGGAGCTGGTAAGGGACATGGGCATCGGCATAAACCTCGGAAATACGATGGAGGCCTGCGGCGACTGGATCGCTCAGTGGGGGGACGGCACCGTTTCCTCCTATGAGACCGCCTGGGGCAGCCCTGTGATCACCGAGGATATGATCAGCGGCTACGCTGAGGCAGGCTTCGGCGTGCTGAGGATCCCTGTGGCCTGGTCCAACCTCATGGGGGACAACTACACCATTAGCCCTGACTATATGGCAAGGGTCCAGCAGATCGTAGACTGGACCTTGGACGCAAATATGTACGCTATCATCAATATCCATTACGACAACGGCTGGGTGAACAAATTCCCCGACAACAAGGACGAGTGCATGAAGCGCTACACCACAATGTGGGACCAGATCTGTGAGGGCTTCAAGGACTACGGCGACCACCTTATGTTCGAGTCCCAGAACGAGGAGCTGGGCTGGGATACCCTTTGGAACAAATGGGGCGGCACCAATGGCAAGGACCAGTCCTACGCCCTTGTGAACGAGATCAACCAGAAGTTCGTGGACACTGTCAGAGCCTCCGGCGGCAACAACAGCCAGCGCCACCTGCTGATCTCCGGCTACAACACCGACCTCTCCTGCACCTGCGACTCTATGTTCAAGATGCCTGATGACCCTGCCGGAAGGATGGCAGTTTCGGTACACTACTACTCTCCTGTCGGCTTTGCGATCCTTGAAGAGGACGCAGACTGGGGCAAGGCTTCCTCGACCTGGGGAACGCAGGCAGAGGTGAAGACTCTCCAGAACGACATGGACCAGCTAAAGTACACCTTCATCGACAAGGGCGTGCCCGTCATCATCGGCGAGTACGGCTGCCCGATCAAGAACAAGGAGCTGGACTCTATCAGAAGGTTCCTCACGTCAGTTTGCAGCGAGGCCTACTCCCGTCAGCTCTGCCCCGTTATGTGGGACACTCCCGGCGGACAGTACGACAGAAAGAGCTGCAAGATGAGCGACACCGTCCTCCAGCAGGCTCTGCTGGACATTGCAGGCGACAATATCCCGGCCAACAAGGTCCCTGAGACTACCGAAGCCGCTGAGACAACTGTGACCACCGAAGAGGATCAGGTCCTCACCGGCGACGCCAACGCCGACGGAAAGCTGGACCTCAACGACGCTGTTGCGATCCTGCAATATGTGTCCCTCCCGGCAAAGTACCCTCTCTCCGACGAGGGCATGGCTGCAGCGGACTGCTGCGACCCCGGTGACGGGATCACCGGAAAGGACGCCTTGGCGATCCAGATGCTGGACTCCAAGCTGATCTCGTCCCTGCCTTACTGGTCAGAGCAAAAATGAATATAACGAAAGCCGCAAGGGAGGATCTCCTTTGCGGCTGTTTTTATAGCTCGTCGTCCAGATATTTCACGAAGGCCCTGTCGATCTTGTCGGAATAGCCTGCGCTGCGGTAGAGCTCATGGGCGGAGGTGTTCTTCTCGGCGCAGGTCAGCAGCATCAGCTCACAGCCCCGCTCCTCCACGGCGATACGCTCAGCCTCAGCAAGGAGCCGCTTTGCGATGCCGCACCGGCGAAAGACCTGATCCACACAGACATACCAGATCGTCGCTATGGGAGCCTTCCCGTCGAACAGGTCCCAGACCAGAGCCATGGTGGTATAGCCGGCGATCCTGCCGTCAGCCCTCGCAAGCAGAAAGTAGTAGTCCGGGTCGTCACGGAGGCGCTCATAGACCTGCCTGACCTCCTCCAGAGAGTGCTCCTCCCGGAAGGCCCTCATGCACATGGCGAAGGTCTCCTCCAGGTCCTCCTCCCTCAGCCTCTCAACAGTGATCTCCATAAATGCACCTCCTTTGTGCCGTTATGATAATTATACCACGATCGGGAGCTCCTGCCAAGTCCCTTTCTTCAAAAGAATTTGTGAAAACTATACCTTTGTGTGGTGACGATCGAGGAAAAAACTGGTACGATCATAAAAAAGGCGTGAGATCTGCCGAAAAAAGGAGGTGTTACCATGACATATCAGAAGCCCGAGATCATCGCTCAGGAGAAGGATCAGCGCTCATACGTTGCTTCCTGCTATCGTCCGCAGCTCAATGACTGCTGCGGTTTCACTCTATATAAAGGATAGGTGGTCACCATTATGCTATACAGACTTAAAAAGAACGTTTTCTACAGAAGATACGAAGAGATCGGCTACATCGTCAACAAGTGGGCTCAAACGGACAGGGTCGTGAACCTGACCGGTGCGGTCTTTCTTGAGGTCCTCTCTAAGAAGAGCCGCCCCTTTGACCAGATCTGCGCTGAGGTCTCCCAGAAGTTCAACGCTCCGGCTGATATGATCTCCGATGATCTTGCGGAGTTCTACGGCGTCATGGAGCAGGACGGCTTCATCGTCAGCGGCCAGAGCGACGAGGAGCTCGACAGCAAGGACAAGCCCTTTTACTACGCAAATGTGGCTCCGGTAAATTTGGAGTACATCGGCTCTGAGAAGATCCTGCGCTCTGATAACTCCACCCAGGAGGTGCTCTCTCAGCATTTCAGGGAGCACCCTCACCTGGTCTCCATGCAGATAGAGATCACTACACGCTGCAACGAGCGCTGTGTCCACTGCTATATCCCTCACCCGGCAAAGACCAAGGAAATGGACATGGAGCTCTTCGAGAGCATCCTCCGTCAGGCAAACGAAATGGGCGTGCTCTCGATCGCTCTTTCCGGCGGTGAGCCTATGTCCCACAGCCGTTTCAAGGATATGCTCCGCCTCATATCAGGCTATGACTTCTCCCTTAGTATCCTCAGCGATCTGACCCTACTTGACGATGAGACCGTCTGTCTGCTGAAGGAGGCCCGTATCTCCGAGGCGGCGGTTTCCCTCTACAGCATGGATCCTCAGGTCCACGACAGCATCACCCTGATGCCGGGCTCCCATGAGAAGACCCTGAACGCTATATACAAGCTGATCGAGACCGAGGTCCCTGTCCAGATCAACTGCCAGATCATGCAGGAGAACTGCAAGAGCGCCGACGGTGTCCTCGACTGGGCGGCTCAGCACAAGATCCACGCCGTCACCGACCCGGTGCTTATGGCCAGATACGACCTGAGCTCAGGCGATCTGGACCACCGGATCTCGCTGGATCAGGTCAGGGAGGTCTACAAGTCGGTCCTGGAAAAGGACGGCGGCTACAGGGCCCACGTCGAGGAGAAAAAAGACAAGGAATGTGTGAAGTGCGACAGCAGCGACGAAGGGCTCTGCGGAGTGTGCGTTTCGGGGATCTCGGTCCGTGCGGACGGGACCCTCTGCCCATGCGCCGGCTGGCAGAGCTATATCCTGGGAGACCTGAACAAGGATCCACTGGAGAAGATCTGGAAGGAGTCTCCCAATGTGCTCTTCCTGAGAAAGCTGCGCCGGAGGGACTTCCCGGAGTGCATGGAGTGCGAGGAGGATCACTGCTCGATCTGCATGGCAAGGAACGCCAATGAGAGCCCCACCGGAAATATGCTGGAGGTCAACAAGCACTACTGCAAGGTGGCTAAGATCAACAGGGCTCTGGTGGAGGAGCTTCTGGAGAGCCTTCCGTAAAAAACAGCCCCGGAGCTTTTCCGGGGCTTTGCTTTAGCCGAAATATGGGATAATATCTGACAGAGGACCGCCGCCCGTTCGTCAACGAAGGGAGGAGTTGTATTTTTTCTTAGAGTGTGGTATAATAGCTTTATCAGGGAGTGGATAGAAATAATAATATCGGGTTTCCAAAGGGATCACATCCCTTTGGCAGGGTCTGGGACAGAGTCCCAGCGGGGTTTGGGGCAGAGCCCCAATGCGTTGAAGCGCCTCGCAAGGGGTGAATGAAAAAACAGTCCGGGGGACTGTTTTTTCAGAGGGGACGCCTTGTAAGAGAAGGCGTCCCCTGCCCACGATCGCATTTTTTTCGCCGCAAGCCGCCTGTCGGCTTGCAATGATCTTCTTCCCATTTTTTATATTGCGAGGTGTTTCTATGAACCAGCACACACGTTTCAACTTGCCGATCTGTCTTGCGGTGGAGGAGGACGCCTTCTTCCGCTCCGACGAGATCATAAAGCGCTATATCCCCGAGATCATCGGCCAGAAAACTCTCATCATCTCCGAGGAGTTCCTCATCGGGATCTATCAGGAGAAGATCGGCGAGATAAGCCGAGACTTCGGCGGCGCCGAGATCTACGCCATGGACGGCGCCAGCTTCGACGAGGCCGTTGCGATCGCCAAAAAGGTCTGCGTGGAGGACATCAAGGTCATCATCGGCATCGGCGGAGGAAGGGTCCTGGACACGGCCAAGTACGCTGCCCACATCAGCAAGGCGGTCTACATCTGTATGCCAACCTCCCTCAGCAACGACTCCCTGGCCTCGCCCTTCGCCGTTTTGGAGACCTACGGCAAGGCAAGGAAGACCCTTGACTGCAAGATCCCGACTGCAATTATAGTCGATACGAATATGATCGTCAACGCTCCTCAGGAGCAGACTCTCTCCGGAATAGGCGACACTATCGCAAAGCACACGGCTCTCTTCGACTGGAAGCTGGCCGCCGAAAAGGGCAGCGAAAGGATCGACGACTTCGCCTACGCACTGAGCCGCATGAGCTACGATTCAGTCTATCACTGCAATCAGCAGGATATGAAGAGCAGGGTCTTCATCAGGATCCTGTCAAGGGCACTTGTCATGGGCGGTCTGGCTATGGAGATCGCAGGCTCCTCTCGGCCGTGCAGCGGAAGCGAGCACCTCTTCGCCCACGCTATCGAGGAGCACTACACCGACATCAAGATCACTCACGGCCTTGCCGTTGCTATGGGGAGCATACCGGCCTGTATCTTCCAGGGACAGGATCCCTCCGGGCTGGTCTCATTCTTCCGCACCCACGGACTGAAGACCGACCCCATGGCCTACGGGATCGATGAGGAGATGTTCGCCGATATTTGGGAGAAGGCCCGCACGGTCCGCCCGGGAAGGATCACTATCCTCGATCAGGTCCCCACGGACAGAGTGCAGCTTTCAGAGATCTACAAGAGAATGAGGGAGGAAGCATGAAAACAGGACTGATATTCGACATGGACGGCACCCTCTGGGACTCCTCAGAGAACGTCGCCGCAGCTTGGACCGAGAGGATCGGCCAGCTCTACCCGGACCGCCGGGGCGTTTCAAAGAGCGATATAATGAACGTCATGGGACTGACCATGGACCGGATCGCTGATATACTCTTCGGCGACCTGCCGGAAAGTGAGCGCTATGAGCTCCTTGACCAGTGCGGCAGCTACGAGAACGACTATCTTCGCAGGCACGGCGGAGTCCTCTATCCTAAGCTAGAGGAGACTCTGGAAAAGCTCAGCCGGGACTATCCACTCTACATCGTCAGCAACTGTCAGAGCGGATATATCGAGGCGTTCCTGGAGTTCTACGGCTTCGGGAGATATTTCTCGGACATCGAGTGCTACGGGAACAACCTGAAGGAGAAGAGCGACAACATCGCCCTTATCATGGAGCGCAACGGCCTTGACCGGGCGCTGTACATCGGCGATATACAGGGCGACTGCGACTCCGCAGAGAAGGCCGGGGCGGAGTTCATACACGCCGCCTACGGCTTCGGCACGATCGACCACGAGGTGCCGGAGCTGGGGAGCTTCAGTGAGCTCCCTGAGCTGCTGAAAGACCTGTAAAAAAGGGACTGCATATGCAGTCCCTTTTTGTCGCTGTCCATGGCCGCTACGCCTGCTTCACCACCAGCGTTACGGCAAAGCAACCGTCTTTTATGTCGGCGTAGACCTCGCCGTCCATGAGCCCCATTAGCCGCTTGCAGATAAAAAGTCCAAGGCCGTTGCCCTGTACTCCGGCGGAGTTGTTCCCTCGGTGGAAGCTCTCGAAGATCTGCGGCAGCTCCTTGCTCTCCAGAGAGCAGCCGGTGTTGGAGACAGTTATCAGCTCGCAGCCGTCCATTTTGTCGAAGCCGAGCCGGATCTGCCGCCCGTCGCCGTACTTTATGGCGTTCTCCACCAGATTTTGCAGGCACTCCCCAGCCTGTCCGGGTCGCAGGAGAGTATGCAGTCGTCGTAGCGCTCCACCCTTAGCTCAGTGCCGCTCATGGAGAGCTGAGGAGCGTATCTTGCACAGATCTTGTCCACGATCTTGCTGATGATGCTGCGCTGATAGCGGCGCTTGAAGATCCCCTTGATCTTGGCGATCAGTATGTCGATGTCATAGGGCTTTTCGATGTAGTCGTCTGCTCCGAGGTCGAGCCCGTTCAGCTTGTCCTCCTTGCCGGTCCTTGCGCTGAGGATCAGTATCGGCGGTCTCTCTGAGCTTTGAGCAAATGGAGGACCCGTTCACGTCCGGGAGGTTTATGTCCAGCACCACCAGCCTTGCGGAGCGTAAACTTAACCGCTGAAAAGAAAAAGCCCTCAGAAACGCTTGCAGGGCGTTTCCGAGAGCTTGCGGTTAGTATTCAGTTCCATTTGGGTATCTGCTTGTTGTGGTACGCTCCACAATTCCGATCATGACCCCAGTGGGACGGTTTTTGAGTGCGTCAGTAGGCTATGGTTTTGTGGATCACTTACTAAGATAAATAATTTTTTTCGTTTTTTATTTTCTCATCTGTCACTATAATCCATTATTGATTCAAATTCCGTCACCATTGTGGGCGTTTTTTTACAGTCCAATATACATAACCGTCTTGAGGATTTTCGAGGGGAATAATATGAACTTCAACATCACGGAATTTTTCTGAGTTACCCTTGACAAAAAAACGAACTCCGAATTGCTTTTCAAATTCCAATCGATCTCGTCTTGAATAGGGAAGATTGGGATTTACGGCAGGCGGAATCTGGAAACTTCTGTCCTCCCACCAAAGAATGTAATTTCCGTTTTCATCTAAACGTTTTTCAAGCGTGATAGGAACACATTTGCGCTTGTCACTTCCGTAATCGCTCTCGAAAGTTACATCATATATTATTACCTCGTCATTTTCAATATAGTCGCCAAGGAATTTGATTGCAACTCCTTTTGATCTGCCACCCTTATTATTAACAAAAACAACGGAATTGACATCAGTTCTGCACTGCATTCCATCATAGCAATCGATACGGAGTTTAGGTAGCTCTTTCTTTGTGCCTTCCAGAAGAGAAAAGTACAGCAAGGTAAGTTTTGACGAATCAGATACAAAATCCTCTGTTCTGTCCGCTTCTAAACCACATTGTTCTTTGTCCATTCCAATGAATTCTGCGGTGCTGAATAGGACGTCCTCTGCAAATGGACTATTTTCCTTGATTTTTTGTTTGAATTCGTCAAAATTGCTTACTACGATTTTCCACGGAGTTACGCTCGTTCTTCTTGGAAGTTTCATTCCCTCATACGGTGAGCCTGAGTTGATCCACCCATCTATTTTTTGAGTTGTATTGATAAGATGCATAAAGGCATAATCACTATCCATACAAGCCATTGCTATAACGCTCGTGCAAAACCTTTTAGAAATCGGTTCTGCAGCGGCAACCGTATCATTATTGTCATTAAAATTGAAACAATCAGAAGCCACAGTTATCCATGAACTGTTTTTTGGAGCATAGATCGCCACTCTTACCTCCGCATCATCAGGAGCATCAAGCTGTGTATATCCCTTTGAAGTCATATCCTCTGCCAAAAATGATTTCAAATCATCAAGAGAAACACTACTCGTTCTTTGTATGTGAAGATTTGAAAGGAATAGTCCCATTCTTATTTTCCTCCTCAGATTTAATAGACTATACTTTTGTTATTGCAGAAATACAAGAATGCAATTGTCACCTATGGACATTATACCAAAAACCTACGGAAAAGTCAATCACCTAAAAAAAGCCTTATCCCCGAATTATAGGGGATAAGACAATTCCTAATAAGTATCTATGCGATTATTCTTGAAGCTCCTTCATCAAAGCAACTCCGTCCTTGAAACCGACCTTGTAATCAGCTCTCATCTCAGCGGCGGCGGTATCGCTCACGCAGTCAAGTATCTTGTGGAATACATCGATCTGCTCCTCGCTCAGAGAATTTTCAAACGGTATGCAGAGCTTGCCCCACTCGTCAGAGAACTCAGCGGTGTGAATATCGCCCTGTCTGTAATTGTACATCGCATCGATCATTTGTATTCGTCCTTTCGGTTTTATTGTTGTAAAACCAACCGTCCAAACTTTACCAAATAATCGTTGCTAAGGTGTTGCCTACGGCACTCCCATTGCCTTCATCAGGGCAATCTCACGGAACTCCTCGCCGATCGTGAAGCCGATAGTGAACCTGAGCACGACGAAGGCTGTGATCATGAGTATGATACTGATCATCATCATGATGTAGGCCACGATCATATCGTAAAGATAGATCCCCCACGTTCAGCTCGAACACGTCCCCCACCTTGACGTCCAGATCCTGGAGGAAGGGCAAGTTGGCGTAGAAGCTGCCTTTTTCCACATCGGTGATGATGTTGTTGATACTGGCTGCCGCAAACATGGAGCACAGCATCACGAACAGCAGGAGTATGACGTTCATGGTCTTTTTTCTTTTGAGGTCCTTTTTAAGTACTCTCCAAAACATGATCTTACCTCGTTTCGTTAGTGGTCTTTTCTATGCTCTTATGATACCACAGAGTTTCTTAACAAGTCCTTAACTTTTGAAAAGAGCCAGTTTTCTGCTGTTTTTCGGAGGATAGACCGGCTGTGCTTGACGATCATGGGTCCTGAGAGTATAATACTAATGGGCAGTTTTTGACTGCCCCTGATCATCATTGGAAGTGAAAAAATGGAAACTCACAAAAAAAACGCACTCATATTCCTGGGTGCATTCCTCTGCTGCTTTCTCTGGGGGAGCGCCTTTCCCGGGATCAAGATAGGCTACGGCCTCTGGGGGATCTCAGGCAGCGACACCTGGCAGATCATCCGCTTTGCCGGGATAAGGTTCCTCCTTGCAGGAGCTCTTGTGATCGCCTTTGCCAGCATTATGAGGAGGCGGCTCCTTCTCCCGAGGCCCGGCGAGCTGATACCGATCGCCTTCCTCAGCCTTTTCCAGACAGTCGGCCAGTACATCTTCTTCTATCTGGGACTTGCCCACACCACCGGCGTGAATTCGGCGGTAGTGGACTCGCTGACCTCATTTTTTGCGATCATCATCGCAAGCCTCTTCATGAAAATGGAAAGGCTCACCGGCCGGAAGATCCTCGGCTGTATGCTGGGCTTTTCAGGAGTCCTGCTCATAAACCTGACGCCGGAGGGCTTCTCCTTCCGGCCTTTAGGCGACGGCCTTGTGGCGCTGTCGGCCCTGTGCTACGGGGTCTCCTCGGCGCTGATCAAGAGATATTCCGCAAGCCACGACACTGTGCTGTTCAGCGGCTTCCAGTTCATGCTCGGCGGCGCCGTCATGATCCTTGTGGGACAGAGCGGCCTGGCCCTTGCCGGAGAGCGCTCCACCTCCGTCGCTGAGCCCACAGGCGCCGCACTTATCCTGCTGTATCTGGCGCTGGTGTCCAGCGTTGCGTATACCCTCTGGGGGATCCTGCTAAGGAGCAGCGATGTCTCCAAGATCTCGATCTTCGGCTTCATGAACCCGGTGATCGGGGTGATCCTCTCGGCTCTCCTTTTAGGGGAGGCCGGACAGCTGGGTCCCAAGCACGCCGCTGCGCTCCTGCTGATAGCGGCAGGGATAGCCGCCGTGAATATAGCTCCCAAAAATACCGAGCAGAGCCATGGGTGAGGCGCCCGTGGCTCTTTATTTGCTGTTGGCTCTTCCGATACGGTAGATCACGCTGTAAACTGCGAAAACGCAGATCACCGTAACGGCGATGTTGACGTACATATTTTCCCGGAAGGCCGCCATAAGTCCCACGAAGGCAGCGGCAAAGGCTCCCATGGTCAGGTAGAAGCCGGCCTTTGGCTTACAGCTCTTCCTTGCGTAGCCGGTGGTCAGGAACAGCGACACATAGAATATCAGGAAGGACGTGATCAAAAGCACCATTTTCGGCAGGAGCTTCACCTCGCTGTCCTGCATGAATTCCAGGGAATTGGTGATGTTGTTAAGGCCGAATATGATGAACAGGTGGATCAGCATATAGCCAAGGCCGCTGCTGGACTGCTCACGGTCGATGATCTTGTCGTAGACCGTGCCGTAGCTGAGGAAAAGTCCCACTACGATCAGGAAGGACATCAGCGAGAAATAGACCCTTGCCGGGGTAAGTCTGCCGGTGAAGTACTCCGAGACAGCGATCACCATTTCTCCGAAGGTGAACACTACATACAGCATGGCTCGCTCGGAAAGGTGGGCGAAGTCTACGGCCTTAGCGGCACCGCCGCCGGACTTCACCGACGAGGCCACCATGCCGAAGAGTATGGGGATCCCGGAAACATCGGTCCCTGTGAGCCTGTAGACCGGTATGGTCCCCAGCACCAGCAGGGCCTGTATGAGCAGGGTCGCTGAGATGTGTCGGATAAGAGCTCTGTGCTCCGGGTCCTTGGAGCGGCTGCGGAGCTCTATCAGGTATTGCAGGGCCACATTCAGCAGGATCGCCGCCCATGCCACATGGTACTGGGTGTGATAGCTCTCCCACTGAGCACGGGTGCCCTCTGCCACAAAGTAGAGAAGGAACATATTGGAGAACAGGAAGATATGCTCCCTCAGGCCGTTCCTTCCGTAGAGGTTTATGTAGTAGGTGGAATAGTTCCAGATCTGGATCACCGCAAGGGTACACAGAACATATGCAAGGAACATTCCCGGCTGGATCTCTCCTCCGCTCATATGGTGGAGCAGAGAGTTGTTCCGGCCGATGATATAGACGAAGATCAGGTCGTAGATCAGCTCAAGATACTCGACCTTTTTCTCTTCCTTGATGAGATCCTTTGTCATAGCTTCTCTCCTGTCGTGAGTATATTGGGGAGCGCTCTCCGCTCCCGGAGCGTATACGAAAAGGGACTGCTGAGCAGTCCCTTTTTTCAGGTCTTCCCTGCCTCTGTGACAAGCTCCCGCATAAGGATCATATCGTAAACGTCAAGGCGCTCATCCTCGCAAAGGTCGGCCATCTCCCAGTTAGGGAGCTCCGTATCCGGCACCCCAAGGAGCCATTTTTGCAGCAGCACAGCGTCGGCGATATTCGCCTCTCCGTCGCCGTTTATGTCACCACGGACCTTCTCCTGCGCCTCCTCTATCGGAGCCATGCTGGGCTCGGTATCGCCCCACCACTGTTCCCAGCGGTCGTCGGTGCGGTACGGGGCAACGTCCTCGGACTCGGTCCAGGTGAAAACGTTGTCATAAAGGTGGCCCTCGTAGTAGTAGAACTGGGCCATTGCACAGATCTCATCGGCGTATGTGCGGTAGGCGCCGTCGTCCTCCGCCATGTCGCACCAGCCGGTATTGAAGCCCTTCAGACTGTTCCTCACCACATGATAGCCGGTCATGCCGTGGGTGTTTATGCAGAGCTCCACGAAGTGAAGGATCTTGCGGATACCCATGTGGTTTGAAATTATGGCGTCGTAGAAATTCTGGGGAGTGAAGGAGTACTGATACATCTCAGGCACGTTGTCCTCCTTCACAAATGTGGGATCACAATCCGCAAAGGCCGTAACAGCGGTCTGTAGAGTACCGTAGGCGTGAGCAGGATCCACTCCGAAGCCCTTCTGCTGGGCAGTCTCAAGGTCAGCACCGTCGCCGTTACCTCCAAGAGTGGACTCCCTTGAGCCGAGCCCCAGAAATAGAGCATAGACCTTCTCACGCTCGGGCTGGCCAAGGCGCACGGAGATCAGGTCCCAGTGCTCGTCGATCTCCTTATACAGAGCGTATTTGACCTCCTGAACGGTCATAGCGTGGTTTATGGCCCGGATCTCCTCCTCAGAAGCGTCAGCAGGAGTGTTCCTCTCGCCGTAGTTGAACGGGTTGCCCACGCCCTCCTTCTGCACATCACGAGAGGTATCGTGAGCGGGATCGCACTCATCCCCGGCATGGCCGTAGCCGCCGGAGGCTCCGCTGATAAGGGGCGAAGGATCGCTTTCAGCGGCGGTGACGGCCGGAAGCTGGACAGCTCCCAAAAGCATGGAAGCGGATATGATAGTTGAGATCAGTTTTTTGCAGATCACAAGCGTTCCCTCCTTGTTTTTTCTTAATTATAGCACGACATTCGGAAAAATGCAAGGGGCGGGCTCCGAGAGCTCGGAATGGGGTGAGAAAAGAGCTGAAAGGCACTCTCCGGCTCATGCAGTCCGAGGACCTAGATCCGAGCATTTCCTGCATGAAACGACAAAATTTATGCATTGACAACAAGAAAGTAATGTGCTATACTATATAAGTCAGCGGTCGCAGCACTTGTCTCAGCTTTTTCGCAGCACTCGTTTTTCCTTCCGCTGATACCAGACTGCCCCTCCGGAATGGAGGGGCTTTTCTTATAAAAGACCGCCTGAGCTCACAGTAAGAAGCTGACAGACTGGAGCAGGAGCGGCTTTCGGAGTATAGAGGGTTGACTTCCGGCGGCGAGGGGGGTATAATGGTGTCAGATAGTAATGGAGATCTGTTTAAGCCTGTAACTCAAGAAGCTATTGACAGCGTTCCTAAGCTCCTAATGATAGACAAACTTATAATAGAACCAGATGTTGCCAAGAAGATCATGAAAGGAAGTGGATCATAATGCTTAGCAAAGCAATTGAGTTTGCAAAAAATAACGGCTTTAATGGAGCTAAGTATCATTGTGAATGGAACGGCTTTAAGTGTTATGAGCCACTATTCGATAGATCAAAAGAAAGTAGGAAAGTTGGTATGCTTGAAATACTTGTTGATCGATCAGGCAATGCTCGAATGGCAACATCGGAAGAATTTTTTGAAATATTAGACAATTTACCCGATGAATAACGGCTAAACCGCCCTCACCTGAGAGCGGTTTTCTTATACCCAAAACTCAAAATGCTCATATAACGCTTATAAGCATTTGCGACCGGTTTGAAACTAAGCTGCAAGTGATTTTTTATGCTCGGAGGTGACACTATGGCTCACAAAAGGTCTGCGGTATCTGCGGCAATCCGGTGGACTTCATGCAGAAATATCCCCACCCCCTGAGCCCATGCATAGATCAGTCCTCACCTCCCGTGAGCGTGTCCGTGGTCCGTTTATTCTCCTGCCACGCAGTCAGGACCTTTTTCTTGCCGTCCTTCGTCAGGTAGACCGCACCGCTCTCCTGCTTTTCAAAGTCGCCTATATTCAGCTTTCTGAGATCTATCAGGGTGAGCGTCAGCCTTTCGGCGATGCACCTTGCCTCCTCCACCAAGGCGCAGGCCAGACTGCGCCTGCCCGAGCGGAAGGAATGATAAAAGCCGCAGCAGCTATCCAGCCCCACGCTCTCCAGCGCAGAGGCATATGAGCTGGTCATGATCGTGTACAGGAACGACAGCACAGCATTGACCGGATCAAGAGGAGGCCGCTTCGTTTGTCCGCTGACGAAAAAGTCCTCCTTCTGGGCTCGGATCAGCCTGTTGAAGATACTGAAATACGCCTTGGCGCAGCTACCCTCTAGGCCCATGATAGTCTCGGTGTCGTTCATTTCATAGACGTGTTCGATACCGCTCTCCAGATACTCAACAGCTCATCGTACTTCTGAAATTCGCTGTCGAAGGGCAGGCGGACCCTCTTTCGTGTGTCGGCGTAGTAGATGAAGGCCTCGCTGTCACAGTCCCAGATCTGGTCGGCGCATATCTTCTGAGCGAAGACCTGTATGGCGTCGGTCTCGTTGAAGCTGCCTTTTTTGGGAGCTCTGGGCTTGTACTCCACGATCCTCACCTGAAAGAGCCCCTCATGGCCCTCCACCGGAACACCGCTGCTGCTGCGGATGAATTCCACACAGTCCGTCACGCCGTAGATGTCGTACTCCGGAAGGTCGTTATACACGGCTATATCGCTCCGGACCACCTTTTTTCTGTCGGAGTAGCTGTGGCTGCCGTCGTGAACGTGCTGGTGCTGGATATTGGCCTTGACCACGAAGGCGTTCTCCGCCCAGTCGTCGTTCACCTCCAGCAGCGCAAAGCATTACGAACTCATATCTGTTCTTGATAGCATCGTTCTCCATGATCTGTATTCCTTTCATTCACTTTTAGTTGAGGTTTAGAGCTTCTTGTTCATTTGATAATAGCCGACGATGAACCTTCCCTGATCGTCGAGGCTGAGGGTCGGCGGGAAGCCTCCGTTAAGGCCGTCGGTGATGTCTCCGATCAGCCTGTTGTAGTAGACCGAAGTTCCCTCGCTCAGCTTCCTCATGTGGTTCTGCGCCAGCTTTGCCAGCTTCGGGAAAACGCTGGACGGACGTGAGCGGCAGAGGCAAAATAGGCATCCTTGATCGTCGGGTTAAGACTGCCCCCTGAAGAGTCCTGCTGGATCTTCTCGTAGACCGCAAATAGACCGCCGCAAAGGTATGCGGGATCCTTGTTTGCTTCGTTCCATGCCATAGTGATCTCCTCCTGTTTGTATTTTCTGTTGAGGCAGGCCTTTATTATACCTGCCCGAGTGTCGTTCAGCTTGGTGTAAGGCGAGTTCTCCTCATCGCTGTCGGTCTTTACACGCCTTACCACCGTCGCAAGGAGAGCGTCGGGGTAACGGGTGCCGCTGAGCGCCGCAAGCATTATCGCCGACATCAGCGGAGGCGGCACCAGATCGTTGCTGGACTTAGGCGAGACCAGCTCCTTGGCGAGCCGCCCGAAGTATACCGGCCGGGCGTTCTTCTCGTTTATCATAAGGTCACTCTGGTGGGCCATAAGGTCCTCCAGCATCTCTCCAAAGGAACCTCTGTACATGAATTTCTGACAGATCCTTGAGGAGTTTGGCGTAAGGCCGGCTATGTAGAAGGTCACGCTGCTATCGTCTAAGAGGCTGTCTATGGACTCCCGGTCGGCGGTGTAGCCCTTCCCTGCATACTGCATGAACTTAGCGATAGTCTCATCGGTCTCGTCGCCGCCGGAGTTCCCAAGAAAGGCCGAGAACACGCTGCATTCCTCGCTGTCGTCCTCCTTTATGGCGAACCATATCAGCACCATGCCCTCGATAGTGCAGTGGTGCTTCCTGTCTGACAGCAGCTTGTTGAACGCACCGGTGTACTTCTTCATCGCTTCCTCGGAGACGCTGCCGTTGAACGACTGGGTCTTTCCGTATGACTCAAAGGAGGTGTCGTTCATGCAAACCAGCTGACAGCCGGATGCCTGTCCTCCGGGGAATTTTACCTTGTCATGGAGCCTTGCGATCGGCAGCCTCTCCCCCAATATACCGCAAACTGAAACGTCCTTCGGATCTGGGCCGGGGGCTTTCGCAGCAAGGGACTGATACTTCTCTATGAGCTGGGGATCCTGCTCGAGATAGCCGGAGCTCTCACTTAGGGCAAATCCGAAATATGCCCCTTTGTAGCCCTTCCCCAGCTCCTTGAGGACAGCGTTCTCAGTTTCGTTCTCAGGGCTCCAGCTCTCGATGAATTTCCGGTAAGCCGTGCAAATGGGGGATCCCAGCACCTCGATGATCTTGTCCTTGCCCTTTTGTCCTTGATCGTCCTCTTCATCATGAAGGGGATGATCTGCTTCAAACTGCCGTCCTCAGAGAGTATGATCCGGTAGTGTATGTCCTGCTCACCGAAGCACTCCGGGAGCTTCTTCTCGCTGGCCGCCTGCTTGTCTGCGTAGTCGCACAGCGCCCTTATCAGCATATTATCCCCTCCCTGTACCTTGCAACATCTATGACTCCGTCTATCATGTGAGGCCGGTAGTACAGCGGCTCGGCCTTGTCGGAGAACTTCGGATCCTCCCAGTTCCCGTTCACGGGGACTCCGCCGTCCTCAAATCTCAGCCCGTAGAGCATGAAGCCCAGGTCGATGTCTCCTTTTAGGGACTCATGGACGCCGGACAGGTCGAAGTCCTCCACCAGCTCGATCCTGCTGACGGAGAACTCTCTGCACCCAAGGCAGGGCTGGCGGAAGCACTGGCCGTTTTTCAGCCTCCTCAGCATGATGTTGTAGTGCTTTTCCTCGCTCTCGTCGGGGTGGTCCGACTTGTTCCCTGTTAGCTCGAAGTGGAACTCTATGCCGTAGCGCACATCTCTCAGCAGCATACCGGCACGCTGGCTGCGCTGCTCCGAGGCAAAGATCTCGGCGCTGCCGGTGCCCCTCATCTGAGAGGTCACTGACCTGAGAGGGATCTTGGTCTTGATCTCATTTCGGCGGATATTCACGAACCGTATGGGGGCGAATACCACGATCCGGTCCACTACGATCCTGATAGCCGGCTTCCAGTAGACCGACTTGATCAGCCCCTCCATGGCTGACACTGTGGGAACGTCATAGCTCACACGCTCCGCCTTCATTTCCGGCCTTGTGAAGAGGGCGAGCTCGCCATCTACCATTATCTTGGATCCGTAGCTCGATCTCATCACGCTCCTTAATCGATATAGTCAGGCTGATAGTCTATATCGAGCCCTGTTTCGCTGTTATAGCGGTCGCCTGCCGACAATATGAAAAAGCCGCTGTCGGTCTCCCTGAGGAGCCCTGCCTTCAGCGCCCTGTCAAGCTCGCCGTGTACTCTCAGCGACACGGAATATCTTTGCAGCTTTCGCCTTACGGTCTTTCCGCCGAAGGGGAGCTGTTCTACGAGTTGGGCAGCCTCGCCGCAGCTCTCGATCACGACACTGACCGTTTCGTCCTTGATGAAGCCAAAGCCCTCAGCGTAGGACCTGAACGGGATCCCGTCAAGGCGATCCACGCCGGCTGAAATGGAATTCTGCTCTATCAGCTCGTCCGAGTAAGCGAAGAGCCTGCTGTAGTATTCCTTGATGCTCTCCTCAGAGGTCAATTCGCAGCCACGGTCCAAAAGGTCCCGGACGATCGCTGCTCTCACCTTCATGTCTCCTCTGAGCTTGTCCTCGGTCTCAAAAATGAAAACATCGCCGTGATCCAGCCTGCCCTCACGGTTGCACCTGCCGCCGGACTGCAAAATGCTGCCAAGGCCGGCGAGCTGTCTAAATACCGCCTGGAAGTAGAGATCTACTCCGGCCTCCACGAGAGAGGTGGATACGACAGTGATCTTCTCACCGTCAGCCAGATCCCTGCGGATCTTAGGGATAGTCTCAGACCTGTCAAAGGGCGTCATATAGGTGGAAAGGTGGTATTTCCGCCCGGTGAGCAGCCGATAGATCTCCCTTGCGGTCTTTCGGCTGTTGACTATGATCAGGCTGGAAGGATAGTCTAAGGCCCTCTGAGCGACGGCCTCCATATCCGTCATGCCGAGATAGCTGTACCTGCACTTCTGGAAAAACCGTGTATCCTGCTTGTCCAAGATCAGCTCTCTGCACTTAGCATCGCCGATATACCGCTGAAATAGAGCCGAATGGTCGGGCATAGTGGCCGAGAGGAAGATAGCCTCGCCCCTGAGATATTTCGTCAGGAAGCCCACAGCTCTCAGGCAGGGCTGCAAGCACTCTAGCTTCATGCTCCTGATATGGGTTTGCTTTCAGCCTTTCAAAGTCGGAGTGAGGAAGGAATACCCATTTCTCGACCTCACAGCGTTTGGTGTTGTGATCGGAAGCCTTGTGTATCAGCTTACCGTTCATGTAGAATTTGTTCATCTGATTCCTCCTGTTACATAATTATTCCATAGACAGCAGGCGTGATCTGCTTTCTATGTATCTGCCACAGGAGGCTCAAAAATCGTTCACAGCGGCTTTAGTTGCTCTCGGTGGTGCAGTTTCCCGACCTGCAACCGATGCCGTCAAAAACGGCTCACAAATTGCTGATAGGTTTACTATCACTTGGTTTTCGGGGAAACAAAAAAGGACTCGATTCCAGTGTTTTCACATTTCGTGAAAACCACTAAAACCGAGTCCGAAACTTTGTGTACTATTTTTTGCTGACAAAATCGAGATTTGCCTGTATTTCGACCAATATTCACTCCAAAATTTTCCCTTGTGAGGGTTCAAATCCAGCCAGAGGCCTAAAACACCCCAATGTCATCTATGAAAATCGAAGTAAATTTTTCGAGATTTGGGTAGCAAAAAAGCCCGATATTTCGGGCTTTTTTGGGCATGTCATCAATTTAGTCATGACGATATGGTGGGCCATTAGGGACTCGAACCCCAGACCGTCCGGTTATGAGCCGGATGCTCTAACCAACTGAGCTAATGGCCCGATATGAATAAACGGAAGCCTTGCGACTTCCGTTTATCTTAGTGCCGGCATTGAAATACTTTCCCAGGCCGTCGCCAGCCAAGTATCATCTTCGCGGCAGAGCTTAACTTCCGTGTTCGGAATGGGAACGGGTGTGACCTCTGCGCCATAAACACCGACTTTGGAAACTGAATAAAGTTTTTGCAATGAAAGAGGGAGAACATTAGAAGCAAAAGGAAAAGCCCTCGACCTATTAGTACTCGCAAGCTGAACGTGTCGCCACGCTTACACTTTGAGCCTATCGAC
>JAFUAO010000017.1 GCA_017460665.1 Ruminococcus sp.
CAACATGGGTATATGATTGTGGTGCTATTTTATCAAAATTAGAAATCGGCTATATGGCGTCGTTTTTGCTGCTATATAGCCGATTTTTTATTCCTTCACGGCTTGATTTTGCTTCTTTTAGTGGCAAACTTGGGTTATAGCTCAGGGCGAGCTTTTTGTCAAGGGCAGATCCCGACTTTTACGCAAGGTACTTTATGGCCTCAGTTGCGGCAACTGCACCGTCTGCGGTGGCAGTTACCAGCTGGCGGACGTCCTTGACACGGTTGTCGCCTGCAACGAAGATCCCGGCGGACCTTGTGCGGCAGTTCTCCCCTGCCACGGCATAGCCTGCGCCGTCAAGCTCGACAACGGAGGCGAAGTTCTGGTTCTCGGGGACCCTTCCCACGGCCACGAACAGGCCGTTGACCTCGATCTGAGAGACATTGCCCTCGTTGTCGGTGACCTCTATTGCCTTCAGCTTTTTCTCAGCCACAAGGCCGGTCACACGGCTGTTCATCACAAGCTCCACGTTCTCACGCTCCTTGAGCCGTGAAACGGTGGTCTCGTCGCCTCTGAACTGATCCCGGCGGTGTATGATGTAGACCTTTTCCGCAAGATCAGCAAGGTAGAGCGCATCCTCCAGAGCGGTGTTGCCTCCGCCCACAACAGCGACCCTCTTCTTCCGGTAGAAGGCTCCGTCGCAGGTGGCGCAGTAGGAGACTCCCCTGCCCACCAGCTCGTCCTCGCCCTCTACTCCCAGCTTCCTGTTCTCGGAGCCGGTAGCAAGGATCACAGCTCTGCCCTCATAGCGGTTTTTGGCCGTGACGACGGTCTTGATCTGGCCGTCTTCGATGCCTGTCACCTTCTCAAACACGAACTCAGCGCCCAGGCCCTTGGCCTGCTCATAGATCTGAGTCGCAAGGTCGAATCCGGAGATATGTGCTGCCGAGGGGTAGTTCTCCACATCGGGAGTATTTATGATCTGGCCGCCGTAGCTGGCAGCCTCCAGCACCAGCACGCTCTTCCCGGCACGGCGTCCGTAGATAGCGGCGGTCATGCCGGCAGGACCGGCTCCCACAATGATGATGTCGTACATTCAGATCCCTCCGACCATTTCCTCGATAGCGTCCTTCTGCTTGATACCGATGCTCCTTGCGGCCTCCTCGCCGTTTTTGAATACAACGAGGCAGGGAATGGAAGAAACGTCGTACTCGTCCGCAAGCTCGTCCTCGTCGTCGATGTTGATAGAAACGAACTTCACGTCCTCACGCTGTCCGGAGAGCTCCTCCAGGATCGGGCGCATGGCCTTGCAGGGGCCGCACCAGTCAGCGTAGAAATCAGCCACTACCGGCTTGTCCGAGGAGAGGACCTCCTCCGGGAACGTATCCTTATTTACCTCGATAACTGCCATATCTATGCTCCTTTCTCAGCTCAGATGAGCTCTGCGATGTCTGCGTCGATGTCCTCCGGGGGAGCTGTGGGGCTGTAGCGCTTTACAACGTTGCCCTCCCTGTCCACCAGGAACTTTGTGAAGTTCCAGAGGATGTCTCCGGGCTTCTGGCAGGTCTTGCTGATCTTTTCGATAGCCTTGACAGCCATTTTGTTTTTCAGGCCCTTCACCTCGGAGTCCTCGGGGGCGGCGGCCTTAAGTATAGTGAACACAGGTGACTCGTTCTCGCCGTTGACATCTACCTTAGCAAGCTGGTCGAACTGTGTCTTGTATCTTGCTGTACAGAACTCATGGATCTCACTGTCAGTTCCGGGAGCCTGGTTCCCGAACTGATTGCAGGGGAAATCGAGCACCTCGAACCCCTGATCGTGATACTTCTCATAGAGCTTCTCGATACCCTCATACTGAGGAGTAAAGCCGCAGCCGGTAGCTGTATTGACGATGAGCAGCACCTTGCCCTTCATATCAGCGAGATCAAGCTCGCCCTCTTTTCTCTTCTTGACTTTCAGATCGTAGATCGACATACACTATTCCTCCTTTTATCATTTTGGGTATTTGCTTCGTGTACAATTAGATTGTATCAAATTAAATTTCATTTGTCAAGAGCTTTTCCAAAAATTCACACTTTGTTAACATTCTCCCCCCTCCGCTCCTATTATGGACCGCTTTTTTGCAGATCATTCCGATCCCGAACGCTCCGCTCGGAATAAAAAAGAAGACGCCTCCCCCGGAGGCGCCGTTTCAGTCCTTGGCAAAAACAGTGTATATGTAGAGCGCTCCGTCCAGTGCGAGGGCTCCGCCGAAGAGCATCAGCAGCACCATGGACGATGAGGTCAGGAATATGAGCTGCATAACTGCGATGAGTATGGCCAAAAGTCCGCCGCCGGCGACTGCTCCGAAGGAAAGGGACCTCTCCAGCTCAGTGGGCGTGAAGAGCCTGCCCTTCTTTTTCAGCAGGATCATGTTCACGAAGCCGTAGATCATGGCACCTGCGGCGATTATCTGGAGGATCGCAGCTAAGACACGGATAGCGCCTCCTGTGAAGCCGCCCTCTGGCCCGAGGAATATCACCAGTGCGATGATGTGCATGGCAGCTCCTATATGTGCAGCCGCTGACCAGGGCCTCAGCTTCGACACCGGCACCTGGAGCTGGTATTTTTCTTTGCTGTTGTTACTCATATCATCATTCCTTATTTGAGAATTTGCCTTTCGGGAGATCTCCCTTCATTTATTATAACACAGTCCTCAGGAAATTGCAAGGCCGCACACTATATATTAGTATCCTTTTTTCTGTCATTATCTGTGAGCAGAGAAGTGTTCACAAGGTCGTGGTGGAGCCTTCCAAGGTCGTTCCTTGTGGACTTGTCCCGGCTCCCGCTGTATATGTAGCCGATACTGCGCATATAGGCGTTCCAGCGGCAGTGCTCAAGGTCTCTGACCTGATCCACGTCCGGGTCCTCACCTGTAAGGACTCCGCAGCCCACTCTTGCTCTTTGGTGTATGGCAGAGGCGATCGATGAGCGGAAATTGTACTCATACCGCCAGAATTCCTCCTCGCTGCCCCAAGCAAGGTGCCTTTTCAGAGCCTGATCCACCAGCTCAGAATTGATGACCACGTTCTCAGAGAACGAATCGTCCAAGTCGCCTATGCACTGTATGTCGTAGGAGCTGTTCCTCAGATCCACGGCGTCATTGACCACCTCGGCGGTATCCGTATCGTGGACCACAGCCTGTATCACAGGGTGGATCCCCATTTGCTCGCAGAAGGCTCTTGCGTCCACGGCCGCCCGGATATTCCTCTCGTCGCTTCCAAGGGAAACGATGATCCTTGTGGGAGGAAGTCCCTTCTTGAAGGCCTCGATGAAGGAGCGGGTGAAAACGTCCGTCCCGGAATGTATCGTGATCTTGTACTTGGCCTCGCCCTCGTCGGTGCTGCCGTTGTGCTCGGGAGCCATTAGCTCGGGACAGATGTAGGCGAAGTGCTCCTCCGCCAAGGGATCCGCCTCGTAGACGTCGATGTTGATGAAGTAGCCCTTCATCTGGCCGTACCACGCAAGGGACCTTACCATTGCAGAGCCGTAGCGCCCCATTCCCAGCACCGTGACGTTCACGGGGACCGTGCCGGGCCCCCGACCGTGGATCTCCTTGGCGTCCAGGAAGAGCCTTCCGCTGTCCTCCCAGAGGATCCGGTCGATAAGGGACTGTGCCTCATTGACCCGTCGAACACGGAGCTGTCCGGTCTTTGCCTCGGCAACGGCGATCTCGCTCTCTACGCTGTCGGAGAAGATGTAGAGGGTGGTCCTCTTGCGGCTGCTGAACTTTTCTATCAGCTTCATGGACTGAGAGATGTTCTCGCTCTCGTCTGTGCCGACAGCGAAAATGGAGATCTCGGCAGAGCTGCTGTGCCGTGAGAAGTCCACCGCAAGCACGTCCTTCTTGAAGCAGATCGCTCCCAGAGCCTTTGCAGCGTCATAGCGCTCGGCAGAGACCTCGTCATCGCCGGGGAACACATCGGTGAAAACGATCGCAGCACGGCGGTGGCCCATGCGAAGATCCCTTGCAAGAGCCAGCGAGCGGTCGTTGAGCTCAGTGAAAATGTAAGCGTCACGGTACCACCTGATCAGGTATCTGCGGTAGGCGGAGAAATTGATCAGGAAGGAAACGATGAAGCCGAAGGTCAGCACAGGTGCCGCCGCTGACAGGACTGCCATGGTCAGAGAGTAGGCCCCGGCTAACCGTGAGCCGCTCTCGTTCACAGTGGAGAGGATCATCTCTGCGTCGGAGTCCATGGAAAAGACCTGAAGAGAGTTCACAAGGGCCAGCATACCGGTCTTGACGGCTCCGGCAGCGCCCCCTGTCTCGTCGAAGATCACGGTCTTGTAAACGGGGATCAGCCCGATATAGGCCGAGATGAACGTTCCTCCCAAAAGAATGTTGAGAGGAGTCATGATCGGGGTCTTCTTCTCAGGCCGAAGGGCCAGCCAGACCGCTCCGCAGACCGACGCTGCGATCACGGCGGTCATCAGCCAAAAGCAAATATCCCAGCACATAGCTATCGCTCCTTATGAAAAGTATTTCTTCTGGATCCGTCTTACCTCGCTGTAGACACGCTCACGGTCGATAGTCAGCAGCTCCCTGTTCTTCATCAGGAGCTTTCCGCCGGCCATGACCGAGACTACCTCAGAGCCGTTGGCTGAGTAGCAAAGGGAGGATACCACGTTGTTGTTGGGGAAGAGAGAGCTGGCGTTCAGGTCAAGGAAGATCAGGTCGGCCTCTGCGCCCTCGGCGATAACGCCCAGCCTGCCCTCCAAACCAAGGGCCTTTGCAGCGTTCACGGTGGCCATCGCAATCACCTGATCTGCGGAGAGCACTGTGCAGTCTGCCGAAGCGCCCTTCTGCATAAGAGACAGCAGAGCCATTTCCCGGAACATATTCAGAGTATTGTTGCTGGAGACGCCGTCTGTTCCGATACAAACGTTTATCCCCATGCCAAGGTACTTCGCAACCGGTGCGATACCGTTGCCCAGCTTGGCGTTGCTGGCAGGGTTGGTCACTATGGTCGAGCCTGATCTGCGGATCTGCTCAGCGTCGCTGTCGGAGAGGTGTACGCAGTGGGCAAGGATCGCTCCGCCCTCAAGGAAGCCGGTGTCTGCCATTATCTCAACGGGAGAGCGTCCGTACTTGCCCTTGGCGTTCTCCACCTCGCCTATGCTCTCGGAAAGGTGGGTCTCCTTCAGCAGTCCCAGCTCCGCCGCCAGCTCAGAGATCTGGCGGTACATATTATCATTGCAGCTATAGATCGCATGAGGTGCAAGGGCGAAGGAGATCATATCGCTGCCGTACTTCTCCCTCTCACGGAGAGCCTGCTCCAGGCGCTCACGGCCGTCGCCATTCAGATCCGACCCCACAAGTCCCCTGCCGATCACCGCACGGAGGCCGGACTCGGCCGCCGCCTGACAGGAGCTGCCCTCGAACATATGCATATCCACGAAGCAGGTGGTGCCGGTCTGGATCATCTCGATGCATGAGAGCAGGTTGGTCCAAAGCATATCCTCACGCTCAAGAGTGTCCTCAACGGGCATGATCCGCTGGAACAGCCACTCGTCGAAGCTCACATCGTCGGCGTAGTTCCGGAAGATCGACATATAGGCGTGGGTGTGCATATTCACAAGGCCGGGCATGACGAGCTGTCCGGCGGCATAGATGATCTCGTATTCTCCCTCCTTCGGGGGAAGGAAGCTCAGCCTTCCGCCGGTGACGTAGAGATCCTTCTCCTCGGTGTAGTACCTTCCGTTATCGCAAAGCAGGACAAGTCCGCCCTTTATAAGATAGTTCATAGATTACCTCCAAATAGTGTATATTATGATTATACCATGATCCGGCAGAAAGTTCAACAGATATTTTTCCGCCGAAAAATCGGGGGAAAGCCCTGCCGAAGAAAAAAATATCAGAATTTTTGCAAAATATACTTGACATTTAGAAAAATATAGTGTATACTATAGTCACAGGATAGCTATACTGTACACACATAGAAGGAGTTGCCCATGAAAAACAAAAAAATGAAGATCTCCAGAATGGAGAACGACATGAATCAACAGCAGCTCGCCGACGCCGTTGGGGTAACAAGGCAGACGATCAGCATGATAGAGTCCGGGAACTACAACCCGACACTGAACCTGTGCATCGCTATCTGCCGTGTGCTCGGCAAAACTCTTGACGAACTGTTCTGGACCGAAAATGAGGAGGATCACCATGAAAACTGATAAGACCAAGCTGGAAAAATACGTTTCCGATAACCTGATGAGCAAGCCCGGCCTGCCCGATGAGCGCCAGCTCAAGCAGACCTCTAACGCCTTTATGACGGGACTTGCCTTTGCGATGCTTTTCGACATCGCTATGATGATATTTTACTTCGTAAAGCACGAGACTGAAAAGGCCTATCCATATCTTGCCCAGCTCCTTGTGATCTGCGGAGGCTTCTGCATCGCCTCCATGGGCAATAAGGATCCAGGCCTACCTATGACCCTCTGGGGCCGCAGCATACCCGTTGAAAAGACCGGGAGCGCCTTTGCAAAGCGGCTGCTGCACTGCATTATCGAGGCTGCTGCTTTTTCCGCTGCTCTCATGGCCTTCAATATCTATGACGGCGGAAAGTTCGGCAGCTCTATGATCATCGAGACCCTGCTGTCCTTCCTGATCTTCACGGGGATCGAGGTGCTGATCTGTGAGTTCAGAGTAAAGCGCTACCGCAAGGCTCAGGAAAAACTGGATCAGGAGGAGAACGACCTGGAGGACTGAGACATCTTTTCGGCCGTACCCGTTGCATTTTTTTCCTGATGATGTTATAATAGTCTTACAAGTTTTTTTGAAAGGAAATAAAAGCTATGAGCATTATCAGAGACCCTTCCCTCTGGGAGAGCGGCGCACGCAAGATCCAGTGGGTAAAGCAGAATATGTCGATCCTCCGCAGCATAGAGGAGGATTTCCTCAGAGACAAGCCCTTCACAGGCCTGAAGGTGGCGCTGTCGATCCACCTGGAGGCAAAGACAGCCTACCTGTGCAAGGTGCTGGCGGCCGGAGGTGCGGAGATGTACATAACCGGCAGCAATCCCCTGTCCACTCAGGACGACGTGGCGGCGGCACTGGTACACGACGGGCTGAACGTTTTCGCCTGGCACGGAGCTACGGCTCAGGAGTACCATGAGCACATCTCTGAGGTGGTCAAGATCGGTCCCAACATCATCATCGACGACGGCGGCGATCTTGTCAACCTTATCCACAACGAGTATCCGGAGCTGATCCCCAACGTGATCGGCGGCTGTGAGGAGACCACCACCGGCATCATCAGGCTCATCGCCATGAACAAGGCCGGCGAGCTGAAATTCCCCATGGCTCTGGTAAACGACGCTCGCTGCAAGCACCTCTTCGACAACCGCTACGGCACAGGTCAGTCTGTCTGGGACGGCATAAACCGCACGACTAACCTGATCGTTGCCGGAAAATACGTTGTCGTGGCAGGCTACGGCTGGTGCGGAAAGGGCGTCGCCATGAGAGCAAAGGGCCTCGGCGCAAAGGTCATCATCACTGAGATCGAGCCCGTCAAGGCTCTGGAGGCTGCTATGGACGGCTTCACCGTGATGAAGATGGAGGAGGCCGCTAAGATCGGCGACTTCTTCGTGACCGTTACAGGCTGCAAGGACGTTATCACAGAGAAGTCCTTCCTCAACATGAAGGACGGCGCTATCCTCTGCAACGCCGGGCATTTCGACTGCGAGGTGGACGTAGCTTGGCTCAGGGAGAACTGCGTTTCCACATGGCTGGCAAGGAACAACATCGACGGCTTCAAACTTTCCAACGGCAACAGCGTCTACGTTATCGGCGAGGGCAGGCTCGTGAACCTTGCCGCCGGCGACGGACACCCTGCCGAGATCATGGATATGTCCTTCGGGATCCAGGCTCTGACGGCCGCTTATCTGGCAAATAACCGTGACAAGCTCACCGACATGATCATCAACGTTCCCGACGAGGTGGACAACGAGGTGGCCGACAGAAAGCTCAGGTTCTGGGGGATCCAGATCGACAAGCTCACTCCCGAGCAGGAGGAGTACCTGAGCAGCTGGCAGGTGGACTGACCAGATGCCGGTCATAAGGATAGACAGCCTTGACCTTCCGGAGCTGGAGCCCTTCCGCTCCTCTTCGGAGAAGCTGCTGCGGCGCCGGGGGACCTTTATCGCAGAGAGCCCGAAGGTGATCCGGACCGCCCTTTCCGCCGGGTATACTGCCCTGTCGCTGCTGGCCTCCGAGAGGATGATCTCAGGTCAGGCCGCCGACATCATCGAAAAATGCAGGGACATACCGGTTTACACCGCCTCGGAGGAGCTCCTTGCGGAGCTGACAGGCTTCCGTATGACTCAGGGGCTCCTTGCGCTGATGAGGAGGCTCCCGGAGAAGGATCCGGGGCAGATCCTCACGAGCGCAAAGCGTGTGGCTGTTTTGGAGGACATCACCAACCAGACCAATGTGGGAGCGATCTTTCGCTCGGCAGCGGCCCTCTCCTTCGACGCAGTCCTGCTGTCCCCCGGGACCAGTGACCCGCTGCTCCGGCGCTCGGTGAGAGTCAGCATGGGGACGGTGCTTCAGGTGCCGTGGGCTTACCTGCCCGACGGCTCCCCGGGATACGTCAGTTTCCTAAAGGAGCAGGGCTTTGCTGCGGCGGCCTTGGCTCTCAGGGAGGACACTGTCCCCATAAACGACAGGTCCCTTGCCGCCGAAGAGCGGCTGGCGGTGATCCTTGGCACAGAGGGCACAGGCCTGAGGGAGGAGACGATCTCCGTCTGCGACTACGCCGTGAAGATCCCTATGGCGGAGGGCGTGGACTCGCTGAACGTAGCGGCTGCGAGCGCCGTTGCCTTCTGGCAGCTCGGCCCGAACAACAGCTCAGGACCAGGCTGAGACCTGCTCATAAATTAAAATGCCCGGAGGCAGTCACTGTGACCGCTTCCGGGATGTTTTTATAGGTCTGCTGCCATGATGAGCTCCTCGCCGTCGTCGGAGAGCACCGAAAAGCCGCACTTTCGGTAGAGCCCCACCGCTCTGTTGGCCTTCTGGACCGAGAGGGAAACTCTCTTGCAGCCTCTTTTTCGCAGCTCGGCCATGAGCGCTCCCATGAGCTCTGTCCCAAGGCCCATGCTGCGGAACTGGCTGTATAGGGCAATGGCAAGGGAGGGCGTCTCGTCGTCGATGTGTCCGTAGTCCTCCATGATCCGGACCCAAGCCGCTCCGACCACCCTTCCGGAGACCTCCGCAGCGAAGGCGATGTCCCAGGGACGGGTGCCGAACTCCTCGATATACAGCCAAAGCTCAGGCTGGCGAATGATCTCACGGGGCGGCGGCTGGACGCCCTCGGGTATGAATATGGCCTCATAGAGGAAGTCCTCCAAAAGCGGCAGCTCCTCTGGCTGAAGCTCTCTGATCAGGTGATCCAAAACGAGCCTCCTTTCAGCCCACAAGGGCCTGCTTTATGAGGATCAGGTCGAAGACACTGATCCTGCCGTCGCCGTCGGCATCGGCTGCCGAGCCGTTTACCAGTTCAGTGCCGTCACTGAGCAGCCACCTTTGCAGGGCGACTGCGTCGGCGATGTTGAACTCACCGTCGCCGTTCACGTCGTACCGTACCGGGGCCGTGCCGCTGTCCCAGTGCTTCTTCACCTCGTTGTCCTCGATGCAGTAGCTCCAAAGGCTGCCGTCGGTCCTGATGAACCAGATGTAGCTCTTCTCGTTTTCCTCGTCATAGCTGGAGGCGATAGCCTTTGAGACACCGTTGACTGCGAAATGCTGGCCTAAGAAGTCCACCGTGAAAACGTTGTCCTTATCTATGAACCAGCGGATCAGTGCGTCCTGCTCCGATGTGACCTTGAAGGAAAGCTGGTGGATGTAGAAGGAGCCGTCGCTGAGGAACTTGCCGCTGCCCTGCTCTGTCTCGGGAACGACGTTCAACTCCTTGCCGCTGGAGACCTGATGATAGGTGCCGTCCTCCAGCTTATAGCCGTAGGTCCTTCCGCCGTCCGACAGCGTGTAATATCCGCACTCCACAACGCCGCCTGTGACCTTCGTCTTGGAGAAGCTGCGGTAGCTGCTGCACTTCCAGAGGACGCCGTCACCGTCCACGAAGAGGTCGTATTCGCAGGAGACAGGGGACTTTATGCCTGTTGCCTGCTTGCTGACGACAGCTTTCCCGGCGGCAGAATAATCGATCGTGTACCAGATCACCTGACCGGAGGTATCGACGTAGTAGTGGTAGGTGTAGTAGGGTATGCTCTCATGATCTGTGCCGATCAGCACAGGTACAGGCTGGCCGTCCTCCTCATAGAAGGCATAGAGCTCGCCGTCGGCAGTGACCGCTCTGTGAGTGTCCAGCCGGTCGAAAGTCATGCCCTCGATCCTCTGGCCGTTGATGAAGAGGGTCCCGTCCTTTTCAAGGAGCATATCGTAGTAGAAGTAGTCGCCGTCGGCGTTCTTTTCGTAGAACATATCCAGCGCCCTGGCGTTGTCGGACCACTTCTCCGCACTGCTCCCTTTTATGCCGTAGAGAGCTCCGCCCTCGATGACTGCCACGTTGTCGCCGTACCAGCGGCAGGAGGCTGTCTCGGAGGTGTCCACCGTGTCGGAGAGGGGCAGCTCAGTCACCTCGAAGGGCGAAACGTTTATCTCGCCGGAGAGGACCTCCTCCTCGCCCTTGTAAAGACGATAGGCGGTCTTTCCGGGAGAATTTCCGTAGATCTCGTAGCTCTCGGAGGTATAATAGCTGTCGATGAGCTCCGCAACTGAGGTATCGTCGATCTTTATGGTCAGCTCCTCAGTGCTGAGAAGTCCACGGGGGGTGGGCTCCACCTTTACTGCGAAGCCCTTGTCGATGTCGGCAGGGGTCCAGGTGATGATGTCCAGCTTTTCCTCCAGAGAGATCCCGTCCATCTCATTCAGATCCACCACCTGGAGATCTGCGCCCTTGATACTGGAGAGGTCCTCCAAGGGAACGTTAGTAAGATCCAGCATACGCAGGGCCGGCATCTCCTTTATCGCCGAAATATCAGTAAAGGAGCCGTTTTTCAGATAAAGGAAGCGGCAGCTCTTGAACTTGCTCAGAACCGAAAGGTCGCTGATCTTGTCTAGATCCAGCTCAAGGCTGGTGGAGGCCTCCAGCTCCTCCTGAGTGACCACAGAATCGCTGTTCGTATCGAAGCTGTACTTGTTGTAGCCCTCAAAGAGCTGGTCGTAGACCTCGTCGGGCACGTCGGCCTTGACGGGATCCTCAGCGGCCGCTGCGGGAAGTGCTCCCGGAGCGAAGGCAACAGCAAGGGCTGCAAATAATGAGATCGTTTTTTTCATAGGAATTCCCCCTTTGATAGTCCTTATCATGTCAGGCGGACCTTCCGCCTGTATCCTCATTATAACACAATGCCTCCCTTCCGTCAAGGACAGCTTCCCCTTCGATAACGCTCCGGACAAAAAACAGCTCCGGCTTTTTGCTTAGACCTATTGACTTTATACGCCGGAGATCGTATAATTATTACAATAAACAAATGGGAGGGAAACCTATGAAGATCTTATTCATCGGCGGAACAGGCACGATCAGCATGGCCATTACCCGGCTCCTTGCCGCACAGGGCCACGATCTGTACCTGCTCAACCGGGGCAGCCGCAAGCACGAGCTGCCGGAAAACGTCACCGTAATAAACGGCGACGTTAACAACGAGGAGGAGGTCAGAGAAAGGCTCTCCGGCCATAGCTTTGACGTGGTGGGCGAGTTCATCGGCTTTACGCCTGATCAGGTCGAGAGGGACATACGGCTGTTTTCCGGGAAGACCAAGCAGTACATCTACATCAGCTCCGCCTCGGCCTACCAGAAGCCGCTCTCTGACCCACTGATCACTGAGAGCACTCCCCTTGCCAACCCCTACTGGCAGTATTCACGGGACAAGATCGCCTGCGAGGAACTCCTCATAAGGAAGTACCGAGAGGAGGGCTTCCCCGTGACGATCGTCCGGCCCAGCCACACCTACGACGAGCGCTCGGTGCCGCTGGGAGTCCACGGCAGGAACGGGAGCTGGCAGGTGATCCGGAGAATGATCGACGGCAAGCCGGTCATCATACACGGCGACGGCACTTCGCTGTGGACGATCACTCACAACTCAGACTTCGCCAAAGCCTACGCAGGGCTCTGCGGAAATATCCACGCTATCGGTCAGGCCTTCCACATAACCTCCGACGAGAGCGTCACCTGGGACCAGATCTACCGGATCATCGCTGACGCCCTGGGGGTAGAGCTCAAGGCCGTCCACGTCCCCTCGGAGTTCCTTGCCGCCGTCAGCGACTATGATCTGGAGGGAAGTCTCATCGGCGACAAGGCCAGCACTGTGATCTTCGACAACAGCAAGATAAAACGTGCAGTTCCCGGCTTTACGGCAACTGTCAGGGCAGATCAGGGCATAAGAGCTGCCATAGAGAATATACTTGCCCACCCTGAGCTCCAGAAGGAGGACCCGGAGTTCGACCAGTGGTGCGACAGGGTGATCGGCGCTATCAACAAAGCCAAGGAGGAACTCATCAATGGATAATTTTCAGTTTTACAGCCCCACGGAATTCGTCTTCGGCAAGGGCACAGAGAACGAGGCCGGAAGGTACGTCAAGAAGCACGGCGGCAGCAATGTGCTGCTGCATTTTGGAGAAGGGAGCGCTGTCAAAAGCGGCCTTCTGGACAGAGTGAAGAGCTCTCTTGAGGAGCAGGGCATCACCTACACAGAGCTGGGCGGAGTCAAGCCAAACCCCCGTGATACCCTCGTTTATGAGGGCATAGAGCTCTGCCGCAGCAAGGGCATAGACTTCATCTTGGCTGTTGGCGGAGGCTCTGTTATCGACTCCGCAAAGGCGATCGCTATGGGAGTCCCCTATGACGGTGATTTCTGGGACTTCTACTGCGGAAAGAGCCCTGAGGCTGCTCTTCCTGTGGCCACTGTCCTGACGATCGCTGCTGCCGGCAGTGAGGGCTCCGGCGACTCGGTGATCACCAAGGAGGAGGGCGGCCTCAAGCGAGGTGCAGGCTCCGACCTCATCAGGCCTCGGTTCTCGATCATGGATCCGGAACTGACCTGCACCCTCCCGGCCTACCAGACCGCCTGCGGTGCAACTGACATCATGGCTCACGTTTTCGAGAGGTACTTCACCAACACTACTGAGGTGGAGATCACCGACAGGCTCTGCGAGGCCGTGCTGCTGACCATGATAAAGGAAACTCCCCGTGTCATCGCAGATCCCGGCAACTATCAGGCCAGGGCCAACATCATGTGGGCAGGCACCGTGGCTCACACGAATATCGTGGGAGTGGGCCGTGAACAGGACTGGAACAGCCACGGTATCGAGCACGAGCTCTCCGCCCTTTACGACTGCGCTCACGGTGCAGGTCTGGCGGTTATCATGCCGGCGTGGATGGAGTTCGTTTGCAGCCACAACGTCCTTCGCATGGCACAGGCTGCCGTAAGAGTCTGGGGCTGTGAAATGGACTTTGAGCGTCCGGAGAATACAGCCCGTGAGGGCATCGCCCGGTTCAGGAGGTTCCTCCGCAGCATAGGTATGCCGATCAACTTCGCCGAGCTTGGTGCTAAGGAAGAGGACATACCGGCGCTGGTGGAGAAATTCGGCATTGGCGACGGCCGCACAGGAGGCTTCGTGGAGCTCTCCGCTGAGGACATAGCCAAGATTTACCATATCGCCGCAAACGCTCAGATCTGACACGAAAAAATTCGCCCGAAAGCAGTTCACCGGCTGCCTTCGGGCGTTTTCTTATTTCTCGGTGCAGAACTCTACCTTCTCACCGGCAAGGATCAAATTCGTGGTGCGGACAGCGCACATCTTTCCGCACATAGAGCAGGTATGGCGGTCAGCCGGAGGAGTGCTCTCGAAGTAGGCCCTCGCCTTCTCCGGGTCGGCTGCGACCTCGAACATCCTGTCCCAATCAACGACGTGACGGGCCTCGGCCATCTCGTTGTCCTTGTCCCTTGCATGGGGGACTCCCTTTGTGATGTCGGCAGCATGAGCAGCGATCTTGCTGGCCATGATGCCCTCCTTTACGTCATTTACGTCCGGCAGGCGAAGGTGCTCTGCGGGAGTAACGTAGCACAGGAAGTCGGCTCCGCTGGCAGCAGCGATAGCTCCTCCGATAGCAGAGGTGATATGGTCGTAGCCGGGGAATATATCCGTTACAAGAGGCCCAAGGACGTAGAAGGGCGCATTGTGGCAGATCCTCTTCTGGAAGGTCATGTTGGCGGCGATCTCGTTCATGGCCATGTGTCCGGGGCCCTCCACCATTACCTGGACGTTGCGCTCCCAGGCACGCTTTGTAAGGTTGCCCAGCTCGATCAGCTCAGAGATCTGGCCGGCGTCAGTTGCGTCATCGATACAGCCGGGACGGAGAGCGTCACCAAGGCTGATCGTCACGTCGTACTCGTAGAGTATGTCAAGGACCTTATCGTAGAACTCGAAGAAGGGATTTTCGTTGCCTGTCATCATCATCCACGCAAAAAGCAGCGAGCCTCCACGGGAAACGATGTTCATTTTTCTTCCCTCTCTCATGAAGGCCTCCACTGCACGGCGGTTGATACCGGCGTGGATCGTCATGAAGTCAACGCCCTCCTCAGCGTGAGCACGGACCACCTTCAGGAAGTCCTCTGCGGTGATCTCCAGCAGGTCCTTCTCCAGATAGCCGATAGCGTCGTACATGGGGACAGTGCCGATCATTGCCGGAGAGCTCTCGATCAGCTTCGTGCGGAAGGTGTTGGTCTTGCCGTAATTGCTCAGGTCCATGATAGCCTCAGCGCCGAATTTGTGGGCAAGCTCCACCTTCTGCATCTCCACATCGTAGTTTTTAGCGTCGCCTGAGATGCCAAGATTGACGTTGATCTTGGTGCGCATCTTCGTGCCGATGCCCTCGGGAGAGATCGACTTATGGCGAACGTTGCAGGGGATCGCTACCTCGCCCTTCGCCACCAGAGCACGGAGCTCCTCCGGGTCGATGTATTCCTTCTTTGCGATGATCTCCATTTCGGGAGTGATGATGCCCATTTTAGCGGCTTCCATTTGAGTATGATAGTTTTTCACTGTTCTTCCTCCTGTACAAATCTGCTTTTGATATCGAATGTGTGGTCCAGCGGTCCGCTGCCCTTTCCAAGGTCCAGCATTGCCGCCAGTGCTCCTGAGAGGTAATCCTTGGCCAGCTCAACAGCTCTGTCAAGGTCCCTTCCCTTTGCAAGCTCCGAGGCGATGGCGCTTGAGAGAGTACAGCCTGTTCCGTGGGTGTTGGGGTTGTCAATGACTACTCCCTTGAACCAGCGCTGTCCCCGCCCGTCAGCAAGGACGTCGCTGCCCCTGTTGACTGTGTGTCCGCCCTTGAGCAGGACTGCACAGCCGTACCTTGCGAAGATCTCCGCTGCGGCGGTCTCCATATCCTCGGCGCTTTTGATCTCCTGGCCGGTGAGTACCTCAGCCTCGGGGACGTTGGGCGTGATGACCCTTGCCAAGGGGAAGAGCTTCTCCGTCAGCGTATCCACAGCCTCGCTGCTGATCAGCCTAGCTCCGCTGGTGGCTACCATTACCGGGTCCAGAACGATGTTCTGAGCCTTGTATTCCGCCAGCTTTTCGGCGATCACCTCGATGAGCTCCGCCGATGAGACCATCCCGATCTTCACGGCGTCAGGAAAAATATCAGTGAAGATACGATCCAGCTCCTGGCCGAGAAAATCGGGAGTGACCTCCATGATGCCTGTGACGCCGGTCGTATTCTGGGCAGTAAGGGCCGTGACAGCACTCATGGCGAAAACTCCGTGAGCTGTCATGGTCTTGATGTCTGCCTGTATACCGGCGCCTCCGCTGGAGTCGCTCCCAGCGATCGTTAATGCAGTTCTCATAGTTTGCTCCTTTCTGAGATGCACTAAGTTTTATTTGAAGCGACAGAGAGTGGTGCCCCCGGTCTGCCGCTTATAAACATTTTAGAGCTTTTTTGCGAGCTCTCTGAGCGCTTTGCACTCTGCCTCGATGTCCTCTGAGGCGAAGATCCCGGAGACGACTGCTGCTCCGGAGGCTCCAAGGCCGAAAAGCTGAGAGATGTTCTCCCGGCAGACTCCCCCGATAGCCACGACGGGGATCTCTACCGCTGAACAGATCCGGGAGAAGTCCGAGAGCTCCAGCTTTTTGGTGTCGGTCTTCGTGGCCGAGCCGAAAACTGCTCCCGAGCCCAGATAATCGGCTCCGGCCGCCTGAGCTGCCAGGGCCTGTTCTACGGTCTTTGCGGTGACTCCCACGATCTTGTCATCGCCCATTATCCGGCGGACGTCGCCGGCCTCCATATCGCTCTGGCCGACGTGTACGCCGTCAGCTCCGCTGCGGAGAGCCACCTCCACATCGTCATTGATGAGCAGCGGTACGCCGTACCTGCTGCACAGCGCCCTTACCTCCAGCGCCTCGGCCAGGAACTCCTCCGGAGCAAGGTCCTTCTCCCGGAGCTGGAGCATGGTTATGCCGCCTCTGAGGGCAGCCTCGATCTGCTGGAGGAGAGTCTGTCTGCCGGTCCAGCGGCGGTCGGTAACTGCATAAAGCAGGGTCTGTTCCCTTGTGAGCCTCAAATGTGAGCCCCCTTTCAAAAAAAAAACGGAGACATCCTGCAATGTCTCCGTGTACGTCAGCTATGCTTCCTACGGCGGCATTATCCGCATCAGGTATTAGGGTCGGAGCTTTAGCTCCCTCTCAGCCCGTCACCACGAGCTCCCCCGTATCAACTTTAGTATTGTAGCTCAAAACTGTGTCAGTCTTGTGATAGGATCGTGTCAGTCCCGTGTAACAGTTCTCTCCGGGTGACAGGCCCCGCAGGGAGAGTAGCCCTCGCCGATCAGCTCCTCGTAGCTGCCGCTGTACTCCTGCCGGTTCTTTTCGGAGATCTTCTGCACACTGTCACAGTCCGGAAGGTGGATCTTCATGGAGCTTGTATTCAGCACGAAGTCGCAGTCATCCGGCGGAGAATAGCTCTCCTCGGCGGCCGTCACCTGCTCCTCCGGATCGGTCTGGACAAGGGAGCGGTCAGCAAGCCAGTTGTCCCCTGTTGCGTAGTCGATATGGACTCCCGGATAGGCATTGTAGCAGAACACGCAGAAGCACACGCCCTCGCCGCTGTCCTCCACGGAATAGGCCTCCATGAGGACTCCCCGGGCAAGGAGCTCCTCCCCGGAAAAGATCGGCGTCACCCGGTAGAGGACGTGGCCGCCGGTCCGGTGGACGTAGGAGGCCACCTCATTCTCATAGGGCAGCATACCCTCGGTGTTGGACCAGCGTGTCCCGGTGATCAGGTTGCGCTCGTTGGCGTTCTCACCGGTGAGCTGATAGCCCTGCAAATGGCAGCGGTTGTACAGGTACTTCCCGTCAACGAAGTCGTACTTATCGTAGTGCCAGCCCGTAGGCTTCACTGCACCGATCGAGCCACGCTTCTCCGTGGGCATGGTCTCCTGACAGACGCAGGAGAAGGTCACGCCGCAGCGCCCAAGGCTGTCCAGCTCGGAGTAGTACTCAAAGGGCTCCCTCCTGATCTCGCTCTTCGTGAAATAGGGGAAGTTCCCGTTGACCTCCACGCTGGGAGAGCCTGAGAACTCCGGTATCTCGGAGAGATCGAAGGTGCCGCTCTCCTCCGGGAGCTCCCCTGAATGAGAGCTCTCGATGCCGGGAAACGTGAATTGTGTCACGCTGGCCTCGGTCTGAGGCAGCACCTGACAGCCGCAGAGCGTCAGGGTCAAAATTGCGGAGATCAATGCTCTCGCTCTCATCCTCATCCCTCCTTCCGACTTCATTATACCACGGATCCGTCCCGTATGCAAGAAAGACCGCAGCAGATCTCTCCGCTGCGGTCAAAAAACTTATTGCTCGTCGAGGCCCTCGTCCATGTATTGAGCGAAGGTCTTCTTTCCGCCGGTCTGGACGAATGAGTAGTACCTCAGTGCCAGTGAAGCGTCAGCCGCATTGAGCTGGCCGTCGCCGTCAAGGTCGCCAAAGCTCCTGTCCTCGTCGGTGAGAGCCTCACCGCCGCCGGTCTGTATGATAGCGTATGCCACAAGTATGTCGGAGGCGTCAGTTGCATCGACTTTTCCGTCGCCGTTGTAGTCGCCACGCTCAGCATTCGTTCTGTCGTACTTGGGTACATCGTAATCGTATGCTGTAGTTACGGCAGGCTCTGTCGTTGCCGGAGCAGCCGTCGTCACATCAGATGCCGCTGTGGTCTGGGCTGCTGTGGTGGTAGTTGCAGGAGCAGCCGTTGTGGTGACTGTCGTGGTAGTGGTAGTCTCAACAGGATCGTCGGTCTCCTTGATGATGAAGGGACGGATCTTGTTGTCCTGGGTCCTTGCATAGAGGAGCAGGCTGCCGTCAGGGAGCTCTCTCAGCTTGTCGGTGTACTCCTGAGCAAGGATAGTTTTCAGGTCTTTCTTCGTTCCAACTACTGCATTTGCGTTGAATGAGAGTATATCCGTATACTCGATAGGAACGATGATGTTGTTATTTGCGTCTGCAACGCCCTGCAAGCCGTCCTTCTGGACGATGTACAGGTCTCCTGCTGCAAAGGCAAAATCGTAGCCATACTTCTCGGTCATCTCGTTGAAGCGGTCCTTGCCGGTGAAGTCGAAGGCCTTGATACGCTTGGACATATCAGCAAAGCTGTAAGAAATGAAAACATAGCCGTTTTTGTTCATGGCGCAGCCCATTTCCTTGTAGTTCTCATCTCCGCTGAACATTGGATCTGCGATGACAATGCCGTTTATGTCGATGATACCGTAGGAATTGCGCTCATAGGTCCTTGTGACGTCGACATACTGTTCGGTATCCCAGTCGTACTGCTTCTCTGTGACCTCGACCTGGCGGCGTACCCTTACTGTTGAGATGCCGTCGATGAATTTGAATGCATCCAGAGCGTATTCATAGATCAAATTGCCCTCATTGTCGCAGAGCTGCCACTTGCCTTCCTTGAAGACCTGGATCCTGGTGTCGGTTATCGTCAGAGCTGCATCTACGTCTAACTGCTCGTTCAATTCAGGCCTGAAGCTGGAAATAGGAAGGATATCGTCGTTCAATCGGAAATAGGTACCGTCAACGTGCTCCCATTCTCCTGTGTCATTGTCCCTCTCAGAATAGCCGTTCAGCATTATGGAAACATACTGTGCGCTGCGGGGACGGATCATCTCTGTTCCGTCGATCTTGATGATGCCGTAGTATGCCTCGCCTGACGACCACAGATCGCCGTCGTCCTCCTGATCGGACTTATCGTAAACGGTGACTACTGAATAGTCGCTGAGGAAGGTATCGACGTTGTCGTAAAGGCCCTCCTGAGTGAACTCGATAGAGTCTGTCTCAGAGTTGTAAACGATCGTCTTAGTATCGCTGTCACGGTGCCAGTTGAGGGTGAGCCTTGTCAGATAAGCGGAGCCTGTTCCGCCGTTGTACTGATAATCTCCCTCCCAATCCTGGAGGATATTGCCGTAGTAGTCAGCGATCTGGGTGCGTCCGTCCTTGACGAGTATGACAACGTCCCTAGCGAAGCTGACATTATCGTACTCAGGCTGGAAAACAACGCCTGTTCCGGGCTTGTAAAGACCCATTTTCCTGCTGCCGTTCTCGTCGGCCTCAGCGCTGTAGTAGCTCCAGTTGCCCTCATATCTGCCGGGAACGTCAGCCTCCAGCAGGTTCATCTGAGCGTCGTAAACGCTGAACTTGGTATGCTCGGCATCTGCGAAGATGTTGTATCTTCCGGACTCGGTATACTCGAAATCGCCGTTCTCAAGGGGAACATAGCCGCCAACGATGTCCAGCGTGTAGCTGGTCAGGTCCTCGGGTATGTCTGCGGTCTTATTGCCGGAGTAGTCGACTGCGGCGAAGGGACCGTCCTCCTCGAATCTTACGATAGCGATGTCGGGATCTGCTGACTCGGTGTAGCTGTAGAGGTCGGTGACGTTCAGCATCTTGCCGCTGGGATTTACGGTGTACTTCCATGAAACTGAGATCTGGTCGTCAGCCTCGATCTCCTCATTATAGTAGTCCTCAAAGGTGCTAAGGGTAACTGAGTTATACCAGCTTTCACAGCTAAAGTAATTGACTATGACAGTGCTGCCCTCGATCTGCTGAGGTATGTCTATGGGAGTTATAGTCTGGAAGTCGGTGCTGATCGAATAATAAGTCTCGTCCTTCTGCCAGATACTGTTGTACCTTCCGGAGGACAGGAACTCGTAATCGAAATCCTGTGCAATGAGCTCCAGCTTACCGTTGTACAGATCTGTTCCGCTGATGAGATAGTCGTTACTGTCTATGGAGAACGTTTCGATCGGACCGAAGGTCTTGAGCTCGTTGTACTGGTCGTCAACAACGATGTTGGTATCGCCGTAGGTCACGATGTACTTGTAGAGCCAGCCCTCCTCGGGATCCCGGAACTGGAAGCTCCTCACACGGTCAGCGTCCTGATAGTAGACCTTTCCGTCGCCGCCGATAAGGGTGTACTTGGTCTTTTCGTCCACCTTTCTGTTGATAGAGAACTTATCATTGCTGCTGATAGAGATAGAGCTGCAGCCCTCTGCAACAGGCTTTAGTGAAGCGTCAAGGAGAGAGTAGGTGCCGTCGTCAGCCTGTACACGGAAATAGCCGCCCTTGAAATGATAGTACTTCTTCGCCCACTCCAAGCCGTCCTCGGGATAGTAGTCGTTGTCCATGGAGTTTGTCCAGTAGAACTCGTTAATAGGCTCATAGTAGACCATTCCGCAGATCTGTGAGTAAGTATCGCTCACCTTCTTGCCGTCAGCATCGGTGAGGTAGTCGCCCTCAGCGGTGTGTACCATGAGGTACTTGCCGTCGCTGGAGGTGAAGATGTGCTCGTACTCCGCATCAGGCGCAAGGATCACCTTGCCTGTCTTGTCGATGACTCCCATGATCTGCGAGTCGCCTGTGCCTGTGAATACTGCGTAGAAGCCCTCACTCATCCAAACGATGCTGTCGTACTTCTCTGAGACTACCTTGCCGTCGTTGTCCATGAGGGCGAACTTATCGCCGATGCCGGCGATGAACACGCTGTCCTCCGTGGAGAGCTGGTAGTTGGGGTCGAAATAATCGAATGAGAAGCCTGACGGCGTCGGAGACAGATAGTTGTACTGTCCCAGTGTCGTGGAGGAATAGGTGTAAACGCCGGTTATGCCCTCCTCAAGGCTGATCAGCTTCTTGCTGCCGTCCTTGTCGATGACGACGAGCTGATCTGTGCTGGCAAAAGACTCAGCGGTCCCGTTTTCGATGAGTATGTCCTTGTCATACATACTTACCATAGAATCGAAATCGTTCTCGGTGAGCCTCTCACCGACATAGGCTGCGTTGGTGCCAAGGATCATAGTGTTGGCCATAACAGCCGCTGCCGCTGTGAACGAAACTAGCTTTCTTAGCTGTCTGTTCAAGATAACCACTCCTTTTCTGTCAGCCGCTTGCTAAGAAACGGCTTTTTTATATCAAGGGTCTCCCCATTGATAGCTTAGCTGTGTATAGGGCAGCTCTCTGGCAGAGCTCCCTGCTTATAGTAGCCTGTCTCCGTTGAGGGACAGCGGTCGCAGGCCAGCCCTCCTGACAGGGTGCAGAACTCAGCCTCCACCACGTCCGGATCCGGGTCGAAGGCCGCCTTCTCCCAGGGGATCTGCTCAAAGATCGCCCTCCAGACCGTTGCAGGAGGCTTGTACTCCACGCCCTCGATAGAGGCTCCTGCCTGATCGTAGCCGATCCACACCGCAGCACAGAGCTCGGCGGTGCCGCCCACGAAGAGCCTGTCCGAATCCTGACCGTAGCCGTTGTCCACGGTGCCGGTCTTGCCGATCACCTCACGGCCGTCGCTGAGCCGGGCGGCGGAAGCTATGCCGTCGTCCTTGCTGATGTTATAATAGAGCAGCCGGTCCATGATCCAGGCATCCTCACCGGTCATGGCCTGACGGGGCTGCCGCTTATTCTCCAAGATGACATCGCCGTTTTCGTCCGTGACCCTTGTGTAGAATGAGGGCGCCGTGTAAGCTCCGCCGCTGCCAAAGACCTGATATGCCGCCGCCAGCTCCGCCACGGAGACTCCTCTGCTCAGGTACCCCAGAGCCATATTCGGAACGTCCACGTCCGCCGGCTCAAGGGTGGTAAAGCCCAGACTTTCGGTGAGAAAGTCGAAGCTGCGCTGAGGTCCGGCCTCAATGACCAGCTTCACGGGGACGGTATTTTTCGACTGGCGGAGAGCGTAGGTCACGGTTATGCTGCCGTCGTAGACACGGTCGTAGTTCCGAGGCCACTCCTCCTGATCGGTGCTCAGCTCCGGTATGGGAGAGTCGTCCACCAGTGTCGAGAAGCCGATCCGCCCGTCGATAAGTGCCGGGGCATAGACCGAAAGAGGCTTTATGGAGGAACCGATCGGGTGGAGGGTCCTCCAAGCCCTGTTGTAGGCCAGATCTCCGTTGTTGCCTCCGGTCATGGCCACCACGTTCCCGCTGTAGTCCAGCGCTGCGAAGGCCGACTGGGGGAAGCTCTCGGAATAGCTGTCTGTGAAGGTGCTCTTCTCGCTGTAGACCCGGTCTGCGGCAGACTGCACATCAGTCCGGAGGGGGGTCTCAACGGTGACTCCGCTGCTGTACAGGATCCGGAAGGCTTCGTTCCGGGAGATCCCACGCTCTAAGGCGAGGTCGTCAGCGATCTGGTCGGTCATCGCATCAAGGTAGGCGCTCTCCGGGATCCGGCTGGCCTCATGAGCGTGAGGGCTGAAAATGCCGCTGTTTTTCTTAGGATCAAGTGCAGCAGAGCTGCTTTCCGGGTCGGCGGCTATCGAAGCAAGGGCCGCCCATTGGTCCTCGTCAAGGGAGGAGGCGTATCTCCCGAAAAATACCACCGAGGCAAGGCCTGCGCCGAAGATGTTCTCGCCGAACCATATCCCGTCTGCGGCCTGAGGAGAGACCTCCACGCCGGCGGCCTTGCAGACCTTCTCAAGGCCTGTCCGGGAGACCTTTTCGCCGTCGATCGGATAGATCCCTGCGGTGGGGAGTTCGAGCTCACTGCCGTCGGCGGCGATGATCTTTGGAGAGGAAAAGCTCTCCGGAGGGGCCGGCGATGAGCTGTCTGCGCATGAAAAGACTGAGAGCGAGAGCCCGGCGCTCACCAGAAATGCGGCTTTCCTACTGAACATGAGGATCCTCCTTCCCGGTCAGGATCAGGCTCCACAAAACTCCGAAGTTCAGCCAGAAAAACGGCGCTGTAGTCACTGAGCTGTCGTTTACGATAGAGATCACCATGTAGCCGCAGGCTCCTGTGAAAAGGCACAAAAGCAGGCAGTCCTCCGAGGAGACCTCTCCCCTTTTCAGTCTCAGCAGCTTGGCACCGCCCCTGAGAACGGCTCCCCCGAAGAGGCATAGCACGGCCAAAAGTGCGATGATGCCGCTGGTCACGGCGATCTGGAGGTACAGGCTGTGGGGCTTGTCGATGATGATACGGGAGGTGCCGTTGGTGACGCAGAGGCCGGCAAGGTCGTTCTGGACGAAGCAGAACGGGAAGCTCCCGGCGCCCTTGCCGATTAGGACGCACTCCTTTAGGATAGGCAGGGAATTCAGCCAAATATAGCCTCTTCCCGTGGCAAAGCCGTAGTAGCGTGTCAGGGGCGACTCCGCCATGGGAGCCGTGGGGAGGTCGTCGGTCAGGGCGGCGTTCTGGACGATCGCCTTGACGCCATTCGTCGTGACTGCAAAATCCAAGGTGGTCCTGTAGCCGCAGTCGATATACAGCACGCCTTCATGGACCACGGCGGTGATATTCGTATTTGTGGGAACGTCGTGTATGATCACGCTCTCGGCGGTCTGCTGATCGGAGACCAGCGGCTGGCCGTCGCCGGAACGAACGAAGATCCCCTGTCCCTCCGCTGTGGGAGGAGTTATGAAATACTCGGTCTCACGGCCGACCAGGTGGACCGTGCTGCCGCTGACGGAGACGCTCTTCAGCCAATAGGCCTCCTCGCCGGCGGAATAGGAGCCCTCGTTGGAGGCGCTCTTCATAAGGTTCCCTAAAAACTCGCTGCCCGTTGCGAAATTCACGCACAAGGCCAGCACCGCAAAGGCACAGGCTCCGGCAGCGGCGGCCTTCACCGGAAGGATTCCCTTGACCAGTGCATAGGCCGTCAGGAGCACCAGCTCCCCAGCCATGATGTAGAAGGCAGCGGTGGAGTTGGTCATGATCCCCACAGCCAGCGCTCCGGCGGAGAGGATAGCTGCTCCAAGGCGATATATTGGCTTTTTTGCGGTCATGAGGAAGTACACCGCAAGGGGGAAGGCAAGAGTGAAAAAGCTGCCGGTGTAGTTGGAGTTGTAGAACATCAAAATGACCTCACGGAAGTCATTGGCAGCCTCAAGGCTGGCGGCGTTCTCACGGAACTGAGCCGGTGCGATCAGGTACTTCATGAAGGGCAGCTCCATCAGAGGCGTGACGGTGTACTCGAAGAACGAGGCCGCTGTCACCACGGTCAGCAGGACCAGCAGGGCCTTCTCGTAGAAGCGGCGGATCCGCCTTCCGGTGATGAAATTCGCTCCGAAAAGGAAGAGCACGACGTAGGCGAAGATCGCCGCAGAGCCCTCGAATTCGGTGCATACGCCCAGCAGCCCCACCTCTCTGTTGGCTGACAGGAGGGATGAGATCACGTTCAGCAGCAGGTAGATCCCGGCGCAGACTGCCAGCGGGACCCCCTTTTTCGTATAGATGAGGTTATCCCGGCAGGGGCGGTCCGGGAACAGCCTCTCGCCTAGAGCATAGGCGCATATAACTATAGCTATGATAACGTAAAAAATTTCCTTACAGTATAAGAACCAGTCGGCGTACAGGCCGTCGCTGCTGGCGAAGATCTCCAGCGAGCGGCCGGTGAGCTCCTCGATGTGCAGCCTTGCAAGGAATATCCCGGCAAAAACTGCGCAGATAACGGCACAGACCAGCCACACCCGGTATCCCGGGATCTCCGGCGGAGTGGCAGGTCTTTTTGACATTTTTGACATACTTAACGACCTCGGATACAGTATTGTTCCTGCAAATTCAGCTACAAATATTATACCACCGGTGCTATTTTACGTCAATGACTTTCATGCAGGACTTTTCCCTCTTCATGAAAAAAGCTCCCCGAAGCGGAGAGCCTTTTGCAGCTTTTTTGTTTTATGCTCCCTTTGGGGAGCTCTATGCAGGGATACGTTCCCGGCAAAGCGCCCTCACTTGCCGCTGCCCTCCTTATTGAGCAGCAGGGCCACCAGCTCAGCGGCGTTGCCGATCGACGCAAGGACCACCACCAAGACTATGATCAGCAGCTTCCTCACGGCAAAGCTGCTCCCTCCCGGGATCAGCAGGATCACTGCCATGGCGATCAGCGTTGACAGCGCCATCATGGTCAGGAGCCTTTTCTCGGTGGACCTGCGGCGCTTCTCGTTCTCCTCCAAGGCCATGGAGAGGTTCTCCTCCGCCGCCTGGCTGAAGCTCTCTGTGTCGAGCCTTTCCCCGGCCACCAGCTCATTGATCGTGAAGCCGTAGAGGTCGGACAGCATGGAGAGGCACTCCACCGGCGGAAGGTAGTTCCCTGTCTCCCACCGTGAGACCGTTTTGTTCGTCACCCCCAGCTTCTCGCCGAGCTGCTCCTGAGTGAGCCCTCGCTCCTTCCGGAGCTCCTTCAAAAATCTTCCTATCCTAACAGTATCCATGACGATACCTCCTTTGCTTTGATGATCTCATCATAGCATTTGGCCGAAAAAAAGTCTATACCACAAACAGCGAATTTCAGTTTTTCGCTGTTTTACGCCAATTACAGGAGCATATTGAAGGGAGTCTTCCCCTCTGAGCTGTATCCTGCTCTGCGGTAAAAGTCAAGGGTAGACTGCTCCTTTGAGCCCGTCATCAGCATGATCTTGTAGCAGCCATTGTTCCTTGCTAGGTCCGCTGCGTAGTCAAGACAGGCCGTGGCATAGCCCTTTCCCCGGTGATCCCTGTGAGTGACCACGTTCTCCACAAGAGCGAAGGGCCTGACGCTGTGGGTCAGGTTCGGCACGATCAGGCACAGGCAGGCGGAGACCACCCTCCCCTGCTCCTCATAGACCACGATGTGGTAGTTCGGGTCGGCGCAGATCGCCTCCCATGTCTCCCGGAGCTTGGGGCTGTCCGGCGGGACCTCCTTCTCATGGAGGTGAGTGTACAGCTCAAGGAGCTGCCACAGGTCCTCAGCCTTGCTCTCTCTGACCATCACATCGCCCTCAAAAGCTCCTCACGGCAGCCGTCGAGCCTGCTGTCGGAGATGCCGAAATCCATTTCCTTGTAGCACCATGCACAGCGTCCGATCCTGTGCTTTTCAAGGACCCGGCCGATCGCTGAATACCACTTGATCACGTCGGCAGGATCTGCCCTATCGATCACGCCGTACTCTCCGCAGTAGAGGGGCACTCCGTCACGCTCGGCCTTGGCGACCGCCGAGGAGAAGAGCTCCTCGAAATAGGCCTCGTCTGCGCCGCTCTCCTCGAAGGACAGCCTCTCCTCCGGGTCGATCTCAGGGGTCCATGTAGCGCCCTGATGAGTGAATTTCAGGGGCTCATAGCAGTGGAAGTTGTAGATCAGGTCCTCATCGCAGGGCACGTCCAGAGCCTCCACCTCACGGGCGCCGTTATTGTGATAGCTGCCCAGAAGTATGCCTATCTTCGGAGCGATCGCCCGGATCCGCTCAATGCACCTTGCGGCGATCTTGTTCCACCGGCCGATAAGCACCTCGTCTGTGACCTCGTTGAGCAGCTCGAAAACGATGTTCTCGGTGTCGCTGCCGAAGCGCCGTGCCATCTCCTCCCAGAGAGCATAGAACTGCTCCTGGAGCTCCTCGCTGTCGAAGAAGCCGGACTCCTCCTCGCCGAAGTCGAAGGAGAAGCCTGCGGTCTTGTGCAGGTCCAGAACGATCCTCAGGCCGTGCTTTTTGCTGAGTGAAACGGCCTTCTCCAGCCGGCCGAAGCCCTCCTCGATGAAGCTGCCGTCCTTGTTCTGGACGATGTTGTAGTCAAAGGGCAGCCGGACGTGGTCGAAGCCCCAGCCGGCGATCTGAGCAATGTCCTTCTCTGTGATGAAGCCGTCCAGACGCTCCCTGCTGTAGTCGCACTGAGACATCCAGCCTCCTAAGTTTATTCCCTTGATAAAGCCTCTTTTGTACATATCTGTTCCTCTCATTCCGTCTCAGGCGTATCGCCTCCGACAATATTGTTTATCCATATATCGCTGCGGACCATGAAGTAGCCCAGGACCACCTTCAGCAGCTCCGCAAAATTGACTATCGCAAATACTATGTGTATATCCAGCTTCGTGTGATAGGACAGCACATAGGCCAGCGGTATGTAGATCAGCCATGTGGTCCCGAAGTCGAACAGGAACGTAAGGCCGGTCTTTCCGCCGCTCCTCAGGGTGAAATAGCAGGCATTGGTGTACGACCAAAGGGGCAGCACCAGAGCCTGTATCAGTATCATGTAGGCCGCCAGAGCCTTCACCTCGTCCTCTGTGCGGTAGAGCTCCGGGAAGGCCGGCGCCAGCGGTATCATGCACACCGCAAGTATGGCCGAGACCGCAACTGCAAAGAAGAGCAGCTTGTTGTCAAGGTCCCTTGCCTCCTTCAGCTTGTTGGCCCCCAGCCTTGCTCCCACCAGAATGGCGATGCAGGCCCCGAGCTGTATATAGACCGCTCCGAAGAGGTTGGTCATGGTCAGTGAGATGTTCCTTGCGGCCACTACGTCAAGGCCTCTGGCTGAGTAGAACTGGGCGATGACGCTCATGCCCGCCGCCCACAGGAACTCGTTTATGAACAGGGGCAGTCCCTTCTTGACCATGGCTGCTGCCAGCTCTCTCGGAACGTAGGGACTGCGGTAGGCTCCCCTGACGCAGCGGATCTTCCCGGTATTCAGGTGGCTCCACAGGATCACCACACCGGCCTCGATGTACTTTGCGATCACCGTTGCCGCAGCAGCGCCCTCCACGCCCAGCTTTGGCATACCCAGTCTTCCGAAGATCAGGCCGTAGTCTAGCAGCAGGTTGACTGCCACGGCGCACATCGAGCCGATCATGGGCACCGAGGTATGTCCGCACTCACGGACCAAGCTGGAATAGGCCTGGCCCAGCCCGAAGGGTATCAGTCCGATCAGCATGATCCTCATGTATCTCAGGCCGTAGTCAAGTGTAGCGGCCACCTTCTCCGGCTGGTCGTCCTTGCTCAGGAACAGGGATATGAGCTCCCTGTCGAAAAAGCCGAGGACTGCCAAGCCCACTGCCACTATAGCGGCGCAGATCCCGAGCCGGAACCGGAAGGTGTACCTCTGGCCCTCAGCGTCGCCCTTGCCGTAGAACTGGGCTCCGAAGATACCGGGACCGGAAACTGCTCCGAAAAGGCTAATATTGAAAACGAAGATCAACTGGTTGACGATCGATACTCCGCTCATGGGCTCAGTACCGGTCTGGCCCACCATGATGTTGTCTATGAGACTTACGAAATTCGTTACGAGATTTTGGAGGATCATCGGCACTACCATTGCGAGTACGCCTCGGTAGAAGCGCCTGTCCCCGATGTATTTTTTTCTGAAACTTGTTAGCATAGCTGTCCTTCTTTTCTGAGATGATCACCGGCAGCACAGCTCCGGTCTGCATATTATATCACAGTTTTCAGCCGAGCGCAAGGGGGTTTTCAAAAAAAGATCTTGGTTATTGCATTTTGTGGAAGGATGTGTTATAATATCCACAGTATCTATTATCATAAGGAGAAAACTATGGCTGACAAACTTATCAAAACACGTTTTGCGCCCTCGCCGACCGGCTTCATGCACATCGGCAACCTGAGAACGGCGCTTTATTCCTACCTTCTGGCTAAGTCTCAGAGCGGAAAGTTCATCCTGCGCATCGAGGACACCGATCAGGTCCGTCTGGTGGAGGGCGCTGCTGATGTGATCCTCAAGACTCTGGAGATGACCGGCATCGACTACGATGAGGGCCCCGGCGTCGGCGGAGACAACGGCCCCTATGTCCAGAGCCAGCGCCTTGACATCTACCGTGGATACGCCCAGAAGCTGATCGACAGCGGCCACGCCTACTACTGCTTCTGCACTCCGGAGCGCCTTGAGTCTCTGAAAGACGACAAGGGCATCGGCGGCTATGACGGACACTGCCGCAGCCTCTCTAAGGAGGAGATCGACAAGAACATGGCTGAGGGCAAGCCCTTCGTTATCCGCCAGAGGATGCCCGATACCGGCACTACCAGCTATGTGGATCAGGTCTACGGCGAGGTGTCCATCGACAACAGCGAGCTCCGGGATCAGGTCCTGATCAAGGCCGACGGCTATCCCACCTACAACTTCTGCCACGTCGTTGACGACTATCTCATGGGAGTCACCCATGTTGTAAGAGGCAACGAATACCTGACATCTACCCCGAAATACTGCCTCCTCTACGACGCCTTCGGCTGGGAGAGGCCCTGCTACGTCCACCTCCCCCTGCTCATGGGCAAGGACGAGGACGGCAATGTCTCAAAGCTCTCAAAGCGCCACGGAGCTGTCAGCTTCCAGGACCTGGTGAATGACGGCTTCCTCCCGCAGGCGATCGTGAACTACATCGCTCTGCTGGGCTGGTGTCCAAAGGGCAGCGAGCAGGAGTTCTTCACCATGGACGAGCTCAAGCAGTCCTTCTCTATCGACGGCCTGAGCAAGTCTCCGGCAGTTTTCGACTACGAGAAGCTCAGGTGGTTCAACTCAGAGTACATCAAGAAGCTGCCTGACGACCTCTACGAGGAGAAGGCCCTCCCGATCCTTGATGAGATCCTTGGGGATAACATCGACAAGAAGAAGCTGGCACAGCTCCTCCACAGCAGGATCTCCACATTCTCGGATATAAGAGAGTCAGTGGCCTTCGTTTCGGATAGGCTGGATATGGACAGCTCCCTTTACACCAATAAGAAGAACAAGACCACGCCTGAGAGCTGTCTGGAGGTGCTGAGAGACTGCCTGCCGCTGCTGGAGGGAGTTTCCGACTGGAACAATGACGAGCTCTTCGCTGTGCTGAAGGACTACGCCGCCTCCAAGGAGAAAAAGGCCGGAGCCGTTATGTGGGCGATCAGGATCGCTGTTGCCCGTCAGGGAGTCACTCCCGGCGGCGCTACCGAGCTCATGGAGGTCTTTGGCAGGGAGGAGTCCCTTGACAGGATAAGACAGGCTATCAGCGAACTGGCATAAGACCTGCCGGCCGCAGCCATACAGGAATTCGCCCCGGGGAGAGATCTCCGGGGCTTTTTTCTGGCCGAGCTTTGACCAAAACGGCGTTGCATTATTTAAAGATATATGCTATAATACAAACATAACAAACATAGCCTTTTGGCTCACATGATATAACATTATTGAAAGGACGGATCATATGAACAAAAAACTTTCCAGCCGTTTCCTCAGCACTGTGTCAGCTTTGACTATCGGATGTTCGTGGAGTCTTGGAGCTCTTCCTCCAACGGCTGCCCTCGCTCAGGAGGCCCCCACAGAGAGCGCTCAGGAGGACCAGATAGTACCGGTGATCGTCAAGCTCAAGGGCGACGCTGTGCTCGCTACAGAGCAGGCCTCCGGTATGGGTGCGGAGTTCATCGAGACCCCTCAGGCCGAAAAGCTGAGCTCGGTGATCGGCAAAGCTCAGGACAGGGCCGTGAGCGCCCTGAGAGAGCTCTACCCTGAGCTGGAGGTCGGGTTCAGGTACAGCCTGGTCTTCAACGGCTTCTCCTGTGAGCTGCCCGAGAGCCTGATCGAGGAGGCAAAGAGCATCTCCTTCATCGAGGACATCTGCCCGAGCTGCAAGTACAGCGCTCCCAAGCCAATGATGACCTCCTCCGGCGGAGCTGCGTATGCTCCTCAGTTCGAGGAGATCACCGGCGCTTCCGGCGAGGGCGAGCTGATCGCTGTCATCGACTCTGAGCTGAACACCGCTCACAGTATGTTCATGGCCATAGACCAGCTCCAAAACAAGCTGTCAAAGAGCGATATACAGGCGCTTGCCAAGGATAACAAGTTCACCGCTGACATCGATCCGGACAAGGCCTATCTCAGCAGCAAGCTGCCCTTCATCTACGACTACACCGATGACACCCCCTACGACGTGACCGACGAGGACATCTACCACGGCACCCACGTTGCAGGTATCGCTGCCGGTAACAGGACCGCTACTCCAAAGGGCGACCCGATCTCAGGCATCGCTCCCGACGCTCAGATCGCATTCATGAAGATCTTCGAGAAGGAGGAGTACGGCGAGGGCCTCTTCGACAGCTACTGCACCGACGAGACTATCGCCGCCGCACTGGAGGACGCTGTGGCTCTGAAGGCGGACGTGATCAACATGAGCCTTGGAAGTCCCAGCGAGGGCATCGAGGATCTGGTGTACGCTCAGATCATCGAGGCCGTCGACAACGCCGGGATCGTGCTGTGCGCTGCCGCCGGAAACGAGGGCGAGAGCTACCTTGGACCGGACGGCCCCAATATCACGGCCAATGTTGACCTGGGCACCCTCAACGAGCCGGCGATCTTCCCGACGGTGTTCTCCGTAGCATCTGCGGACAACACTAAGATCGAGGTCTATCACTTCACGGCCGGCGGAGAGACCTTCTCCTATGTGGACGGCAGCAGCGAGCACCCCTGCTTTGAGCTGGCAGGAGACAAATACGAGGCCGTCTATGTGGGGAACGCCGAGGGCAGCGAGATCGGCAGCCTTGATCTGACCGGAAAGATCGCTCTGTGCGGATCCGGCGGAGAGCTGAGCTATGAGGAGAAGTCCAACAACGCCGCAAATGCAGGGGCTGCTGCGATCATCATCTGCGACTCCTATTATTCCCCCAGAATGGCAGTGACCAACGGTGAGGCCCCTATCCCCATGGCCTATGTGATGTACGAGGAGAGCCAGAAGCTCATGGCTATGAGCGACATTTGGGTGACCTTCTCCGATGAGGAGGCCGAGCTGGAGGACCTTCCCAGGGAGGTCAGCTATTTCAGCTCCAGCGGCGTCAGCTCCTCACTGAGCATCGACCCTGAGATCATGGGCATCGGCGGAGACGTGCTCTCTGCCAGCTACTATGACGGGTACGAGAAAATGGGCGGCACCTCCATGGCAACGCCCTTTGTGGCAGGCTGTGTGGCCGTTGCTGACCAGTACCTCAAGCAGCAGGGCATTGACCTTACAGGCTCAGAAAAGACCGCCTACATCAAGGACCTTTTGATGAACTCTGCCTCTCCATACTCCAGCGACGGTGAGTTCGTAAGCCCCCGCCGTCAGGGAGCAGGCCTTGTGGACCTTGGCGGGCTCCTTGAAGACACCGTTATCGCCAGAGGATCGGGCGGAAGAGCAAAGGTAGAGCTGGGCGACAAGGTGGGCGATAAGTTCAGCTTCGATATAGAGCTCAAAAATATCTCCGACAAGACCGTGGATCTGGGAACGCCCTATCTGTACCTCTCCACCGACGACTACTATCACAACGACGATATCGACGAGTACTGTATCTTAGGAGAGCGCTCGGCGGACTTCACCATGAGCCAGACCGACTTAGCTCCGATCCCGGCAAAGGGCTCTGCTAAAGTCCATTTCGATGTGGAGCTGGATCCCGATTTCGTCAAGGAGTACGGATCGATGTTCCCCAACGGCTACTTCATAGAGGGCTATGTTTACTTCGTGCCAAACGAGAACTGCTGCCCGATCTCGATACCTCTGCTGGGCTTCCACGGAGACTGGGCTGCTGTCCCGATCTTCGACGACGGGCTCCTGGCAAGCTCTGAGCTTGGCGTATATGCCGGCGAGAACGAGCTGCTCACCGAGTATCCCTTGGGCGAGACCGTGCTCCTTCTTGACCAGCTCATCGACTACGAGTCTGTTACCGATGAGGGCCAGTTCAGCTACTATCAGGCCCTCATGCAGATCATGGACGATCAGGAGAAGTCCGACAAGCTCTCAGCTCTCGGCGACGGCATGGTCTATATCTCGCCCAATGAGGACCAGATCGCAGATATTTTGGCCTACAGCTACGTCCCCCTGAGACAGGCACGCTTCTCAGAGGTCATGATCTACAACGAAGAGGGCGAGCTGCTCACTGAGTACGACCCCTCATGGCAGATCTCCCATATTTCTATGGTCAGCTCCCCTAAGCTGGACCTTTCCCAGCTCCCTGAGGGAAAGTACACTGCCGAGATCAGCGCTTATATCGACTACCCCGGCGCTGAGGAAAACAAGCAGACTATCAGAAGAGAGTTCACCGTGGACAGGACGGCTCCGGAGGTCAGCTCCTCTATCGAGGAGAAGGACGGAAGGAAGCTGCTGACCGTCACAGCCTCAGATCCACACCTTGACGCCTTCTACATAAACGCTCTGGATCCCAGTCAGGATACCATGACTATCGAGGGCCTTGAGCGCTCTTTCCAGACCGCAGCTTCATGGCTCCAGGGAGAGAACTCGTTCCTCTTCCATGATCCCAACTACAATAAGCTCTACGAACAGGAGTGCATGATCACCAACTACCTTTCAAACAGCTTCGACTCGGACATCTACACCTACAACTTCATGGACGTGGTGCTCCCTGAGTATGACAGCGACGGGAACGCCAGCATCACCTACGACATCACAGACTTCTCAGAATACCAGATCAGCATTCTTGACAGAGCTATGAACGCAGTTGTGGTATACAGCCAGGTATCGCCGGAAACTGCTCTTCGTGAGGGCAGTTGGTGGGGCACCTCAGAAACTACGGACCGCTACCTCTTCACCGGCGAGGGCTACGGCTGCTGTATCACCGACCAGTCAGACGGCGTTGAGCACTTCATCGACATGAGCTACGACGGGACCACCCTTACCTACACTGACGACAAGGGCGATACCTACTCCGCACAGATCACCTGGAAGAACAAGGACTGCTTCACTGCGCTGTGGGAGGACGGCAATTCGGAGGAATTCAAGTTCCAGTCCTACGGTCCCATGGACTACAACAGCTTCTTCAGCAACGAGGAGCTGATCCGGCTCACTAAGGAATACGAGAACGATGTGTTCGGACAGGCACCTGCATACGGCGAGGCAAAACGCAGCACCGGCAGCGATATAGAGGTCCGGCTCTACGATGAGGACGACGAGGGCAATATCTACAACGAGTCCCTCTATCTGATCGACCGCTTCACCGGGACCTTCTACGACGGCTACGGATCTGAGATCTGCCTCAGCGACTACGATCCGATCCAGCCCGGCGTTTGGGGCGGCTCCACCAACTACGAGGACTACTGCGCCGTTCGCTTCTACTACTTCAGCGAGGACGGCTCCGGCAAGAGGGTCGATCAGACCGACAAGAGCGAGCAGCCCTTCACCTACGATGTCAGCGGAAAGAACATAACTTTCACCTTTGAGGACGGCTCTCAGGAGACCTATGAGCGCACTTCTCCCGCAAAGGGCTGCATCTACCTTGGTGACGCCCTTGTTGACGAAAATTGCGAATTCCTCTATTATTATTCTGACGACAGCGACAGCTTCACCTTCTACTCCAACATCGAGCTGGCAGAGCTTTGCTACGATCACTACGAGGCAAGGAACGGTCAGCGCCCTGAGCAGAGCACCGCAAGGAACATAAGCAGCTCTGAGGTGGAGATCAGTCTCTACGACGGTCAGGGCGAGCTCCTCGATGTGTACACCGTTTCTATGCTGTATGCAGACGGATTCAATAGTGCAAATGATTACATCATCCTCACCGATCCCAGTTGGGTGGAGGTCAAGTACGGCGATGTGGACGGAGACGGCTCCATCGACTCCACCGACGCATCTCAGGTGCTGGTGATCTATGCTGCCAACCAGACCGGCGAGCCCATGGAGCTGACCGATCGTGAATCCTCAGCAGCAGACATCAATATGGACGGCTTCATCGACGCATCTGACGCCTCTACGATCCTGGCCTACTACAGCTACACTCAAACAGGCGGCACTAAGGACATCTTTGAATTCATCTACACCATAATGTAACAAAGGCCCCTGAGCGGTAAGATCTCCGCTCAGGGGCTTTTTTCGTTCAGAATGCGCTCGTTACTTTTTCAGGTCGATGCCGGAAACGAAGCTGTAAAGCTGATCCTTCTTGCTCTGATCGAGCTGTGTGTCTGCGATGACAGTGACCCTCACGGACCAGCTGGTGATCCCGGTATCGAAGAAGCCGTGGATATAGCAGGTGCCGCTGTCGTTCCACTGGTCCTCACCTTCAGTCTCCACCTGTAGGATATAGCCCTTCTTGCCGCTTGAGAGCTCCGTCTCGTCATGCCTTATGCCCTTTATTCCGTTCACCCCGTCGATAGACTTCCAGTAAGCGTCGGCCTCGGTCGCCGGGAAGATCCCGTTCTTTTCGGCCTCGATATAGATCTGGTCCAGCCCCTCGAAGCCGCTGACATTGGCCGCTTCATAGAGCTGGCAGATAAGGTGATCCGGGTCGTCGGTGAAGGAGGAGGTACTGCCGTCGCCGGGCTCCAAGAGCACTCCCTCCGGGAGAGCGAGTTCCACGTCCTCCGGAAGGATCGGACAGCTCTCGGTCTGGTCCGGGCCGGGATCCTCTGGGACTGTGCTAATGTAGGGCTCTCCTGTGAACTCAAAGCTCTCCAGCGAGGCCATAGCCTTATCGAGATAAGACAGATCCTTGAAGCCGTACCAGATATTGATGTACTCCGTAGCATTGAGGGGATAGAAGCAGTTGATACTATAGGCCTTATCATCGCCCTCGGAGAAGTCAGCTACGAAACAATAGCCTGTAGAGCCGTCAGCGCCGGTAACGCTGTCCCTACTGTAGAGCGTTTCATTAGAATTTAGGATCTCGCAGATAGCGTCCACCATTTCAGCTGCGCTGCTGTAGCCGGGACGCTCCAGATACTCGATCCCAACCTGGATCTGATCGTTCTTCTCGCACTCCAGAAGCACCTTGAATTTGCCCTCCTCATCGTCTTCAAGAGGGCTTGAAACGTACCGCAGTTCGATCTCCTCCGGAATGGCTATGCGGAAGTAATATTCATCGTCCACATAGACGGTGGTGTGAGGCTTTTCTCCGGTGTCGAACAAAAAGTATATCCCCGGCTCAGTGATCTTTGCAGAGATCGTATGCTTACCCTCGTCAAGGCGGATCCTTTTTATTGTGTCATAGCGTGACTCCTCCTCGTTGTAGAAGAGAAGGGACAAATTCTCTGCCGGAACATCACCCATATTGTCCGGATCGTACTCAAAGCGAAGTATGGACTCCTCAAGGAGCTCACCGCCGATCTCCACAGAAGCGCCGAATTGCCCGACATAATACTGGTCGCTGCTCTCCTTGATGTAGACGTCCGAGCCGAATGTGCCGTGAAGTGCAGCGCTAACAAGCGGCGGTCCATCGAAGGATATGCCGACAGTGCGTTCCACCGGCTCGTCTGGCTCAGTAGTCTCCTCCTCAGTGACCTCCTCGGTCACGGCCTCAGCGGTCTCCTCAGGCTCGTCGCTCTCGGCCGGATCCTGTCCGCAGGAAAACAGCGCTCCGCAGGCTGCGGCGGCTGTCAATAATGCCATTAGTTTTTTCATATTTCCCTCCTATCATGTGCTGAAAGAGCCGTGCAGACACACGGCTCCTCTGTCAGGCCTTCCGGAGATAACGGGAGGTCTTCTTGCGTTTTTTCTTTTCGTACATGATCTCGTCAGCCTGTGTGATCAGGTTGAACAGAGTCTTGTCGGGCTGGATCTCAGTAACGATCGTTCCGATGCTGGCGGCGACCTCATAGGGCTTGCCGATCATGCGGTTGACGCTCTCAAGGCGGCTCTTGAACGAGCGCTCAAGGGCCTCGGCGTCCTCCTCTTCGGCGTCTGCACCGACGATGATGAACTCATCTCCCCCAAATCTCGCACAGATCCGGCCGTTCTTGCAGCACTCGTTGATCACCGAGGCAAGGCGCTGGAGCGCAAAGTCACCCTCCTTGTGGCCGTAGCTGTCGTTGATGATCTTCAGACCGTCCATGTCGATGAACGAGATCAGCAGCGGCGTGCCGTTCTCCTTACACTGGCGGAAGAGTATGTCCGCCTCCCGGATAAAGCCGTTGCGGTTGAAAATGCCGCAGAGTGGGTCGATGACATAGAGCCGGTCCAGCTCCTGGATCACGCTGTTGAGGTTGAGCAGCTTGCGTATATTCTCGATGGAGTTGCTGATATTCATCATGAGGGAATGGCACAGCAGGCTCTTTATGGGGAAATCCCCGTTGGTTACCACATAGTAGCCAAGGCACCTCTCACGGAAGTGCAGGGGCAGGAAGTAGCTGACATTGCCGCCTCCGTTAAGAGGCTCAGGCTGCATATCGGCGCTTTGGAAGCTGGCCACCGAGCTTATCTCGCCCTTGTCCCAGATCAGCGGAGCGCTCATGGTCTTGGTGTAGCCGTGGATCTGATACTCGTCATTGGTGCGGCCACGCCACTTCTCGTTGAAGGCGCCGTTCCACTCAGAGCACAGGCAGATGCAGCAGCGCTCACATTCCAGCTCGCTGATGAAGCGGCTGATCACGCTGATGTTCTCCTCGGCAGTCTCGGTCTCTGCCAGCTCGCTGGTCATGCGGTTGAGGAGGGAGATGTCCGTCCGGCAGCTATCGATCAGCTTATAGGCGCTCTTCTTGTAGAGCTTCATATCGTCGGCAAAGACGCTGCGGCAGCCGCAGCTCTCTGTGAAGATCGGCTTTGCCTCAAGAGGGATGTCCTGCTCGGCAGCTCCTCCCCCGATCAGCTTCAGCACTGTCTCACAGGCCTTATAGCCGGCCTCGCTGAGGGGCCGTGACACCGTAGTCAGAGCCGGACAGTGGTGCCGTGCGTTGTAGATATTGTCAAAGCCGGTGACTATGATGTCCTCCGGCACCCTGTAGCCGCTGCGCTCCAGCTCGGAGATCACCGCAAGGGCCATAGCGTCGTTGGCGCAGACTATGGCGTCCGGCATAGTGAGGCCTGAGCTGATGAAGCTGGAGACAGCACGTCTGCCGTCGATGGCTCTGAACTCGCCGAAGTAAACTCTCCTTGCGTCGGTGGCGAGACCGTTCTCCGCCATGACACTGAGGAAGGCCTCGTACCTGTCCCTTGCCTCCGGGTTGGCCAGAGGTCCGGAAACGTAGCTGATCGTCTTAGCGCCGTGCTCTTTGATCACATGGCGGACTATCTCCTGCATAGCACTGGAATTGTCGATCCGGATATTGTGGAACTCAGGGAGGTCTCCGCCGTCCAGCACCGCCACAGGCAGTCCTGAGGAGCGAGCCTTTTCGATGATCTGTTTTTTCTGGTCGGGATCGTTGATAGTATTGTTCATCAGTATGATACCGTCGAACTTAGAGTAGTCCACAAGGGAATAGATGTTATACTCACCGATGTCATAGCGGCTGTTGGCGATGACTCCGCCAAAGGCCGAAAAGCAGGAGATATTGACGTTATTCTCCTTGGCAAAGGCGATCATTCCCTCAAGAACGCCGTTCTGGTACTCCTCGTCGATACCTGCAACTATCACTGCGATCTCAATGATCTTACCGTCCATGGTCAAGTCTTTGTCCTTTCTTAAAGATCTGTCCGGGTGCTCAGATCCGGAAAAATAACTAAAGATCTTTGCTAACGTTCAATTTATACATCAATATTATACCATGGTCTGACAGACTTTTCAAGTATGATCTGCAAATTTCTTAAAAAAATCGCAATTTCCAGTGATCCGGTCCAAAAATGGTCAATTTGTGAGCGCTCCGATCACGATCCTTCCATGATCAAACGGAAATTTCCACATTTTAGTAGCAGATCCTCACGATCGTTTCCAGATATTTTCACCGTTTCCCTCTGCCGTTTTCAAAAAGGGGGGCTATACTAAGACCATAGAAACGAACGACGCTTCCAACGAAAGGGTGTTAACTATGATGAACAGTATGTGGAAAAAAACTTTAGCAGGCATTACTATAATGGCAGTTCTTCTCAGTGCTTCTGCCGGCTGCGGTGAGCAGAAAACGGTGACAGCTTCACCTGCTGCCGAGACCTCCGCTGAGATCTCACAGGTCAGCGAGGAGGAGTCTCAGGAGGAGACCTCTGCTGAGGCGACTGAGGAGCCTGCTGAGGAGAGCTCAGAAGAGAGCTCCCAGGAGAGCAGCGCCTCTTCTAAGATAGAGGCTCAGGCAGTTTCGGCCTCCTACGCAGTCTACAGCGGCGGTATCCTTGAGACCCAGGACGTTTTCACCGACCGTGACCTTCTCCAGACCCCCGACCTTTCCGAGGCACAGTACCTGACAGTCTCCGACGGCGAGGCCCTGAACATCACTGAGGCAGGTATCTATGTGATCAGCGGCTCTGCTGAGGACTGCACGATCCGGGTGGAGGCTCCCGACGACGCAAAGATACAGCTCGTCCTTGACGGTGTGGAGATCACCAATGAGGACTTCCCGGCGATCTATGTAGTCTCCGCAGACAAGTGCTTCGTGACCACCGCAGACAGCGAGAGCTCACTGTCAGTTACAGGCAGCTTCACCTCTGACGGCGACACCAACACCGACGCTGTGATCTTCTCCAAGGACGATCTGGTGCTCAGCGGAACAGGATCTCTCAGCATAGCTTCCAGCTATGGCAACGGTATCTCCTGCAAGGACGACCTGAAGATCACCGGCGGTACTTGGTCCATCACCAGCGCTCTTGACGCTATCGAGGCCAACGACTCGATCGCTGTCTGCGGCGGAGACTTCACTATCTCTGCCGGCAAGGACGGTCTCCACTGCGAGAACGACGAGGACGATACCCTGGGCTGGATCTGGATAGCAGACGGATCCTTCGGCATAACTGCCTCCAGCGACGGTATCCAGGCAACTACAGCTCTCCAGATCGACGGCGGACAGATCACTGCCAGCGCCTCTGAAGGATTAGAGGCGACCTACGTCCAGATCAACGGCGGAACTATCGATATCACCGCTTCTGACGACGGCATCAACGCCTCCTATAAGAGCAGCTTCATGGACGTTGTGATCGAATTCAACGGCGGCGATATCACTATCGACATGGGCCAGGGCGACACAGACGCAGTCGATGCGAACGGCTCGATCTATGTCAACGGCGGAACGATCGACATCACGGCTCCCACGTCCTCGTTCGACTACGACGTTACTGCCGAGCTCAACGGCGGCACGGTGATCATCAACGGCTCACAGGTAGACCAGATCCCGGCTGACATGATGGGCGGCGGCTTCGGCGGAGGCTTCGGCGGCGGAATGATGGGCGGCGGAGGCTTCGGCGGCCACGGAAGACATATGTGATCCTAAGATAAAAACGGCCCCGAGGCTCTGCCTCGGGGCTCTTCGTTCCTGCTCACTGAGAGCAGGTCACTTCTTTATGAATTTTTCATCGGAACCGGGGATCCCGTTCTCATCGGAAACATAGCGCTCCACCTTCATATGCAGGTCATATTTGTTCCTGAGCTGCGTTATGGTCTCCATCATAGCCGATGCGTGGTGCAGATCTATGGCTCTCTGATCTCTCCAGCTATCTATGAGCAGCACTGTCTCAGTGTCGCCAAGGGGCAGGAAATACTCGTATCTCAGGTTCCCTTCCTCGCTGCGGATAAGATCTGCCGTGCCGCTGCTCTCCATTTCTTCGGCAAATCTCCTTGCACTGCCGTTTTCGCCGGTGTAATAGATATTGACTGTTATGCTCATACCAAGCGCTCCTCCGTTTCAAGATATGTCAGTATCTATATCATACACCAAAACGGTCACGATGTCAACAAAAGCCGCAGCTCTCCGGCCTCTGCCAGTGTGCTGCGGCTTTTCATTATCTGATGACCACCTTGCGGTAGGTGTCGAACCTTACCCACCTGCGGAAGAACTCCGGGCGCTCACGGTCGCCGGCGTCGTCGTATTCGGTGAGGAACTGCCGGAAGCTCTCCGGTGTGTCCGCAAGGATCTCGAAGCCTCGGCCGTTGACCAGGGGCAGACCGGTGAACTGATACTCCTCCAGAGGGATCACGGCCTCCACGGTCCGGTCACGGACCAGAACGGCTGCTCTGTCTCTGAGAACGATCACATCGAAGCTGTCCGGATAGCCGTAGCTCTCGCCCTTGACGGGGATCGTATCGCCAACGGTGTATGTTGCGGTAACAGGCTGATAGCGGAAGACGCTGAGGGTCTCGGTGTCGTAGAAGAACTCCTCGAAAACATCGCCCCTTGCGGAAACTCCCCCATAAACGAAGGAAGCCGCATTTCCGGTCTTTGCCTCACCGCTGAGGGCCTGGACCACTCCGCAGGCAGAGGTGGCATGGCTGACCCTGTCGATGAGGATCAGCTCGCCCATTGTCCTGTGGAGGGCGAAGGTGTCGGCGGTGACCGCCTCGCTGAGAACGATCTGGCACAGGGCGATACCGTTCTTGGAAAGGCTCTCCGCCGGGATATGCTTTCCGGTATTTATGTCAACAGCATACAGGATCTTTGTCAGGACCCCGGGGATCTGCTTCGTGCCCAGCTTGATCAGGTACTCCTTTCCGGGAGAAAGGGGCGCATCGTCCATCCAAAGGAGGGAAACGCTCAGCTCTCTGTAGGGCGCAAGGCCGCTGTCCTTCTCGATGACGCAGCCACGGGAAACGTCCACCTCACGGTCCAGAACGATCGTCACCGGCTGTCCGGCGAAGGCGGTATCGGTCTCCTTTCCGGCTGCAAGGATAGTCTTTACAGAGGCGGTCTCTCCGCTGGGGAGGACCCTCACCTCGTCGCCGACGGAAACGCTGCCGGCCTCGATCTGGCCCTGAGAGCCACGGAAGGTCCGGTCGGGGCGGCTGACCCTCTGGACCGGCATATAGAAGCCCTTTCCCACGTTCTCAGGAGAGATCTCCACCTCCTCAAGGTACTCAAGGAGAGTGCCTCCCTTATACCAAGGAGTGCGCTCTGAAAGGACAGTCACATTGTCGCCGTCAGTTGCCGAAAGAGGGATCACGGTGGTGTTGCTGAGGGAAAGCTCCTCAGTCAGCTCCTCGATCTGCCGGCCGATCTCCTCGAAGCGCTCCTGACTAAAGTCCACCAGATCCATTTTGTTCACCGCAAATACGAAGTACCTTACGCCCATGAGGGAGCAGATCCTTGCGTGGCGGCGTGTCTGGACCAGCACTCCCTGGGAGGCGTCCACAAGGATCACCGCCAGGTCCGCAAATGAGGCTCCCACGGCCATATTTCTGGTGTACTCCTCGTGGCCGGGAGCATCCGCAACGATGAAGCTGCGCTTGTCTGTGGTGAAATAACGGTATGCGACGTCGATGGTTATGCCCTGCTCACGCTCAGCCATAAGGCCGTCAAGGAGGAGAGAATAGTCAATCTCGCCGCTCCTGCTGCCAACTTTGCTGTCCAGCCGCAGAGCCTGCTCCTGATCGGTGTACAGCAGCTTTGAGTCATAGAGGATATGACCGATAAGAGTGGACTTTCCGTCGTCAACACTGCCGCAGGTCATGAATTTCAGCAGTCCCTTCATCAGAAATATCCCTCCCTTTTTCTTCTCTCCATACTGCCGGCAGCCTCGTTGTCGATAACTCTCGAGGTGCGCTCGGACTCGACGCTGCTGAGGGTCTCAGCAATGATCTCGTCCAAGGTAGAGGCCGTAGAGTAGACCCCGCCGGTCAGCGGATAGCAGCCCAGCGTCCTGAAGCGCACAGACCTGAGCTGAGGCACCTCGCCCTCTCTCAGGCGGAAGCGCTCATCGTCCACCATGATGATGTTGCCGTCACGCTCCACGACAGGGCGCTCAGCGGCAAAATACAGCGGCACGATGTCGATCTTCTCACGGGCGATGTACTGCCAGATGTCCTTTTCTGTCCAGTTGGATATGGGGAAAACTCTGATGCTCTCCCCTTTGTTTATTCGAGTGTTGTAGAGCTTCCACATCTCCGGGCGCTGATTTTTCGGGTCCCAAGCGTGAGAGGCGCTCCTAAAGGAGAAGATCCTCTCCTTCGCACGGGACTTCTCCTCGTCCCTGCGTCCGCCGCCGAATGCAGCCGTGAAGCCGTATTTGTCCAGCGCCTGCTTGAGGGCCTGGGTCTTCATTATATCAGTGTAAGCGGCACCGTGGTCGAAGGGATTTATCCCCTGCGCAACGCCCTCCTGGTTTATGTACTCCAGCATCTCTATGCCAAGGCGCTGTGCCGTTCTGTCACGGAACTCGATCATCTCCCGGAACTTCCACGTCGTGTTCACATGGAGGAAGGGAAAGGGCGGTCTCTCCGGATAGAATGCCTTCATTGCAAGGTGGAGCATAACTGAGCTGTCCTTGCCTATAGAGTAGAGCATCACAGGGCGCTCACACTCGGCCGCCACCTCTCTGATTATGTATATCGCCTCGGCTTCGAGCTGGTCGAGGTGTGAAAGATCTGCCACAACATCATCTCCTAATACTTGTTTGATCTTCGTGTATCTATAGGGATCTCTTGGACCGTCCCGTCGGGCCTCTCAAAGATCCAGCGGAGCAGTGCTCCCTCTCTTTCGGTGTGCAGGAGGGTACCCCTGCCGCCGATGTCGGCTCCCAGATAAAGCCTTATGGCATGGACGGGACATTCCTTCAGACAGGCCGTACAGCCCCAGCACTCCTCCGGATACCGCATGACGGCCCTTCCGTCAATGATCCCGATCAGCGAGCCGGGACAGCTCTCTGCGCAGAGGCCGCAGCCCACGCACTTATCCCTGTTTATCGCTATGCTCATAGGTCGCACCTCCGGGGACAAGATCCCGGTATATGATCCGGATCCTGCCGTTTTCCAGCCGTGAGTTGACGTATTTGCTCCACTCACGGTCATTTCTTTCGGGCCAGTCAAGGTTCTCCGCAAAGCAGTGCCACCTTGTCTCATGGCGGGCTCTCAGGTGAGCGATCACGCTCCGACAGACAACAAGGCGCTCACGGAGCTCGTAGATCCTCAGCAGCTCACGGGGACTTTCCGCAGTTAGCTGCCCTGAGAGCTCATAGAGCTGAGCGATCCGGCGGTCGGCGATGTCCAGCTGTCCCTCGGTGAAGCGGTAGGAGGCGCTTATGCCTCCGGCGTACCTGTCCATGACGGTCTGCATGGCCTCCTCCAACTGAGCAGCGGTGTAGAGGCTCTCCCCCTTGCCGAGGAAGCCCTGCAGCTCCTTGAGATGAGCCGAAACGGACTCCTCCGGAAGAGGCTCAGCAGAGATCTCCTCCGCATACCTTACAGCCGACTCACCTGCGATCTCGCCCTCGGCAAGAGCACCGGTGACGTACTTCTGGGGAGCTCCCCCGGAAACGTCCCCTGCGGCGAAAAGCCCGGGGACAGTAGTCATCCTTGCGGTGTCCACCCAGAAGCCGCTGGCGGTGTGACCGCCGACGATGTAGGGCTCAGTGCCTTCGATCTCAACGTTCTGATCCTGTACGGGAACTCCGCTCTCCAGCCATTTCAGGGTCTGGGAGGGCGCCATGTTGAGATAGGCCTTTTGCAGAGACTGAGCCTTCTCCTCGCCTATGCCCTCGGTGCGAAGATAGCAGGGCCCCCGTCCGGCCAAGTTCTCCATGACCGTGCCGTAGACCCTCTCGGAGGTGGTCAGGCCGTATTTCTGCTCATATACCTCCCCCAGAGCGTTGATCTGCTTTGCGCCTGCGCCCTGAGCGAGTGTACCCGTAGGAGCGATCGTGTCCTTGCACCTGAGAGCGATGAAGCGCATCTCGAAGGTGGTCATCTCCGCCCCGTGAAGGATCCCCATTGCGTAGCCGGCTCCTGTATTGAAGGGAGGATACCACATCTTGTGCCGGGAAAAACCGGGGTTGTTGGGCCGGTAGAGCCCGGCAGCGCCCCCAGTCGCAATGATCACGGCCTTTGCCGAGACCGCATAGAACTTACCGTCCTCTATCCCGAAGCCGTAGGCTCCCGTTGCCCTCCCGGAGGAGGTCTCAAGGTCGGTGATGTCGACGTGCTCCAGCACTGAGATCTGGCTGTGGCGCCGGACCTCCTGAGCGATGAGAGGCTTGATGTTCTCGCCGTTGATCTTGATGTTGCGGTCTCCACGGGCAACATACCTGCCATTCTCGTCCTTTAGTATGACCAGGCCCAGCTCCTCCAGCTTTTCGGTAACGCTGTTGAGGCGCTCAGACATGGTCATAAGAAGATCGCCCCGGACGATACCGGCGGCGTCTTTCGTGCAGTAGTCTGCGTAATCCTTGGGAGTCCTTCCCTCGGTGATATAGGCATTGAGAGCGTTCACGCCTGCCGCAAGACAGCCGCTGCGCCTGATCCCGGCCTTCTCGCAGATCAGGACGTCGAGCCCTGACTGCTCTGCGATAGTTATGGCTGCCCAGCAGCCTGCCGTTCCTCCGCCTATGATCAGTATATCGGTCTGCAAGTTCACTGTTTCCATATTATCTCTCTTCTCAGATGATGACGAGCTCTTCCTTTTCGGCCTTCCCGTCCTCGACGTGGAAGGAATTCAGCACCGGCTCCTCCTCCATAAGAGACAGGATCAGGTAGCTGGCAGAGCTGTCGTAGGCCAGCCTTATGTCCTCCTGAGAGGGCCTCGAGGGGGATACCGGGTGAGAGTGCCAGTTCCCCAGAGGAACGATCCCCTCTGAGCGCATATCCTTCACCGCTGCGAGCTGCTCCTTGGGGTCAAGGGTGAAGTGCTCCTCAGCGTGATCGGTGTTGGTCAGGATATACACCTTCCGGATCTCCTTGTTTTCGCCGTTCACGACTCCTCCGATGAGCCCGCAGGCCTCCACCGGAGCCTCAGACCTAGCGTGGGCAAGGATCCTTTCGTAGTCTTCTCTTTTCAGTGTGATCATAGTCCGGTCCCCTCACATTCAGCCTGCTCGTAGTCGATGAGCTCCGTGATCGTGGGCTCGTCGCCGCAGACAGCACAGCTATGGGTGTCTGTGGGGAGCTTCACCTTGCGGAACTCCATGGTAAGTGCGTCGTAGGTCAGCAGCCAGCCCGTCAGGAGCTCGCCCACGCCAACGATGTACTTCACAGCCTCCATAGCCTGAAGGCTGCCTATGACTCCGCCCATGGCGCCGATGACTCCGGCCTGCTTACAGGTAGGCACAGCGTCCTTCGGAGGGGGCTCACGGAACACGCAGCGATAGCAGGGGCCCTGCCCAGGAACGTAGGTCATGAGCTGGCCCTTGAACCGGATTATGCCGGCGTGTGAGAAGGGCTTCTTCGCCATTACGCAGGCGTCGTTTATGAGGAACTTCGCCGGGAAGTTGTCTGTTCCGTCGATGATGAAATCGTAGTCCTTGATTATATCCATGATGTTCTCGCTGGTGATGAAATCATGGTAGGTGATCACGTTCACGTCGGGGTTGATCGCCTGCATGGTCTCCTTGGCTGACTCCACCTTGGGCTTGCCGATGTCGGCAGTCTGGTGGATGATCTGGCGCTGGAGATTGGACAGGTCCACCTCGTCAGCATCTGCGATACCGATAGTACCCACTCCGGCCGCAGCCAAGTACATCCCCGCCGGAGCTCCCAGGCCGCCGGCGCCGATGATCAGGACCTTTGCGCCAAGGAGCTTCTTCTGGCCCTTGACGCCCACTTCCTTCAGGATAATGTGCCGAGAGTATCTCTCGATCTGCTCATTAGTAAGCGCCATAGCTTCCGCCTCCCATAAAATAGAGGAATTCCACGCTGTCGCCCTCCTTGAGGACGGTGGACTCGAACTGTCCGCTCTCAACGAACTCATCGTTGATCGTCACTGTGACATACTGGGGAGTCTCCACCTTTTCGTCGATGACGAGCTGAGCGACGCTAAGGCCGTCAGCAACTTCCTTTTTAACACCTGCAACTGTGATATTCATAGCTATCTCTCCTTACTTTATCAGCTCTTCGACTGCGTCTGTGAGCTCCTGCTGAGTCACAGCGCCTCTTGTTCTCCCGGTCTCGCTGCCGTCCCGGAAGAATACGATCGTGGGAGCTGCCAGCACATCGAAGCGCTCTGCAAGCTCGCCGTCGAAATTAACATTGACCTTTACGAATTTGACCCTGCCCGAGAACTCCTCCTCCAGTCTTGAGATCACCGGAGAAAGGCGCTTGCAGGGGATACAGCTATCCGAGTAGAAATCCGCCGCAACGGGGATCTCCGACCGGAGCACCTTCTCATCAAAGTCGGCAGCGCTGACCCTTTCAGCCATTACTCTGCCTCCTTCCGGACGATCAGCTCATAGGTGCCGTCGCCGTTGTCATTGAGGCGGAGGACCTTGTGTCCCTCCTCCTTGATGCTGCGTGGAACGTTCTGGACAGGCTCGCCGTCGTTGAGCCTGATAGAGAGTATGTCGCCCACCTCAAGCTCCTCAAGGGCTACCTTTGCACGAACGAATGTCACCGGGCAAACTGCGTCAGTGATGTCTATGCTGTCTGTGATCTGAAGCTCAGCCATTGTTATACGCCTCCATGATAGTTTTCTCAAATTTATCCCTGCCCACCCTGTCGATGGTGAACTTGAACCGCTCGCTGGGGAGGGCATTGTCGTCAAAGAACTGTATCGCCGCATCGCAGACCCTCATGAGAGTGTCGTGGTCGGTGATGAAGGGGATCACCGGCTCGCCCTTTGCGATGTGGTTGCCGAAGAGACCGCCGAAGCTGACTATGAAGCCGGGCTCCTGATCCCAGGCATCGGTGGGGCAGGTCTTTACGCAGCGGCCGCAGAAATTACACTTTTCGGCCTCCACGCTGACCTTTCCGTCTGTGATCGTGATAGCTCCGCTGCGACAGGCCTTCTCACAGACTCCGCAGCTTATACAGTCGCTCTCACGCCAGCTCACCTTGATGCCGCCCTTTATGCCAAGGTCGTTCTCCTCGGATTTGAGGCAGTTGTTCTGACAGCCGGTTATACCGAACTTGAACTTGTGGGGCAGCTCACGGGCGAAGTACCTCTCGTCCAGCTCCTTGGCCAGAGCGTAGGTGTCGATACAGCCGCTGGGACAGACTGCGCTGCCCTGACAGGCCGTAACTGTACGGACCCTTGGGCCGCAGACGCCGGGCTCAACACCGCCCTCGCCGAGAGCTGTCTTCACCTCTTCGATCTGATCCAGCTTGATGAAGGGGATCTCGATGCTCTGGCGTGAGGTCAGGTGAACGTGACCGTCGCCGAACTGCTCTGCAACCTCTGCGATCTTTGCAAGCTGCACGGCGGTGACATTACCGCCCACCACTCTAAGTCTCAGCGAGAAGCAATTCTTCTGCCTCTGCCGCATAAATCCGCCCTTTTTGAGTGCTGCGTAATCAGTTGCCATATCAATTCTCCTTTCCGGACTCAAAATACGCCTGACGGAGATCCTCGATGAGATCCTCAGGGTCTTCTATGCCGATGCTTATCCGGATCGTATCGTCGAAGACTCCGGCGCTCTCCCTCTGCTCAGGAGTGCTGTGGAGGTAGATCGTACTTGCCGGATGGATGACGAGAGTTCTTACGTCGCCGATATTCGTTGCGATGAGAGCGTATTTCAAGCTGTTGATCAGGCGGAAGGCACGCTCTCTGCTGCCGGCCCTCACTGTGAGGATAGCTCCGCCCTTTCCGCCCAGCTGCCGCTCTACCAAGGGATAGTCCGGATCGTCGGGAAGGGCAGGATACCTGACCTCGAGCCCCAGCTCTTGAAGGGCCTTGGCAAGGGCAAGAGCGTTGCTGCAAAGGCGCTCCATACGGAGCCCAAGGGTCTCGATGCCCACCTGGTCCATATAGGCGTTGAAGGGCGAGAGACAGGCACCGGAGTTCCGCCAGATACCGTTCCTCAGCTTTGCAAGGAAGGCACGGGGACCGAACTTTTTGTACTCGCTAAGGCCCGGATAGCGCTCCGGGTCGAAGCGGAAGGTACCTCCGTCAACGATGATGCCGCTGAGGGAATTTCCGCCGCCATTTATGTACTTCGATCCTGAGTGGACCACGATGTCGGCTCCCAGCGCCAGCGGCCGGGCTAGATAAGGAGTAGCCGTTGTGCTGTCGATGATCAGGGGTACTCCCCTTTCATGGCAGACCTTCGACACGGCCTCCACGTCCACGACGGTGAGCTTCGGGTTGCTGATCAGCTCAGCGAAAACTGCCCTTGTGCGGTCAGTTATCAGGCTCTCAACTGTTTCAGGGTCCACCCTGTCAGCGTAGCGGATCTTTATGCCGAGAGCTTCAAGGTCGCCGAAGAGGTCGATAGTTCCGCCGAAGAGCCCGGCTCCGGCTACCACCTCGTCTCCGGAGCGGAGCATAGTCAGCAGGGTCATAGTCACAGCGGCCATTCCCGAGGCACAGGCCACGGCTCCCACACCGCCCTCAAGATCTGCGATACGCTTCTCGAAGGCGTCAACGGTCGGGTTGCCGATTCTTGTATAGGCAAAGCCGGGAGCTCTGCCGCTGAATACCTGTTCCAGCTTTTCCGCTGAATCATAGGCAAATGCGCTCACCTGATAGATAGGAGTAAGAGTTGCGCCCGTGTGCCGGTCTCCGCCGGGAGCGCCATGGATCAAGGAAGTATTGAATCCCATCAGACCACCGCTTTCATACTTTTTCTACAATTATAGCCTACTTTTCATAGTAAGTCAATAGGTTATTTTCATATTCAGCCTATTTTACATATCTGTTTACTATGGATTTGTGAATTTCATCATTTCCCACAAATAAAAACTCTTGATTTTTCGGAACTCATGTGTTATACTTAGTATGTATATAGGTTTAATATTATATAAAGAAAGGACTGAAGCCTATGAAGATCTCCTCTAAGGTCGAATGTGGGATAATCGCCCTTGTGGATATTTGCGTGAACGCCCCGACAGAAAACGTCGTCAAGGTGGTCAGTATTTCCCAGAGGCAGAGCATTTCCGCAAAATACCTCGAACAGATCCTGCCCCTGCTCCGCCACGCCGGGATAATCAGAAGCGTGAAGGGCGCAAAGGGCGGATATACGCTCTCTCGGTCTGCCTCAAAGATAACTCTGGCCGAGATAATCGACGCACTTGACAGCAGTGTGCTGGGTCAGGTCAGCTTTGAAGAGAAGTGGGACCCCCTTGTCACGGCGGCGCTGGACGACGCTCTCTGGAGCAGAATGTCGGCTCTTCTCCGGGATCACGCCCACAACATCTCCCTGTCCGACTTGGCCGGCAAGTACAACGGCCTTGTGGAGGAGAGCGTGGCTGAGCCCATGTATTATATTTGAGATAAGGAAAGGTACTCCCTCGGGAGTACCTTTTTCGTTTTATCTAAACTCTGATATGATCCTGCAGGTCCTCTCGATCTCCTCATCAGTGTGAGCTGCCGAGACGAACATCGCCTCGAACTGGGAGGGCGCCGTGTAGATCCCGTTTTCAAGAAGATAGCCGAAATACCGGGCATACTCCTCTGTGTCGCAGGTCATGGCCGCAGCGTAGTCCCGGACACTTTCCTTGGTGAAGAACACCGTCATCAGCGAGCCTGCACGCTCCACGTTCAGCCCGGCAGACCTTGCCGCTGCCTCCAGCCTTGCCGTGCGGCGCTCCAGCTCACCGTAGAGCTCCGGACGCTTCTCCAGCTCAGTGATGGTCGCTGCTCCGGCGGCGGCCGCAATGGGGTTCCCGGAGAGGGTCCCGGCCTGATAGACCGATCCCAGCGGAGCTACCTTCTCCATGATCTCACGTCTTCCGCCGTATGCCGCCAAAGGCATACCTCCCCCGACGATCTTGCCCAAGGTGGTCAGATCAGGCGTCACACCGTAGAGCTGCTGGGCTCCGCCGATGCTCAGCCTAAAGCCTGTGATCACCTCATCAAAAATGAGAAGAGCTCCGTGGCTCTCAGTGATCCTGCGAAGGCCTTCAAGGAAGCCCTTCTCCGGCGGGACTACGCCCATATTCGCAGCGCAGGGCTCCACGATCACACAGGCGATCTGGCTGCCGTGGGCGGCGAAAAGCTCCTCCACGGAGGAAAGATCGTTGTACCTGGCAAGGAGGGTGGTCTCGGTGTAGCCCTCAGGCACGCCGGCGCTCCCAGGGAGAGCTCCCGTCAGCAGCCCGGAGCCGCCCTTGACCAAAAGTCCGTCCGAATGGCCGTGATAGCAGCCCTCGAACTTCACGATGTAGTCCCTTCTGGTAAAGCCTCTGGCCGCCCGGACTGCGCTCATGACGGCCTCAGTGCCGGAGCTCACAAGGCGGATCAGCTCCATGGACGGGAAGTGTGCCCGGATCTTCTCCGCAAGAAGGATCTCGCCCTCGTGACAGGCCCCGAAGGTCAGCCCGTGGGCCAGCCGCTCACGGACCGCCTCGATCACCGCAGGACAGCCGTGTCCAAGGATGTCAGGCCCCCAGGAGCAAACGTAGTCGATGAAGATGTTGCCGTCGGCGTCGGTTATCCGGCTGCCATTGGCATCGGTTATGAAAAGAGGCTTCCTGCCAACGCTCCGGAAGGCTCGAACGGGGCTGTTGACTCCCCCGGGCATGAGCTGACAGGCTCTCTCGAAGAGCTTTTCTGAACGGTCTGTATTCATTTTTCCTCCAGCCATTTTGCGGCATCGAGTGCGTGGTAGGTGATGATGATACCTGCCCCGGCACGCTTTATTGACGTTAGGTTTTCCAGAACTATGCGCTTTTCGTCGATCCAGCCACGCTCCGCAGCCGCCTTCACCATGGAGTACTCTCCGCTGACGTTGTAGGCCGCAAGTGGCGTATCGAAGCGGTCACGGGCTGCCCGGACGACGTCCAGATAAGCCAGCGCCGGCTTCACCATGACGATGTCTGCGCCCTCGGCGATGTCCTCCTCGATCTCAAGAAGAGCCTCCCTGACGTTTGCACAGTCCATTTGGTAGGAGCGCCTGTCCCCGAATCCGGGAGCGGAATCCGCAGCATCCCTAAATGGCGAATAATAGCCCGATGCGAACTTTGCACTGTAGGCCATGATCGGCGTGTTCAGGAAACCGGCCTCGTCCAGAGCCTGACGGATAGCGGCGACTCTGCCGTCCATCATATCCGAAGGAGCGATGATATCGGCGCCGGCCTTGGCCAGACTTACCGCCATTTTCCCCAGCAAGGGAAGGGTCTCGTCGTTGAGGATCTCGCAGCCGCAGACCACTCCGCAGTGGCCGTGGGAGGTGTACTCGCAAAGGCACACGTCGGCAACGGCAAGGAGCTCCGGGAAACGCTTCTTTATGCGGCGCACGGCCTGCTGAGCTATCCCGTCGTCATCATAGGCGGAGGTGGCCAGCTCGTCCTTGACCTTTGGGATCCCGAAGATCATGACCCCGGCGATCCCGGCCTCGGCGATCCGGTCCAGCTCCTCGTCCAATCGGTCGATGGACCACCGGAAGATCCCCGGCATAGAGTCCACAGGCGTCTTGATCCCGATGCCCTCCTCCACGAAGATCGGGTATATCAGCTCCCCGGCGGTGAGCCTGGTCTCACGGACCAGATCTCTCAGCGCCCCGGAGGAGCGAAGTCTTCTAAATCGTTTCATTTTTTGCCTCCCTGATGATAGTTTTTACGATCCCCTCGGCAGTGTGGGGCTGGGCCACGGTCGCCCGCCCGAAAGCTGTCCGGGCGGCGGACGCAGTTTCCTCTCCGATACAGATCACAGCGGCGTTTCCCGGCAGTATATAGCCCAGATCCACAAAGCCCCGGACCCCTGCGGCGCTGCCGAACACCACGAAGGAGCACTCCTCGGGCAGCTCTCCCTCAGCCTCGAAGCAGGTGCTGTAAAGAGGGATCTCCTCATAGCCGATACCGGCTGTTCCCAGCCTTTTTGCCAGCTCCGGCGAGCCGTTCTCGTTCCGCAGGATCAGGACCCTGTCCCCTGCGGAGAGCTGCGCTGTAAGGAGCTCTCCCAAGGCGGCGGAGGTGAACTCCTCCGGCACCAGATCCGCAGTCAGCCCGTGCTCCTCCAAGGCGGCGGCAGTAGAGCTCCCCACCGCAGCCAGCTTGACACCTGCAAGGCTCCGCAGATCCGCCTTCGTCGCCCTGATCCTGCGGAAAAACAGCTCTGCGCCATGCCTGCTGGTGAAGGCCAGAGCACTGTAGCTCCCCACCTGAGAAAGGGCCCGGTCAAGGGCGGAGCTGTCCCTATTCTCGACGATCTTCACTAGGCTGAGCTCCGTCACCGCAGCGCCCTTTTCCGCAAGGAGCCGCCCTGTCCGGCCGGTGAAGCTCTCCGTTCCCACAACAGCAGCGGAAACTCCGCTAAGCTCCAAATGAGCGCTGTCACGCAGGTCCTCAGCGGAAGTCGCTCCCACCACGATGATCGCCGGAGAAGGGCTGTTTTTCGCCTTTTCCGCAATGTCACAGAGGCGGCCTCGCACGGTCCTCTGCCGAGGAGAAGCGCCCTCCGAGATCACCGCCGCCGGAGTTTCCGGGGACATCCCCCCACGGATCAGCCCGGCAGAGATCTCATCCAGCTTGGCCAGCCCCATGAGGAAGACCAGCGTTTCCTCCGACTCTCCATACCGCTCGAAGGACTGCTCCCCGTCGGCTGTGGAGGCCGTTATCACTCGAAATCCCCGGCTCACCCGGCGCTCTGTCACCGGGATCCCGGCCAGCTCCGGCACCGCTATGCAAGAGGAGATCCCCGGCACCACCTCGAAGGGCACGCCGGCCTCCCGAAGAGCTGCTATCTCCTCGCTGCTGCGTCCGAAAACGAAGGGGTCGCCGCCCTTCAGCCGGACCACGGTCTCCCCGGAAAGCGCCAGCTCCACCAGCAGCCTGCTGATCTGCTCCTGAGGGACGCTGTGGGCTCCGGAGCGCTTACCAACGGCTATTTTTCGGGAGTTTTCCGGCACAAAACGCAAGATCCGCCGGTCCGCTAAGGCGTCATATGCCACGGCAGTGCAACTCTCAAGGAGCTCCTTTCCACGGAGCGTCAGCAGCTCCGGGCCGCCGCAGCCGGCTCCCACAAGATAGACCTTTCCCGTCAAAGCTCCCTCACCAGCCTTTCCGCCAAGGCAGAGCGCTCCTGTATCGGGGCGCTGCCGGAGGCTATTTTTCGCTGATCCAAGGTCACTGACAGCCGGATCTGTCCACCGCTGACCTCTGCCAGAGCCCCTACCGGAGTGGAGCAGCCGGCGTTCAGGAGCCGCAGCACCTCACGCTCGGTCTCGAAGCACAGCATTGTATCCGGATCATTGATCTTCCGCAGTATTTCGGCAAATTTGCCCTCTCGGGACTGTACTGCGATGATCCCCTGACAGGGCGCCGGCAGGGACTCCTCCGGGGCGAGCTGCCGGTAGACGAACCGTGGGTCGGCGTCCATGCCAAGGCGGCTCAGCCCGGCCTGTGCCAGCAGTATGCAGTCGTACTCGCCGTCGTGGAGCTTCTGGAGCCGAGTGTCCACATTTCCCCGAATATCGGCAAAAACGCTGTTTGGAAGTAGCCTTGACGCAGCGTTTTTCCGGCGGTTGCTGCTGGTTCCCACACGGTACTCCGCAAGAGGATCTGCGGACAGCTTTTCGGCAAGATCCCGGCGGATCACGAGGGTATCCAGCGGACAGGCCCTTGGCAAAACGGCCCCGATAACGGTCCCGGCCGCCAGCGAAATGGCCATATCCTTGGCGCTGTGGACGGCGATGTCGATCTCTCCGGCAGTCAGCGCAGCCTCGATCTCGCCTATGAAAACTCCCCTGCCGCCGATCCGGTCGATGGGCCTGTCGGTGACTCTGTCGCCCTTGGTGGAGATCCTGACGAGCTCTGTCTCGGCCTCCGGAAATGCCGAGATCACGGCATTTTCCACCATTTCCGCCTGGATAACTGCCAGCCGACTGCCACGGGTACCGATCCTGATCTTCATCCTTCCGCCTCCTCTAAAATTTCCTCGATCTGGGCGCTGTCAGGGAGCTCCTCCCCGGTCAGACAACGCTCAAGAATGGCCTCCATAGCCAGTTTCCGGGCGATCTCTGTAGGAAAGCGCTCCAAGATCCCGGGACGTACCTGAGCCAGCAGCAGTCCGATCTCAGTCAGCCTGCCGCTGAGGAGCTCCCGGGACTTTTCCGCAAGATACCGGGCAAAAACAGGGCTCGCTCCCCCGGTAGAGATCCCGGCAGTAACACAGCCTGAGCGCACTATCGCCGGGAAAATGAAGCTGCACTTCGCCTTGTCGTCGACGGTGTTCACCGGGATCCTGCGCTCACTGCAAAGCCCGAAGATCCGGGCTCCGAGGGCCTCGTCGCCAGTTGCAGAGATCACCATGAAGGCGCCCTCCAGATCGCTGTCCCGGAACTCCCGGCGGATCCGCTCCACCGGCAGCTCCTCGAAGCCGGGGCAAAACTCCGGCGACACCGCTCTGATCTTAGGCTCGAAGGGCAGCAGCTTTTCGGCCTTGCGAAGGGCCACCTTCCCGCCGCCGACGATCAGGCAGAGCTTGCCGGAAATATCCGAAAAAAAGGGAAAATACGCCATTTCACTCACCCAGTCCTTCCAGCGCTCTCAGCACCGCTTCAAAGTGGTCCGACGCCAGCTCGTCACGGAGCCGGTAGATCAGCTCCGTGGGCGTGAGCCTCCCGATCGCCGCCGAGGTCCTCTCCAGCTTCGGGAGAAATCCCCGGAATATCAGCTTTTTCCGCAGCTCGTCCAGCTCCTGATCGATGATCTCCTCAGCCTGTGCAGCGCTGGTCATTTTCAGCTCATTGTTCCGTCCGGCCAGCTCCCGGAAATGGTCGATCCCGATCAGCTCCACCCCCGGCAGCTTCGCCGCAGAGCTGTCGATGTCCGCCGGGACCGCAAGGTCGATGAACAGCCGTTTTTTGCCGTCATTCAGCCATTTTCTCAGCTCCGCAGCAGTCACAGTATAGTGGGGGCTGGAGGTGGCACTGATCACGCAGTCGGCCCCCGCTATGTACTGATAACGGCGGTCGTACTCCACCATTTCGGCGCCCTTGGGAACAGCTCTCATGGAATGGCTGCGGAAGGTAGCGGCGGCAGTGACGTTCTTGTGAGAGAGGAGGTTTTTCAGCACGCTGCTGCCGATCTTGCCTGAGGCTCCGATCACCAGCACCCGGACGTTCTCCCCGAAAGCGGCGGCCTCATTTGCAGCCAAGGTCGCCGCAGAGACCGAGCTCTTCGACAGGGCGGTCTCCGTTTTTATGCGCTTGGCACATGTTATCGCCGCCTGAAAAACGGTGTTCAGCTCAGCGTCGGTGCGGCCCTGAGAGGCGGCCTCCTGATAGGCGTTCTTCACCTGCCCCAAGATCTCGTCCTCGCCGATGATCATGGAGTCTATGCCGCTGGCCACCCGAAAAAGGTGCAGCGCCGCCTTGGTGCCGGTATAGCTGAGGACCACCCCTGCGATCTCCTCCGGGATCGTGTCTCCGGCAGCGGCAAGGCACTCCAGCACAGCGTCGCTGAGGCAGGGCAGATCTCCCGAAAAATAGAGCTCCGTGCGGTTGCAGGTACACAGGATCACCGAGGCTCCGATCCCCCGGATAGCAAGCTCGGCGGCAAGGTCGCTGCGGCTCTGATCGCTGAAGGCGAAGCGGCTGCGGAGCTCCCTGTCGGCCCGTTTATGGTCAATACTGAGGCAATTCATTTTCTCACCGTCCTTCTTATTACTATGATATTATAGCACAGAATTCCGAGCAAGTCAATATGTTTTGTAGAATTTAAGTCCGTTTTTTCCAAAACGCAAAAAGGGCCGCAGAATAGCCTTCCGCAGCCCTTTGTATATTCAGATGACAACAGACTCTTCCCGAAGAGCGCTGTTCTCCACCAGCCTGACCTCGTTGCCCTTGGTGACGAAGATCCGGTAGATGAACACGTCCACCACCTCGCCCACGTTGACGGGCTCCTGGTCCAGCTCACGGCGAGCGGTAAAGACGCTGCCGTTGCAGTTCACAGTAAATTCGATGTAATTTCCCCGGAAGGCCACTCGCTCCACGGTGCCCTCCACAGCAGAGCTCTTGTACTTCTGGATCTCGTCCTTCTTGGTGATCTTAATGAACTCGGGGCGAACGATCGCCTTGTCGTAGCTCTCTACCTCCTCGAAGGACCTAAAAGCAGCGTAGTCTGCAAGCTCGGCGGTCTGGCCGAAAAATGCCGAAGTGAAGGCAGTTTTCGGGTTCTGGTAAACATCTATGGGAGTCCCGGCCTGCTCGATACGGCCGCTGTTGGTGACGATGATCTCGTCGGCCACCTCAATGGCCTCGTCCTGATCGTGGGTAACGAAAATGCTGGTCACGCCCAGCTTGGCGATCATCTCCTTCAGCCAGCTCCTGAGCTCCTGACGGACCTTAGCGTCGATCGCAGCAAAGGGCTCGTCAAGGAGGAGCACCTGAGGATTTGGCGCAAGTGCTCTTGCGAAGGCCACTCTCTGACGCTGTCCGCCGGAGAGCTGGCTGGGATAGCGGTCCTCGAAGCCTTCAAGTCCCACCAGCTTTATCAGCTCACGGACCCTTGGTGTGATAGTCTTTTTGTCGGCCTTCTGTACACGGAGCCCGAAGGCAACGTTCTCGAACACCGTCATATAGCGGAAAAGTGCGTAGCTCTGGAAAACGAAGCCGATCCCACGCTTGCTGGCAGGAACGTCGTTGACCACCTTGCCGTCGATGATGATCTCACCGCTGTCGGGCTTCTCAAGGCCGGCGATCATGCGGAGGATCGTGGTCTTTCCGCTGCCGCTGGGTCCCAAAAGACCGATCAGCTTTCCCTTTTCTATGCCGAAGCTGACGTTGTCTGAGGCCTTGAAGTCCCCGTAGGTCTTGTTAACATTTTTCAGCTCAATGTACATTTTTCTTCACCCTTCCGATGTATTCCACCACGCTCCTGATGATGAGTATGATCACTGCAAACACCACGAGGATACTTGATACCGCAAACGCCGGCATGAATTTGTTGTCGCCGAAGAGGATCTCCACATGGAGCGGCAGAGTGACGGTCTTTCCTCTCAGATGTCCGGAAAGTACCGAAACAGCGCCGAATTCGCCCATAGCTCTCGCTGCGCAGAGAACTACTCCGTACAGCAGCGCCCACTTGATGTGGGGAAGAGTTATCCTGCGGAAGATCGTGAAGCCTCCTGCGCCCATCATGGCCGCAGCCTCCTCCTCGTCGGTGCCGATAGCCTCCAGAACGGGGATCAGCTCTCTTGAGATGAAGGGGAAGGTCACGAAAACGGTTGCCAGTATTATGCCTGGCACCGCATATACCACCTCAAGGCCGTGCTCCTCCAAAAACGGGAATATAGCGCTCTGGCGGCCGAAGGTCAGCACATAGATCAGTCCGGCGATGATCGGCGAGACCGTTACCGGAAGGTCGATCAGGGTCACCAGGAGCTTCTTCCCACGGAAGTGGAACCTTGTGACTGCCCACGCAGCACACAGACCGAATATCGTGTTGATCACAACTGCGAAAACAGTCGCCTCCAGCGTCAGCTTTACGGCGCTTACGGTGTCCTCGTCGGTGACTGCCGAGGCGTACTCGGCAAAGCCCTTTTTCAGGGACTCGGTGATCACTGTTATCAGCGGGAGCACCAGCATCACTACGAGGAACAGCACGCTTATCCCGATCAGCAGCAGCCTTACTGCCTTTGAGCCACGGGTGGTCTCATGGATCTCGCCGGTGCCTTCACGGGAAACGACCTGCACCTGCTTTACAGCACTCTCGGCCATATCAGTGACCTCCCTTCAGGATCTTGGAATTTCTTATCTGTATAAGGTTGACTATGAACAGTATCAGGAAGGCCGCTGCCAGCATGACGAGTGCTATCGCCGTGGCGCTGGAGTAGTCGTATTCCTGGAGCTCTGACATGATCATCAGCGGAGTTATCTCTGTCTCAAAGGGCTTGTTGCCGGCTATGAAGACTACGCTTCCGTACTCGCCGAGGCATCTGCCGAATGCAAGACCGAAGCCCGTGAATATCGCAGGGCGGAGCTCCGGGAGGATGACCTTCCGGAAGATCTGTCCACGGCTCGCTCCGAGGATACCGGCCGCCTCCTCATAGAGGGGGTCCAGCTTCTCGAGCACCGGCTGAACGGTCCGCACAACGAATGGTATGCCGATGAATATCAGGGCAATAATAATGCCGAGCTGAGTGTACGCTATCTTGATACCGGCTTTTGCGAAGAGCCCTCCCATGAAGCCTGTGTCGGCGTAGAGCGATGTCAGGGAGATGCCTGCCACCGCTGTGGGAAGGGCGAAGGGCAGCTCTATAAGGCCGTCCAGGAGCCGCTTGAAGGGGAAGTCGTACCTCACTAGGACCCAAGCAAGGATAACTCCCATGACAGCGTTCACCGCCGATGCGATGAAGGCCGTCAGCAGGCTCACCCGGAAGCTGGCTAGAACACGCTTCCTGGTGATCACCTCGACGATGTCGCTAAGGCTCAGCTTTGCGGTAAAGACCACCAGCGACGCCAGCGGTATCAGCACCACTATGCTAAGTATTGCCAGCGTCACGCCCATGGTCAGGCCGAAGCCGGGTATTATCCTCACTTTTTTCTTCATATTTATCCCTCTGCTTTAGTAAGATCAGGCCTCGCCCTCGAAGATCTGGTCGAAGAGGCCGCCGTCGGAGAAGTGCTTCTCGAATGCCTCGTCCCAGCCGCCGAAGTCGTTGATAGTAACGAGGTCTATATCAAGGTCGAAGGTGTCGCTGAACTCTGCCAGTACCTGCTCATTGGAGGGACGGTAGAAGTTCTCGCCGGCGATACGCTGAGCCTCCTCAGAGTAGAGGTAGTTCAGGTACTCAGTAGCCACCTCACGGGTGCCGTTCTTGTCAACTACCTTGTCAACTATTGCGACAGAGGGCTGAGCAAGGATACTGATGCTGGGAGTCACGATCTCGTAATCGTCGGGGTACTCCTGGAGCGACAGGAAGGCCTCGTTCTCCCAAGCAAGGAGCACGTCGCCCTGACCGTTCTCAACGAAGGAGGTCGTTGCTCCTCTTGCGCCGGAATCCAGTACCAGAACGTGCTTGTAGAGCTCGGTAACGTAGTCGATGACCTTCTGCTCGTCGTTGTTGTACTCGCCCTGAGCCCAAGCCCAAGCAGCAAGGTAGTTCCAGCGAGCGCCGCCGGAGGTCTTAGGATTGGGAGTGATGATGCCCACGTCCTCCTTCACAAGGTCGCCCCAGTCAAGGATATTCTTGGGGTTGCCCTTCCTTACGAGGAATACGATAGTGGAGGTATAGGGCGAGCTGTCCAGCGGGAATTCGTCCACCCAGCCGGGCTCGATAAGGCCTGCGTCCTCAACGGCCTTGACATCGTACTCCAGAGCCAGAGTCACAACGTCGGCCGGATTTCCGTTAGCCACCTCAAGGGCCTGCTTGCCGGAGCCGCCGTGGGACTGAGTGATCTCAACTGTGGAGTCGTGGTCGGCCTCCCAGTGCTTCTTGAAGGCCTCGTTGTATGCGGCGTAGAGCTCACGGGTGGGATCGTAGGAAACGTTTATGATCGAGAAATTCTTGTTCTCAGCGGCCTCGGACTTGCTTCCGCAGGAAACGAAAGCGGAAGCTCCTGTGACGATAGCCAGTGCAAGTGCAGATAAACGGAATACTTTACTTTTCATATCAAAAACCTCTTTCTTAAATAGCAAAAAATATCGAAATATAGCGGATGATCAAAGATCAACAGCGGATCATTCCGCCTGCTGCGAGATAGTCCTTCATAGGATCTCCTCCTCAAGTATTTTTGCAATGCATAGTATTCATAGCGATTTACTATGTTTGCGGTGTAGCTATATCATACACCCATTTTTCCCGATCGTCAAGAGGCTTTTTTGTTTTTTGGAGATTTACATAAAACTCTTTCACAGTGGTGGTGCTGCGTATTGCATAAAAATCACATCTATTTAGTAGGATTAGTAGAAAACGCCTTCGTTTTCCCCTAAATATAAAGGACAAACATTTCATACTTGTTTACTCGGAAAAAAGACCGTCCCCATAAAGAAGACGGTCCGTATCACTATTTATATAAGAGGGTGGCCGGTATGATCCCACGAGGTCTCGAAGCTGTCCCAGTCCTCACGGCAGAGGGCGATGTTCTCCTCCGCCAGCGCCTCCACTCTCTCCCGGCGGCTCTCATCGAATATCACCGGCAGGCCGGAGATGTGGCTGCCCTCGTAGTTCAGCGTGGGCGCCAGCGTCCTCAGGATCAGCATAGCTACTGAGGAGTTCATGAACGCCAGCAGCCACAGCAGCTCCTCGGAGTAAAGGCAGGCGCCGGCCACGTCGAAGATCGACCCTGCCGGCCTGTACCGGAAGGCGATCGTCCCGGCGGAGACCTTCGACCAAGTCCCGCACTCCCGGAAGTAGTATTCGGTGTTTGGGACGGTGGAGCGGATCCGGCCGTCAGGTCCAGAAAAGCCCCGTATTTCGGCACCTTTGTCCTCCCAGTCCACCACCAGATCAAGGTTCCCGTACCACTTTCGGAAGCGGCCGCCCTTGTTATAAGGCACCCATTTTTTCCCGGCAGAAAAGACCTCCTCCTCGCTTTTGGCATCGAAAATACAGCGGCAGACCGCCGGCTCGAACCAAAGCCTTGTGAAGCGAGCGTTGTCGGCGGTGGTCATGCCAAGGCGTGTCTCGGCAACTTGTGACAGCGCGGGAGCTCTCCCAAAGGCCTCGATGATCTGAGGGGGAAGGTCGTACGCAACGGGCTGGCCGGGGATCTTTGCAAAGCCCTCCTTTTCGGCGAAATATCGCTGTTTTCCGCTGAGGAAGAGCCGGCGCTTCGCCTCCTCCCCATAGGCTCCGGTAAGCCGAACGTAGGTCCCCCGGTAGCCCGGGATCTGGGCCATTCTGTCAACGAAGGCCGTGGGCTGGACCACCTCGCCGCCCACCTCGTCGAAGGCGTGAGGCCCCAGATGAGCCATGCTCACGGTGGTCCTGCCCAAAAGCAGCCGCCGGAGCTCCCGATAGCTGGAAAGGAACATCCATGCCTGCTGGGTCACGAGGGCGCAGAAGCCGCCGGGCTTTGTGAGGCGGCCGCATCTCTCGATGAAGCAGGCGAAGAGGTCGGTCTTGGAGAGAGGATAGTTCTTCTTCACAAATTCGGACAATATTGCGTTCATTCCGCCGTGTCCCATATAGGGCGGATTTGTGACCACCACGTCGTAGCTGTCGCTCAGGATCCGGCTGATCCTAAGCATGGATCCCAGCTCTTCCCCTGTGAGCGAGGCAGTTCCGGTGAAGGCCTCCGCAGCCTGCTCAATGCCCTCCGGCAGGTCCACCTCCATGAGCGAACCAAGGAGCTCGCCGTGCTGAAATTGCTTCACAAGCTCGGCCAAAGGACCGGTCAGCTCAGAGGTATTTTTCCGGGAGACCGATGCGAAGCAGCCTATGTTCAGCCTCACGTTCTCCTCGAAAATTCGGCAGTTGTACTGTCTCGCCTTCATCATCAGCGCAAAGCGAGCCAGTTGACACACACGCCTGTCAACGTCCAGCCCGAAGAGGCATTTCTCCACGATCGTTCGTGCAGCCTCGTCCTCCGGCCAGCCGTTGTAGACAAAGATCTTCATCAGTACCTCGAAGGCTCGGACAAGGATATGGCCGCTTCCCATGCAGGGATCAAGGAGCTTTATTTCCTCCGGAGAGACCGAGGCCGCCTTTTTTCTCAGCTCAGAAAGGATCCTCTCGGCAGGCTCAGGCTGCTCTGTTTCCTCCAAATAATAGGAAAACTCGGACTTTATTGCGCTGTCAGGGTGGCCCTCCAGCCAGAGCCTCCCCAAGGAATTTTCCACCATATATCCCACGATCCAGTCCGGAGTGAAAAGCTGGGTCGCCGCCGGGAGAGTCGCCGCCGAGACCTTGATATTCCGCTTCATATCGGCAAAAACCTGATCCTTCGGCTCCGTGTTGTAGAACTGGTACAGCCAGCCGATGATCTGCACCTGCCCGTACCAGTCCTCCTCCGGGATCTCGGTCACCAGCCGCTCCGCAACGCTTCCGGGGTGCAGCAGGCCCTCCGGGAACAGCAGCTCCGCCCAGCCCTCGACCGGATCGAAGGCCTCCGGCAGCATGGCATGAAGCCGGCCGGAAAGGCGGAGGATCAGGTGCCTGAAAAGTCCCTCATCGTCCTGTTTTTCCAGCAATTCCCGGACCTTCTCTCTGTCGCCGATCTCCTCGGAGAGGCCCTGCGGCTCGGCCAGGAGATCCTGCCGGAACCTCCCTTTGCTATCGGAAAAAACACGGATCCCGGAGGGCAGATAGCCGTTGACCTCCATGAAGCGAAGGGCGATGAAGCGGACGAACCAGACGTATGCCGCCTCCTCAACAACCGCCTCGCAGCCCCTCGCCCTTATCCGCTCGGCCAACTGTGCCACGGGCTCCGAGCTGCCGTTATTCCCCGAAATATAGCCGTTTTCGCCCATGCCCAGATCACGGATCCTCTGTCGTGCAGCCGTCATGAGAGCTCTTCTTGCAAAGACCGCAAAGCTCCTTATCGCCGTTTTGTCCACCTTCATACCACCTTTCAGATTTCCTTACGAGACCTTCCGGCAGACCGCCGTAACGCTCATGCTGCCCTGGTCCGAGGAAACGAAAATGTCCCCTCCCATGGCGTTCATCAGGCGCCGGCAGATGTACAGCCCAAGGCCGCTGCCTGGCTTATTACCGGCATTTGAGCCACGCCAGAAGCTCTCGAAGATGTGGGAGATCTCGCTCTCCGGCAGAGGCGCTCCGCTGTTGGTGACGCTCACCATTCGGCAGTCCTCCTCCTCGCCGAAGCTCAGCCTGATCCACCGCCCGTCGCCGTATTTTATGGCGTTCTCCATGAGGTTTTGCAGCACCTCCTCTAGCCGGTCGATGTCCCCTAAGATCAGGCAGTCGGAAAACTCCTCCGCCCTCAGCTCTGTCCCAAGGAGCTCCAGTTTTTCCCGATACATAGCCATTATCCGCCCGATCAGCTCGGAGAGGTAGAACTCGCCCTGACGGACATCGAAGCTCATGAAGTCGCTGCTTAGGCTGCTGACCATGCTCCCAAGGTAGCCCTCGATCTCGTCGGCGCTGCGGCCGATGCCCTCGGCGGTCTCGGCCTGCTTGGCCGGGTCGGAGTAGATCCCCTTGGCCAGCGCCTTGGAGCTGAGCTTGATCGCCGAGAGGGGCGTTTTTATGTCGTGGGAGAGGGACAGCAGCAGCGTTTTCTCGTTTTTGGCACGCTCGGTCTCACGCTGCTTCGAGCGCTCCAGCTCCTCCCGGAGCATATCCAGTCCCCAGATGAATTTCCCGAAATACCGGCTTTTTCTCTCCTTTAGCGGAGTCGTCAGGTTGCCCTTTGCCAGCTTGAGCGGCAGGTCGCTGATCTGAGAAAAAGGCCTGATGATGTTCCTGCGGATATGGAGCATCACCGCCGCCGTCAGCAGGATCGCTGCGGCCATGGAAAGGCTCAGCACAAAGGCAGCTCCCCTTCTGCCGGAGCTCTCGGCGTCAATGTAGCCGATCCGATACAGCTTCCCTCCGGCGCTGCGGACCACATACTCGCCCTCGGCCTCGCTGTCGGGGAGGAACACCTCCACATAGCTGACCCCCTCGAAATCCTCCAGATCAACGGTCCTGCCCTGATCAAGAGCCTTCACCACACGCTCGACGCTGACCTTGTACATATCAGGAGAGTTCCTATCCCCCCTCAGCAGAGCCAGATCTGCGGCCGCAGTTACGATCACCAGCACGGCTATCACCGCCGCAAAAAGCCTGTCGAAGCTCTTCATGTCAGCCCTCCCAGCGGTAGCCCTTGCCCCAGACCGTCACGATCCGGCGTGGGTACTTGGGGTCGTCCTCGATCTTTTCTCTCAGCCATTTGATGTGGACCGTCAGTGTCTGGAGCTCCGATTCGCTGTCCGAGCCCCAGATTCTGCCGAAGATGAACTCCTTCCCCAGAGTCTGGCCCTTGTTCTCCATGAGGAGCCATAGCAGCTCGAACTCCTTGGCCGTCACGGGAATGCTCCTGCCGTTCTTAGTTACGGTCTCCGCCGCAAGGTCAAGAGATATGCTGCCGTCAGAAAGGCAGTCGATAGCCAGTCTTCTGCGGAATATCCCCCGGATCTTAGCTATGAGTATATCCACGTCATAGGGCTTTTCGATGTAGTCGTCCGCCCCGAGGACTATCCCGCTGAGCTTGTCCTCACGCTCGGTCCTTGCTGTGAGTATGATCATGGGAACGTTGTCCTTCTCCCGGATCCTTCGGCAGACCGCAAAGCCGTCCATTCCCGGAAGGTTTATATCCAGCAGGATAAGCCTTGCCCCGTACTTTTCGTACAGGGACAAGGCCTTCTCTCCGTCACAGGCAGCGCTCACCGTGAACCCTTCCGCCCGGAGGAGATCGCTGAGCAGTCCGCTGAGCTCCATATTGTCCTCAACTATCAGTATATCAGTCATTTTTTGCTCCTAACAAGTATCACCAGCCCATTTCCAGGAGCCAGTTGTTCAAGTCACGCTCACGCTGGCGGAGCGTATCCTCTCTCTTGTTATTATACTCTCCTTTTATGTTCCCGTCAACTATGAAGATCACTCTTGAGCACCTTGCAGCCACCTTCACGTCGTGGGTCACCAGCATGATAGTTGTGCCCTCACTGTTGAGGCGCTCCAGCTCGTCCATGACCTCGTTGGAGGAAGAGCGGTTGAGAGCTCCCGTGGGCTCGTCGGCAAAGATCATAGCAGGCTCGTTGATCATGCTGCGGCAGATACAGGCTCGCTGGAGCTGTCCTCCGGAGACCTCGTTGATGTCGTTGTCAGCGATCTGAGTGATCCCCAGCTTCTTCATGAGGCCTCTTCCACGCTCCACGATCTCCTTTCGTGAGAGGGAGTTCCTCTTGGACTTCACCGCCGGAAGGATTATGTTGTCCAGCACAGAGAGGTTCTTCATCATGTACATCTGCTGGAAGATGAAGCCCATCTCGTCCAGCCTGAGCTCCGCCAGCTCGTTCTCAGAAAGGCCGTTCATCTTCTTTCCGCAGAAGCTGACCTCACCGGCAGTCATCCTGTCCATGCCGGAGACTGTATAAAGCAGGGTGGATTTGCCCGAGCCCGAGGGCCCCATGACTCCGATCATCTCCCCCTCAGAAACGGTGAAGCTCAGGTCTCTGAGCACGTTGTTCTGGCGCTTGTTCACGATGTATGTCTTGCAAAGGTCCTTTACCTCAAGTATAGTTTTCATAATATCCTCCTTATTCATTGCCGGACGTATCCGAAGCCTTTATCCGCTTGATGCTCAGTGAAGTGATCCATGCTCCGATGGCGACTGCCGCTGTGACGATGGCCGGGTAGAGGAGGAACACCTCTGCCGGCTCCAGCTTATAGCTGACGCCCTTTGTAGCTCCCATTATGCCGAAGATCGGGTCTATGGCCAGCTTTGTCAGCGGCAGACAGAGCGCCGCAGCGATCAGTGCCGAGACTGCTCCCACGATCACGAAGCGGAGAGCGTGCTGTGCCGAGATCTGGCCTGTGCGGAAGCCCAAGGCCTTCATCAGTGCGATCTCCTGCTTCTCACGGGAGATGAAGGAGTGCTCCATGAGCACGCATATCAGCAGCACGATGAACAGTATCACTGCCAAGAGAAGGCTCTTGACGCTGCTCACGGTGTCCGCAGAGCGGGCGGTGTCGTTGACGAATCCTGCTGCGTCGAATACCTTCTCTTCGCCGAAGATCTCCTTGATCCGGTCGGTCCTGCGGAGGATCTCCTTGCGGTCGGGAGAGTCGGTGAAGTCTATCTGCTGACCCATGATGTTCGAGCGTGCCGCACCTGTCAGGTCGAAGCTCTCGTGGAGCCTTCCGGCCTCGCCTAGCTGGCAGAAGCTCTGCATGAGCGCCGTCACCATGTACTTGTCCTCACGGCCATTGACAGTGATCGTCACCTTGTCGCCCACGCCTACTCCAAGAGCATCGGCGGCGTTGAAGCTGAGGGCGATCTCGCTGCTGTCCTGGGGAGCGCTGCCCTCCTCGTAAACGTAATCGGAGGCGCTGGTCTTGCTGCAATACTGGAACAACAGGCTGAGCCTCTTGTCACCGGCGTAAACGGGGAGATTGTACAGCTCCTCGGTGTGGACCTTGGCCGGCATACCCTCCCTTTCGAGGATCTCCTCCAGCTCCTCATCGGTCTCGAAAAGGTCCGAGGAGCCGGTGATGTAGACGTCGCTCTTGGTGGTGCCGAAGAGGTACAGGATCTTCTCGCTTTTCAGCGTATTTGCGGCGTTTGCAAGGATCATGACGATCAGTGTGCAGAGGGTGAACACCGCCGTCAGCAGCGAGAACTGCTTGGGGCTGCTGAAAATATCATTGAGCGCCATGAAGCCCGTTGAGCTCAGGCGGCTGCGGCTGCGGCTGATCAGGCTCTTCTTGTGGAACCTTTCACCGGTCTGGCCGCTCCTAACAGCATCCACAGGCGAGAGCTTCTTGATCCTTCCTGTGAAGCTCCAGCAGAAGGCCAGAGTCAGCAGGACGACTCCCAGAGCACTGAGAGCTCCGTAGAGGAGGCTGCTGTCGCTGCCCAGGACCATGTTCCGGCTGACGCTACTCAGCAGCATACGGCTGAAGGGCAGACTGAGTGCAAAGCCGATCGCTGCTCCCACGACTGAGATGCACAGGTACTTCACCAGATAAAGGCCACGGATCGAGCTGTTTTTAAGGCCGACGGCCTTCATGACGCCGATCTCGTGCATATCCTCAGCGATCGTGAAGCTGATAGCGAAGCTCATGACCACGAAGGATACGATCAGCAGGCCGACGCTGGCGATCAGCAGGATCCCGGCAACCAGCATATAGAGGATATAGGACATCCGTATGATCCGCTGAGGCTGGGCGAAGAGGATGTTCGCTCCGGAGGCTATGTCAAGGCGTACTCCCTCGATGTCGGTGGTGTCGATGTAGTAGACTCCGCAGCTATCCTCCGGGGAGGTCCCCTGAGCGTTCGCCAGCCTTTCGTAGTCGTCATCGCTGAGCAGAAAGCGGAAGTTGCTCATCATCTCCGCTCCGAGGAAGGCGTCCTTCACAAAGCCGGCCACCTCCAGCTCAAGGACCTCATCGCCGTACTCGAAGGTCAGGCTGTCGCCCTTTTCGATGCCGTCCTTTGCCTTGCCTGCGAAGGCCACTGTAACGTAGACCTTCCCGTCGGGGCAGTCTGTGATCTGGTCGTCGTTCTCGTCGAAATATCGGAGCTGTGCGCCGCTTGCCGCCATTATGCCGCAGTAGGACAGCTCTCCGCTCAGGTCCTCGCCCTTGACAGTGAGCACGCCCTGGGACGGCCTGAGGATCTGCTCCCTCCGAAAGCCCGTAACGGAGCTGTTCTCCTCCAGGATCTCGCCAACAGGCTCGCCCTCGGGCTCCTTAGCGATCACGAAAAGGTCGCTCATCCCGGCCTTTTCAAAGTAGTAGTCGATGCCGTTGGTCACCGCTACGATGTTGTTGACGCTGCTGGCGGCGAACATTGCTGAGATAAGCACAAAAATCAGGAGTATGCAGTTCATAGTCTTTTTGCGCTTTAGGTCTTTTTTAAGTATGCTCAGGAACATTATTTACTCCCTCCCTTTCTGTGATCTTATTGTAGCATGGAAGTTATTAAATAATCATTAAATGCAGTTTTTCCCGTATCACAGGGAAATTTTTCCCCTGCTTGACACCGGGCTGGGGGTCTGATATAATATTTTTAGAGAACTTTTTGCAAAGGAGCGACAGCCATGAACGAACAACAGAAGATAGCCCAGCTCTTCCGGGAGTTTTGCGCTGCACTGACCGGAAGGGACACAGACGCTCTCCGGAGGATCCTTGACCCGGACTGCACCGTGATCCCTCTGACCGGGCTGAAGCAGTCCGGCGAGACCTTCATCTCCTCGGTGGACAGCGGCGCCGACCGGTACGAGCATAGCCGGCTGAAAAACATCGACCTCAGAGTCATCGGCAACGCCGCATGGATGATCGGCAGGAGCGAGATGACCGCCGCTCTTTACGGAGGAGAGCTCCGGGTCTGGCCGCTGGCCTTCAAGATCACTCTCCGCAGCTCGGCAGGGGGCTGGCGCTTCACCGAGATCCGCTTCTCAACATTTGAATAACAAGAAGGAGCAGTCCCGAGGGACTGCTTCTTTCTGTATCCACGCACTATAACTAAAGGCTGCTCAGCTTTTTGTCACACCTTGATCTCGGCACTGCTGCTGGTCCGGCTGCGCCTTACCACGATCTGCTTCTCGATCTTCTCCTGCAAAGCGTCAACGTGGGAGATCAGCCCCACCAGCCTGTCCCCGGAGGACAGATCTGTCAGCGCCTTCATCGCCTGCCGGAGGGTCCCTCCGTCCAGCGATCCAAATCCCTCGTCCACGAACATGGTGTCCAGACGCACTCCCCCGGCCGAGGACTGGATCTCCTCCGAAAGTCCCAAAGCAAGGGCGAGGGAGGCCATGAAGGACTCTCCGCCGGAAAGGGAATTGACGCTCCTGACAGAGCCGTTGGCATGGTCGGTAACGTCCAGCTCAAGGCCGCCCTGAGAGACCTTGCCGTTCTCCACACGGCGCCGGAGGCTGTACTGCCCCTCGGACATGACCCAGAGCCGCCGGTTCGCCCGGGCGATGATCCGATCGAAATAGGCCATCTGGATATAGGTCTCCAGCATGATCTTCTCCTTGCCGGTGATCCTGCCGTTGGCGGTGTCGCTGAGAGCCTTCACCATGGCGAACCTCTTCTCCGCCGCTGCGACCCTCTCAGATCCGCTGCGGAGCCTTTCCAGTATGCCGCTGTTCATTGATACCGTCGTGTGGAGGGCCTGCTTGTCGGCCTCGGCTGCGGACCTTTGCTTTATCAGCTCCTCCAGCCTCCCACGGATCTCCTCCTCGTTCAGCTCCGGCAGCTCCGCAAGCTGCTTGTCGAGCTGCAAGGCGATGCCCTCCTGCTGTTTTTTCTGGGAGCCGGCACTTTCAAGGCTCTCCCGTGCGGCCTTTTCCGCCTGTAGGATCGCAGCGCTCCGAGTCCTCAGTTCACGGATCCTTGCCTCTGCGGAGGCCTTGTCCTTGCAGGATAGGCCCTTTTCGCTCTCTGCGATGCTCTTTGAAAGGTGCTCTGCGGCGGTGCTGAGCTTGGTCAGCCTCAGCTCCAGATCCTTGGCCTGTCCTGCAAGAGCCTCCGCCTCCTTCTCCAGCTCAGGGATCTGCTTTTCCAGCTCCTTCCGGCGAAGATCGGCCTTTTCCGCCTTGGAGAGCTTGCCGTTCAGCTCAGACTGCGCCCGGTCAAGACGGCTGCTCTCTGCGGCGATCAGCTCCTTGGCCTGCTGGAGTGAGCGCTCCCCGAAAAGTCCCGAGATAGCGCTCTCTGCGGCAGTCTTCATCTGGCCGCAGGCCCCGGTGAGACGGCTCACGTCCGCCGAAGCCCTCTCCTGCTCCGCCCGAAGCTCCTCGGTCCGCTGTGCGAGCTGGGCGGCGTGCTTTTCGAGCTCTGCGGCCTGCTTCCCCAGCTCTCCCCGGTGCTCTATGTCAAGGTCGGCCTCCCGGATCTTGCCAAGGATCTCTGCACGGTCCTTCTCCGCCAGCTCTATGGCCTGACCGCACCGGAGCCATGCCTGAGAAAGGTCAGCTTCCAGGAGCTCTCCTGCCCTTTCCGAAAGCTCCTGCTCCTCCTCATCAAGGCGTTCCATGGCAGAGGCCGCCTCTGAGCCCTTGGCCGTGGCAAGCTCCTTCGTCTGTAGGCGCTCCTTGTCCAGCCTGCCCAGCTCCTCCTCATCGAGAGCTCCCTGACAGAGCTGAGCCGGGTGAGGATGGCTCTTCGATCCGCAAACGGGACAGCACTGATCCTCCCTGAGCTCACGGGCAAGGATACCTGCCTGCCCACGGATAAAGGCTGAATAACTCTGAGAATAGGCTTTTTCGGCATTTTCTGCCTTCCCAAGGGCAGCCTCTACCTCCTGTCGGAGCTCGTCCAGCTCCCTCTGTCTTTCGGCGTGGGCGGAAAGGTCCTTTTTCAGCTCGGTCAGGGACTTTTTCCGGCCCTCGGCCTGCAAGAGCTCGCCGCTTAGCCGCTCACGGCGTGCGTCAGCCCCGGAAAGCTCCTCGGCCTCCCTGCGAAGAGCCTCTGCACAGCTCTGGTCCTCCTTTAATAAGGACTGGTCCCTTGCAAGGCTCTCCCCGGCCTTTTCGAGCCTTTCCTGCTCCTTTTCAAGGGCGGCGCAGCTCTCATTATAGGCGGAAACGCCCTTTCTGACCTCCTCCACGGCGGCCCTTCTGCGCTCCAGCTCCTCGCTTTCACGGCGCAGGGTCATGAGCTCCCGCTCGGCCCCGGAAAGAGCGCTCTGCTCCTGACGAAAACCGCTGATCTTCCCGTCAAGGACCTTCTTCGCCTGATCCTTTTCGGCCAGCTCCTTCATGGTCAGGTCTCCCTGCTGCCGGGTCTTGGCGGCTTCCCTGCGGAGCTCCTCCAGGTCGTCGTAGCGCCCCAGCTCGGCCTCGATCACAGCCGCCCTTGCCGTCAGCTCCTCCTGCTCCGGGAGCTGCTTTTCGGCCTCCTCCAGAGCCCTCTCCAAGACCTTTATCTCCTCGGTCAGAGCCCCGATCCTGCGGCCGGCCTCCAGCCTGTCGGCGGCGGCCTTCGCCCTGTCCTTAGCGGTCTTTAGGCGCAGCTCCTCCGCTGAGATCTCCTTGCCGGCGGTCTCCAGCTCCCTCTGGCGGATCTCCTCACGGGTCTTGTCCCGAAGTATCAGCTTCTCCAGCAGCCCTGCGGTCTCCTCCGAGGTGATCAGCCCGGCCTTTGCCGAGGAGACCTCCTCCGCCAGCTCGTCCTCCTCAGGACACACGATCTGGCCGGTGAGCTGCCTGATCCCGGCGCTCTCCTGGTCGCAGAGCCCCTTTGCCTTGGTGAGCTCCTCCCCCAGCCGCCTTTGCAGAGCCTCGAACCGCTCTGTCTTGAAAAGGGTCCGCAGGATCGGCACTCTGTCCTTGGTCTCGGCCTGCAAAAGCCTCAGGAAGTCGCCCTGAGCGATCATAGCGATCTGGGTGAACTGGCTGCCGTTTATCCCCATAATATCGGTAACTGCGGCAGTCACCGGGCGCTCTCCGGAGACAGTTCTCCCGTCAGGAAGGGTCAGCTCCGCAAAGGCCTTCTCGTCAGTGAGGCCCTCGCCCCTCTGCTTCGGGCGCTGGTACTCCGGCCCACGGCAGACGGTGTACTCCTTGTCCCGATAGCTGAACCTCAGCCTGACATAGGTCTTATCGGTAGGCGAGGCGTACTTCGACCGCAGCATTTTCGCATCCCTGCTCCTGCCGCTGGCCACCCCGTAAAGTGCGTAGGCGATGGCGTCGAAGATCGTAGTTTTTCCGGCTCCGGTATCGCCGGTTATGAGGTAAAGGCCGCTCCTGCCCAGGAGCTCAAGGTCCAGCTCCACCTTCCCGGCATAGGGGCCAAATGCGGATATTTCCAGCTTTAACGGTCTCATTCTTCTTCCTCCCAGATCTCTTTTATCAGTTCCTCGATGAACCCTTGCTGCTCTTCGGTCAGCTCCTGACCGTTGCGGAGCTCATAGAACTCCGCAAAGAGCTCCGAGGGCAGCTTCTCGCCGGTCTGCGCCCCCTCAGAGACAGCTCCGATCGCTCTTGTGCGCCTGTTGTCGTACTCCAGATGCAGCAGCGCAGGGAACCTTACACGCAGCTTCCCCAGCGCATCGGGAGTCTCCTCCTCGTCGGTGAGCACGATGTGGAGGAAGTCCTCAGAGTAGGGCTCCTGCCAGATCTCCTCAAAGCTGCCCCGGAGCTCCCTGACCTCATGGAGGGGCTCCAGCGGCACCTCCCGAACTGTTAGACTGCCCTTCTCGCCCAGCTCCGCAACAGTGACGGACTTGTCCCTTTTGGCCTCGGAGAAGGAGTATTTCAGCGGGGTCCCGCAGTAGCGGATCCTGGGGTCTCCGCCGATATTTTGGGGGTTATGTATGTGGCCAAGAGCGGCGTAGTCGAACTTTTCAAAGATCCCGGCGTCCACGTTCTCCGTTCCGCCCACCGAGATCTCCTCTGAGTCGCAGCAGTAGGCGCCGGTGACGAACTGGTGGGCAGCGATCACGTTCCTGCGGCTGCTGTCCAGCTCCAAGGCTCCCACAGCGGCGGAGACAGCATCGTTGTAGGTGTTGATCTGGCTGTCCTCGAAAAACGGGCGGACGGTTGCCGGGCGAACGAACGGCAGCAGCCAGAAGTCCACCTCTCCGTACTCATCGCTTAGGGTCACGGGAGCGATCTTTCCGCTGTATACCGGGGAAAAATACACTCCCCTCTTCTCCATGATCCTGCCGCCGAATGCTATCCTTTCGGGGGAATCGTGGTTGCCGCTGATCAGCATGACCGGCTTTCCCAGCTCCGCCAGCGAGGTGAGGAAGTCGTCGAACATGGCCACGGCCTCAGCCGGAGGCGCAGAGCGGTCGTAGATGTCTCCGGCGATGATCACGCAGTCCGGATCCTCCTGCGAAACTATGCGAAGTATCTGGCCCAGGATATGCCTCTGGTCCTCCGCCAGGGACATCTCCCTTAGCTTTTTGCCTATATGCAGGTCTGAAAGATGTATGAGCTTCATAGAATACCTCCTAATATCGTTACCTTTAATTATAGCGAAAAAACGTTCCGGCTGTCAACAGTTCTTTGACCTTCAAACAAAGCCGCAGAAAAATTTATACTTGCACTAAAGGGACGGAAGTTGTATAATAGACAAGACGTTTTTTGAAAGGGAGCTCCATATGCTGAAATTTTTTCGTTCCCAGCCGGTGCTGGTGATCTCGGCCCTTGCCGCAGCAGCCACCATGTTCATCGTTCCGCCGGACCGGGACTACGCAGTATACATAGACCTTACCGTGCTGATCCAGCTTTTCGGCCTTATGGCGGCAGTTGCCGGGCTGAGGAGCGTCGGGATCTTCGACCGGATGACGGATCTGCTGTCCAAGGCCGGTACGGTCAGGCGGCTAGGAGCAGTTTTCATACTGCTGTGCTTTTTCTCCTCCATGCTGATCACCAACGACGTGGCGCTGCTGACCTTCGTACCGCTGACCCTGCTGGTATGCCGGGGGATCCCTGACGAGAGGAGCCGGATCCTGATGATCGTGCTGGAGACCGCCGCCGCCAACATGGGCAGTATGCTCACTCCCGTGGGCGATCCCCAGAACCTGTTCCTCTACAACAAGTTCCAGCTAACGGCGCTGTCCTTCATCGGGACCCTCCTGCCGGCCGGGATCATGGGACTTGCGGTGCTGCTCCTGCTGGATATGCTCCTACCGAAGTAGAGCTGCTCCGGGAAGGGCACCTCAGAAAAGGCGGAGATCCGGACCGTTCCCGTCATAGGCTACGGCGTGCTCTTCGGGATCTGTCTGCTGACAGTGTTCAGGGTGCTGGCGGACTGGGCCTGACTTATCAGTGCAGCGGCGATCGGGCTGATCTTCGACAGAAAGCTCCTCCTGAAGGTGGACTACGCACTTCTGGCCACATTCGTGTGCTTCTTCGTTTTTACCGGGAACATCGCCCGTATCGAGGCCGTGAGCAGCTTCTTCTCCCAGATGATCCGGAGCAACGAGATCCTTGTCCCGGCCCTGCTGTCACAGGTGATCAGCAACGTTCCGGCGGCAGTCATGCTCTCCGGCTTCACTGACAATGGCACCGCCCTTCTGCTGGGAGTGGACCTTGGCGGCCTGGGCACAGTGATCGCATCTCTGGCCAGCCTGATCTCCTTCCAGTTCTACCGCAAAGCCGAGGACTCACGGCCCGTCAGGTATCTGGCGGTGTTTTCGGCAGTGAATTTCGGTATGCTGATACCCTTCCTGCTGCTCCACATCTTCATTATACACAAATAAAGAACGCCTGTAAACAGTTTTTCTGCTTACAGGCTTTTTTCATCGGGTCATGAGATATGCCCGGCAGGGCGCTCCGTCGCAGCCGCCCAAATTTATGGGCGCAGCGCTGAGGAAGTATCTCCCCTCGGCCACTCCTTCAAGGACCACGCCCTCCAGCAGCACCGCACCGGCTCCCAGAAGGATCATGTGGACCTCCTTGGGAGCGTCCTCCGGGCCAACGGTCTGGCTCTCGTTGCCTACCAGCATGACTCCGCTGGCTGCAAATATTCTGGCCGCATCAGCAGTCACAACGGCTTTTCCGGCGATAAGGATCCTATCCTTCGCACCGCAGCTTTCCGCACGGGCCAAGATGTCCTTTGCGTCAGCTCCGCCCACGTCCCCCTCATGCCGGGCAACGAAGCACTCCCCAACGAAGGCCTCCAGCGGGACCCGGTCAATGGTCTTCCCGCCGCTGATGAAGTGATAGGGCGCATCGACGTGAGTGCCGTTGTGGGCGCACATGGAGAGCCCCGTCAGGTTGCAGCTATCCCCCTTCTCCAAGCTGAGGAGAGCCTCCCGGACCGGCGAGGGGTCTCCCGGGAAGACCCTGCACGAGAAGAGCTCCTGAGAAATATCGATGATCATAACGTTCCCTCCTTTTCTTTGATCATACCACAAAACCGGCCTTTTTTCAACCGTTTTTCATCGAAAAACTGACTGCCGTCCACTTATATGTTCTCCTGCTGCTGCGAAGGGGCTTTTTCACTTTTCTATCACCTTCTTTTCATCAGATCAACACCTTCGCCGTCTTGAATTTCCCCTTATATGGTGATACAATTAGTTTGTTTGATATATATTTAGGGAGGTCATTATGAAGCATTATCTTGAAACCACCGAAAAGGTGCTCGAGGAGGTCGGCAGCTCCGCTTCCGGTCTGACCTCGGAGGAGGCCGCCGGGAGGCTGGAGAAGTTCGGCCCCAACAAGCTGGACGAGCCCCCCAAGCCCACTCTTCTGGCAAGGTTCATCGAACAGTTCAAAAATCCCATGATCCTTGTGCTCCTTGCAGCCGCCGTGATCTCAGCTATCACCGGCATCATTTCAGAGGGCAAGCTGGAGGCAGATGTTTTCATCATCCTTTTCGTTGTTATCGCAAACGCTGTTCTTGGCGTTTATCAGGAGAACAAGGCTGAGTCCGCTATCGAAGCTCTCCAGGCCATGAGCGCCGCAAACAGCAAGGTCTACCGCTCCGGCGAGCTGGTGGTGATCCACAGCTCTGAGCTGGTGCCCGGCGATGTTATCGCTCTTGAGGCCGGAGACAACGTCCCGGCGGACTGCCGTATCCTTGACGCCGCCGCACTAAAGGCCGAGGAGTCGGCTCTCACCGGCGAGAGCGTCCCCTCCGACAAGGACAGCGAGGTGCTCTCCGGCGAGGAGGTGCCCCTTGGCGACAGAAAGAATATGCTCTATATGGGAAGCAGTGTGGTCTACGGAAGGGCCGAGGCCGTTGTAGTTGCCACAGGTATGGGGACTGAAATGGGCAAGATCGCCGGCGCTATCGCAAACGCCGATGACGACGAGACTCCCCTTCAGAAAAACCTTGACCAGCTCAGCAAGATCCTTTCAGTAGCTGTGCTGCTCATCTGTATCTTTATCCTTGGTCTGAACGTGATCCAGATGCTGGTTCGTGACGGCAAGATCACTCTCCCCGGCTTCCTGGAGTCCTTCATGGTGGCCGTCAGCCTGGCCGTTGCCGCTATCCCGGAGGGCCTTGCAGCCGTTGTCACCGTGGTGCTGAGCATCGGCGTTACCAATATGTCCAAGCGTGGGGCAGTTATCCGCCGCCTGACCGCTGTTGAGGCTCTGGGCTGTGCTCAGGTGATCTGCAGCGACAAGACCGGCACTCTTACTCAGAACAAGATGACCGTGGTCCAGGAGCGCACCTCCGATAAGCAGCTCCTTGCAAGAGCCATGGCGCTGTGCTGTGACGCTGTCCTAAACGGAGATGGGTCCGTAACAGGCGAGCCCACCGAGGCTGCACTGGTCGTTTACGCAAACAGCAACGGCCTCAAAAAGTACGAAATGGAGCAGGAGTCTCCCAGAGTGGCCGAGGCGCCCTTCGACTCCCTGAGAAAGATGATGTCCACCGTCCACAAGACAGACGGCGGCTTCGTCCAGTACACCAAGGGCGCTCCCGATGAGGTGCTCCGCAGATGTACAACGATCCTTGACGGCGGGAAGGTCCGTCCCATGACCGAGGAGGACAGGGCGGCTATCCTTTCCTCCAACAAGGAAATGGCAGATCAGGCCCTCAGAGTCCTGCTGGCGGCCTTCCGAAAGTACGATACCCTCCCGGGAGATACCTCCCCCGAGGCTCTTGAGCAGGAGCTGACATACATCGGCATGACAGGCATGATCGACCCCGTTCGTCCTGAGGTAAAGGACGCTATCGGTCTCTGCCGCACAGCCGGTATCCGCCCCGTAATGATCACCGGCGACCACAGAGACACTGCTGTGGCTATCGCAAAGGAGCTGGGGATCTTAGGCGAGGGCCAGCAGGCTCTCACAGGTGCTGAGCTCTCAAAGATACCGGACGCTGAATTCGACGACACTGTTGAGAACTACAGCGTCTATGCCCGTGTACAGCCTGAGCACAAGGTCCGTATCGTCAACGCTTGGCGGAAGAAGGGCATGACCACTGCTATGACCGGCGACGGCGTCAACGACGCTCCCTCGATCAAGAGCGCTGACATCGGCGTAGGCATGGGCATAACAGGCACCGACGTTACAAAGAACGTGGCCGACATGGTCCTCACCGACGACAACTTCGCTACGATCGTCGGCGCAGTAGAGGAGGGCCGCCGGATCTACGACAATATCCGCAAGGCGATACAGTTCCTCCTGTCCAGCAACCTCAGCGAGGTGCTGTGTATCCTTATGGCGACTCTGGCTATCGGCGGCGGAAAGAGCATTTTCAGCCCCGTCCACCTGCTTTGGATCAACCTTGTCTCCGACTGCTTCCCGGCCGTTGGTCTGGGAATGGAGGCTGCCGAGCAGGGCATCATGAGGCGCAAGCCCAGGAGCAGCGGCTCCCACATCTTCTCTGACGGCCTTGGCATAAACCTGCTGTGGCAGGGCTTCGTGATCGCCGCACTGACGCTGGCCTCCTACGTCATCGGCCATAAGGTCTCCCCGGAGACCGGCACCACCATGGCCTTCATCACACTGTCAGTCTGCGAGATGCTCCACGCTTGGAATATGCGCAGTCTGAAGGGATCTGTGTTCACCCTGAAGCACAAGAACACCTTCCTCCTCGGGTCGGTGCTGCTGTCCTTCGTGCTGACGATCCCACTGGTATTCATACCGGCTCTCAGGGGAGTCTTCTCTCTTGTGAAGCTCAGCGGTATGCAGCTCCTCTGGGCAGTTCTCCTTGCGGCTGCGATCGTTCCGATCGTTGAGCTGGTAAAGGCCTGCCAGAGGGCAAAGGAAAATTCGGCTCAGTAAAACAGCTCAGGAACTATGGAGGTATGACATGATCTTAGCTATTATCGAGAGCTTTGTTCTCAATTTTGTATTACTGCTCGTGTGCGTGATAAACATACGAAACGGCCCGGTCGGCGGAGTCCAATACTATGAGCAGCCTGTCAAAGAACGTGTGGTTGAGCTCGGGCTGATCACTGAAAAGGAGATCAAACGCAACAAAGCTGTTTCCGGTCTCGTGATCATAGCCGTGCTCCTCATAGCAGCTCCGCTTATGGTATTCTGTGTGAACGGCGCAGAGACCTTCACTGACGGCTTTATCCAGTTGACCGTCATGTATCTGCTGTGTGGACTGTTCGACCGTGTGTTCATCGACTGGTACTGGGTGGGACATACGAAGGCATGGCTGATCCCGGGAACTGAGGATCTGATGCCGTATATCCACAAGAAGTCGTGGATCATCAAGATCGTCAGCACTGTTGTGGGATACCCCCTCTTCGCAGCCCTGATCTCCTGGATCTGCACATCGGTACTGAGATGACCCTGCCCTTCCAAACTAAAAGCAAAAGCCCCGAAGCATATTTGAACGCTTCGGGGCATTTCTTATCTCTTGGTCCTGATGATGTTCCTGCTGCAAAAATACGTCACAAGGAAGTATCCGCCGTAGATCAGGAGCAGGATCACTGAGGTCAGGGCCACCGAGGACCCGATCCTTTCCGTGCCGAATACCGTGAGAAAGTACATTGC
>JAFUAO010000018.1 GCA_017460665.1 Ruminococcus sp.
CATGGGTATATGATTGTGGTGCTATTTTATCAAAATTAGAAATCGGCTATATGGCGTCGTTTTTGCTGCTATATAGCCGATTTTTTATTCCTTCACGGCTTGATTTTGCTTCTTTTAGTGGCAAACTTGGGTTATAGCGCATCTCTCCCCTAAAATCAAGTGTTTTTTGTTAATTACAGGCAGAAAGCTCTGTATTGACAAGATCCGTTTTTTATGGTAATATATTTATGACAATACTTTCACGCTCACCATCGGAGGAACTCATGAACACCGGATCATCAGCAGACAAGCTCAGATCAAAACGAAGCGACGCCGCTGTGAGAGTTGCAGCTCAGCTCTTCCTCTCAAACGGCATAGACAGCGTCAAAATGACGGATATAGCCGACCTCAGCGGAGTCGGGGTAGCTACTCTCTACCGGTATTTCGGTACGAAAACAGGGATCACGATCGCCGCTATGACCTACCTGTGGAACGATCTGAGGTCCATGTTCAGCGGAGTTTTCGAGTCGGAGGTCTTTCTGAAGCAGAAGGGCCTGAAGCAGGCCGGCGACCTGATGAAGATGTTCGTGGTGCTGTATGAGGCTCACCCAAGGTTCATGAAGCTGCTGAGCGAATTCGACCTGATGGTGGTCAGCGAGAACGTCCCCAAGGAGATGCTCAGGGACTACGACAGGTCGATCATCAACTTCTACGGGATCTTTGAGGCGGCCTATCTGACAGGGCTCTCCGACGGCTCCATTCGTGAGATCCCGGACCTGCACCTGTTCTATGTGACCTTCGCCCACGCACTCATGCAGATGAGCATGAAGCTGATCAACGGTGAGCTGCTGCCCTCGGACGATTTCTCCTTGGCAAAGAACGAGCTGGAGCTCCTGATCGAGGCGGCTGTCTGTTATCTTAGGAAGTAAAAAAAGGACTGCTTTTTGCAGTCCTTTTTCTTATGCTCAAAGAGGTCCTCACCTCTTCACGAAATACTCCTCATACCAAACAAGGAAGGTGTAGATCGTCCAGACCTTGCGCCAGTTGTCGGAATTTCCGCCGACGTACTCCTGATAGATAGCGTTGATCTGGTCGATGTCGAAGAACCTTGCAGCGTAGTCGCTGGAGAACTTCGTCCTGACATCGGCGTTGTAGCGCTCGTCTGCCAGCCAGATCCTGACAGGCACGATGAAGCCCAGCTTCTTGCGGAAGGCGATCTCCTCCGGAAGGACCTTTGCGGCGGCAGTCCTGAACGCCACCTTGTTCTGCTCAGCGTCTACCTTGAACCTTGAGGGCATACGTGAGGCTATGTCGAAGATCCGCCTGTCGGTCAGAGGCATACGGATCTCAAGGCCGGCTGCCGTGCTCATCTTGTCAACGTTCAGGTAGATGTCGCCCTCCAGCCAGATCTGGATGTCCACATCGGACATCTTGGTCAGCGGGTCAAGGCCCTCGGTCTCCTCGTAGATATAGCGGACAAGGTCGATCGGCAGGACGGAGGGATCGTAGTTTTTCAGGATCCGCTGCTTCTCGTCCTCCTTCATGATGTTGGTGTTGCCGACGTAGAAGTTTTTCAGTTCGTCGCCGTAGCGCTCGGCATTGCGGTACATATTGTAGCCGCCGAAGAACTCGTCTGCGCCCTCGCCGGAATAGCAGAGCTTCGTGTGCTGAGCAGTCGCCTGACAGCCTAGGGTGAACACGATCGCCGAGGCATCGCCAAGGGGCTGCTCCATATTGTACATAACATAGGGCACCACGCCGAAGAAGTCCTGAGGCTGGATATTGGCAACGCTGTGCTCGACTCCCAGCAGCTCGGCGGTCTTGGCGGCCACACGGGACTCGTCGAAGCGCTCCTCGTCATAGCCGCAGGAGTCCGCACGCTTTGCGTCGCTCATCGCCAGTACATAGGAGGAATCGACTCCTCCGGAAAGGAAGGACTCAGCGGTCTCATCGGGCTCCTTGACCTCGGTCATGATGTGCTTTAGGGTCGTGTGGATCTCGTCGGCCCACTCCTCCACGGTCTTTGACTCGTCGGGGGCGAACTCCGGCTTCCAGTAGCGCCCGATCTGGAGCTTGCCGTCCTTGAATTCCAGCCAGTGACCGGGCATGAGCTTCTTCACGCCCTTGAAAAAGGTCTCCTCACCGGCAACGTATGTCAGGCTCATGTAGATCTGGAGCATCTTCTCGTTGAGCTCCTTGACGAAGCCCTCCTGAGAGATGATGTCCCGGATATAGGTGCCGCAGAGCAGTCTGTTGTCGGCGGTGATGTAATAGTAGAAGGGCTTTGTGCCGAACTGGTCACGGAGGCAGAAGAGCTTCTCCTCCTTCTCGTCCCAAAGGGAAAATGCGAACATACCGTAGATGTGGCCGGCCATTTCCCTGCCCCACTTCTCGTAGGCCGCAGAAATGATCGCTCTCTCACGCTCCTCACGGGGAAGGCCTAAGTCCAGCCCCAGCTCCTCGCAGAGCGCCCTCCAGTTGCGGATATGTCCTCTGTATTCACGGATCTGTGCCATAATTATCACCTCAAAATGAATTTACTCTTAATCTTTATGCCCTATCCTGCTGAAAGAGAACTTGGGCTCGGTGTCGTTTTTCAGGCGCTCCATATTGCTCCTGTGCATCCAGATGACCAGGGCTGCCATCGGCACCGACAGCACCGTATACAGCAGACTTCGGCCAAGGCTCTGGTGCTCTACCACCAGCGCCATGAGGAAGGTAGCCAGCGGACAGTAGGCTGAGGCGATGATCGACGACAGCGAGACATACCTGCATATCACGAAAATCACCACAAAGATCGCCAGCAGCGCCACAAAGACCTTGGGGTCCACCATAAGGAAGGTGGAAATGCCCACCAGCACGCCCTTTCCGCCGCGGAACTGGTAGTATATCGGGAACACATGGCCGATAATGGCGAAAAGTCCGGCGATATAGCCGATGAAGTGGGTGTCGTTGTCCGGTGAGAGCCCGGCATTGAGCCAGCCGGCTATCAGTCGGGCGAGGCCTACCGCAAGGACTCCCTTGCACAGGTCTCCCACAAGAGTAAGGGCCGCACAGCCTGCTCCGCAGCAGCGGTAGGTGTTGGTCAGGCCGGCGTTGCGGCTGCCCATATCACGGATATCCTTACCCTTGACGATGTTGACGATGATTATGGAAAAATTGAGGCTGCCCAGGAAGTATCCCAGAGCTGCGGCGATCAAAAGCGCAAAAAACAGCTTCATTACTTATCGTTTCCTCCCCTCTCACGGACGATGAAGCGCACCGGCGTGCCCTCAAGCCCGAACGTAGAGCGTATTTGGTTTTCGATGTATCTCCTATAGGAGAAGTGGAACAGGTCCGCCCGGTTGACGAATGTCACGAAGGTAGGCGGCTTGGTGGAGGGCTGGGTCATGTAGTAGATCTTCAGCCTCCTGCCCTTGTCCGAGGGCGGCTGTACACGGGTGGTGGCGTAGGCCAGGACGTCGTTGAGCATACCGGTGGAAATTCGCATACTGTTCTGCTCAAAGGTGTACTTGATCAGCTCATAGAGCTTGTTTATGCGCTGGCCGGTCTTGGCGGAGATGAACACGAACGGCACATAGGACATGAAGCTGAAATCGTTTTCCAGCTTCGTGCGGAACTCCTGCATGGTCTTGTCGTCCTTCTCCACAAGGTCCCACTTGTTGACCGCCACGACACAGGCCTTTCCCTGCTCGTGGGCGTAGCCTGCCACCTTGGAGTCCTGCTCTGTGAAGCCCTCAGTTGCGTCCAGCATGATCACGCACACGTCAGCTCTGTCAACGGCCATATAAGCCCGGAGAACGCTGTAGTGCTCCACCTTTTCGGTGACCTTGGACTTCTTCCTGATGCCGGCGGTGTCGATGAATACGAAGTGTCCGTACTCGTTCTGGATCTCGGTATCCGTTGAGTCACGGGTGGTGCCGGCGATGTCGGAGACGATCACTCTCTCCTCGCCTGCGATTTTATTGATCAGGGAGGACTTTCCGGCGTTGGGCTTGCCGATCACCGCCACCTTGATCACGTCCTCGGCGTACTGCTCCTCCTGACCGTCAGGGAGCATATCGTATACGGCGTCCAGCATATCGCCGGTGCCGTGGCCGTGTACTGACGAGATCGGGTAGGGCTCGCCAAGGCCTAGGTTGTAGAACTCGTAGAGCTCTAAAGGAGGCTCGCCAAGGCTGTCCACCTTGTTCACCGCAAGGACGATGGGCTTGCCGCTTTTTAGGAGCAGATCGGCAACTGCGTAGTCGTCGGCTGTGACTCCGCAGCGAATATCGGTAACGAAAACGATCACATCGGCCTTCTCGATCGCAAGCTGTGACTGACGCCGCATCTGGGCCAGGATCACGTCGCTGCTCTCGGGCTCGATACCGCCTGTATCAACGACCATGAACTCCTTGCCACGCCACTCGCACTTTGAGTAGATACGGTCACGGGTCACGCCGGGAGTGTCCTCCACGATCGAAAGGCGCTGGCCGATGAGCTTGTTGAACAGAGTGGACTTGCCCACGTTAGGCCGTCCAACAACTGCCACTATCGGTAATGACATATAAGCATTCTCCTTTCTCTTTATTTAAGTATCGCTTTAAGTATGACCGCCAGCAGTATATGCGACGGGTAGAATATGTAGAAGAACCACTTTGAAAAATTCGGGAATTTGCCCTTTTTGCCGTTATAGAGCACCGTCATCAGGAAGTAGGCGAAGGCAAAGTCGAAGATGTGGACCAGTGTCACCTCGGCCTCGATCGGAGAAAAGCCGTCCTTCAGCATGGGGATCGTGGTGATCAAGGTGTAGAGGGTCCAAACGCTGGCGTACCAGATAAGGCGAGCCTTAGGCTTCTCCCGGAAGACCTGTAGGCCGAAGATAGTGGCAGGTCCAAAGAACATCCACTCGGAAGCGATCGCCAGAGTAGCTCCCACGCAGAGCACCACAAGGAGGATCCTCTGCCAGAGCTTTAGGCCGCTGTACCAGGCGCAGAGGGCCAGAAGTCCGAAGAAAAGGGCGAACATGACGTTCGTCTGCCACCAGCCGTAGAACGGGTACCACAGCAGGTAGAATGGGATCTGAGTTATCACGGCGAAGATCAGCAGCCGAAGGGCGTATTTTTTCCGTGAGCGGGTGTACTTGAAGCCGTCCGCCACGAAGAAGAACATCACCGGCGGCGTCAGCAGGCTGAGCTCGATGAAGAGCCTCTGCCACAGAGGACAGTCCGCAAAAAGGCCGTCCGGAGGCGTATCGCCTATATTCAGCCAGGCGATAAGATGTCCCCAGAACATGAAGAAAACGATGATGTATTTGATCATGTCACGGTCGATGATCCTGAGCTTGCTCCTGTCCATTGATCCTCCTTAATACACGGCCCCGAGCATTGCGTCAAGGAGCTCGAAGCCGTCGCTGTCCGTTACCCGGACCTCCACTCCCAGCTCACGCTCCACATCGGGGATCGTCAGGTCGTCAAGAAAGACGTTGCTGTCCCGTCTGACGGTGGAGGAAGAGAGCAGGAGCTGCTCTCCCAGCTCCTTGCCCTTTAGCTGGGCGATCAGGTCCTGAGCAGTGATCAGGCCGGTGACTGTGATAGTTTCGCCGAAAAAGTCGTTGCGTATGCGGTAGACGTTGCATTTTAGTCCCGGGAAGCGCTCCTGGGCCTTTTCTGCGAGCTGGCAGATGATCGGATAGGGCGCATAGCCCGTAGCCATGGAGACTGTCCTCTCGCCGCCCTCCCACTCGGCCATATCCAATGCCTGATCGAACTCGTCCATCAGCGAGCGCAGCATACCCACGCCGTTCTCGTACTGAGAGTAGTCCTCATAGGCCTCTGCCGGAGGTATCGGCCTCTGGGCGATCAGGTAGAACTCGTCCGAGGGGAACACTGTCCGGGTGCCGAATTTTCGGAGGAACTCCTGCTGGAACTCCTCGATGATGTCGATGGTCTCGCCGGCGCCTTCCTTGGTGAAGCCTGTAAGCGGATAGAGGCCCTTTCTGAACTTCGTGACTCCCACGGGGACCACCGCCATGCTGGTGATATTGGGCATGAGCTCTCCTAAGTCCCTGAGGGAGCGTCGGAGCTCGTCCCCGTCGTTAAGGCCGGGGCAGCACACGATCTGGCAGTTGAGCTTGATGCCGCCCTCCGCCATTTGCCGGATGAACCTCAGCTTCTCGCCGGCGTATTTGTTGTGCATCATCTTGACACGGAGCTCCGGGTTCGTGGTATGGACAGACACGTTGATGTTCAGCTTCATCTGGATGATCCGGTCGATGTCCTCCTGCTCAAGGTTAGTGAGGGTGACGTAGTTGCCCTGTAAGAACGAGAGCCTTGCGTCGTCGTCCTTGAAATACAGGGTCTCCCTCATGCCTGGGGGCATCTGGTCTATGAAGCAGAACACGCACCTGTTGCAGCAGGACTGCTTTTTGTCCATGAGGAAGGTCTCGAACTCCAGTCCTAAGTCGTCGTACTCGTCCTTCTTCACCACCACGTCCAGCTCTGCGCCGTTCCTGAGCAGGCTGAGCCTTACGTCCACATCGGCGGCGTAGTACATATAGTCCAGCACATCGCTGACCTTATGGCCGTTTATGGACACAAGTATGTCCTCCGGCAAAACTCCCATTTTGTCAGCAGGAGAGCCGGGTATAACGCTATTGATCTTGACCATAGTTCACTCCTGCATAAAGTTAAAAAGGAGAGAAGGACAACTCCCTCTCTCCTCCTCATGTTTCGAGATCTGCCGATTATTCAGCGTCCAATTTAAGGACCTCAACGCCCTTATAGAATCCGCAGTTTTTGCAAACCTTGTGCGGAGCCTTATATGCGCCGCAGTGATCGCACTTGGACATTGCAGGTGCATTCAGCTTCCAAACAGCAGAACGTCTCTTATCACGTCTTGCCTTGGAAGTTTTTCTCTTCGGTACAGCCATTCTGGCACCTCCTTACAAGAGCTTCACAGCTCACTTTAGTTGATATGCTCGCAGCTACCTTCATTCAGGTCACAGCCGCAGACCATGCAGAGGCCCTTGCAGTCATCCCTGCACAGGATCTTCACAGGAAGCTGTAACAATATATCGGTAACAGCGATGTCATTCATTTCGATACGGTCCCCCTCAGCAACGATATAGTCGTCATTGTCGCTGTTAAGGGAAGGAACGACGATATGGCCGAAGCTGAACTGATAGTCTCTCCGGAAGTCCTTCAGGCACCTGTCACAGGTGTGCATAAGCGTGAAGTCGGCGCTGTACTCAAGGTACACCACTCCTGCACGGTTATAGACCCTTCCCTTGACGGAAACGGGGCCTGAGAGATCGATCCCACGGATCCCTGAGAGCTCGTCCGCATTGATCTTAAGATCCAGATCTTTGCTTTCTCCGACGATATCGAAGATCTGCTTCAAATCTATCATCATACTTCAGTTCCTTCAAAGCACCTAAACATTATACACCAATTGGCATGATATGTCAATACTTTTTTAGAATTTTCCTTATTTCAGGAACTGCTTTACGTTGTCAGAGAGTTCGTTCTCGTCAGCGGAAACTGTGAAGCAGACAGTAGCGTCCTCGCCGGTGAGCTTGTCCAGCTTCTCCAGCATAGCGCCCAGAGCCTCGTAGTCCCTGCCGGCGATCCTGAGGATACCGTCAACGTAGATGTCCTTGATGTCGTAGTTTCCGGCAAGCATACCTGCTACGAAGCCGTAAAATGCATCGAAGCCCTCGATACCGAACTGCTGTACATCGCACCATCTTACCTTGTAGCTGATAGAGCGGCGAACGTTGTCACCCTTCTCGATGCAAACGATATTGCCATTTGTAGACTTTACGGTCTCGTTGATCTGGTCGATAAGGATCTTGGTCTTGCCGGTACCCTTTTTGCCGATAATAAGTTTGATCATGATTTACTCCTTCCATCGCCTTGCGGCAGTGAGATGTTTGTTAGTATATAGTAAGCCGGCTTAGGATCAGCCGAGCTTAGCCTCAAGAGCAGCCTTTGCTCCCTCATAGCCGGGCTTTCCGAGGAGAGCGAACATATTCGACTTGTAGCTCTCTACGCCGGGCTGGTTGAAGGGATTTACGCCGAGGACATAGCCGGAAACAGCGCAGGCCTTCTCAAAGAAGTAGATCATATAGCCAACGCTTTCCTCGGTAGTATCCTCCAGCTCAAGGATGATGTTGGGGACTCCGCCCTCGGTATGAGCAAGAACAGTTCCCTCAAAGGCCTTGCGGTTAACGACGGACATATTCTGGTCGGTCAGGAAGTTAAGTCCGTCAAGGTTCTCTGCATCGGGCTCTAAGAACAGGTCTGTCTTGGGAGTCTTGATGTCAACGACGGTCTCGAACATGATACGGGCGCCGTCCTGGATATACTGGCCCATAGAGTGAAGATCGGTGGAGAAGGTAACAGAGGCCGGGAAGATGCCCTTGTTGTCCTTGCCCTCGCTCTCGCCGAAGAGCTGCTTGTACCACTCGCTCATCATCACGAAGTTGGGATCATAGGAAACCAGCATCTCAACGGACTTGCCCTTTCTGTAGAGGATGTTCCTCAAAGCAGCGTACTTGTAGCAGTCGTTATCATCGAAATCTGCACAGAGCTCAGCCTGAGCCTTAGCAGCGCCCTTCATGAGAGCGTCTATGTCGCAGCCTGCAACAGCGATAGGCAGAAGGCCTACAGCAGTCAGCACGGAGAAGCGTCCGCCAACGTCGTCCGGGATAACGAAGGTCTCATAGCCCTCGGTATCGGACAGGCTCTTGAGAGTGCCTCTTGCCTTGTCAGTCGTGGCGAAGATGCGGTTTTTAGCCTCTTCCTTGCCGTACTTATCCTCTACCATCTTCTTGAAGATGCGGAAGGCCAGAGCGGGCTCGGTGGTAGTACCGGACTTGGAGATCACGTTTACAGAGAAGTCCTTGCCCTCACAGAGCTTGATCACCTCGTTGAGGTAGTTGGGGTTGATGCTGTTGCCGACGTAGTAGATGTCGGGAGTGTCCTTAGCGATGTTATTGTAAAGGGGCGACTTCAGCAGCTCGATAGCTGCTCTTGCGCCCAGATAGGAGCCGCCGATACCGATAACGATGAGGATATCAGAGTTCTTCTTGATCCTCTCAGCAGCAGCCTTGATACGGGCGAATTCGTCCTTGTCGTAAGCTGTAGGGAGCTCTACCCAGCCGAGGAAATCGTTGCCCAGACCGGACTTGTTATGCAGAGCGGCGGCAGCAGCCTCCACCTGATCCTTGATCCCGGCCATCTCATCGGCATTGATGAAGTCAGCAAGATATTTTGTGTTGAGCTTTAATGACATTTATATTACCTCCATAGGTGCAGCGCAGTACGCCGCACGATATAATTTACCAACTATATAATACAATATTTTGAGATTTTTTTCAAGTCCCTTTCTATAACTATTTCCACTTTTGTGCAGAGCAAACAACTTTCAACACCGATTTTTTACAGATCACACAAGAGCTTTTTCAGTGCATACAGATACGAAAGCTCCGGAACATCGGCCTTTGCCACGATGTCGGTCTCGAAGACCAGCGAGTCTCCGCTGTAGAAGGCCGCCGTGCCGAGCCGCTGGCCCTTTTCCACAGGGGCGTTTATGTAGTCCGGGATCACGGTCACAGTGCGGACCTCCCCCACCGAACGGGGGATCACGAGGCTGCTCTGGCCGGCGATCCCCAGCTCCACAGCCAGCTCCCGGCCGCCCTTGACCTTTAAAGGCAGGATCATCTCCTCCGGGAACACCGTGGCCGTCACCTTGTAGTCGGAAAAGCCTCTGTTCACCAGGGTCTTGGCCGTTTTTAGGGAGTTCTCGGCGTCCGGCGCTCCCAGCACGACGGCGATGAAGATGCTGCCGGAAGCACCCTGTCCGCCCTCCGCCACGGAATAGCCCTCCTCCTCGAAGTGGCAGGCCTTGAAGCCGATGTGCCGGTCGTAGGTCCGGGAGAGGGTGTTCTCGCTGACCAGCTCGGTCTGGCCGGATCGGACGAAGTCCCGCCATGTGGCAAAATAGGGCCGAAGGAGGTCATACCCCGAGAGCCTTGCACAGATCACTGCCAGCTCACGGGCGGTGGTGTGATCCCGGTCGTCCCTGTAGCCGCAGCAGCCGTAAAAGGCCGTATCACGCAGGCCAAGGTCGAAGGCCTCGCTGTTCATCCGGGAGACGAACTCCTCCTGGCTCCCCTCACAGGCGCAGGCAAGTGCAATCATGGCGTCGTTGGCGTTGCCGATGATCACGCTTTTCAGGAGCTCCTCCACGGTCATTTTGTCTCCCGGCTCGAGCCAGACCACGGCTCCCTTGGTGCCGTAGACCTCCTGCGGAGCAGCGATCTCCTCATCGAGCGAGAGCTCCCCTGCTTCGATGTCCTCAGCCACCAGCAGCAGGCTCATCAGCTTACTGAGATAGCCGCAGCTCATGATCTGGTCCACGTTTTTGCCCTCCAGCACCGCACAGGTGGAGGCCTCGATCAGCACATAGGCCTGGCCGGAGAGCTCCTCCTGGGGCTTTTTCACGATCACCGCCGCCAGCATGACTGCTACTGTCACCAGCGAAAATATCCTGTTCATAAGATCACCTCATTAAATTCTACGAGGCTCCGGCCAAAAAAATAACAGGCGGCCGATCAGCCGCCTGAGGTTCATTTCTTTACTGAGGTGATGATGTAGCCGTCTGAGTTGTTGCCGGAGATCTCGTAATTCCCGCTGATCGGGACGCTGATCTTAGCAGACTCGCCCTCGGCAGGGGCATAGTAGATCTTGTAGGAGGTCTCATCCACGGTGTACTCGTAGGGAGAGTCGCAGGTGAAATCCTTCAGCGCTCCCACATACTCCTCAAGACAGAGGCCCTTGTCGTGCATAATCGTGGAGTGTACCTTCCCCACATAGCGCAGGTGCCACGGGCAGTATTCCTGACCGGTCTGAGCAGTCTTGTCCTGGGGGTACCTGACGATGAAGCCGTACTTGTAGCAGTTCTCGTTGACCCAGCCCTGAATGTCGGCGCCGTCGTAGGAGATCACAGACTCCCAGCCGCAGAGCGCCAGATCCACGCAGTTTCCGGCAGCGCTCTCTGCGAAGTGCCTCGGACAGTAGGAGCCCTCAGCCGTGTAAGTATCCGTAGTGCCGTACACCACGAAATCCGTGAGCTGGTAGGTCTCATAGTAGTCTGCCATCATGAGGTTGAAGGCCTCGGCAGCCTCATCGCTGAGCCGAACGTTCTGCTCCACAAGGGTGTAGTATTCATTTTTCGCCTTAAAAAGGTCAACTGTGTCCTTCTCCTCGATAGCGGACACAGGGTGAGCGTCGTCAGCGATGACCAGAAGGCCCTTCGAGATGCTCTCACTGTCCACTGAGAGCTGAGTATAGCCCACGTTCTTAAGCCCCTCAAAGGCCGTAGTAGGCTCGTCCTCGAAATTGAAGGGCAGGGTCCCCTCCACTGACATACCGTCGGCGGTCTGGGAAATAAAATGCCCGTCCTCCACCTTGACGCCCTCGTTAGTATTTACTCTGAAAATGTCCCGCCTAACGCTGTCGATAGTGACCATCGACACGATGACTGCCACCATGGATATGATGACGCTGGCAGGCTTCAGCTTTCTTCCTGATGCCATTTTTGTTTCCTCCGATTTTTCTACACATAAGTGGGAAGTACCTGCTCCCCGGTCTTTTATTTATTTTTTTGCCGGCGGCTCATAGGCCTTCCCTCCGGCGCAGTAGACACTGAACGCACTAAGGGTACCATAGACGGCGTTCCATTTCGTTGTGCTGCCACACAGCACAAGGATGTAGTCTGTTCCGTTCACGTCCGCAAAGGCTTCTATGCAGTGGAGAGCTTTGTCAGTATAGCCGGTCTTGCCGCCCTGTATAAGGACGCCGGGCATCTCGTCGCCGTACATTCGGCTGAAGAGAGTGCTCTGGATCTCGATGCCCTCGGGATGCTGTTCCGCAGGAAGTATGTACTTCTCTGTCATCAGAATCTTCCGGCACAGCTCTATGCTCATGGCATAAGACAGGATCGCTCCCATATCGGCAGCGGTGCTGTAATGCTGCTTATCGTGAAGGCCGGTGACATTGGTGAAATGCGTCCTCCTAAGACCCATTTCCTCGGCCTTTTGGTTCATCAGCTCCACGAAGGCCTCCTCGCTGCCTGCGGTGAACTCAGCCGCAGCCTGTGCGGAATCGGCACCGGAAGCAAGGACTATCCCGTAGAGGAGCTCCTCGATGGTAGCGGTCTCGCCGGGCTCATAGCCGGACCTTGAGGCGTCCGCCTCGATGAACGGGGCGATCATGTCCTCGGTGAAGGTGACCTTAGCTGAAAGGTCCTCCACGTTCTCGACCACTACGATAAGCGTCATGACTTTTGTCAGGGAAGCCGGCCAGATCAGGACGTTCTCATCCTTATAGGCAACGGTCTGCCCAGTTGCTGCATTGAAAAGGACAGCATTCTTAGCGTCGATCTCGTCCCCCAGCTCCACGGAAGCGTCCGTTCTTTCCGGGTAAACAAAAAACGCAGCCTGTTCCTCCTCATGTTCCTCCGGCTGAGTGCTCTGCTCAGTCGTCAAGGGCTCCGTAGCTGCGGATATCTCCGCTGCCGGAACGCTTTTTCTTCCGCCGCAGCCTGACAGAAAAGACGTCAGGACGCCGGAAATACTTAGAACAAAAAGGAAAACTGCTGCGCAAGATCTTACTTTGCGGAACTTTGCCCTGCGTTCCCTTTCTTTGTTCATTCTACACCTCGTTACAGACCCGCATTGGATCGTTTTTTTCTGTTAGATATTGCGTGTCTGTATATTTCTCTGTATTTACCATTATATTACAAATAAGTACTTTTGTCAACTAAAACGGCGAATTCCTCCGATTTGCACAAAGCGCCAAGGGCCTGTTATTGCATTTTCACCACCGGGCTGTTGATAGCCTGTGGATAGAGTGTTGAATAAACGTTGAACCGCCGTTGAAACTCGGTGGAATTGTGGAAAACCCGGAGGCTCCGCTGTTTTTTCCACAGCAGCGCCTCCGGGCATTTGTGCAATTTGTCATTTGCTGTAATAAGGCAGCGACTCGATGAGCTCTGCGTCCAGCATCTGGATAGCCAGAGCGTCCATACCGGTAACTCCGTCGCCGGGGTCATAGACGTCTGCGTTGGCGAGGCCTTCCTCGGTGAGGCCGTACTTCTTCTCGTTGGCAACGTGCTGCAATATCGCAACAGCGTCGTTCAGGTTTACGAAGTCGTCACAGTTGGCATCGCCGGGCTTCGAGGTGGTCCCCTCCCCTTCTGTAGGCTGTAGGGGAGTGGTAGCAGGAGCAGCCGTAGTTGTGGATATTTCGGCAGTTACGGGCTCTGTCACTGTTGTGGTGGCAGGAGCTGCGGTGGTAGTGGCAGGAGCCGTCGTCGCAGTAGTAACTACAGGCTTCTCGACTGCCAGAACGAAGTAGCTCATGCACTGATAGGACTGTCCGTTTGCGCCGATCTTCACCTTTTCGCCGGCCGAGAGCTCCTTCTCATAGAGCTCGAAGGTAACGCTGTTGCTGGTCTGGATAGTGAGGGAGGTCTTTGTCCAGCCGGAGAGCCATGCTCCGGGAGTCGTCACTCTTGAGTCGAAGGCTGCGTATGCGATGATGTCACGTCCGGCCGTCAGCTCTGCCAGATCTGACTCAACGGCCTTTGCGTCACAGGCTGTGAGGACTGTCTCAGCACCAGCCACCTGAGAGGAGAGCTGTGAGACTGCACAGGCCTCAGCGGTGCGGTCGCCGAAAACTGTGTCCCCGGCCTTCAGGCCCTTTCTCAGGGACCAGCCGGAATAGTGCTCGCTGTCAAGGACCTTTACCTCACTAAATAACTCTCCGCTGAAATTCACATACCATTTCTGGGAGTCGTTCCCGGTAGATGGCCACTGGATAACGTCTGCGCCATCCTCCTTGGAGTCGGACATCACGCCGAAGCAGCTTGCGTCCGAAGTACACTTTGTGGTGATCGTGAAGGTGCCGTCGCCATTGGGGACGAACTTGAACTTCCTTGCGTCGGACTCGTCATTTGACCAGAGCCCGATGCTAGTGCCGTTGTCTGTGCTGCCATAGGGAAGGTCGATGCAGAGGCTGCCGTTGCCGGCCGTAGAGTAGATGTAGTAGTAACCGTCGCCGGCGTCTGCCAGCTTCCAAACGTCAAGGGCCCTGTTGCTGCCCTGCTGGACATTCGTGCCGCTGGAAGGAGATGCGTCGCCTACCTCCAGATACAGGCCGCTGTTCACGTTCTGTATCAGGTATTCAAGGGAGGTATCGAAAACTGCGCCTGCCTTGGTCTTGAGCTCAACGTGTCTCAGGAAGGGGCAGGGGTAAACTGTAGTTGCCCAGCCGATAAGGTCGCTGTCGGTGATGTACTTCATGTTTGAGGCCGAGGTCTGGTCTCCGGCGTACTTCGTGCAGAAGGCCTTGGTGTCGGTGCCCTTGGTGTTGTATGCGTCAAGGAGGGCATAGCCGTAGTTGCTGGTGCCGGGCTGCCACTTGGAGGTGTTCTTGGACTGGAAATTGATCGCAGAGGACGTTCCGTTGAGTGCCTTTGAAAGGTAGGAGCCGTCGTCTCTTGCAGGGTTCTTGTTGGCGTCTCCGCCCATGGTCAGGGCCTGGCCGACTGTATAGCCGTTGAACATATTGTTCTGAGAGAGCATCTCGGAGCCGTCTCCGCCGATGATACCGGTTGTTGCTGAGCCGTTGCTGCCGTCGCCGTATGCGGAGTAGTAGTTATTGTAGACATGAGCCGAGCCGTTACCGAGCTGAGGACAGCGGCGGACGTTCTGGTCCCACCAGTTGTAGAGCAGGGTCGTCCTGTCACGGGTGATCTCATCGTTCTGAGTTCCGTAGGCCACCGTCCAGTAGCGGTTTTTCAGGTGACAGTAGGAAATGGTCACATAGTCCGGGCTGCGGAGCCTGTCCTTGGCGTCTCTATAGCTCTCGTAGGGAGTATTGATCCAGATGAACTTTCCTACCTCGTCCTGGCCGTTGCCGGTGCGGTCGTAGGAGAGCTGGGACTCGAAATAGATATGGTCGATCCAGATCTGGCGTGAGGACCAGATGTTGATCAGTATGCGGTTGGGAGTATTCTTGGCCACCATTTTCAGATTCCGGAAGATGATGTTGTCGCTGGGGCTGTCGTTCTCTGCTCCGTAGGCGTCATTGGTGCGGAACTGGGAGTCGTAGATCGTGTGGGAGCCGTAGCAGCCCACGATCGTCTTATTGTCACGGATACGGGTGTTGCCCTTCTTCTGCATATCTATATCGGAGGTGATGACGATAGTCTGGGCGCCCACCGTGTTGAGCTGCTTCTCAAGGTCGTCGGCGGTGGAGACATATACCACCTCGCCCAAAAGTCCGCCGATCGTGCCGGCCTTTTCACCGGAAGAGGTCATACAGTCTGCTGCAAAGCCCTCCAGACCGTCAAGGTTCAGCTTGTACTTCTGGTAGGTCTCGCCGCTGTAGCTCTTCAGCGAGAAGCCTGAGCCCTCTGTATAGGTCAGAGCCTTGGAGCTGTCGGCGTTGCTCGTGATCTTATAGTAGAGATAGTAGCCGTCGAAGTCCTTCTCTACGCCCTCGATCTTCCAGCGCTGATTTGCGCCGTCGGTGTCAGCCGCAAGGGAGACTCCCGTGCCGTTTGCGGTAAGAATCTGGCCTGTGGAGGAGCTTACGATCTCGAAAACTCCTGAGCTGACGTAGTTCACCGACCACTTCTCGCTGGCTTCGCCGGTCATTTCGGCAGGCGCAAGGGACGAGCCGCTTGCAGTCACGTTGTTGTCTGTGTCAGCCATCCCAAGCCGGAAAAGCTGTACCGGGTAGCTCACAGCAGCCTCTGCCTCAAGAGCTGTCTGCGGAAGGGCTCCGGCCATACCCAGAGCCATTGCACCGGCGGTAAAGGCTGCCGCCAGCTTCTTTCTGATACTCATAAGTAACTCCTCATTTCCCATAATGATATTCCCGGCAGAGCCTAAACTGCCGACGAACCTTAGTTCAACAATATTATAACAATATAAATATCCCTATGCAATCGATAATAATATCTTTTTATGAAGATTTTTTGAACTTGTTGCAGTTACATATGTAAAATAATCTCCTCATGATAGACAGTCTATCACGAGGAGCGCACTTTTTTGCACAAAAAAACCGCAGCCCTTTCGAGCTGCGGATCTTAGCTTTAGCTGAATACTGCCAGAAGGAAGCCGGCTGCGATAGCAGAGCCGATAACTCCAGCAACGTTGGGTCCCATTGCGTGCATGAGGAGGAAGTTTGAAGGATTGGCCTTCTGTCCCTCCATCTGAGATACACGGGCGGCCATGGGAACTGCGGAAACTCCGGCAGAACCGATGAGGGGATTTACCTTTCCGCCTGTGAGCTTGTACATGATCTTGCCCACTAAAAGTCCACCGACAGTGGAGAAGGCAAATGCTGTAAGTCCCAGCACGATGATCATGAGGGTCTTGAGGTTCAGGAAGCTGTCAGCAGCAGTTGTTGCTCCGACAGAAATTCCCAGGAACACGGTGACGATGTTCATGAGGGCGTTCTGTACAGTGTCGGAAAGACGCTCTGTAACGCCACACTCTCTCCACAGATTTCCCAGCATCAGACAGCCGATAAGAGGCGCTGTTGAGGGCAGGAGAAGGATAACGAACATTGCTACGATGATCGGGAAGATGATCTTCTCGGTCTTGGTGACGTTCCTGTTCTGCTCCATTTTGACCTCTCTCTCCTTCTTGGTGGTCAGGAGCTTCATCAGAGGCGGCTGGATCATAGGGATCAGCGCCATGTAGGAGTAGGCTGCGATGGCGATAGGTCCAAGGAGATGAGGAGCAAGTCTCGTGGTGAGGAAAATCGCTGTAGGGCCGTCGGCTCCGCCGATGATACCGATAGAAGCGGCCTCCTCCCCGGTAAAGCCGAGGCAGACAGCTCCGAAGAAAGCCAGGAAAACTCCCATCTGAGCGGCAGCGCCCAGCAGCAGGCTCTTGGGGTTGGAGATCAGCGGACCGAAGTCTGTCATAGCTCCTACGCCCATGAAGATCAGTGAGGGGTAGATGCCGGCCTTGACTCCAATATAGAGGATGTCAAGAAGTCCGCCGTGGGCAAGGATAGCGCCGTAGCTATGATAGTCGGTGTGATCGGGATCCAGGAAATTCGCCCACAGGTCCGGGTGGTAGAGGGCGTCGCTGGACTCAGGTCCGAAGTAGGACAGGTTCACCAGCAGACAGCCGAATGCGATGCCCACCAGCAGCAGCGGCTCGAATTTCTTTTTGATGCCGAGGTACAGAAGAACGCACGCCACTGCGATCATGATCAGGTTCTTCCAGCCCCCGTCTACGAAGAAGCTCTGAAAGCCTGAGCCCTCCCAGAGCGACTTTAGGGTCTCTAAAACGTCCATTACTTGCCCTCCTTATGCTATGACGACAAGCGGAGCGCCTGTATCTACGACAGCGCCCTTGCTGGTGACCACCTGAGCAACGGTGCCGTCCTTGGGGGCAACGATCTCGTTTTCCATTTTCATAGCCTCTAAGATGACGAGGATCTGGCCGGCAGTCACCTTATCGCCCTCCTTAACGTCGACACGCAGGATATTTCCGGGCATGGGAGCAGATACTGTCTCGCCGGCTGCAAGTGAAGCAGGAGCAGCAGGTGCGGCGGGAGCAGGTGCAGCAGCAGCCACGGGAGCGGCAGCAGGTGCCGGTGCAGCGGCAGGAGCAGGAGCTAAGGCCTCGTACTCGTCAAGAAGTACGGCCTTTCCGTGCTCTACCTCGACCTCATAGGTCTTTCCGTTGAGAGTTACTTTATATTTCATTGTTACTTGACCTCCTTGATAGAAATGAAGTGGAGCTCGTTAAGGGGCTTCTGCATCTTGTCGGCTACGACAGCCATGATCATGGCGGCCTCCTTATCGGGAACTCCGTGGAGCTTTACATGGCCTGCGCTTCCGGGAGCCTTAGGAGCCTCCACGGGAGTGACCTTGAGTGGGTTTGCCTCAACTTCTTTCCTTACGTTCTCAAGAGCAGCCTTTGCCTGGGCCTCGGCCTTAGCGTCCTTGCTCTTGAAATACGCTCCAGTACAATAGAGCACTATCATAAGGAGCACAAGTCCGAAGAATACCACACAGTATCCGAAGATCGCAGTAACTCCGGCCTCGCCGATAGTCAGCTCACGGAGAGCCTCAGCGTAATCAAAGATCATACCGCAGCCTCCTTACATTTCCTCAATGGTGTATACAGCCTCGTTCTCCTCCTGAGCCTTGCGGTCCTTGAGGAACTTGAGGGTCTGGTCGGGGTAGCAGATATAGCTCATCAGGTCCTCCTCGCAGCGGCAGAGGTCTCCCAGAGCCTCCTTAGCGGCAGCGAAGTCCTCGCCTGTGCGCTTCTGATCCTCGACACGGCAGTCAACAGGCTCAGCGTCGCCCAGGACCTTCTTTGAGAGCTCGGGGTCGATCGGAGCCGGAGCGATGCCGTACTCGCCCTTGATGTAGTTCTTGACTTCCTTGGAGATGTTCTTGTATCTCTCGCCGATCAGCACGTTGGTAACGGCCTGGTTGCCCACCATCTGGGAAAGAGGAGTCACCAGCGGAGGATAGCCCAGATCTGCTCTTACCTTCGGGATCTCAGCGAGAGCAGCGTCGAACTTGTCCATTGCGTGCATATCGGTCAGGTTTGCGATCATATTCGAGAGCATACCGCCGGGCACCTTGTACACCAGAGCCTGAGCGTCTGTCGCAAGGCTCTTGGGGTTGAGCTGGCCGTTATCGATATACTTCTGCTTTACGGGCTTGAAATAGTCATTTACCTTATTGATGATGTCCTCGTTGAGGCCGGTCTCGATGCCGTACTGCTGGAGGGCATAGAACATAGTCTCGGTGGAGGGCTGAGATGTACCGCCGGAGAAGCATGAGGCAGCCGTATCGATAACGTCGATGCCGGACTCGATAGCCTTTGTGATGGTCATATAGGCCATTCCGGTGGTGCAGTGAGTGTGGAGGATAAGGGTCATATCGCCGATAGCGTCCTTGATGCCCTTGATCAGGTGCTCTGCCTCATAGGGCGACATAGTTCCTGCCATGTCCTTCAGACAGATCGTATCGAAGCCCATGGTCTTGAGCTCCTTGCACATCTCGATGTACTTGTCAACTGTATGTACCGGGCTCTGTGTATAGGAGATACAGCCGGAGGCGATAGTCTTCTCCTTGGCGTACTTCTTTGTGGCGTTCAGAGCTGTCTCGATATTCCTGAAATCGTTGAGTGCGTCGAAGATACGGATAACGTCGATGCCGTTCTTGATAGAGAGCTCGATGAACTTCTCCACCACATCGTCGTGGTAGTGCTTATAGCCCAACAGGTTCTGGCCTCTCAGCAGCATCTGGAGACGTGTGTTGGGAAGGTTCTTTCTCAGGCCACGGAGCCTCTCCCAGGGGTCCTCGTTCAGATAACGCAGACATGAATCGAATGTTGCGCCGCCCCAGCACTCTACCGAGTAGTAGCCGGCCTTGTCCATATCGGAGAGGATACCCTCGTAATCCGCATAGGGAAGACGGGTAGCCATCAGCGACTGGTTAGCGTCACGCAGTACGGTCTCTGTCAGTTGCACTTTTTTCATGTACATCCTCCTCAAATAATAACTCTGCCTTAGCAGAAATGTAATACTGTTACTATATAAATAGGTAGACAGCAGTGGTTTTTCGCTTCCTTGCGAGAAAACCAATCAAAATCAATTATAACACATCTCAAAAAAAATTTCTACTGCTATTCGGCATTTTTCCTATAGACAAAAATATCTTTTTTAGAGCATTTTATTCCACATCAAATTTCATGACTGCTGTTTTTGGAGGTCGGGATATTATTCTGCACAGTCTCACCTGACCGCCAAGAACAATATTGTGACGCAAGTGTGAACTTATTTACATATTGACGGGGAGGCCTTTATGGTGTTATAATCATATCAAGGAAATACGGCCTCCGCCCTCTTACGGAGGCAAGAAAGAACATCTATTTTCACAGGGGGAATAAAAATGACTAAAAGCAAGACCTTGCGGAGGGCTGCCGCCTCTCTTATGGCGCTCTCCGTTACAGCCTGCACTGCACTGTCCGGGATCCCGGCTGCTCTGCCAAGCGCAAACGCTGTCTCCTCCACCTCAAGAGTGCTGGTGGACCTAAACCGCAACGACGGACGTTCGGCCCTTTATGCGCCCAACGCTGAGAACTGGATCTGGGACGGCGGCACGTTCAAGACCTCTACCGGCGTGACCGTCAAGATCTCTAACGGCAGCGGCAGCGGTTCGCTTGACTGCACCAACAACAAGAAGCTCCAGAAATACGACGGGACTACCGCTTATATCGCTGCAGACGGCGTGTTCAACAAGGACAACGACTCCAGCGGCGCCCTCACTGTCGAGCTCTCCGGCCTTTCAAACGGGACACACTCCTTCTCCGGCTGGCACGCCTGCCTCTACGGGAACGTGGACCCAAGCACTCTGAAGATCTCAGTGAACGGCTCAGTCAAGCAGACAGGTGTCGCCTGCCCCAACAACGCAACTACTGACAACGCCGCAGGACGCTCCTATGTGGAGTTCACAGGCACCTCCGCTACGATCAAGATCGAGGGCGAGAAGAACAAGTCCTACAGCAACGCCTGGCTCAATGCTTTCGAGATCGACGGCGCAAGCCCCTTCGACTCTATCTCGAAATTCACTCCCGTGGATCAGGAGAAGCACCTGAACATCAGCGACGGCCTCAACTGGACCGCCGGCAGCGGCGCCTCCTCCCACGACGTATATATCGGCACTGACAAGAACGCCGTTTTCAATGCGACCAAGTCCTCCCCCGAATACAAGGGCACTGTCTCAAAGCCCCACTTCGATCTGGACAGCAGCTACTCATCTCTCCCCACTTATTACTGGCGTGTGGACGAGGTGAGCTCCAATGGCACCGTGAAGGGCGCTGTTTACTCCTTCCAGGTCAACAGACTGGCCTTCCCTACTGCTGAGGGCTACGGACGCTGGGCTAGAGGCGGACGCGGCGGTTATGTTTACCACGTTACCAACCTCAAGGACTCCGGCGACGGCTCTCTCCGCTACGGCATCGAGGAGCTCAAGGGCGCAAGGACCATCGTGTTCGACGTGGGCGGTATCATACAGCTAGGCAGCAAGCTCACTATCCCGGCCGACGGCGGAGATGTTTACGTTGCAGGACAGACTGCTCCCGGAGACGGTATCACTCTCACCTATTGGGGCTTCGGACTGCTGGGCTGCGATGACGTCATCGTCCGTGACGTCCGTGTCCGCCCCGGCGACAGAGGTCTCAGCGGCGTGAACGAGGTCTCCGACGGTATGGGACTTTCCAGCTCCAACCACTGTATCATCGACCACTGCTCGATCTCATGGTCAACTGATGAGGGCTTCTCTTCACGCTCTGCATCGAATATCACCTTCCAGTGGAACATCATCGGCGAGGCTCTCCACGACTCGATCCACTACAACGCTTCAGACCGCACAAAGACTGAGACCCACGCCTTTGCCGGCTCTATAAGCGGAAATATAGGCAGCTTCCACCACAACCTCCTTGTAGACTGCACAGGCCGTAACTGGTCTCTGGCAGGAGGTATGGAGAACGACGGCGTCACCTACGGCGGTGCTGTAGACATAAGGAACAACGTTGTCTACAACTGGCGTGACAGGACTACTGACGGCGGCGTTCGCAGGCTCAACTTCGTGAACAACTACTACAAGGCCGGCGCTGAGTCCAACACCGGGCTGCATATCGTTCAGATGGACGGTAATGAGCTGAACACCAGCGACTGCCAGAAGATGTACGTTTCCGGAAACATCATGACGGATACCTCCGGCAACCAGATCCTGAAGGCCTCAGATGACGCTTGGAGCAAGGGCAAGGCCAAGGCCAACCCCAACTTGGGAAGCTCCAATAACGACGTAAAGCTCAGCTCAGCCTTCTGTGAGTCCTATGTGGAGACAGACTCCGCTGAGAACGCATTCAAGAGAGTTACTGCTTCCGGCTCAGGCGCCGGCGCAAACGTGCCTGCTCTGGACTATATCGACAGCAGATACTACACCGAGGTGACTAAGGGCTCCTACACCTACACCGGCAGCAAGCAGCACCTCAAGGGCATCATCGACAGCCAGAAAGACTGCGGCGGCTACCCCACCTCCAGCAACTTCAAGGGCGGTACTGCTCCTACCGATACCGACAGAGACGGTATGCCCGACGATTGGGAGAAGCTCCACGGACTGGACCCCAACAACGGCTCCGACGGCGCTGTCGTTTCCCTTTCCGGCGACGACTACACCAACCTTGAGATGTACCTCAACGAGCTGGCAGGAGATCCCGTCCAGTTCAACGGTGCTCCTCCCCGCTCCGCCTTTGAAACGATCGAGGCCGAGGACTACGACTCAGAGTCCGGCACAAAGAACGAGGACGGCGAGGGCGAGACTCACGTTGCTTACATCGAAAGCGGCGACTACATCTCATTCCGCAACGTGAACTTCGAGAACGGCGCTAAGTCCTTTACTGCAAAGATCGCAGGAAATGCCTCCTACATCGACCTCTACACCGACACGATCGGCGATACACCGGCTGCTACAGTACCCTTCGGCGGAAGCGGCAGCTGGAGCAACTGGCAGGAGCTGACTGTCAATATCCCCACGATCTCCGGCAAGCACACCCTCTATTTGGTGTTCCGGGGCGGCGAGGGCTATCTGCTCAATATCGACGATCTCGTATTCGGAAAGGAATACGTTCCTCTAAACGGCAAAAAGCTGACAAATGTCAGCGTGGCTGAGGGCGCTGAGCCTTATAGCTGGAGGATCGTGGAGGACGCTGCTGTAGACTCGCCTGTTTTCGGCGACAGAGCCTTCACCTTCACATCCCTCCCTGACTCCCTCATCGGAGCAGAGCAGCTCATCACCTCCTGCAGCGCTAAGGCCTTCACCGGCGACGCTGCTACCTTTACGGCCGCAGAGGACCTGTCACTGTACATCGCTCTTGACAGCCGTATGCCGAAGGTCCCCGAATGGCTGAGCTCCTATGAGCCGACTGAGGAGACCGCCCTCGCCAGCAACGACCTGACCTTCCTGCTGTACAAGCTGGACGTTGCTCAGGGCCAGACCGTCACTATCGGCGGAAATGAAGAGGCCTACAGCGTGGTGAACTACACCGTGTTCGCTGCCGATCAGAAGGCCGCCGTGACTACCACAGTCCCCGAAACGACTGCTCCTCCGGTAACTACCACAGCTCCGGAGCCCACTGAGCCGCCTGTTACCACTGAGCCTGACACGCCTGTCTCAGACCTGGTGGGCGACGCCAACGTAAACGGCGTGGTGGATCTGACCGATGCTGTAGCGATCCTGCAATACGTTGCTCTTCCGGCTAAATACGGCCTTACAGAACAGGGCAAGATCAACGCAGACTGCTGCGATACGGGAGACGGTATCTCCGGCAAGGACGCACTGGCTATCCAAATGCTCGATGCAGGTCTCGTTGAGAGCCTGCCGATCTACTCAGAATAAAAAAACACCGGAGGGGAGCTCAGCGGCTCCTCTCCGGTTTTTTAAGTCCTCCTGGGTATATTCTCTCATGGCACGCTCGGCCTCCTCCACCCTCGCACGGAGCTCCGCCGCAGGGATCCTCATGGCGCCGTTGCCCAAAATGATCATCTGCTCAAGTCCGTCAGAGGTGGCCACCAGCACACGGTGCTTCCTTGAAAGCTCGTGGGAGACACGCTCGATGTAGCTGTCTGCGGTCTCGGACTCACGGGTGTAGACGATGCTGATCCCGCAGTATTCCTCAACCTCACGGTGCTTTCCGCTGACACGGTAGGCATCGAAGACAAGGATCAGCTCACACCCGGCGTAGCCACGGTAGCTGCACAGCCGGTTTATCAGCTCAGCTCTGGCGGCGTCAAGGCTCTCCTGAGCGATCTTTTTCAGGTCCTCCCAGGCGAAAATAATATTGTACCCGTCCACGAGAAGGTGATCCGGACCTTCATACTCCGGCAGCTTCACCGGCTTGGAGTAGTCTGAGGGCTCCCTTTCCCGGCGGAAGGCCCGCCTTGGGTCACGATCCAGCTTTCCGTAGGTCCGCTCGAAGATCTCCGTCAGCTCCTTGTCAGAAGCCATGACCGCAGCTCCGCTCCGGGGCCTCTCACGCCTTTCCTCAGACGGTGCCTCCGGAGGATCTTCCGCCAGAGCCGAGGGCAGGTGCATATGCTCCGGCACCTGATCCCAGGGCACCACGAAGCCTGCTCCGTGGGCGCAGAACACCGAATCAGCGCTGTTTTCAAGATCTCCGGCGCAGTCGTAGCCCATGGCGCCGATGACCTCCTGAGAGTTATGGCACTCCCGGTATCCGGCGTTCACGCAGCTCAGCCGCCCTCTGCCCTTGGTGTAGCTTATGACCTGGCTCTGGTAGCCCGAGAGCTCCGAAACGGGAGCACTTCCGCAGATCAGGGAGTTTTCTCCCACGGTCTCGGGAGCGGAGAACTCCGCCGACATATGCTGTAGGTCGGCTATGGCCCGGCCGACGCACTCCGACGGCACCTCCAGCTCATAGTCATAGTAGGGCTCCAGCAGGACGCTCTCGGCGCTGCGGAGGCCCTGCCTCACCGCCCGGTAGGTGGCCTGACGGAAGTCTCCACCCTCGGTGTGCTTAAGGTGAGCCCGCCCGGAGGCCAGTGTTATGGACATATCCGTTATCGGGGAGCCGGTCAGGGCTCCCACATGGATCTTTTCTTCAAGGTGGGTCAGGATCAGTCTCTGCCAGTTCCGGTCAAGATCGTCCTCCCGGCAGGAGCTGGAAAACCGCAGGCCGCTGCCCCTTGGGAGCTCCTCCAAGATTAGGTGGACCTCGGCGTAGTGGCGCAGAGGCTCGTAGTGGCCCACGCCCTCGACCCTCCCACGGATCGTTTCCTTGTAGGCGACTGCTCCGCCGCTGAACGTTACGGACCAGCCGAAGCGCTGAGCGATCACCTGTGTCAGGACCTCCAGTTGGACCGCTCCCATCAGCTGGATATGGATCTGGCGGAGCTGCTCGTTCCACAGGATATGGAGCTGGGGATCCTCGTCCTCAAGTATCCGCATACACCGCAGGGCCTCGTGGAGATCCACGCCCTCCGGGAAGCCGATCCGGTAGCTCATGACCGGCTCCAGCACAGAGCGCTCTGAGTTGCGTATGCAGCCTATCCCCTGTCCGGCGTAGGTGCCGTCCAGCCCCGTCACAGCGCAGACCTCTCCGGCCTTTGCCAGCTCGGCGGTGCGGAACCTCTCGCCAGAATAAAACCGCAGAGAGCTGACCTTAGCGGTGATCTGTTCCCCGTCGGAACCGGTATAGCTCAGCTCGCTGCGGACCCTCAGCTCTCCGCCCATAATCTTCATGTGGGTCAGGCGGCTGCCCTTGCTGTCGTAGGAGACCTTGTAGACCTTCGCCCCGAACTCCGGACTGCGCTGAGGCTCCCTTGTATAGCGGTCGGCGGCGGCAAGGAGCTCCTCCACGCCCTGCAATTTCAGTGCAGAGCCGAAAAAGCATGGGAAGATCCGGCGCTCCGCAATGGCCTTTGCCATGAGCTCGTCGGAGAGCTCTCCCCTTTCAAGGTACTCCTCCATCAGCTCCTCGCTCAGTGAGGCAGCCTCCTCGAAGAGCTCCTCCCCGGTCAGGGAGAAGTCCGCACACAGGGGCGAGAGCTGGCGGCGAAGCTTTTCAAGGACGGCGGAGCGGTCAGCTCCCACCAGGTCCATTTTGTTCACGAAGATGAACACCGGCACCTCGTACTTCCTCAGCAGCTTCCACAAGGTGGAGGTATGGCTCTGGACGCCGTCTGTTGCACTGATCACCAGCACCGCATAGTCAAGGACGTGCATGGTGCGCTCGGCCTCGGCGGAAAAGTCAACGTGGCCCGGCGTGTCCAACAGGGTCAGCTTCGTTCCGCCGTATTCCAGCTCCGCCTGATGAGCGAAGATCGTGATCCCACGGCTGCGCTCGATAGCGTCCGTATCAAGAAATGAGCTGCCCTTGTCCACTCGGCCGAGGCTCCTTATCTGCCCGGAGGTATACAGCATCGCCTCCGCTAAGGTGGTCTTTCCCGAGTCGACATGGGCGGTTATCCCAAGTGTTATAGTTTTCATAGCTTCTTCCATTCTCTTTCGGCTCTACAGGCCGTTTTTTTGCAGGAACTCCCTGAAGATCCCGGCCAGCTTATCGGGGAGCCCTGCGTACATCATGTGGTCCTCGTCTAAATAGACGTTTATCTGAGTCTGGCCCACCTTAGCGAGCCTCCCATAGTTTTCCATAAGATCGCCCCTTATCATTTTACTATGATTATACACCGGAAGGGACGCAAAGTCAACTCCCGGCTCGATAACGGCATTATCCGGAAAGTTTTTCTCCCTTTCCGTCACCTTTTGACGGTCTGCTGAATATAATGGAGCAAGTGCAGAAATGTACAACTACTTAAGGAGGTTCTTTATGAGCGATCTCATCAATGACCGCCGGTATGCCTCGGACGGCGTCCCGGTAAGGGTGAACAGGATCTTCGACAGCTGCAGCGACAGGGACTGCCTCAGCAGCCTTCCCGTCACACTGAGCGAGGGCCCTCTCCCCGAAAACATCAACATACTCCGCAGCCGCTGCGCTCAGGTGGACAGCGTCTGCATCTCCGTAGAGCCGGTCCCATTCGACCGAGGCTTCTACCAGATCGACCTTTCGTTCACATTCAGCCTTGAGCTGCTGGGCTATGAGCGCTCCTGCTCCGCCCCGGTGACGCTTTCCGGCACCGCCTACGCCACCAAGAGCTGCATACTCTACGGCAGCGAGTCCTCCGCAAGGATCTTCTCGTCGGCCGACAGCTCCTCCACGGAGAGCCGTGACTGCTGCCGTCGGGACGACCTGCCTGTGGCAAATGTCTCAGTTTTGGAGCCCATAGTCCTCGAAACGAAGATCGCATCGCTCTGTCCGGCGGAGGGTCCCGGTCTCCCCGAGCAAAGGGGCGTTCTGGTGACCTTAGGGCTGTTCTCCGTGGTGGAGCTCACTCGTCCGGCGGCGGTCATGGTGCCGGCGCTCAGGTACAGTATCCCCCGGAAGGAGAGCTGCTGCGACACAGAGACTCCCTGCGAGATCTTCCAGAGGCTGAAATTCCCGGAGGAGGAGTTCGATCCGCTGACGATCGAGCGCTCCGAGCAAATGGATGAGCTGCCGCCGGAGGGGCTGAGCTGATTTGAGAAGGCGAGGCCGGGCAGAGAAAAAGCGGATCCTTCTCCGGGGAGCCGCCTGTGCCGGGGCAGTTTTGATAGCAGGAGCGGCGCTGCTCCACACTGAGCGGAAGGCCGGTCCTATCGCAAGACAGCAGGCCGAGCAGCTCGCCCGGCACACAGCCGGAGAGGTCATGAGCCGGGCGGTGGCGGAGTATCTCGATGATGAACGCTTCACCGCCTGCGACTTTGCCGCTGTGCTCTACGATGAGGAGGGAAAGCCGGTCTCGGTGGAGGCCCTCCCCTACACGATCAACCGGGTCCAGGCGGAGCTGACGCTGGCCATAGAGAGGGGGCTCGAAGAGGCCGGGAGCGTTTCTGCAAAGATCCCGGTGGGCTCCCTTTGGAGCTCCTATCTCCTTGCCGGGAAGGGGCCCTCGGTGCGTGTCAGGATCTGTCCGGTGGGAGAGGTCTCGGTGAGGCTCCGGAGCAGCTTCACCTCCGCCGGGATCAACCAGACCTGTCACAGGATCAGCGCTGAGATCACTGCGGAGATGTCAGCGGCTCTGCCGCTGTACAGCTTCCAGACCAGTGAGAGCTTCGAGTTTTTGCTTTGCGAGAGCGTTCTTGTGGGGGAAACTCCCCAGATCTCGCCGTATTTGAACTAAGATCGGGTTTCCAAAGGGATCACATCCCTTTGGCAGGGTCTGGGACAGAGTCCCAGCGGGAGTCTGAGGGCAGAGCCCTCAGTGGCTTAAAGCGCCCTGCAAGGGGTGAATAAAAAAACAGTCCGGGGGACTGTTTTTTTGAGGGGACGCTCTGCAAGTGAGAGCGTCCCCTTGTATGGGTCTTAAGATCGTTATCCTCAGACCGCTTGCCGGTCTGACGATATATCAGACCGGACAAGGACCTTATTCCACATCGATATTGATGTCGTTTTTCTCCGGGTAGGCGATACGGTCGTCCGGGTCGGGATAGTCGTTGATCCCGTCGGTGATCACCGGCGAGTCCGTTTTGCTGTGCTTCATGAAGAGCCTCCGCAGAGTCGTTATGGTCAGCGTCAGGTACCTCATCAGCGGCTCGGCGATTATGGAGAAGTCCACGCACAGCAGCACGCACTGTATGCTCATGGCGGAGATACCGAAAAAGTCGCTGAAAAAGATCATGCTCCCCACGAGCCCGGCGGCGCAGAAGATCCAGATCCCCCACTTGAAGCTGTTCATCGGACGGCTTATCCGGTACAGGATCATCAGTCCCACAATGCTCATGAGTATGGTGGAGGCCGTGGAGATGTCGTTCTGGTCGGAGTTGAATATGTTCCCGAAGAACACCATCAGCGCCACGATGATCGTGTTGGTAAGTCCCGCCGGCAGAGCCTTCAGCAGGATATTCGTCATGAATTTCCCCCGGATCAGGTCCTTGTTAGGGATCTGGGACAGGAAAAACGCCGGTATGCCGATCGTGAACATACTGATCAGCGAGATATGGGCCGGCTTCAGCGGATAGGTCATGCCAAGGAAAATGGTCATCACCGACATCAGCAGCGAGAAGATGTTCTTTACAAGGAACAGGCTGCCAGAGCGCTCAAGGTTATTGACCACCTTTCGGCCCTCCATGACTACATCGGGCATCTTGGAGAAGTCGCTCTCCAGCAGAACGAGCTGTGAGGCCTGAGCTGCCGCCTCGCTGCCTGAGGCCATTGCCACGGAGCAGTCTGCGTCCTTTAGGGCGAGCACGTCGTTCACTCCGTCACCGGTCATGGCAACGGTCTTGCCGGCGGCCTTGAGCGCCCGGACGAAGCTGCGCTTCTGGTCGGGAGTGACTCTGCCGAAAACGGTGTAGTTCAAAACGGCGTCCTTTACCGAGGCGTCGGTGGTAAGGGTGGAGGCGTCGATATAGTTCCCGGCATTGCGGATACCGGCCTGCTTTGCGATCTCGGAAACGGTAACGGGATTGTCACCGGAGATCACCTTGATCTCGACCCCTTGCTCAACAAAGAAACGGAAAGTATCCGGAGCGTTCTTCCTGACGGGATTTGAAAGGATCACAAAGCAGATCGGCTCAAATCTCTCAGTTAGGGCCTTTCCGTCGGGGATCCCGTCGTAGGAGCCGAAGGCTATTACACGGTAGCCCTTCCTGCTGCGCTCGTCGATGGTCTGGCGGTAGAGTCCGATCTGGTCCCCAAGGACGAACTCCGGCGCTCCCAGAACATAGGAGCCCTTCTCCATGGTGACGCTGCTGTACTTGAACTCAGAGGAGAAGCCGGTATAGCCAAGGATCGGATCGCCTGTAGGAGTGCGGAAGAAGTTCTTGATAGCGGTCATGGTTGCGTTATCGGCGGACTGGGCGGAGGCGAAGTCGCTGAGCAGAGACATTACCTGCTCCTCAGTGACTGTATCGTCCACGGGAAGGACCGAGTAAACCGTCATATCGTTCTCGGTGATGGTCCCGGTCTTGTCCACACACAGCACATCGACACGGGCAAGGGTCTCGATACACTTCATGTCGTGGACCAGCACCTTCCCAAGGGCAAGGCGCATGGCACTGATGACGAGGGTGGTGCTGGCAAGGAGGAACAGTCCCTCGGGGATCATACCTATGACAGAAGCCACCATCGCCTGTATGCTCTCCTTGACGGAGATCCCGTTGACGAAGTGCTGGAGGTAGAACATACAAAGTCCGATCGGGATTATGATTATGCCGGCGATCATTACGATCTTGTTCAGGGAGCGGATCATCTCCGACTGCTCTCCCTTGCGGCTCTTTTTGGCCTGTATGGAGAGCTGTGACACATAGGAGGCAGCTCCAACACGCTCCAGCCTTGCCCGGCATTTTCCTGAGACTATGAAGCTGCCGGACATGAGCCTGTCCCCGGAGCCCTTGGCGATCTCGTCTGCCTCGCCGGTCAGGAGAGACTCGTTGGCGGAGGCGTTGCCGTCGATAACTACGGCGTCGGCGCTGATCTGGTCTCCGGCACGGAAAACTGCGATGTCGTCCAGCACCAGATCCTTGGACAGCACGCTTACCTCCCTTCCGTCACGGATAACGGTGGTGGTGGGAGCGTTCAGCACCGTCAGCTTGTCCAGGACACGCTTCGAGCGGAGCTCCTGTATGATACCGATGAGGGTGTTGGCTATGATGATCGGCATGAATGTCAGGTCCCGGTAGGTCCCGGCGTAGATGATCAGGGCTGCCATTATGAGGAAGATGAAGTTGAAATAGGTGAAAACGTTGTCCGCAACGATCTCCTTCACCGACTTCGAGGGCGGCTCGGGAGGCCTGTTGTCGTAGCCTGCGCTGCGGCGCTCCTCGGCCTGTGCTGAGGTCAGTCCCATATCCGGGTCCGCAAGGATCCTTTCCGGCTCAGGCAGGATCACCGGCTCTTTTCGTTTCATAGCTTGCCTTCTTTCAAAAAACTATTATTATTTATTATACCACAGTTTTCTGCATTAAGCAACTTCAGTCCTTCGTATTTGAGTGCCAGGGCGTGAAGATCCCCTTTTCTGCGGCTGTTTGACCGTTGAGCATTCCCGTGTGGAAGGACAGATGTCTGAACTGCATGAGGACAAGCTCCACGCGGGTGAAGCTGCACTTCTCCGGGCATTCATAGAGCATCTCGTCGGTCAGGGAGTCGATGTAGTCATAGGTCTTTTGCTCGATGCGGTCAAGGTAGCTCAGCAGCTCCTCGTCGGAAAGAACAACTGAGCAGGGCATATCCGGGTCGTCCATGCCCTCCTCATGGAAGGGCGGCTCCTCGAAAACGAAGGGGTCGATGAACCACTTGTCTGCTGAGTGCAGCGCATGGTAGGCCCACCTCCAGCAGGGCGAGCCGCAGCAGAGGGCCTCCCGGTCGTAGGTCAGGAGAGCCTCCCGAATATTGGCGAAATTTGGCCTGATGGTCTCCTTTATCATCTTACACAGCTCGTTCATAGCTTTGACCTCCGTAAACGTTTTATTCTATCATACTCCACCTTGCCCCAATTTGTCAACTGGACGGGGCTCTTACCGCAATTATCGCCCGGTATGTTTCCTTAGAGCAACAATAGTTGAAATATCAAGATCTTTGTGATACAATCATAGTGGAATACTATGCAAAAGGGTGATGTCATGGAACAGTATAACGTTACAGGAATGAGCTGCGCTGCGTGCAGTGCAAGAGTTGAAAAGGCCGTAAATTCGGTGCCGGGAGTGACCTCCTGCGCCGTCAGCCTCCTTACCAACTCAATGGGAGTGGAGGGGACGGCTTCCCCGGAGGCTGTGATCTCGGCGGTGAAAAATGCCGGGTACGGCGCCTCGCTGAAGGGAGCTTCCTCCGCAAAGCAGCAGGACGAGAGCGCCCTTGAGGACACCGAGACCCCCAAGCTGAAAAAGCGCCTCATCGCCTCGCTGATCTTCCTTGCGGTGCTGATGTATATGTCCATGGGACACATGATGTGGGGCTGGCCTCTGCCGGGCTTCTTCGACGGGAACCACGTCGCTATGGGCCTTGCACAGCTCCTGCTGGCTGCGGTCGTCATGGTGATAAACCAGAAATTCTTCATCAGCGGCTTTAAAGCCCTGATCCACCGCTCCCCCAATATGGACACCCTCGTTGCTATGGGCTCGGCGGCGTCCTTCATTTGGAGCGTGGTGGAGCTCTTCGCAATGACAAGAGCTCAGGCAGACGGCGACAGCGAGGCCGTGATGCGCTATATGCACGACTTTTGGTTCGAGTCGGCGGCAATGATCCTGACGCTGATCACCGTCGGGAAAATGCTAGAGGCTCGCTCAAAGGGCAAGACCACTGACGCTCTCAAGGGCCTGATGAAGCTGGCGCCCAAGACCGCTGTAGTCGAGCGTGATGGCGGCGAGGTCACTGTTCCGGCCGAGCAGGTAAGGATCGGCGACGTTTTCGTGGTGCGGCCCGGCGAGAATATCCCCGTGGACGGCGTCGTGATCGAGGGTTCGAGCGCTGTCAATGAGGCCTCACTGACCGGCGAGAGCATACCTGCGGACAAGTCCGTGGGCGACAGCGTTTCCTCCGGCACGATCAACCAGTCCGGCTTTATCCGCTGTCAGGCCACCCGTGTGGGCGAGGACACCACTCTTTCAAGGATAATAAAAATGGTCAGCGAGGCCTCGGCTACCAAGGCGCCTATCGCTAAGATCGCCGACAAGGTCTCCGGGATCTTCGTGCCGGTAGTCATAAGTATCGCCGTGATCACTACAGTGATCTGGCTCCTGACAGGACAGACCCTCAGCTATGCACTGGCCAGAGGCATCTCGGTGCTGGTCATTAGCTGTCCCTGCGCATTGGGTCTGGCAACTCCCGTTGCGATCATGGTGGGGAGCGGCATAGGCGCCCGGAACGGCATACTTTTCAAGACCGCCGTTTCCCTGGAAGAGACCGGAAAGGTGCAGATCGTGGCGCTGGACAAGACCGGCACTATCACCTCCGGAGAGCCCGTTGTTACCGACATCGTGCCGGCCGGTCAGGTCTCCGAGGAGGAACTGCTGACTCTGGCCTACTCGATCGAAAAGCTGAGCGAGCACCCTCTTGCAGGAGCCGTGGTGGAGCTTGCACAGCAGCGCTCAGTCAAGGCTCTTCCGGTGGAGGAGCTCTCCTCTCTGCCCGGAAACGGCCTGAAGGCGGTCCTCGACGGGAAGGATCTGATCGGCGGCAGCATGAGATTCGTCGGGAGCCTTATCACTGTCCCTCAGGAGGTCACCGATAAGGCCGAGGAGCTGGCCGCTCTGGGAAAAACTCCCATGCTCTTCGTTCACGGGGATAGGCTCCTGGGAATGATCGCTGTGGCCGACGTGATCAAGGAGGACAGCCCGAGAGCTGTCTCTGAGCTGAAAAATATGGGGATCCGGGTGGTCATGCTCACCGGCGACAACGAGCGCACGGCTAAGGCTATCGGCGCTCAGGCCGGAGTAGATGATGTGATCGCAGGGGTCCTCCCGGACGGAAAGGAGTCCGTTATCCGGAGGCTCAAAGAGCACGGCAAGGTGACCATGGTGGGCGACGGTATCAATGACGCTCCGGCTCTGACCCGTGCGGACATGGGCATCGCTATCGGCGCAGGGACTGACGTGGCTATCGACGCTGCTGACATCGTCCTCATGAAGAGCAGGCTGTCCGATGTTTCTGCTGCGATCAGGCTTAGCCGTGCTGCGATCCGCAATATCAAGCAGAACCTGTTCTGGGCCTTCATCTACAACATCATCGGGATCCCTCTTGCAGCCGGAGCCTTCGTTCATCTCTTCGGCTGGACGCTTGACCCCATGTACGGCGCCGCAGCAATGAGCCTTTCCAGCTTTTTCGTAGTGACCAACGCCCTGCGGCTGAACCTGATAAACATCCACGATCCTAAGCACGACAGGCCTCTCAAGGAGCCTGTAGGAGCCATAGATCTTGGCGGCCGAGAGCTTTCGGGAGAGACAAGGACCCTCAAGATCAAGGGCATGATGTGTGCTCACTGCGAGGCAAGGGTCAAGTCCGCTCTGGAGGAGCTTCCATTCATTGAGGAGGCAAGGCCCAGCCACGAAGCCGGGAACGCTGTTGTTTCCCTGAGCGGAGAGCTCTCGGAAAAGGACGTGAAGGCTGCCGTCGAGAAGGCCGGCTATAAGTTCCTTGGGGTAAAATAATGTCAACTAAATTCTAAAATACGGTTGACAAACGTCAACTAAAGTGATATAATAAGTTCACAATGAAATTTTAGGAGGCTTATTATGTCACAAGCAGCAGCAGCTCCCGCAAGGAGCAAATTCACCACAAAAGAAATAGTCCTCATCGCACTTATGGCCGTGATCACAGCAGTTTGCTCATGGATCTCGGTGCCGACTGAGGTGCCGTTCACCTTGCAGACCTTCGCAGTTTTCTGCTCTCTCCTTCTCCTTGGAGGACGAAACGGCTTCTTCTCCGTTTTGGTATACATTCTCCTGGGAGCTGTCGGAATACCCGTTTTTGCCGGATTTTCCGGAGGAATGGGCGTTATCCTCGGCACGACCGGCGGCTACATCGTGGGATTTCTCCTGCTTGCTCTGGTCTACTGGCTGGCCGAGAAGATCCCGGTGAGCGGAAAGGCTCCTCGGATCTGTGTCAATGTCATAGCTCTCGTTATGGGAACTGTCCTGTGCTACGCCTTCGGGACCTTCTGGTTCATGCACGTTTACGCTAAAGAGGCGGAGGCGATCGACCTTGGGACTGCCATGAAATGGTGCGTTATCCCCTTCATTCCCTTCGATCTGATCAAGCTGGCTGTGGCCGTTCCGCTGTGCGAGAGCATAAAAAAATATGCAAAGCTCTGAGATCAGGCCTCACCATGCCCTATGTACAGCCTTTTTTGAAGGGAAGGGCTACAGCGGAGAGTTCGTCCGGAACATGGCTGCGGTCAAGGAGAGGCTTGCCTCGGAGGACCCGGAGGTCAGGCTGACAGCCGGCTGGGACATGATCTGCAGGGGCTGCCCTCACTCCCAAGGGACCTGCGGCGAAAAGGCGGTCCGCTACGACAGGGCCGTGCTGGAGATCTGCGGACTTCCTGAGGGCCAGATCATCAGGTGGAGCCGGCTCTCACGGCTGGTCCATGAGAAGATCATAACAGCCGGAAAGCTCCCTCAGGTCTGCGGAGACTGCCGGTGGAGCTATATCTGCTCGGAAAAATGCAAATAAAAGTGCCCGGAGCTCTTTTTCGGAAGGCTCCGGGCTCTTTTTATCACAGCCAGCTCAAAAAACGCTCTATCAGGTAAACGGAAACGGCCACCTTCATCAAGCCCAGCGTACCGGCTGCGATAAGTGCTCCAAATACCGCTTTCCCTGTGATACAAAGGGCTGCGATGCCCTTGGTCTCGTCCATGTCTCTATAGAAGCAGAAGCGGTGGAGATCATTCGGATCCACTCGGACGAAGATACAGTCGCCCCGTTCAGCGATCTCCTCCAGCTCAGTTATGGACTTGCAGAAACGGGTGTCCAGAGCGCCGGTGTAACGCTTGCCCTCGATCTCGTACTTCATGAAGAGGGTGTAGTGTCCGCCGTCGTAGCCCACCTCGGGAGAGTCCGCCATGCAGCTCACCCCAAGCTCCCGATAGCGCCGGAAGTCCGCTCCGTTCTTGATGTCCCGGACCATGCTCAGCAGCAGGCTTGCTCCTCCGGCTATGCCTACACCGATGATCGCTAACAAAAATATCCTCAGGAAAATATACATGACCATTCCTCCTTTCACTGTCCTTATCATACCAGAAAAGACCATGGATCTGAAGGTATGATCTGTCACTTTCGCAGTTACAAATGTCACAAAAAGGACGGCTGATCAGCCGTCCTTACTCTTTTTATGCTGATGACGAACGTCGTGCTCCAGCAGCTTGACGATCTTTGCAGCGTCCCGGAGCCTCAGCGCCCGGACCCTGTACTTGGCCACGGTCTCTCCGCAGAGCCACACGCACAGAGTACACCTCCGGCTGGGCTTCTGGAGGAAGCTCTGGTAGATCTGGACCTTCACCACGTTCTCCTTGTCGGCGATCACTGTATGGAATGCGGTCCAGTTGGAGCACCGAATCACCAGCTTCCTGTCGTAGATCGAGACTCCGCTGGTGAAGGTGGCCGTGGTCTTGACTGCCACCAGCCAGACCGTAGGGATCTCCAGCATTATAGCCGCAAAGAGAGAGAGCTCTGCCCAGTGGGGGAAGAACTTGGTCAAAAGGTCGCTCAGAGGGAAGATCGCCAGGGCCGCTGCCACCGGCCAGAAGATATACGAGCCAATACCGGCAGGGCTCGGCCGGAAATCCAGCTTCACTCCGCCAACTACCCCCAAGGGCTCCAATTCCCTCCCCAGCTTCCGCTCACGCTTTATGGGCATGAGCACGGGCAGGTGCTGTGAGTCGGCTCCGTAGCCGGCACAGTTGATGTTCACGGTCACGGCTCCGCAGAGCTTCATGATCAGGTTCTGGCGCAGGTCGGTGAAGTTTATGTGGTCGGAGGTGATCTTGTACACTCGCCTGTTGATCACTCCGCAGCCGATATTCAGCGATCTGTTGTCGCTCTCAACGTGAAATCTGGAGTAGCGGAAAAGGTTGACGATGAAGGAGAGCAGCCATGCTGCGATGAAGAAGATCCCCACTGCGATCGCTGTTGCCGGGATCTTCTGCAGGACCCCGAAGGTCAGCTTCGAGGTGGTCTCCGTCAGGCGGTTCAGGGACCGGGTGATGATGTCCTTGGCGATGTCTCCGCCCTTGAAAAAGAAGGCGGCGATGTAGACGGCTCCCGAGAAGCCGCTGGAGAAGAACACCGAGAACAGCAGCACCGACCAGATATTCGCCTTCGGTATGTCGGTGAGCCTCTTCTTGCGGTCGATGTCGGGAACGCACTTCATCAGCTCCGCAGCCACCTTCCGGGTGACCAGGAGCTTCATATCTATGGACTTGAACAGGCCTGCACGGGTATCACAGCTGAACCTGACGCCCTTGAAGGGGGTCAGCAGCAGCGGATATTCAGCAATGGCAACGCTTATGCTCGAGATCGGTATGGCCGTGCGGACCCTCAGCAGCACGCCCTCACGGTGGACGATGCTGTCCTCGGTGATATCGATCCGGGAGAAATTCCACCTCACCAGACCGAACATGATGATCGCTCCCAGGATCAAAATGTCGAACCATGCGCCTCTCAGCCACGCATAGATGCCCTCCGGGTCGAAGCGGAAGGCCTGGATACCTCTCAGCAGAGGGAAGAGTAGCAGCCAGATGTTCTTGGCGGAATATCGCAGGATCCTCAGGGGGTGCTCATGGTACATCGCTTTGGCCTCCCTCCGGCGGATCGTGGAGACTTGTACGCCCAAGGATCTCCATGGCGTCGTCGTAGCGCAGGAACAGGAGCCTGAGCTGGCCTCCGTAAACGAAGAAGATGACGAAGTTGAAGCCTGTATGCCGGGCAAAGGGCGTTGTGACCACGGTGGTGTACTGGACCGTGGAGTAGAGCACCGATTGGTGGGACTTGATGAAAACTCCGCTGTGCTTGATGATCTCACGGTCGGTGGAGTCGTAGCTCAGCGAGCGGAAATACAGCGGAAAATACACGAACATGGAGAAGATAGCCACTGTCCCAACTGCGGCAGCCATTATGATAACGATCATCTTCACCGGGATAAAATACCAGACTGCTCCGATAAGTACAGCCGATGCAAGAAGGATCAGCAGGCGGAGCGTGGCCAGTCCGTTCCTGTCAGGCTCGTATGTCTTCAATGGCTCCCCTCCCCCCAAAAAGTTCTTCCAAAAAGTTGTTATATTTATATTATAACACAAATATCCTTTATTGTATACCTTATTTTGTAAATTTTTCGGAGGTGGAGACGATGAAGGAGGTACTTGAGCAGATCTGCGGGCTGGTCTGGGGGAAGGCTCTGGTTTTCCTGCTGCTGGGAACGGGGGCGGTGTGTACCCTGCGGCTGGGCTTCGTGCAGCTCAGGCTCTTCTCAGGGCTGAGGGGCGAGCTTCGCCGTGGCAGAGGGAAAAACGGCGGTCTTTCCCAGCTAAAGACGGTGTGCCTTTCCCTTGGAGCCGCCATGGGTACCGGCAACATCACCGGCGTGGCGGCTGCCCTTGCTGCCGGAGGACCGGGAGCAGTTTTCTGGATGTGGGTGTCGGCATTCTTCGGCATGGCCCTTGTTTTCGCCGAAAACGAGCTCTCCGTCATGTTCTCCGAGGGCGGCCTCCGGGGACCTATGGCCTATCTCAGGAAGGGCCTCGGCAGCAGGGCTCTTGCCGGCTTTTTTGCCCTTTCATGCACCTTAGCGGCCTTCGGTATGGGAGGCATGGTGCAGGTAAGCGCTGTCCGGGACGCCATGCCAGATCTGCCGGAGAGGGCCGCTTTTCCCCTTGCCATAGCCGTTTTCGCAGGGATCCTCTTCGTCATAAGCGGCGGTGCAGAGCGCTCCGGACAGGCGGCACAGATACTCCTTCCGGCGGCATCGCTGGTCTACGCCGTGCTGTGTCTGGCAGTGATCCTGCGCTTTAGAGAAAGGCTCCCCCATGTTTTCGGGGAGATCCTCCGCTGCGCCTTTGGCCCGAAGCAGGCCGCCGGTGGAGCTCTCGGCTACACTGTTTCGGTGGGGATCAGGCGCGGGATATTCTCCAACGAGGCCGGTCTTGGGAGCTCCCCGATCCTCCACAGCGCCGCCGAGAGTGGCCGCCCCGGACAGCAGGGCTTCTGGAGTATGTTCGAGGTCTTTTTCGACACGGTCCTGTGCTGCACCCTCACAGCTGTGACGCTGCTATGCGCCGGGGAAGCCTCCCCCGGGAGGGCCTTCTCCCTGATCATCGGGGCCGCCGGAGAGCCCCTGATCTGCGCCGAAACAGCGGTCTTCGCCTTCTGCACTGTCATCGGCTGGCACTTCTGCGGCGAGACCGCCTTCCGGTACCTTTTCGGGGAGCGCTTCGCTCCAGCGGCACGGGTGATCTTCGCCGCCGCAGCCGCCTCCGGGATCCTGATCTCCCTTGAAACGGTGTGGGTGCTCTCGGACATTTTCAACGCACTCATGGCCTTCCCGAACCTGATCGGGATCCTTCTGTTGAGCAAAAGGCTGAAAAGTGAATAGATCCCTGTTTTTCGCCAATACTCCCAAAAAAAGCAAAGGAGCGATCATATGACAGATCTTAACGAAAACAGGATCTTTTCCTTCTCCGACGGCTGCTGGGAGGCACTTTCCGGGGCAGGCTCTCGGGAGGCCGCCCAGATAGGCCGCCGCCTTGCCGGGAGCTTCCGACGGATCCACATGGGCTGCGATCAGTTCAGCCAGCTCCACCTCCTCTACGCCCTGTGCAGCGGTGCCTCGGAGCGTGGCAGCGAGGTGTGGCTGTGCGAGAACACCGACCTGCCCTCGCTGCGGTTCGGGGGAAGGATCACTGGGGCGGACTGCACGGTCTTTGTCCACGGCAATGGGCTGAGGCTGCTCATCTTCGGAAGGGACGGCTTTCCCCTGCCCAGCGAAAATCTCCGTGAGATAGCCTCCTCTCAGGCGGACAGGCCCTCCAAGGAGCCCGGCGCCATACGGTCCGTCACCTCCTTCAAGAACATCTACGTCAGTAACATCGCCGACAATGCCGGTGGCAGAAGAGCCTCCCTCAGCGCCGGGATAAGCTGCGGCAGCAGGTCGGTCAGGTCCCTGTGGCTGGAGTTCTTCACCGGCTCCGACGACGAGCTTGTCTTCCAGATCTCCGAGGAGGGCATGAGGGTCAACGCATACTCCTCAAGGATCGGCTTCATTTCGGGAGAAAAACTCACTATCGCCTACGCCTGTCAGGTGGCTGCAAGAGGTGAGACCGTCTGGCTGCCGGAGGAGATCCACTTCGCTGCGGACTCTCTAAAGGGCGATATACGGCGGTTCCCGGAGGACAGCGTCCCTCCGGCAGCTGCGGCCCAGCGCTTCCTCACCGATCCTCTCTTCATGTGCGTGGAGCTGGCCTCCGACCGGGAAAGGCTCCTGCGGACGGTCTCGGAGCTGCCGGGCATGGCCACTGTCCGCAGAGAGGTGGCCCTCCAGCCCGGGGCCTCGCTGTCAGGAAGGACCGAGCTCTCCGCAGAAAACGGCCGGATCATCGCTCAGCCCAGCGGCCGTGGACGTATCCTTGTGATCGCTCAGTCTGCCTCCATGGAGGCCGCCTCAGAGCTCTGTGCAGACTGGTGCCAGAGGCTCAGGAGGGCGCCATCGAAGTGATCTCATGGCGGTGCAGTTTTTTTGTGTAAATTTCCTAATTATCAACAAGGAGCCGTTTTTCTATTGACATTCCTGCGGCTTTTTCGTATAATAATAATGTATAAGTGTCTCCGGAGGAGCCTCCGGAGACCTTCATTGAGGCTTTATTGGCTATGCCATTAAGATATCAGGAGCTCCCATCTACGGGCTCCGCCAAAAAAGTACCGGACTATCGCCGCTTAGGATCTTTTCCTACGATGAAGAAAAGCGGCTTTTTCAGCCTGCACCGATCCAGACGATGCTCTAAAAATCATTCCAGCCGATCTGCCTGCTGATACACCGGACTTCCATACGCATACTTATTTGAGGAGCTGCGGCGACCCTTTCCGCTGCTCCTCCGTACCACGAAAGCGAGGTCACATAGTGAACGAAAAGGACAACTCAGTTAAAAAGCCACGCAGACGCACTTCCTCTGCTCCTGCCGGGACCAGACAGCGTGCCGTTAAGAAAAAGGCTGCGGCAGAGGCCACTGTTATCCAGGAGAGCGCTGCTAAGGCTCCTGCAAAGCGCACCCGCACCACACGCACCAAGGAGGTCAAGAAGACTCCCGTAAGGATCATCCCTCTGGGAGGCCTCAACGAGATCGGCAAGAACATGACCGTCTTTGAATGCTCCAATGATATGTTCATACTGGACTGCGGACTTGCCTTCCCCGACGCCGATATGCCCGGCGTTGACATCGTTATCCCCGATTTTACCTACGTCGAGCGCAATGCCGACAAGATCCGTGGCATCGTCATCACCCACGGCCATGAGGACCACATCGGCGGTCTGGCTTACCTGCTGAAAAGGGTGAACGTCCCCGTTTATGCCACGAGACTGACTATCGGCCTTATCGAGGCCAAGCTCAAGGAGCAGGGCCTGTCCGGAAAGGTCCGCCTCAATGTAGTGGAGCCCAAAAAGACCGTGAAAATGGGCTGTATGGCAGTTGAATTCATCAAGGTCAACCACTCGATCCCCGATTCTGTGGGAATGGCTATACACACTCCTGCCGGTATCATCGTACACACCGGCGATTTCAAGGTGGATTACTCCCCTATCGACGGCAAGATCATCGACCTTGCCCGCTTCGGCGAGCTGGGGAGCAGAGGCGTCCTTGCTCTTATGGCGGACTCCACAAATGCCGAGCGCCCGGGCTACACTCACTCTGAGCGCACTGTGGGAGAGTCCTTCGACAGGCTCTTCAAGAAGGGCGAGGGCAAGCGCATCATCATCGCTACCTTCTCCTCAAATATCCACCGTGTACAGCAGATCATCAACTGCGCTGTCCGCTACGGCAGAAAGGTCGCCGTTTTCGGACGCAGCATGATCAATGTCATCAATACCGCTATAGAGCTGGGCTATCTTGACGTTCCCGACGGCGTGATCATCGACATAGAGCTGATGAACCGCTATGAGAACGAGAGGATCGTCCTTATAACTACCGGAAGTCAGGGCGAGCCTATGTCCGCTCTCACCAGAATGGCCATGAACGACCACAAGAAGGTCAACATCACGCCCATGGACTTCATCATAATCTCCGCTACCCCTATCCCCGGCAACGAAAAGTTCGTCACCCGTGTGGTCAACGAGCTGATGAAGTCCGGCGCTGAGGTGGTCTATGAGGCTATGTACGAGGTACACGTTTCCGGCCACGCCTGCCAGGAGGAGCTAAAGCTCATGCAGGCCCTTACCAAGCCAAAATTTTTCATCCCCGTCCATGGTGAGTACAAGCACCTTAAAAAACACGCCGACCTTGCCGTACAAATGGGTATCCCCAAGGAGAACGTGATCATCGCTGAGATCGGCAACGTGATCGAAACTGACGGAAACTCCATGAAGATCGTTTCTCAGGTGCCCTCCGGAAGGATTCTGGTCGACGGCCTCGGAGTCGGCGACGTGGGCTCGATCGTGCTCCGTGACAGAAAGCACCTTGCTCAGGACGGCCTGATCATCATAGTTATCGGCATTGAGAGAGCCACCAATGAGATCGTTGCCGGACCCGACATCATCTCAAGAGGCTTCGTTTATGTAAGAGAGTCCGAGGAGCTCATGGAGGAGGCAAAGGCTATCCTTTCAAACACCCTGGCCGGCTGCTCCTACGCCGAGCTCAAGGAGTGGAACACCCTCAAGGGCAAGATGAGGGACGCTCTTTCTGACTACATCTACCAGAAGACTAAGCGCAGTCCCATGATACTCCCGATCATCATGGAGACCTGATAATAACGAGACTCAACGAAAGGAGCTGAGGACTTGAGGAACAGATTTCCCGCATTATTCGTGGTGCTCCTGCTTCTGCTACTGGCAGACTCAGGCGCCTGTGCGGCGATGCTGTACAAGTATAACAACACCTGTGGACTGATCTGCATGGCTGTTGCTGCTGCGCTGATACTGGGACTTATAGTCCTCGCTGTATTCTACGGCAGGAACTCGATCAGGCACGTCTCAAAGATGAACGCTCATCTGGAGAACTCTGCCGCTGAGTTCATGGAGAGCCTCCCGGCGCCTGTGGCCGTTATCGACGCCCAGAACAGGTTCGTCTGGTACAACCACCTCTTCGCCGAGAGGATAAGCCTCGGCTCCGACCCCTACGGTATGGAGCTGGAGGGCTATGTGAAGCTGGACGTGCGGACCCTGACGGAGGAGGGCTATTCCTTCTGCCACGTCAACGGCTCCTTCTATAAGGTGACTGCGGAGAAGTTCACCAAGAACGATCTGACCTTCTTCATACTATACTTCCACGACGAGACCGCCTATATCACCCTGAAAAAGAACTCAGAGGCAGCTCACCCCAACGTGGTGATCCTAACTATCGACAACTACGACGACATCGTCCAGAACGCCAAGGAGAGCGAAAAGGCTCAGGCCTCGCTGGAGATCGAAAAGCTGATCGAGCGCTTCATGGGGAGCACCTCTGGATTCATCAAGCGGACCTCCTCCAACACCTTCTACGCCGTGCTGGAGAACCGCCACCTAGAGGAGAAGATCAGCGACAAGTTCAAGATCCTCGATGCCGCCCGTGAGATCAAGATCGCCGGGAAGTTCCCGCTGACCTTCTCTATCGGAGTGGGTCAGGGCGCCGATACCCTCGACGAGAGCGAGCGGATCGCAAGACAGTGCCTGGATATGGCCCTCGGACGGGGCGGAGATCAGGCAGTCGTCAAGACCGAGGCCGGCTACCGCTTCTTCGGCGGAGTCTCGAAGGGCGTGGAGAAGATGTCACGGTCTAAAACGAGGATCATCGCCAATGCTCTCCAGGACCTGATCATGAACTCTGATACGGTCTTTATCATGGGACACCGCTTCGGCGACCTTGACTCGGTAGGCGCTTCCTGCGGCATGGCGGGGGCTGTGAGACTGCTGGGGAAGAACGCAAGGATCGCTGTTGACAGGCACAAGAACCTTGCCTCGCACCTCATCGACATCGTCGAGGAGCAAATGGGCGAGGACCTGTTCATAACTCCCGGCCAGGCCGCCGATGAGATCTCATCCGGAGACCTGCTGATCGTTACCGACACCCATAACAAGGACTTCATCGAGAGCCGTGAGCTCTACGAGAAGGCAAAAAGCGTGGTAGTCATCGACCACCACCGCAAGACGGTCAACTTCATCGACAACGCTGTTATCTTCCACCACGAGCCCTATGCCTCCTCCGCTTCGGAAATGGTGGCTGAGCTCATACAGTATTTCAACTTCGACACGGACGAGCGTATCCCCTCCTGCGTGGCGGACGCTCTGCTCTCAGGCATCATGCTGGACACCAAGAACTTCGTCATGAGGACCGGCGTGAGGACCTTCGAGGCTGCTGCTTTCCTGAAAAAAATGGGGGCAGATACCGTGGCGGTGAAGCTGCTGTTCTCAAATTCTATCGACTCTTACAGGCGCAAGACCCAGATCGTTGCGTCTGCAAAGATACATGACCGGTGCGCTGTCGCTGCGGCGGACTTCCGCTCGGACGACATACGCCTGGTGGCTCCTCAGGCCGCTGACGAGCTGCTGAGCATCTCCGACGTGGACGCCTCATTCGTCCTCTACAAGACAGGAGCTACCGTGAACATCTCCGCCAGATCCCTGGGCGCAGTGAACGTGCAGGTGATCATGGAGAAGCTGGGGGGCGGCGGTCATCAGACCATGGCTGCGGCCCAGCTGGAGGGCGTTTCCGTGGAGGAGGCCGTGAAGGCTCTCTTCCGTGCTATCGACGAGCGCTCAGAGGACGTGAACTGATAATGATAAATGTAAGCCGCCTTTTCGGAGGCTTACATATTTTTTACGAAAGGCTGGTATAAATATGAAAGTCATTTTCTTACAGGACGTTAAGGGATCAGGCAAAAAGGGCGAGGTCAAGAACGTGGCCGACGGCTACGCAAGGAATATGCTCCTGCCCAAGGGCCTGGCTGTAGAGGCCAACAACGCCAATATGAGCAAGCTGGCTGGCCAGCAGGCCTCTGCCGCACACAAGATCGAGGTGGAGAAGCAGGCCGCCAACGACGCTGCTGCAAAGCTGAAGGACAAGAAGGTCATCATCAAGGCCAAGGCAGGCAGCGGCAGCCGTCTATTCGGCTCGGTGACTGCCGCTCATGTCTCTCAGGCTATCAAGGAGCAGTTCGGCGTCGATGTGGACAAGAAGAAGATCGCCCTCTCCACAGACATCAAGAGCTTCGGCTCATACAAGGCCACGGTCAAGCTGTACACCGGGATCTCCGAGACAGTTGACGTAGAAGTTACTGAGGGCTGATATGGACGAGAACAACTTGTTTTCTCAGGAAGGAGTGCTACCCCACAGTATCGAGGCGGAGCAGTCCGTCCTCGGCGCTATCCTCGCCGATCCCTCGATCCTGCCCAGCGTAGTCGAGCAGATCAGGGGGGATTATTTCTACAGCGAGCAGCACAAGGGACTGTACTCCATCATCATGCGTATGTTCACCTCAGGCGTGCCGGTGGACATCGTCACTGTGCTCAACGAGGCGGAAAAGCTCCACATCTTCGAGAGCGCTGCCGACGGCCGGCGGTATTTGGCGGAGATCGGCAATATGCTGCCCTCCACCGCCCACATCGACAGCTACTGCAAGATCGTTGCGGACAAGTATTACCTGCGGAGCCTGAGCTACGTCGCCCAGTCGATCATGGACGAGATCCGCTCCGGCGAGGCCGACGCAAAGCTGCTCATGGACTCCGCCGAGCAGAAGATCTATGACATACGCCAGGGCCGTGACGTGAAGGGCCTCTCCCCTCTTGGGGACGCCATTATCGAGGCATATGACCGTATCGGAAAGCTGGCCAGCCCCGACAGAGAAAAGTACATCGGCGCAAGGACCGGCTATACGCTCCTGGACACGATCACGTCAGGCCTCAACAAGTCAGACCTGATCATCATCGCTGCCCGTCCCGGTATGGGAAAGACCTCCTTCGCCATGAATATCGCCACGAATGTGGCAAGGCGCAACGACAAGGACGTGGTCACCTTCAATCTGGAAATGTCCAAGGAGCAGCTCGCTACCCGTATCCTCTCCACTGAGGCGCTGGTGGACTCAAGCTCCCTGAGGAACGGACGGATCAAGCAGGACGACTGGTCAAGGCTGGCTACCAGCGCAGGCTTCCTCAGCACTCTGCCGATGTATATTGACGATACTGCCAGCATGACGGTCCAGCAGATGAAGGCCAAGCTCAGAAGAGTGAAGAACCTAGGGCTGGTCATCATCGACTACTTGCAGCTCATGGACTCAAATTCACGCTCAGACAACCGTGTCACCGTCATCTCGGAGATCACCCGTCAGCTAAAGGTCATGGCCAAGGAGCTGAACGTGCCGGTGATCCTTCTGTCACAGCTCTCACGAGCCGTGGAGAGCCGTACCGACAAGCGGCCCATGCTGTCGGATCTGCGTGAATCGGGCTCTATCGAGCAGGACGCTGACATCGTTCTTTTCCTGTACCGTGATGCGTACTATAATAAGGAAAGCCAGCGGCAGAACATCTCGGAGTGCATCATCGCCAAGAACCGTCACGGCGAGACCGGTACTGTGGAGCTGATCTGGGACGGTCAGTACACTCGCTTCTCCAATCCGGAGTACAACGCTCCGCCGGAAAACTGATATGCTGGATAAGATCTTAGGGACTATCCGGAGATACGGTATGCTGGAAAGCGGCGAAACGGCCGTCTGCGGCCTTTCAGGAGGTGCGGACAGCGTTTGCCTGCTGCTGGCTCTGCTGGAGCTCAGCCCAAAACTGGGCATCACCGTGGAGGCCGTCCATGTGGACCACTGCCTCAGAGGTGAGGAGAGCAAGCGTGACGAGGCCTTTTGCAGGGAGCTCTGCCAGAGGCTGGGCGTGGCTTACTCCGCCGTGAGCTGCGATGTGAAGGGCTTTGCCCGGGAAAAGGGGCTCTCTACCGAGGAGGCCGCCCGTGAGCTGCGCTACGGGATCTTCGCAGAGCGCTCTGCCGGGAAAAAGCTGGCTACCGCCCACAACGCCGGGGACTGCCTTGAAACTGCCCTGCTGAACCTGACAAGGGGGACGGCTCTCAGGGGAATGTGCGGGATCCCACCTGTCCGTGGGAACGTGATCCGGCCCCTCATTGCGGTGACTCGCCGTGAGATCGAGGCTTTTCTCAGGGAAAGACAGCAGCCCTTCGTTACCGATTCCACCAATCTGTCAGACGACTACAGCCGCAACAGGATCCGCCATACCGTGATCCCGGCCTTGGAGGAGATCAACGGCTCGGTGATCGAGACCTCTGTGCGCTCCCTTGAGGCCATGCGTGAGGAGAACTCCCTTATCGAGGAGCTGACAGACCAGGCCATGGCTAAATGCCGGCAGGGAGAGTCGCTGGTGGGGCTTTCGGAGCTCCACGGGGCCATCAGGCGGCGGTGCATAGCAAGGCTCCTGACCGAACGGAGCCTCCCCTACTCCTACGAGAGACTCAAAGAGGCGGAAAGGATCGCTGAAAAAGGCGGAAAGCTCTGCGTTTCCGGGGACCTTTTCCTGGTGGGAGAGGCCGGTGTCCTCAGCCTTGAAAGGCTCAGCAGCGAGCCTGTCCCTTATGTGGAGAAGGAGCTGGTGATCGGCGAGAACAGGCTCTTCGACGGCAGGATCCTACTCTGTCAGGAGGCTGATCGTGATGAAATGGAGAAAGTTTTCTCCGTTCACAATAAATTAACAATTCAGTTCCTGGATCATGATAAAATAAAAGGACGGGCCGTGCTCAGGAGCAGGAAATTCGGCGACCGCATAAGGCTCGCCGGAAGAGATCATTCCTCCTCCGTCAAAAAGCTGATAAACGAGAATATCCCTCGGGAGCTCCGCAGCACCCTCCATTTCATCGAGGACGAGGCGGGCACGATCTACGCTGAGGGCCTCGGTATCGCTCAGAGCGCTGCACCGGATCAGTCCACCAAACGACTGCTGAAGATAAGTGTAATAAAAACTATGTCCGATTGGAGTGAAACGCTTGACACCAAAAAGAAATAACGGCATCATCACCTATATCCTCATAATCCTCATCGCTATAGGCTGTATCTTCTTCGTCAGCTCAAAGCTGGCCGATACCGCTGACCGCACCGAGTATTCCTCTGTGATCAGCCATTTCGACAACTACGAGGTGTGCTACTATGAGCTGGATCTGGGTACCGGCGAGCTGACTTACCAGCTCAGAGGCGAGGAGAACAAGAGGAAGTACAACGTTCCCAACGTGGATATCTTCTACCACGATACCGAGAACTACCGTCAGGAGTACAAGGAACGCTACCCCGACGAGGACCTGTGGCAGGACTATATCAAGATCACTGACAGGACCTGGCTTTATTCGCTGATCCCTGTGATCCTTACCGTGATTCTGGGCTGCGCTATCCTCTACTTCATGATGAAGCAGAGCGGAGGCGGCGGAAAGTATACCTCCTTCGGAAAGGCCAACCTTAAGGCTCAGGCCAGCGCAAGAAAGGCTACATTCAAGGACGTGGCCGGTGCGGACGAGGAAAAGCAGGAGCTCCAGGAGATAGTGGACTTCCTAAAGCACCCCAACAAGTACTCACAGTTGGGCGCTAAGGTGCCTAAGGGCGTGCTGCTGCTGGGACCTCCCGGAACAGGTAAGACATTGCTTGCAAGAGCTGTGGCCGGCGAGGCCGGCTGCCCCTTCTTCCCGATCTCCGGCTCGGACTTCGTTGAGATGTTCGTGGGCGTGGGAGCCTCCCGTGTGAGAGATCTGTTCGAGCAGGCCAAAAAACACGCTCCGGCTATCATCTTCATCGACGAGATCGACGCTGTCGGCCGTCACAGAGGCGCCGGACTCGGCGGAGGCCATGACGAGCGTGAGCAGACCCTCAACCAGCTCCTTGTTGAAATGGACGGCTTTACCGGCAACGAGAGCGTTATCGTGATCGCTGCCACTAACCGCCGTGATATACTCGATCCCGCTCTTCTCCGTCCCGGACGCTTCGACCGCCAGATCGTGGTTGGCTACCCCGACGTCAAGGGCCGTGAGGAGATCCTGAAGGTCCATGCCGCTAACAAGTCCATCGGACCGGACGTTGACCTAAAGGTCATCGCTCAGACGACTCAGGGCTTCACCGGCGCAGATCTTGAGAACCTGCTGAACGAAGCCGCTCTCCTTGCTGCAAGAAATAACCGCAAGGCCATCACTGAGGGCGACATCGAGGAGGCCACCATGAAGGTCATCGCCGGACCTGAGAAGAAGTCCCGTATCGTCACCGAGCGTGACAAGAGAGTCACCGCCTACCATGAGGCCGGCCATGCGATCGCTGCCTATAACCTGCCGACTCAGGACAAGGTACACCAGGTAACGATCATCCAGCGTGGAATGGCCGCAGGTCTGACTGTGACCCGTCCCGATAACGACGACCAGCACGTCTCCCGGAACCAGATGCGTGAGAACATCATCATGCTGCTGGGCGGAAGAGTCGCTGAGGAGCTGATCCTTGACGACATCTGCACAGGCGCCTCCAACGACATCGAGCGTGCCACTAAGACCGCAAGGAACATGGTCACAAAGTACGGTTTCTCCAAGAAGCTGGGAACTGTGGTCTACGGCTCGGACAGCGATGAGGTGTTCCTGGGCAAGGATTACGGCCACACACGCAACTACAGCGAGACTATCGCTGCTCAGATCGACGAGGAGGTCAAGTCTATCATCGAGAAGGCCTATGAGGACTGTAAGGTGATCCTGACCGCCAATACCGATAAGCTCCACCTGCTGGCAAAGTACCTGCTGAAATATGAGAAGATCAGCGGTGAGGACTTTGAAAAGCTCATGAAGGGCCAGATGGGCGATGAGGTCTTCGCTGACCAGCCTGCTGAGCCTGAGGCTCCCAAGGAGCGGGACGATGGGTCCTCCTACTCCGAGGACGGCATAATCGAATAAAAAAGCGCTCCCGGAGCTTTTCCGGGAGCTTTTTTGCGTTATGTGCTCCCATGAGATATTTATTGTTGACTTATGGGAGTTTTTGTGGTAAAATAAGAGAAAGGCGGTCTGCGCTGTGTGCAGAGGGCCGCTCATCTTCTCGATCAGGAGGGCTATATTATGGGAAAGAAAGATATAAACTACGTCTGGACAGACAAAAAGCGCACTCTCTTCGGCTGGCCTCTCTCCTTCACAAGATACTACCTTACTGAGACCAAGTTCATCACCCAGCGTGGCTTTCTCAGCATTGATGAGGACGAGATCGATCTTTACAAAATCACCGATAAAAAGGTAAAGCGTCCCTTCTTCCAGAGAATGTTCGGCTGCGGCTCTATAATCATCTACAGCAGAGATGCCGATACTCCCACCAAGGAGGTACACTGCGTGAAAAACGTCCGTGCTGTCTCCGACCAGATCGACAAGTACCTGAATATCATGCGTGACAGATACGGTATCCGTGGAAGAGATATGATCATGCACGACGGCTTCCATGATGTTGACGGCGACGGTATCGACGACAGCTATTGATAGGTGACAGGAATGATCTCATTTATTAAGGAAAAAGTCTCCTGCTGGGACAGGCTCGCTGCTGAGACTCGGCCTATCTTCATCTATGGCATGGGCGACGGCGCACTTAAGATCATGGCGGTCTTCCGGGAAAAGGGCATAACCCTCTCCGGGATCTTCGCCAGCGATGACTTCGTTAGAGGCCATTACTTCGAGGGGTATAAGGTCCACAAGCTCTCTGAGATCGAGGCTATGGTGGACGACTTCGTAGTGGTGCTGGCCTTCGCAGCAGGCTATCAGGAGATCGTGGACAAGATCCATGACATCGCAAGCCGCCATACTCTCTATGTTCCCGATGTACCGGTGGCCGGAGGCGGCCTCTTCACCTACGATTACTGCGTGGAGAACGCCGAGAAGCTGAGGGCAGTTTACGATATGCTGGCCGATGACTACTCCCGGAAGGTATACGCTAATATCATAAATTTCAAGATAAGCGGAAGGATCGAGTACCTCTCCTCCGTCACCACTCCTAAGGAGGAGATCTACCGCAGTATCATAAGGCCCCATGAGAACGAGGTCTATGTGGATCTGGGGGCCTACAACGGCGATACGATCAAGGAGCTCCTTGAGTTCACAAGGGGCAGGTACAACTCGATCTACGCCCTTGAGCCGGATCGAAAGAATTTCAAGAAGCTGGCAAAGTTCGTTGACGGCATGAGCCATGTTTTCGCCTATAATGCGGCGGCTTGGTGCCTTGATACAGAGCTTCCCTTCTCCAATAAGGCCGGAAGACAGTCGGCGATCTCAGCCTCCTCTGAGACCTACATCGCCGCAAGGAGCGTTGACAGCGTCTTGGGCAGGAAGGCCGCCACGATCATCAAAATGGACGTGGAGGGCTTTGAGCGTGAGGCCATTTGGGGCGCCGCTCAGACTATCGCCCATTACTCCCCGAAAATGATGGTGTCCCTCTACCACAGGAACGAGGACATCTTTGAGCTCCCACTGCTCATAAAGAGCATAAACCCGAATTACAGGATGTTTATCCGCCACCAGCTCTATATCCCGGCGTGGGAAACGAACCTGTATGCGGTCCTATAGGCCCGTAACGGCAGGGTGCTGATACAGAGCTTTGCGCCATAGCTCCTCTTAGCTGAAAGGCTGAGATGCTATGACCAAGACCCTACCGCAAGAGAGGATGTTTGGATGATACTTTCAGATAAGACGATCATGAGAATGCTGGACGAAAAATCACTGGTGATCAAGCCGCTTACCAAGGAACAGATCCAGCCTGCAAGCGTGGATATCCGCTTGGGCGATACCTTCAGCATAGTGGAGGATACTCCTTCAGGGATCATCACCTTGAACAGTCAGATCAGCTACAAAACGATCAAGTCCGACAGCTATTTGCTGCTGCCCGGTCAGTTCGTTCTGGCAACTACTATGGAATACTTTGAGCTGCCAGATGATCTTACTGCTTTTGTGGAAGGAAGAAGCTCACTGGGCAGAATGGGCCTGTTCATTCAAAACGCCGGCTGGGTGGATCCCGGTTTCAAGGGCGAGATCACTCTGGAGCTCTTCAACGCCAACAGATGCGCTATCGAGCTAAAACACGGCCGCAGAGTCGGCCAGCTGGTATTCGCCAAAATGGACGACCACGCCCTCTCTCCGTACAATGGAAAATATCAGGGACAGATCGGTGCCACTGGATCAAGAGTTTTCATGGATCCCGACAGCATCTGAGCCTAGTCTACACAAAAGCCCCGGAGCAGCTCAAGTAGGTACTCATATAGTAGTTTTTCAACAACTATTATGTAAAGACCTATACAGCAGGCTATGAAACAGAACAGGCAGATACTTCCACAAGAGGTATCTGCCTGTTTTCGTATGTATTTACTTATAAAATTCGTTTTCGTCAGGCTCACCAAAACAACTATGGCAGATATAAGGCTCAGATGCTTCTCTTATCCCGTCAGCGGTCAATTTCAGTTCCCGTGTGATAAATGGGAATATCCTGCAATGACTGATCATTAAAACACCCATATTGGGGTTTTCACGTATCACTTTATTGATAAGATTGCTTATATGCCTTGCATTTACGAAGTCAAGATTGTTAAGCGGTTCGTCTATAATCAGCAAATCCGAATCTGAACGAGTAGCGATGACAGAGAATACTTGCAGAAGCCTTTGCTCACCGCCGCTGAATTTACCTGGTTTGGACTTAGCATCGAATATCCTGCTGTTATCTCCTCGGCGTGGAAGCCACTTGTCAATAAGGTCATTGACCTCTGAATAGCTCATGTAGCTGTCAGAATGAGCTTCACCGCTGTTGCAGATAACATCTCTTACCTGTATACGTCCCATTTCAGAGTATTCGTCCTTTTGAGGAATATAAGCAATGCTCGAACGAAATCGCTGGAGTTCAGTATCATCTAAAGCCATGATATTTCCGAAGCTATGGTGAACGATCTCACCGCATATCTTCTTGCCCTCTGTTTCCAAACGCATAATGCTTTTCAAGATGGAGCATTTGCCGATGCCGTTCTCGCCTGAGAGCAATACTACTTCACCGCTGCCAACATCAAAAGAAATATTCTGCATTAGTGTCCGCTGCTTGATCTGTATTGACAAAGCTCTTATGCTTATAATACTTTCCATGATCATTTCCTCCATAGCCGCCTGTTGGTTATTGTAGTCGCTGTAAATAGTGTTATAAGCTCAATTATCGGTATGCTTAAGTGATTTAGGGAAGTAACGTTCACAAAAAATTTACAAACAAAAAAATGTGGGCAGGTAAAGCTACTTGTAACTAAAAAATACAAGCGTTTCCAACAGAGAAATGCTTGACGAAAACAATCAAATAATCACGAAAACAGCGTTTCTCAAAAAAGTTGGGAAACGCTGTTTTTTCTCCCATAATTGACAAGGAGATGGGAACTGTGTTTGATTATTTGTATGAAAAAGATGTTGCTGCTATGCAGACGATTATAATTCCGAAAGTATTGTTTTCCTCGGATAAATTTTCAAAGCTATCAGCGGAGGCAAAGGTGTTGTATGCACTTTTGCTTGGCTGTTTTGAGAATGGCTGTCAATATGCCCGTTATTCTGTTCAGAAAATCCGCAATGACTTATGCTGCTCGGCAGAAAGGGCTGCGGAGCTGTTGACGGAGCTTTCAGACTTTCACCTTATTCAATTTGAAAATAACCGGATCAATGTTATCAGTCTTTGGGAAAGGGAGGACAGCAATGTTTGACTATATCTATTGCAATGAGCGCAGACAATTCAGTTTTATCCGTTTGCCGCAGATACTGTTTACCAATGAACAATTTCGTTCCCTTTCAAGTGACAGTAAAATCCTCTATGCTCTCCTGCTTGATAGGACAGGTTTGTCTATTAAAAATCATTGGATCGATTCCGAGGGAAAGGTGTTTATCAATTTTCCTATTGCGGAGATCGCTGAAAAGCTTGGTATAGGCTTACAAAAAGCAGGCAAGATTCTGCGTGAGCTTGATGTTTTCGGACTTATTGAACGTGTACGGCTCGGTCTTGGGAAACCTGACAGAATATTTGTCAAGCATTGTGTTCGGAAGACGGAGGTTGGCGAGTCTGTTTCCGATTCGGAGAACAATGTCGAAGTTACAGAGGAAAGTGTCCCGTCTGATACATCGGATTCATCTTTCTTGAATTGTGAAAATCATCATTCAGGAAATGTGAAAATCGCAGGTCAAGATATACCAAAATCATCATTCCCACTATATAGTCAGACTAAAAGAGTCACACTGAATAAATCAGATCATATCTATCAATCCGCAGGACAGATTGATGAGATTGATTTTATCGAGCAGAGAGATAGCTATGAGCAGATCATTAAGGACAACATCGAGTACGATTGGTTTTCAGAGGCTTTCTCTATGCCTCATGACAAGCATAGGCTGAACGGCAGTCAAGAGGAATTGGACGATTTGGTAACGATCATGCCCGACTGTGTATGTTCCTCTGCTACAACAGTGCGTGTGAATGGTGAAAATATGCCGACAGAGGTCGTTCGCGCCCAATTTCTGAAACTGAGCAGCGAGCATATTCAGTATGTCTTTGACTGTCTGTATCAGCATACCTCCGAGGTGACTAACGTTAGGGCATATCTCATCACCACGCTGTATAATGCCTCTGTGACAATGAACACTGCTTTCGGATTTGACTTTCGGTCAACGTTTGGGAGTATGTGACTTCTGCCCCAGTGGGGTAGAAGTATAAAGTCTGATCAACCGCCGTTTAGGTTAATATGCTTGAACTCACGATTGCGATACTGCTTGGGACTGGTATCATAATATTTTCTGAACGTCCTCGCAAAATGGCTATATGATGAAAAATGCAGAATATCAGAAATTTCATTCAGCGTATAGTCGGAATATTTCAACATATTCTCCGCCGCTTCCATTCGCTTGACGATAACATACTCGGTGATATTCATACCGACCTCACGCTTGAATAAAACGGACAGATACGATTCATTCAGCTTGACCATTTTTGCAAGCTGACCAACAACGATCTGCTCGTGGAGATGATAGTGAATGTAGTCCATGCATTGAATGACTTGTTTTGAAAAGACATTTTCCTTTTTCGCCGCAGCTACAGCTTTCACGAAATATCCGATCATCTCATCATGGAGGCCATATATCACATCAACCGATTTTGCACTATCATATTTCTGAATATACAAGTCACTTGCGTTATACGCTTTCTCTGCGTTCATGCCGCCCTCGATAGCAAAGCGTGTAACAAGAGTAATATTGCAAATACACAGATACAGCAGATTTTTCAGAGGATCATCAGATAAGTGTCCTGTTTCGGCAGAATGTATCATGCGCCTTGCCTCATCTATTGCTCTTATATCGCCGTTCTTGATATACTCATACTGGAGCATTTCTTCGTTGTATTTATGGTGATGAAAGTCATTCTCACGATTGATAAATTCAAGGTAAGCAACCTTTTTGTCTATGCTTTCTCTCAAAATAACCGCCTCCAAAAATATTATAGCACACTTTTGAAATTAAGTCAAGATAAGTGACGAAAACACAAAATAAGTGATATACAAATCAATGATTATGTGCTATGATATAGATACCGAAAAACAAACCAAACCCAACAGGAGGAACGATGTATGTACAATTTCAATTTCTATATGCCCACAAAGGTGCTGTTCGGACCGGGCAAGCTGAACGAGCTGCACAGCGAAACTCTCCCCGGCAAAAAGGCTCTTATCGTTACCACGAACGGAACAAGCGTTAAGAAGTACGGCTATCTTGAAAGAGTGCAGAAAGAGCTTGATCTCGCTGGTGTGGAGTACGCTGTTTTTGCTGAGATCAGACCGAACCCCACCGACATAAACGTTATGGACGGTGCAAAGGCTGTCAAGGAAAACGGCTGTGATTTCGTGATCGCTCTCGGCGGCGGCTCGGTCATGGACTGCTCAAAGTGTATCGCTCTTATGGCTGCTAACTCCGGAGATATTTGGGACTATTCTCTCTCCGCAACAGGAGGCAAGAAGAATGCAGAATTTCCTGCTATTCCTATCGTCTGCATTACTACCTCCGCAGGAACGGCAAGCGAGGTGGATATTGCGTCCGTTATCACAAATGATACTACGCAGGAAAAGACAGGTATCTTCTTCCCCTCGATGTTCCCGACACTCTCCGTTGTTGACAGCGATCTGATGATGAGCGTACCGCCGAAGTTTACAGCATATCAGGGAATGGACGCTTTCTTCCACGCCTCCGAAACGGTTGTAAACAAGAACGTTCACCCTATGGCTGAAATGTTCGCCCTGAAAACAATCGAACTTGTTGCAAAGTATCTTCCGACAGCAGTTAAAGATGGCAGCAACAAAGAGGCTCGTGAGATGATGGCTTATGCAAACACTTTTGCAGGCTATTATATGATGTGTACCTCTGCTCACACAATGGAACACGTTATGGGTAGTTTCCACGATGACCTTGTGCATGGTGCAGGACTGATCGAGATCGCTCACGCTTACTATGATTTCTTTGCGGAGCGTCAGGCAGCCGAAGAACCGATGAAGAAAATGGCAAAGGCTATGGGTGTAGAAAATCCGCAGACAGGCAAAGACTTTATCGCCGCACTTGACAAGCTGATCGCAGACGTTGGCTGTGCCGATCTGAAGATGAGCAACGAGGGCATTACGGAGGAGGAGCTTGAAAAGTATCCTGCCAAAGTCCACGAAGTCCTCGGCGGTGATATTACGGCTGATCCGCTGCCCCTTTCCGATGAGGACTATCTGACGATATTCAAGAACGCATATAAATAATCACAAATAGGGGCTGTGCCTGCGGTGCAGCTCCTATCGCAATATAGAAAGAATGATGATATGAAAGCAAATACCCTGAACATGACCGAAGGTAATATCCTCAAAAACCTGATATATTTCGCTATCCCTGTGCTGATCGGCAATATTTTTCAGCAGCTATACAATGTTGCCGATACTGCGATCATCGGGAATATCCTCGGTGATACCGCCCTTGCTGCTGTGGGAGCCGCCGCACCTGTGTATGGTCTTATGATAGGCTTTGCAGGCGGTCTGACTAACGGATTTGCAGTTATCATTGCAAGATATTTCGGAGCAAATAATGAGCGAGAAATGAAAAAATCGGTCGCTCTGACCTATATCCTCTCTGCTTTTATCGCTGTTATTCTGACAATAGGTAGCGTGTCAATTCTCCACCCGCTTATGAAAGCCTTGAAAACTCCAGATGAAATAATTCGTGACACCGAAAGCTATATGCGTATCATCATGCTGTTTTCGGTGATAACGATAGCCTACAATATGCTTGCAGGAATGATGAGGGCGATAGGCAACAGCAAAGCACCTTTGTATTTCCTTATCGTTTCTACTTTCGTCAATATCGGGCTGGATTTTCTGTTCGTCAAGGGCTTTGATATGGGAGTAGCAGGAGCCGCCTATGCAACAGTTATCTCGCAGGGAGTGTCCGTTGTGCTGTGCTTTGTGTATGCTCTAAAAAAGTGTGATTTTCTGATATTCCGCAAATCTGAATTACAATGGGATAAATCCCTACTTTCAGACTTGACAAGCACAGGTCTTTCAATGGGGCTTATGTATGCGATTGTGTCTGTCGGCTCGGTAATACTGCAAGGTGCGGTCAATTCTTTCGGAACAAGCACCATAACTGCCCATACCGCCGCAAGGAAGATAGACGATATTTTCATGCTCCCTCTCGGCACGATCTCTATGGCTTCATCGACATTCGCAAGTCAGAACTTTGGTGCTGGGAAAATGGATAGGGTAAAACAGGGCATACGCTATGGCATTATAATTTCGGTGATTTGGAGTGCATTTTCTGTTTTGATATGCGTACTGCTCCGCCGCCCGATGATACAGGCTCTCACAGGGACAACGGACAAAGCGGTCATAGCTGCTGCTTCAAGGTATATCATCTGGAACATCTCGTTTTTCTTTATTCTTGGCATACTTCTCGTTCTGCGCAGCAGCTTGCAGGGTGTGGGCAGAAAGCTCGTCCCTGTTATGGGAAGTGTGATAGAGTTTCTGCTGAAAATACTTGCCGTGGCGGTACTTGCACCAAAACTTGGGTACTTTGGTATCTGCATTTTAGAGCCGATAATTTGGATTGTTTGTGCGGCTATCGTTGTAGTTGATTATTCCGTATTCATTCGTAAAAATTTGAAAAGCAGCACAGTATTGATTGACAAAGTGAGTGCTTCTATGCTATGATATGCAAAAGGAGGTGAATGTCTATGAAAGGTATGTGCTTCACTATTAATTCACAAGATGACTTGATAGAAGCAATCAATAAATATGGCTTTCTGCCGTATTTCAGAAATTCGATAGAGGGCTTTTCCATAGAAGAACACATCAATTCACGTTATTGGTTTGGCGACGAGAACGGAGCGTGGGAATGGAAAGGTAGCGTTATTAAAAAAACGGGCTGTGCATACGGAAAATTTCTTGAACGGAAAGCCGTGTATATAAGTCGTGAGTGGTTTCCCGATTTTGCAAATTATCGTAGGGACGGTTATGATTTTGATTCGCTGTATGATGAGGGCTTGGCAAAACGCAGCGATAAAATACTGTTTGACCTTGTTGAAAGCAATGCACCCATAATGTCAAAAGAACTGAAAAAACTTGGTGATTACCGAAAGGGCGGAAACAAAGGATTCGACTCCTCTATTACCCGCTTGCAGGAGCAGTGCTATATTCTTATCAGCAATTTTATATATCTGACTGATAAGTACGGACAGCCCTACGGTTGGGGAGTGGCAGAGTATGCAACACCAGAAATATTTATGGGCAATCACTTTACAGATAATGTCTATCAGCGTGAGCCGCAGGAATCCTATGAACGGATTTTTGAACATCTGAAAAAGCTGCTGCCAAATGTTTCTGACGACCAAATCAGAAAAATATTGAAATAGGAGTGACTATTATGACCGAATTAGAAAAGCTCGAAGCAGGACTTGAATACTGCTATGATGATGCGGAAGTTTCCGCAAGAAAAGAGAACGCTATTATCCAGTGCAAAAAATACAATGCTATCGACGATACCGATTACGAAGCGCAGTACGCCCAGCTCAAAACAATGCTCGGCAGCGTAGGCGAAAAGGTGTGGATAGCCAAGACATTCAACTGCGACAACGGCAAGAAAATATTTATCGGCAACAACTTCACCGGAAACTACAATCTGACTATCCTTGATATTCGTGAGGTGTATATCGGGGACAATGTGATGATAGGTCCGAACACGCTGATAACCACAGTCGGGCACCCTCTCTCACCTATGGGCAGACGAAAACACCTCGGTATCGCAAAGCCTGTCCGTATCGGAAATGATGTGTGGATAGGCGGCAATGTGACTATACTGCCGGGCGTAACGATAGGTAACAATGTTGTTGTAGCTGCCGGGGCTGTTGTGACTAAGGATATTCCCGATAACTGCGTTGTTGGCGGTGTGCCTGCACGGAAGATCAAGGATATTGAGGACGATACGGAGGAGTAAAAATGTTCAAAGGGAAGGTCGCTGTCATAACAGGCGGAGCGAACGGTATTGGCAAGTGCATTGCCGAGGAGTTTCAAAAGAATGGTGCTAATGTCTGCGTAATAGATAAAGCAGAGGGAGATCACTATGTCGGTGATATTTCCGACAAGGCGGTGCTCGAAGCCTTTGCTGACAGCGTTATTACACAGTATGGTCATGTCGACTATCTGATAAACAATGCTCTGCCGCTTATGAAGGGCATCAATGAGTGCAGCTATGAGGAGTTTCAGTATGCACTTTCTGTCGGGGTGACTGCGCCGTTTTATCTGTCAAAGCTGTTTATGCCGTACTTCAATGAGGGTGGCTCTGTCATCAATATCTCGTCCTCCCGTGACCGTATGAGCCAGCCGCAGACGGAGAGCTACACTGCGGCAAAGGGCGGTATCTCTGCACTTACTCACGCTCTGGCTGTGAGCCTTGCAGGTAAAGTCAGGGTAAACTCTATCTCGCCCGGCTGGATAGATACGCAGTTTCGTGTCTACGAGGGGGCAGACGCTGTTCAGCAGCCCTGTGGTCGAGTAGGAAATCCTCTTGATATTGCAAGTATGGTGCTGTTTCTCTGCTCCGATAAGGCTGGATTCATCACAGGTGAGAACATCTGCATTGACGGGGGGATGACAAAGCAGATGATCTATCATGGGGATAATGGGTGGCAACTGAATAATAATTGAATTGATTAAAAAACGAAAGGCTATTGCAACGCTCTTGCAATAGCCTTTATATTATGCGTAAATTATCGTATCATAGACGATTTCTCTTGCCATACTCTGCAAACAATTTACAAGTCTTACGGCTTTTAATGTATCTTCTGCTATGATCGCTGCCTGATATTCTTTGTCTGATATTTTCCATTTCTCAATCTGTCTGTCAACTGCTTTAATCGCTCTTGTTTCAAGTCCGTCAAGATAACCGATAATCTTGCCTTCATCAACGAGTTTTTGTAATCTTTCAGGGTGTTTGCTTGCCACATAGCGGAGATGATCTTTTACATAATCGGTATGAAAGTCGGTTACATTTTTTTTGCCCGTATCTCGTTCAAAATTGGTAACTGTTCTTTTCGCAGTATCAAGTACCCATTCGGGATAGCCGTTGCTGATAGTTTTACTTTTGATAATCATATTCGTACCTCCTGTTGCTTTATTCAACTTCTGCCCCACTGGGGCAAAAGTTTCTCGGTATCAGTATTATACTATACAGTCACAGGATTTTCAAGCATATTCCTTCAGCATGAAGAAAGTTTGTGAAATGCGCCTCAAATCGCTAATGCTCCCCGGTGCAAAATGCTGTGATATTTTCCGATACATTCAGTATCTTCTTACCTTGTTGCTTGGCATACTGCACTGTCTTGTATGCTCCGCCGCTTGCACGTTCGATACAGCATACAACGAGGTCGGAACGGTCTACCATATCCCTGTTGCGTATCTGGATAGCCGCCTTAAAATGAGCCGTTGCCGATTTCTCGCAAATCTCCACTTCATCATAATAGTCAAGAAAATTCTGCTGATTATCCCGATACTCCGCTTTCATATACGGCAGCACAAGAACAAGTGCAGAATTTCCGTAGCCGTACTCCTTGACAGTCCTTTTGATCTATATCAATTTTGTCTAAATATTATTTTCAAACTAATAATTTGTGATCATAACGCTTATAAAATACAAAAGCAAGGCAGCATCGAACAGTATATGTCCGATGCTGCTTTAAAAATTGTTGCTCCGGCAACAGATTTATGATAATTTATCTGATACAATATAGGCAAGAGGTGATGCTTATGAACGAAGTGATCGGGGAAACCTATTCGGTCGCTGCCAATAATACTCCTGTCAGGGGCTGTACCGTATCTAAGCAGGTACTAAATACGCCGTCGCTCGGCATCTACTATTTTTCTCTTGCCGAG
>JAFUAO010000019.1 GCA_017460665.1 Ruminococcus sp.
CAAGTTAGAAACAGCAGTCTTGCATTGTTTTCGTTTTCTTCAATCCTGCGTACTTTTCGCAAAAAATGCACCCAAACCCAAGAAGTTTCTGATATGTACATTTTCTATCTATTGTATCAAAATCTATTTGCAGTAGGATGAGGCGAAATCAGCTACATCGGATAAGCGCCCGGACTTTCAAAGGATGATCGCGGATAGCGGAAAAAATATCTTCGATATCGTGCTTGTGCATAAGCTCGATCGGTTCAGCCGTGACCGTTATGATTCCGCGATTTACAAAAGCAAATTGAAGAAAAACCGGGTATCAGTAGCGAGTGTTTTGGAGCGCATTGACGATTCGCCGGAATCTGTCATCATGGAGTCAATGCTCGAAGGCATGGCGGAATACTACAGCAAAAACCTGAGCCGTGAGGTCATGAAAGGCATGAAGGAAAATGCTTTGCAGGGCAAGCATACCGGAGGCACGCCGCCGCTTGGATACGATCTTGATGCAGAGAATCACCTTGTTATTAATGAGCATGAGGCGGAAGCGATTATAGCAATATTCCAAATGTATGGAGAGGGACTCGGCTACTCGGAGATCATTTCATGGCTCAACAGTCATGGCTATACGACTAAACGCGGGACGCCGTTTCTGAAAACGAGCCTTGTAACGATTCTCGCCAATGAAAAATATGCAGGAGTATATGTGTACAATCAGGCAGTACCGAAAAAGCTAAAAAATCCTGCATACTCCGGAAAAAAGAAACCCGAAGAAGAAATCATACGGGTGCCGGGAGCTTGCCCTGCAATTATCAGCCATGAACTGTTTGACAAGGTGCAGAAACGCAAACAGCGTAACCGTGAACGTATGGGAAGCTTCTACAGCAAAGAGCTTTACCTTGTTTCGGGCAAAGTGATTTGTGGAATCTGCGGCAGGATCTACCAAGGAAACCTGCGGTACAGCGGGCAGAGCCATACACGGTATGCCGCTTATCGCTGCGAGACACATAAAGCGCAGTGCGGAAATAAGGAGATGAATAAGGATTATCTCGATGCCTATATTATCGAATTGCTGCGGAATAAAGTGTTCAACAAGCGTTCGCTGAAAAAGCACATAGATGCGTTGAATCGGTATATATCCAAATTCAATGCGGAGTATGACGAACACTACGAAACCATTAAGGCAGAGTACGATGAATTGACCGAAAGCCTTGCAAATATTACGGCTGCTATTGAGCGCGGTGTCATCACCGATTCACTGATTAAGCGTGCAGAGGATCTGGAATCACAGCGCACTGCTTTGCTGATCCAGATGACCAATATGCATCAATTCAATCCGCTGGATTATGCCGATTATGAATATCTGCTTGAAGATTTTCGCACATTGCCGCATAACAGCGAGAAATACCGGGCGCTGATACAACAATTCATCCTACGGATCAATGTATACCCATATCGTATGGAAACCGTGCTGAATCTGGGCTTTGGGATCACAGACACGCTAACGGAAACCATTGAGATCCGGCGCGGAGACCTATATGCCAAATTCAAGGAGGAACCGAAATGTTTGAACGAGAAAAGGGACGATACCTGACAAGCGGCGTGGATGCAAAAATCCCGCCGGAGCTGCAGCTCTTCATGTGGGAGGCGATCGACCGGATGCCGGAGCCGAAGGATTACTTACAGGTATTCCGGCTGTCGGTCGAGAACGGCCTGCAGATCATCCGCCACACCGCGGAGCAGCCGAAGTTCGATATGACCTACATTCTTGCGGCAGCGGATACGCAGATCACCGAAAAACTCTATGTGATCGATGACGGCGATCACTGCACCATGCTGCTTGCGGAGGAATACTGACATGACGTTACTGGAAGCAATGTACCGGGGGACGATCGGATTTTTCGGAGAGCTGCACTGCAACACCAAGGACTACTCCGAGGCACTGAATGCGGCAATTCGGACAGAGGATGCGCTACTGGAGCAGTACCCGGAATGCAAAGCGCTGTTCGAGGCGTACCGGACGGCACAGCTCGAGGTCAGCAGTATTGCGGAGTATGAACAGTTTGCGCTCGGTTTCCGGGCTGGCGCACAGCTTATGCTTGAAATGCTGAAACGATAAAATGAGCCAATGATCTTGCGGCACCTTCGTGTGCCGCTATTTTTTTGCTTCACTTGCTCTGAAACGCCGAGGATGAACCTGAATTTTTTTAAAAATTCGGTTAGAACAACCCCTTATAAAAAAGCGCACACTATGCGCAAACATAAGGAGGAACCGAAATGAACGCTGAAACCAGAGCAAAAGTGGAGGAAACCATAAAAGCAATCAATGAAAACATTATCACACAAATGCTAAACGAAGATAAAAACAGCTAAGCAGTTAGAGAATTATATCGAAAAGCTCAGGGGCAAATTGGATACTCTGAAAGGCAAGTATAACGGTCTGGATCAGAAGTCGAGAGAGCTGTCCGAAGCGGCGAGGGAGATCGAGAATTATCTCCGTCAGGAGCAGAAACGGGAACAGCAGAAAAAACACAATCGGAATACCCTTGAATAGTACAGCACATTGCACCGGGGATAGTTGTGATATTGCTGCGCCCTGCACAAAGATTATTACAATTATCCCGATGTGCTGGACTCTGGAATAATTATCCGCTATAATGGATCCACAATAATTATTTCGGAGGTACAAAGCTATGACAGCAGAGAAAGTAAGAGCAGGTCAGCCCTATCTTTACAGAAAGAACGGTCTGCCCAGCGAGGTCTATGAGATCAGGATGATCGATGATGTGGAGCATAGTGCTTTGAATAGGGCACTTGAAATGACCATGCAGCGCTATCCTTACTTCAAGGTGAGATACGAGGAGCATCAGGGGGATCTCTATGCGGTCGAGAATGATCTTCCAATAGAAGCATACGAGAGCGAGGAGCTTATCCCTCTGGGCGGAACAGAGAACAATTACTATCTCATCGGGGTGACACATCACGGAAACAGCATCTGCGTATCCTTCCACCACGGTCTTGCAGACGGCAGAGGTATCAAGAGCTTTGTGGAAACGCTGATCTATTATTACTGTCGGGAAGCATACGGCAGCAGTGCAAGCAGCGAAGGCATACTGACCGCAGATGATCCGATAACTGAAGCTGAGATCTCCGAGCCCTGCGGTAGCAAATACAGGATCGACCGCAGTGCTTTGAAAAAGATCCAGGGAGTTTCAAGAAAGGGCTTCACACTCCCTGAAACGAAAGGTACAAGATCAGCACACAGACGCTATGAGCTGAAATTTCCGCAGGAAGATTTTATAGCACTTTGCAAGTCATACGGCGCATCTCCTGTGATCATGCTCAGTGTGATGATGAGCCGTGCGATCCGTGAGCTTTACCCGGACAGCAAGAAGGTCATCAACAGCAATTTCCCCGTTGATGCAAGAGCTGCTCTCGGCTGTGAGGGAACGTATAAAAACTGCGTAAAGAGTATCAGTCTGCCTTACGGCGAGTATGAAGAAAAAATGTCCACAGAGGAGCTTTGCAGCCATTACAAGAGTCTTATGAATGAGCAGAGGACCCCTGAACACTGCAAGGACGAGTTCAACAAGATCATTATGCTGCTGAACGCTGTAGATCATCTTCACTCCTTCGGCAAAAAGCGTGCGGTCATGAAGTTCCTTGACGATCTGAAGCTCGACACCTATCTGATAAGCTATATCGGACAGTTCAGGTTCAACGAAAACGAGCGTTATGTTGGATCGGTGCATCTGTATTCCGATTGCTCTTCGGGGCTTGTTATGAACATGACCTGCCAGTGCGGATATTTCATCATCGACTTTACGCAGGATCTTGAGGGTGATAAGTATGTAAACGCCCTTACCGAGAGCTTCACAAGTGCAGGGATAGCACTTTCGGTATCGGACGAGATCATGTATTCCACCCCCTGCGATACGCTGATGAGAGATATGCCGCCTGAAAAAGTCATAGACACGGGTCATGAGAGCCTATGGGAAAAGACGGTTTCTGCTAATAAGAATGCTTTTCGCTTTATCGAGCGTATCACCGTCGGCGGATATAGCGCTATCGAAAATGGCTTTGTCAGAGCATTTCTGTTAAAAGACGGTGAAACGGTGGAAGATGCCAAGCTCAGGCTTGCAGAGGAGCAGGTAAAGAGAAGTATGGCAAAACGTGAGGAGCTTTTGAAGCTCCAGCACATTGCGTAAATATAATGAAATGATACAGGCATACAAACAAAAATATGAAGGAGAGATCTGAAATGAACGAAATGATCTATATCGTAACAGGTGCAGCAGGTTTTTTAGGCGGTACGGTATGCCGTCAGCTTATCGAGCGTGGAGATAGGGTGAGAGCTTTTGTTTTGCCGAATGACCCGGCAGCGAAATATGTCCCCGAGGGTGCGGAGGTGATTTACGGAGATCTCCGTGACATGGAAAGTCTTGAAAAGCTGTTCACTGTTCCCGAGGGTACAAAGAGCATTGTACTGCATATCGCCAGCATAGTAACTGTTGACCCCGGCTATGACCAGAAGGTCATTGATGTAAATGTTGGTGGCACTAAGAACATCATTGATATGTGCCTTGCACACCCCGAATGTGAGAAGCTGGTCTATTGCAGCAGCACTGGTGCTATCCCGGAAGCGCCGAAGGGCAGGCGTATATCCGAGGTGTATTTCTTTGACGAGGATAAGGTCGAGGGCTGCTATTCCATGTCAAAGGCACTTGCTACTCAGGCGGTGCTCGATGCTGTAAGGGAGCGTGAACTGAACGCCTGTGTTGTCCACCCCAGCGGTATCATGGGCCCCGAGGATCTTGCAGTTGGTGAAACTACGGGCACACTCATAAAGATCATCGGCGGTGAAATGCCTATTGGTATCAACGGAACATTTGATCTTTGTGATGTTCGTGACCTTGCAGCCGGAACTATCGCGGCAGCCGACAAGGGCAGACAGGGCGAATGCTATATTTTAGGAAACGATGCTATCAGCTTTAAGGATTTTTGCAGGCTCGTATCAGAAGAAGCTCAGTGCAAAGCACCAAAGGCATTTTTGCCGATAGCGGCTGCATATCTTATAGCAAGGCTTTCTGAAATGAGCGCTAAGAAAAAAGGCAAAAAACCGCTGATGACAACATTTTCCGTGTACAATCTTGCACGGAATAATGAGTTTGATTCTTCAAAGGCAAAGCGAGAGCTGGGCTACCAAACAAGGTCATACAAGGAAACGATACACGATGAGATCGTCTGGCTCAAAGCAAGCGGAAAGATAGCGTGAGGTGTGGTATGAAAGTATGTGTGATAACGGGCGGCGGCAGCGGAATGGGGCTTGGAGCCGCAAGAGCTATGCCGAATGACAGGATATTTCTATTGTCGGGCAGAACACAGCAAAAGCTTGACAAGGCAGCAAAGCAATTAAAAGCGGAGGGACGGCAGGTTTACATCAAGACCTGCGATACCTCAGACAAAAAGCAGGTGCATGAGCTTGCAAGATATGCCGCATCGCTCGGGGAGGTCACGAACGTCATCAATGCGGCAGGGCTTTCTCCCTCAATGGCTGATCCCGAGAAGCTGCTGCGTGTAAATGCATTCGGAACAGTGTATGTCAACAGAGAATTTGCAAAGGTCATGAAAAAGGGAGTTATCGTTGACATCTCGTCAAACTCGGCATATCAGCTGCCCAAAATGCTTATCCCAGAAAAAACTTATCGCCTTGCTGAAAAACAAGAGCAGGAATTTCTTAAAAGACTGCTGCGAATGTGTGGTCTTATAAAAGACGACTACAAACGCTCGGGGCTTGCATATGCGCTGTCTAAGAATTTTGTGCTATGGTATGCCAAAAAGTCAGCTTTTGAATTAGGCGATCGGGGAATACGTGTATGCTCACTAAGCCCCGGACTGGTGGCTACAGATATGGGAGAGCTTGAAAAAGGCGAAGGCGCATCAATGCTCAAACACACCGCAGAAAAGCGAATGGGAACTCCCCAAGAGCTTGGCTTTGCTATCGCTATGGTGGCAGATGAGCGCAATGGGTATCTTGCAGGTGTGGATGTCCTTGTTGATGGTGGCAGTGTTAGTGGGAAAAGATCGTGAGCCGTATCATTAGTCCGTAGGCTATTGGCACACTCAGTTTCCGTTCCACACAAGTCCATTTCAGCATTATGGCGCACACCACAATGACAACATACCCTATTGGAACTGAATAACAGACAAAGCCCTGAGATCTGCTTACACACACATCATTTCTCAGGGCTGTTTATGGTTATTGACATCAACTTGCAGATAGGATATAATGATAATGCAACCAAACATAACATAAAGCGTATTTTTCTGACAAGTTTGATCGGTGGACGATTAAAAGATGCTGTGCTATAATTTTCATAGAGACCGGATAGAGGAGGATCACTATGAAAAAGATACTTAAAATCACGGCAATAGTTATCGTTTCGCTGATAGTTATTCTGTTAGCCGCTTTTGGAGTTTACTGGCATAATAATATGCACTGGTATGACAAATATCAAAAAGCACTAGATAAGGTAGGCGCTGAGGAAAAACAGTTTACTTTGCCAAACGGTAATATCATCAATTATGGTGAAGTCAAAAACGACAAACCTGCACTTCTTCTTATTCACGGGCAGATGAGCGTATGGGAGGACTACGCACTTGTAATGCCGGAGCTTTGCAAAAACTGGCATATTTATGCGGTCGATGTATACGGACACGGCGGTTCATCTCACGATGAAAGCCTTTACTATATTGATGTGAACGGCGATGATATTATCACATTCATCAATGAGGTGATCGGCGAGCCGACTGTTGTTGCAGGTCATTCCAACGGTGCATTGACTGCTGCCTACATTGCGGCTTACGGCGGAGAGAACATCGCAGGTGCAGTGCTTGAAGATCCTCCTGTTTTCTCAACAGAGGGCGAAGGCTGGGAGCAGAGCTTTGCATATCTTGATACCTATAAAAATCTCCACGATTACAATAATTCGGATAAGTCCGAGTGCTGGGATGCCTATTATCTTCGTCACTGCTATTGGGGACAGCTTTTCATGAAAGACGCAATGCCAAAGATCGCAGACTATGCGCAGAGCTATCACGAAAAGCACCCCGATGAGCCTGTGAAGATCGGTTTTCTGCCGTCCTCGATATGGTATGTGTTACAATATGCACAGGAGTATGACTTTGCGTATGGTGAGCATTTTTATGACCTGACTTGGAATCACGGGCTTACCCATGAACAGATACTTTCCGATATTGATGTGCCCTGCGTTTATATCCATGCAAAGGAAAACGTTGCTGAGGACGGGACATATCTCTGTGCAGCTTCCCGTGAACAGGCAGAGCGTGCGGTATCGTATATCGGAAGCAACTGCCGCCTTATCGAAACAAGCGACAACGCCCATACTATCCATACCGCACACGAGGACGATCATATCAATGCGATCAATTCTTTGTTGAAATGAGGTAATATCATGCTGAAAGAAAACCTTATCATGCTTCGCAATATCCACGGTTTTACGCAGGAGGAGATAGCTGAAAAAATCGGCATATCACGGCAGGCTTATGCAAAATTGGAGAATGGCACTACTGTTCCGGATATAGAAAAATGTATGAGCCTTGCCGTGGTCTATGGTGTGACCATAGACAGTCTTGTGAAAACCAATACACTTGACGGTAAGGAAGTTCTTCCACCTCCGCCGACGGGCAGAAATATCTTTGGCTCGGTAACAATAAACGAGCGTGGTCAGCTTGTTATCCCGAAAGAAGCAAGAAAAAAATTCGGGCTGACAGGAGGTCAGAGGCTGATCGTTCTGACAGATGATAAAGAAGGTATTGCCTTAGTCCCTGCGGAAATGTTTGAGAAGAAAATGCGGCAGGCAATGGAGTATGCTTCTGCACAGATGGAGGAATAAAATACAGGTCGAGCCTCTGAAAAAAAATCTGTAAAAAGTCAGCAAACTGTGATAAAATAGTATTAGTATCCCAGAAGGCTGATCATTTATGGCAAGAAGAAAAAGAGAACCGATGAGCAAGGGAAAGAAGAATATCATAGGAATGCTGCTTGAATAATATGAGATCAAGTCGGCAAAGGATATAGAGGATGCTCTCAAAGACCTTCTCGGAGGGACGATCCAGGAAATGCTTGAGTCCGAAATGGATGAACATCTGGGATATCAGGAATATGAGCGTTCCGATGATCTCAATTATCGCAACAGTAAGAAAATCAAAAATTCGTGGGAACTTCGGAGAAACCGAAATAGAAGTGCCGCAGGATCGTGACGGCAGTTTTGGGCCAAAAGTCGTAAAGAAACGTCAAAAGGACATCTCAGGCATTGAGCAGAAGATAATTGCTCTGTATGCTAAAGGAATGACCACACGCCAAATAAGCGAAACTATCGAAGACATCTACGGCTTTGAAGTCAGCGACGGTATGGTATCAGATATCACAGACCGGCTTCTTCCGCAGATAGAGGACTGGCAGAAACGTCCATTGGACAAAGTATATCCGATAGTATTCATCGATGCAGTTCACTTCTCAGTGCGTGATAACGGACAGATCAGGAAACTTGCCGCATATATGATCCTTGCTGTCAGCATGACAGGTCACAAGGAAGTCCTTTCAATACATATCGGTGAAAATGAGAGCGCCAAGTACTGGCTTGGCGTTCTGAACGAGCTGAAAAATCGCGGAGTTAAGGATATTCTCGTCATCTGCGCAGACGGACTTACAGGAATGAAAGAAGCTGTATCAGCTGCATTTCCGCAGACTGAGCTTCAGCGCTGCATCGTTCATCAGGTAAGAAACACACTGAAAATTGTTGATCATCGTCACAAAACAAGCAGGGTAACAAACACGTAACTAACAAAACGCCCCCCAAACAGCGTATTTACGTGATCGCACTTTATCGAAGAGATAAGCAGACACCTCAAGATCTGCGTATCAACGCATTTTGAGAGTGTTACAAAACTCTTTGGTCAACTATTGGTCAAGTCAATTACCTCCCTGCCCACCCAGGGAGGTCTTATTTTTGCCGCAAAAAAAGAACGTCGGAGGGCGTTCTTTTTTGTTATGCTTATTCCTCTGGGGGCTGGGGAGCTTCCTCCTCGGGAGAGGCTCCCTCGACAGGAGCCTTTTCCTCCGCCGGAGCCTTATCCTCCGGAGTCATCTCCTGTATATCCGCCAGCACAGAGGGCTTTTTCCGGCCTTTGTCGTCGTAGACTATGCTCCGGTACTCAGCGACCCTCGCCTTGTCGCCGTGGCAGTCGATCTCTATATCCTCGTTCTTCAGCATGAACTTTATCATGAAGAACATCAGAGCGAAGGCAACTGCGTTGACGATGATGCTGAAATAGATCCTGATGCCCATGACTATACCCATCATACCGCCGAAGATCAGTCCTATGCAGACCACCAGCACTGCCTCGAACCGGGGCCTGCTGGGGTCGAGCTGCAAGAACGACAGGCACACCAGTCCTGAGAAAACTGCGTGGACTATGGCCAGCACCACCGAATACGGATCGTAGAAGGAACGGAATGTGAAGGAGTTCAGCTCGATGATCATGAGCACTACCTCCACGATGATGTACGCCGTATAAGCGATCTTCATCAGCCTTCGCATACGCACGGAAACGCTCAGCAGATAGTCCGAGAAGATCAGCATACCGAAGCCCGAGAACTCCACCAGGTATGCGGTGAACTCAAGGGCCTTGCTCCCGGCGCTGTCCGGGTCGTAGGTCAGGTAATAGATGTAGCAGATGAAGCCGAAGAGGACGAAGAAAATGTTCCCTAAAAATCCGAGGCTCAGTGCCTTTGACAGCCTTTCACGCATGGCTTTCTCCTTATCCGAGAGCCTTCAGAGCTCTCTGGCCGATATCTTTTCTGTAGTGTGCGCCTTCAAAATCGATCTTGCCCACGCCCTCATAGGCCTTTTCAAGAGCCTCGGGAAGGCTTGCTCCACGGGCAGTGACGCCAATGACTCTTCCGCCGTTGGTGAGGAAACTTCCGTCCTCTGAGAGCTTCGTGCCGGCGTGGTAAACGAAGCAGCCGTCGATCTGGCCCTTCTCGTCGAAGCCTGTCATCTCGATGCCCTTGGGGTAGCTCTCAGGGTAGCCGCCGCTGGCCATGACTACGCAGGCGCAGCTCCCGTCGTGCCATTTCACGTCCACCTTGTCCAGCTCACGGTCGTATATGGCCTCAAAGATCTCGTAAAGGTCTGCGTCCAGCATAGGGAGCACAACCTGGGTCTCCGGGTCGCCGAAGCGGCAGTTGTACTCGATCACCTTGGGTCCCTTGGGAGTGATCATAAGGCCGAAATACAGGCAGCCCTCGAAGGTCCTGCCCTCGGCGTTCATGGCGTTCATGGTGGGGAGGAAGATCTTCTCCATGCACTCCCTTGCCACCTCCTCGGTGTAATAGGGGTTAGGCGAAACTGTTCCCATACCGCCGGTGTTGAGGCCCTTATCGCCGTCCAGAGCACGCTTGTGGTCCATGGACGAGATCATAGGGATCATGGTCTTTCCGTCGGTGAAGCTGAGCACGGACACCTCCGGTCCTGTCAGGAACTCCTCGATAACGATACGGGCGCTGCTCTTGCCGAATTTCAGCTCGTCGATCATCTCATGGACGGCCTTCACAGCCTCCTCCTCGTTCTGAGCGATGATGACGCCCTTTCCCAGAGCAAGGCCGTCAGCCTTGATAACTGCCGGGTAGCTGTTCTGCTCCTTCAGGTAAGCCACGGCACTGTCGCTGTCGGTGAAGACCTCATAGAAGGCCGTAGGGATCCCGTACTTTTTCATGAGCTCCTTTGAGAAGACCTTGCTGCCCTCGATGATAGCAGCGTCTGCCGTGGGGCCGAAGGTCTTGAAGCCCTCCTTCCTGAGAGCGTCCACCATTCCCATTACCAGCGGATCGTCGGGAGCCACTACCACCATGTCGGGCGAGAGCTTTTTTGCCAGCTCCACCACGCCCTCGATGTCCGTAGCGCCTACCGTGAAGCACTCAGCGTACTTTGAGATACCGCCGTTGCCGGGGGTACACCAGATCTTGCCGACCCTGGGGCTCTCAGCGAGCTTCATGATGATAGCGTGCTCACGTCCGCCGCCGCCGACTACTAAAACATTATCCATATATTCCTCCATTTCACTGTAGGGGCCGATGTCCGCACCGGCCCTTCCAGCGTGTTTTTATTCAAATTTCAGGGAGCCGAAGAACAGCTCGATGAACTCGGTCATCTCGTCCTGGTGATCAGGATAATTTGTGAACTCGAACTCCCACAGCTCGCCGTCCCGTTCAAGGAAATACTTCCTTTTGGTCTCGTCATATGAGTGGGAGTAATTCTCCGGCTCGATGCAGGAGAACTCGGCCATATCGTACTGGCCGACAGTGACGCTGTCCACCTTGATCTGGGCTTTTCCGATGTCCATGTCCTCGTCGCCCTCGATGTTGGCGATCTCCTGCTCTGCCGTCGCCTCAGCAGCTTCCTCGGGAGAGAGGGAGCTCTCATGCACATAGATGATAAGGTCTCTGCCGTAGTCGGAGTAATGAGCACGACTGTCAGCGTAAGAGTCAGTGGCGATGTTGCTCATGCGGCCGTCCATGGTGAACGACGCCCCGTGGAGGGTGTCGTCGTAGTAGCGTGCGTCCTCCCGTGCCTGCTGGATCATCTCTATCTCCTGATCGGTGAGCTTGAAAATGGTAAGTCCCGAAAGCAGATCGTAAACGTCCTGCTCGTCACGCTCAGAGCCCTCATGGACCGTTGTCGTGATGACGTAGACCATTTCGTTCAGGTCCATGTAATAGGCCTTGCCGATGAGCGGAGGGTCGGAGGTGCCCAAGGTATAGGTGACGATCTCTGCATCGAGCCCGAAGAACTCCTCGTTGGTCAGGGTAACGTCGGTCAGTACCGAGGACTGACTGTTCTTGTCGTACTGCTTCCCTGCAAGGTCGAAGGCATTCTCAGTGCCGCCGTTGTTGATGATCCTTATGCCGGCAGAGGGGAAGAGATACTGGTCCGGGTCGTCTGTCTGAGCGTAGCAGAACTTGATGTCCACCATGCTGTCGTTGGCCAGATCCTCCTCCCTGTCACGCTCGATCATCCACTGCGGTCCGTAGTGGAAGTTGAAAAGCTGGCAGGTGTAGTCCTGCTCGGTGGTAGGGAGCCTGAAGTCAGAGGTGTACTTTGCGGACTTCACGATCCGCTCCAGCTCGGCTCTTGCGGCCTTCTTGTTCTTGTCCTTGTACCGGGCAGAAACAGTGAAGGCTCTTGACTGATAGGTCATGAGGTACTCGCTGACCCACTGGCCCTCGTCCTCGTCATAGCCGGTATTCTTATAGTGGAGGGCCGCACACTCATAGGGAGCGCCCTTGATCTCCTCCCAGCTCACGTCCCTCACTTTTTCATCGTCCTTAAATGAGGAGGCGTTGTCCTTCTCGGTGGCGATAGCTGTGAGCTGGTGGATATATTCGCCCTGCACGCTCAGCTCCGCAAAGAGCTTGCCGTCGAAGTTGTATGTGCCAACGGCGCCGTTCTCGTCCTTGTAGGGCTCGCCGTCTACCTTTATCCCGTCATCTACCGTGAAGCTGTAATTCGTCGAGTCGTAAGCGACACGATCGCCGCTGTACTTGTCTGCACAGCCGCCAAGGGGGAGCACCATGGCTCCCACAGAGGCAAGTGCGATGAGTTTTTTGCCCAATGATCCCATTTTTTCTCCTTATATCAGTGGTGGAAGAGCCTGATGCCTGTGAAGGCCATAGCGATCCCGTACTTGTTACAGGTCTCGATAACGTTGTCGTCACGGATAGAGCCACCGGGCTCTGCGATATAGGCAACGCCGGACTTCTTCGCCCTCTCGATGTTGTCGCCGAAGGGGAAGAATGCGTCTGAGCCAAGGCAAACGTCTGTGTTCTTAGCCAGCCATGCCTTCTTCTCCTCTGCTGTGAAGACCGCAGGCTTAACCTTGAAGATCCTCTGCCACTCGCCCTCACGGAGCACATCCTCGTACTCGTCGCCGATATAGACGTCGATAGCGTTGTCACGGTCTGCACGGCGGATGTCGTCAACGAACTGGAGGCCCATTACCTGAGGAGACTGCCTCAGCCACCAGTTGTCGGCCTTCTGTCCTGCCAGCCTCGTGCAGTGGATACGGGACTGCTGTCCTGCGCCGATGCCGATAGCCTGACCGTCCTTGACGTAGCAGACAGAGTTGGACTGAGTGTATTTCAGCGTGATCAGGGAGATCAGCAGGTCGTCCTTCTTGTCCTCGGGGATCTCCTTGTTCTCGGTGACGATGTTGGCAAGGAGCTCTCTGTTGATGTCCAGCTCATTGCGGCCCTGCTCGAAGGAAACGCCGTATACCTGCTTTGTCTCGATAGGAGCAGGTCTGTAGCTCTCGTCGATCTTGAGTATGCAGTAGGTGCCCTTTCTCTTGGACTTTAAGATCTCTAAGGCCTCGTCGTCGTAATCGGGAGCGATGATGCCGTCGCTGACCTCACGCTGGATCATCTTTGCGGTACACACGTCCACCTTGTCGGAAAGAGCAATGAAGTCGCCGTAGGAGGACATCCTGTCTGCGCCTCTTGCTCTTGCGTAGGCACTGGCAAGGGGAGTGAGCTCGCCAAGGTCGTCCACCCAGTAGATCTTCTTCAGGTCCTCGGAAAGAGGTCTGCCGATAGCGGCGCCGGCAGGTGAAACGTGCTTGAAGGAAGTTGCTGCACAAACACCGGTAGCTGCCTTCAGCTCCTTTACCAGCTGCCAGCCGTTAAGAGCGTCCAGCAGGTTGATGTAGCCGGGCTTTCCGCAGAGCACCTGGATCGGCAGCTCGCTGCCGTCGGCCATATAGACCCTCGAAGGCTTCTGATTGGGGTTACAGCCGTACTTTAACTGCATTTCATTTGACATAGTGATGTCCTCCTTGAAATAAATGATTGGTTATTAGAAGTCAGATGAGCTCTGACGCTTTGGCTCAGTAATAGGTGTATTCCGAAACATATCGGTTCGACAGCTCGCCGTTGTTGTAGGTCTCCTGAAGGATCCTATGGCCGTGGCCGTTGTATCGAAATTTGAACTCAAGAGTACCGATCTGGCCGACGTCCGGCCTGTAGTAGGTATGGAGCTCGCTGACCGGATCCTCATTCTCGTTGAACGTGACAAGGAACTCATGCTCGCTGATCTCCTCCCCGTCCACAGTCACCTTATCCGCAGAGTACCAATGCTCCGTGGCCAGCCTTCCGCTGTCGTCGTAGCTGTAAACTGTCAGATCACAGTAGTCCGGATCGTCCTCATGGTAACAGAGCTTTCCCGTAAGGAGCTTTCCGTCCTCGTCATATTCGTATTCGCCGTAGGGGACGCTGTCCTCGCTGCCGGGAGATCCCTTCACAGAGAGGAGGCTCCCGTGCTCGTCATAGCTGTAGACAATGACGCTGTCACTGTATGAGACCTCCTCTCTCAGAGGCTTTCCCTCGGGGTCGAGGAGGGTGACGCTGTTGAGGTCGCCGTCATAGTAGGTGTACTTGACCACCCCTTCTTCTGTCTGGTCATACCTGTATCTGAAAGAGGATCTGTCGCCGGTGATCACGTCCTTCTCCTTTTTGGAGAGGAGACGGTCAAATGCATCGTATACCTCGGCAGACTTGCCCGTCAGCTCGCCTTGGGCGTCATAGCTGTAGGTCTTCACCTTATAGGCCGGCTCAAAGGGGAGAGCCAGCCTTCCGCTGCTGCACAACACCGCAGCCGAGCCAAGGACTGCGGCTCCCAAAAGGATCTTTCTTATCATATCATCAGCTCCCTGTCAGTTCCTCGTATGAATATCCGATCAAAGATCAGCATATTTGTACTCAATGGTGTAGCCAGGCTCGCCGTCGAAGAAGCTCTCTTCCTTGACGATCTTTCCGTCGTCGTTGTAATAGTATTTGAAAAGTCCTTCATATCTTTCGTCAAGATCCGGATAGACTGATATATAGCCATACTCAGTCTTGTTGCCGTTTTTATCATATAGCGTATACTCAGTATTCTCTGAAAAGCCTTCTCCGAATTTTCTCTCACAGTCGGACCTGATCAGAAGCCCGTTCTCATCATAAGTATACCTTGTTATTATACTGTCAGCGCCGGTATTCGGAGAAATATCCCTGCTCTCTATGAGCTTTCCGTCGCCGTCATACTCATATTCATACTGCTCACTGATCTCGTCTTTTCGGCCCTTAGCCTGATGGACCACCGTCAGGAGGTTATCATGCTCATCATAGGTATAAACGTCGGAAGATGCGATCTCATTATCAAAATACATATCGGTCCGGAGGATGTCACCATTGTCGTTGGTGGTCTCAGTCTGGAGAAGCTCGCCGTCCGGAGAGTAGATCATCCTGGTCCTGCCATCCTCGGAATATCTATATGTGGTGGAGGTCTCCTGCTCCGCCATGCCGTCAAAATAGACTCCCTTTTCGGCAAGAAGGTTATCATACTTATCATATTCGTAATACTCATCGATGACGGCTTCCTCGCCCGGATACTGCCGATAAACAGTCATGCTGTATGCCGGGATATATAGTCCCGGCTTTTTATTGCTTTGCTTGTCACCGCAGCCTGACAAAACAGCAGCAGTCAGCAGGACGGCGATGATAGGTGTTTTTCTCATCTGTCACAACTCCTCGTATGCATATTCTGTGATCGAGATCTGAAAGTCTCCGTAGCGGACGGTCTCGGACAGGATCCGCCCCTCCCCGTCGTAGGTATACTCATACCGGGTCAGCGCAGAGAGCTCGCCGTCAGCGCCGAAGCTGCGCTGGGTCCTTTGTCTGAGGCTGCCGTTTTTCAGGTAGGTATACTCGGTGACGATCTTAGAGAGCCGTCGGCCCTCGCCCATAACACGGGTCTCCCTTACGAGCCTATGCAGGCTGTCGTACTCGAAGCTGTCAGTGGTGACGGCCTCATAGCCCTGAAAGGCCTCCGCCAGCACCAGCTCCCCCTCGTCGCCGTAGGAGTTGGCCACGATCTTAGACGAGGTCCTTCCGCCGCTGTAGCAGTAGCCCTCCTCGGTGAGGCTGCCGTGGTCATCGAAGAGAGAATACCTTGACGGCCGATAGCCGCCGTCGGGCTCTCTGCCGAAGCAAATGCTCTCGGAGAGGCTGCCGTCCTCACGGTAGGTCTCCTCCTGATACTGGGGAACGCTGCCGTAGCTTAGGACGTAGCTCCGAAGGAGCCTGCCCTCCTCGTCGTACTCATAGAGGCTGTTCAGGGAGAAGCCGCTGCTTCCAAGGGTCCCCAGCTCATTGCCGTATCTGTCGGTGAGGACGGTATAGCTGCTTTCGGAGCTCTCCGTGACATAGCCGTATCTCAGCTTCTCGTCGGTGACGGTGATATGCTTTGCGGTCACGGGATAGTTCATAGGGAGCTCCAGTCCTGTGCGGCCCTGAGCAGCAAGTCTCTGCCGCCGGAGCTGGTCCGTATAGGACGGGCTGCCGATCTGCTCCGGCTCCTTCTTGGGAGCCTCAGCGGCGGTCTCCTCTGTCCGGACCGAAAGGGCCCTCAGCTCTCCGGCGCTTTCCGGGAGCCGGCTCCTCAGCGACACGGCCGCCCCAAGGAGCAGCACTGTCAGCACTATCTTAGATCTCTTCATAGGTAAAAACAGCGGACTCCTCGGTCCCGTCGCCGAAGATCTTCCGGGAAAGGGTCAAGCGGCCCTGGTCGTCGAACTCCCAGAACTCCTCATAGACGCTGGGCTCGCTGCCTTCCTCGGCAACGATGACCTGGCGGCTGTGGATCTTCCTGTCCTGAGAGTCGAACTCACAGGTATCGGTCTTGTGGTAGCCGCCGGGACAGGTGGTCTCGGTGACGACGGCGTTCCCTCTTTCGTCGTAGGTATAGGCAGTGGTCTCGATGATCTCGCCGGAGCTGTCATGCTCACGGCAGAGGATCACCCTGCCGTTCTCGTCCCGGTCGCAGTCAGTGTAGTCCTTATCCATGGTGAACATGATCTCCTGCTGACCGTTCTCGTCGGGGCTGGTGTAGGCTTTGTAGCTGAAGGTCAGGTACTCCCCGAACTCATCGTAGGTGCTCCAGCACTCGCTGTACAGCCAGCCGTCCTTCATGACCTTTTCGTAGGAGAAGCCGTCGCTCTCGCCCTGATACTCATACCAGCGCTCCTCCACGGAATAGCTGTCGGACTTCTTCTGATAGGTCGGTCTGTCCAGCTCATCGTAGGTGTATTCCGTGACCTCATAGGGGGTCTGCTGGCCGGTCTCGCTGTTCACCAGCAGCTCAGAGACCACGTTCCCACGGCTGTCGAGGTACAGTATCTCCGATCCGGTGTAGTCCTCCCGAGTCTCGGTGCGTGTCTTTTTGGTGACGGCCTCCTTGGGGACCTCTGTGGTGAGCTCCTTCGGCTCTGGCATAGAGGCCTCACCGGAGCTCTCCTCCTCGGCCACGATACTGCTCTGTGCCGGAGGATCTGCCGGAGGCTCAAAGGGCTTTTCTCCGCAGCCCCAGAGCAGGGCTGCTAAAATAATAACTAAAGCTGTTTTTTTCATTACCATACTGTAAAGGAACTAATGGCGGCAGCAACGAACACTCCGGCCCAGAAGGCTCCGCACAAAATGATGTACGAGAACAGCCAGGGCGCTGCCATGCCGCCCTTTCCGTCGGGCGACCTCTTGGGGTACTTCCCTGCGATGACGCCGGGTGCTGCGAAGCTGAAAACTACGGCGAATATGAACGAAAGGACAGCGAGGCCGTCTACATCCAAAGAAAGGCATATCCCCATTACCACTGTGGAGATGAACTCGGCGACGGCCGCTCTTCTGAGGGAGCGCTGCCAGTTCTTCCCCTGCTCGGAGGCCAGCTTCTGTTTGAGCTGCTCAGGCACCGGATCCGGCGCTGTGCTCCTCTGGGGAGGGGGAGCTATGTCGATCTCCGAGTCGCAGTATTCGCACTTGACGACCCCCTTCACGGCCCGGCTCAGGTCGAGCCCGGCGCCGCAGAAGGGGCATTTGCTGTTCTTTCCGTCCATTACTTGTTCTTGTTCACGATCCTGGTGTCCTCGGCGCCTGTTTCAAGGTCCACATAGCGCACGAAGAGGGACACCTTGTTGTCCTCGTTGAGGCTGGTCCAGAGCATATCGGTGAAGCTGTCGATGTCTCCTGAGATCTCCACCAGCTTAGGCTCGCCCTCGAAGCTGGGCAGAGGAGAGCCGTCGCCCATGTAGGTATGTATGAAGTGGCCCTGGCCTGCTACGGGAGAATTATAGGAGAAGGTGAAGCGCTGACATGAGGAGGGGTCCCCGTTGGCGCTCTTGAGGATCGACATCGCATAGTTGAAGCCCTTCTCGCCGAAGCGGAGGATACCGGAGATCCTAGGCGTGTAGTTGGGGGCGTCGTCCTCGAACTCCCTTGTGCGGAGGGCCTGCTCGAAGGTGTACTGCTTATCCATGAGCTCATAGATCGTATCGGTCTGGTCGCCGTTGGTGACGATGAGCTTGTTGCCCAGCACTCTAACGGGAGCATAGATGATCAGGTGGGGATCGGTGAGCTTTGAGGGGTCGAAGGCCTCCGTGCGGATCCCTCTTCCCTCTTCAAGGAAGACACGGTTGCGGCTGTTCTCGCTCCTGCCCATGATGAAATAGGCGGTAACGGCGGACTTCCCGTCCTTGGACTTGCCGATGACGATACCTCTCCCGGGGTAGGCGTTGGACTTCAGTTCCTGTGACAGATCAAGCATTTTCATAGTTTTAGCTCCTTTCAGATCAAAGCCTTGTGATATAGTTCTCAGGATCCCTGCTTAGGTCGGGATCCCATACTGAGCGGCGCACGTCGTACTTCCCGACGAAGACCGCCTTGTTTGCGATGATGTCTATCTCCAGCCGGAGGTCCTCCTGCCATTTGCAGTCGAACTCCAGCTGATAGCCTAAGGTCTCCCTGTCCGGGGGAAGGTTCACCCGGAGGTCATTGAGGACGATATAGCTGAGCACCTCTTTGGGGAAGGAGCTCTCGCTGAACTCGCCGAAGGACTTCTCGCCCTCCAAGGTGTCCAGCATGAACAGCTTCGCCGCCCGGCACAGCTCGTCCATAGTAAGATAGGGCAGGTCATTGAAATTATCGGTGCAGCGCTCGGCGTACTCCTTGCTTACGCCCGTATCGACCAAAACTATTCCGTAGTTGTTGAACAGGCTGCTCCAGAACTTGCCCTCTGCGAAGAATTTTCCCTCTTTTAGTCCCACGATCATGGCTATCCTCCTTACCTTATGAAAAAGGTGTAAACACAGTCTGCGGCGACTATCACCAGCACCGTGCAGGCTATGATGTTTATGGTCTTTGGCTCAGGCTTGCTGAGCAGCCAGTTGAAAAAGGGCTGTACAGCGTACAGGAAAAGCGTTCCTCCCAGCCCGAACCTGAGCGAAGTAGAAAGCGCTATCCTTGCCTGATAATTGTACTTATAGTCGGCGTAGGTCTGCCAGGGCCAGGCGCCTGTGGCGGCCTCAAGGATATAGCTGGCGATCAGCTCGATGAGTGTGGCCACGGCCATGCAGCCTATGAAGACGATCACCGGCTTGACTATGTTCAGCCATTTCACGTCCTTCTTCCTCATGAGCCAGCCGAAGCACCCCAAAAAGGCCAGCGCTCCCACGCCGTATACCGGGCAGTACGGCCCGAAGAGGACCCCTCTGTTGGAGAAGCCCCAGCGGTAGATGAAGGTCTCCAGCACTACCTCGTAGCACCACCCCAGCACCGCATACATCCAAAAGCACAAGAAGAGTTTCTGTACGGTCTGTTTTTGTTTCAGCTCAGCCAGTCCCACGGCTCATTCCTCCGCATAGGCCTTGCCGTCTCTGATCCTGATCTTGTCCTGACAGAACAGAGAAACGGCCTTTGGCAGCAGCTTCCACTCGACGTTCTCCATGATCCTTCTCTGTAGTGTCTCCGGTGTGTCGTCCGGGAGCACGTCCACGGTCCCCTGAAGGATTATGGCGCCGGCATCGGCCTTTTCGTTGACGAAATGTATGGTGGCTCCCGAGACCTTCACCCCGTATCCGAGGGCGGCCTCGTGGACCTTCAGCCCGTAGAAGCCCTCTCCGCAGAAGGAGGGGATCAGTGCCGGGTGGACGTTTATGATCTTGTAGGCATACTCCCTTGTGACGCACTCATCAAGGATCGTCATGAAGCCTGCCAGCACCACCAGGTCTGCCTTCTCCTCATCAAGGGCTTTAAGGATCGCCCTGCTGTAGCTAAGGCTGTCCGGGAACTCCCTCCGGGGGATCACTCTTATGGGTATATCGCTTTTTTTGGCACGCTCCAAAGCGTAGGCCCCCTCCTTGGACGAGATCACACAGGTGATCTTTCCGCCCTTTATGATGCCGGACCTCTCCGCATCTATGAGAGCCTGTAGGTTAGTTCCTCCGCCCGAAACGAGCACGACTATGTTCTTCATCTCGATCTGCCTCCTGTCACACCAGCTTATTACCGCTGCTGTCTGTGAATTGATCCGTTAATATCAGGACAAGGTCGATGATCGTCCCTATCCAGAAAATACCGTATGTGAAAAAGTACAGCAGCCCTGTGACCAGTCTGCCGGTGTAGAGCCGGTGCATACCGCCGATCCCTGCAAAGCCCAGACAGCACAGTATCAGCGCAGTCTGCTTGCTCTTGCCATTGGGCCTTACCTCCCAGTAGTTCCTATTGATCTGGGAGCGGCTCTCACCGGTCCTGCCCAAGATCTCGGGCTCTCCTCCCAGGCCGCTCAGGTCCGAGTCGCAGTATTCGCACACCGGCGAAACTCTCATATCGACCTCAGCGCCGCAGTTCGGACATCTCATGCTATCACCTCCAAAGGTTCAGCCGATAAGTATCTCAAAAACTATCCCTAAAGCGATCAGGGCTCCTCCGGCGATGAACGCAGCGACCGCCTCATAGCAGGCCCTGCCGTTCTCCTCGGGGAAGTAGAAGGTCTTGGGCAGCCGTGGGTCGGCGAAGATCGTGACGAGGTCGCCCTCCCGGAAGTTCCCCAGGAGCTGATCGTAGCTGTGATGGTCGGCAGTGACCTCACGCTTGCCGTTGTCGTACTTCACCACAGGGCAGTAGGCCTTGACCAAAAGGTAGCCTTTTTTCTGCATTTTCTCACGGACGCCGATGACCGTGCCCTGATATTCGGTCATCGAGGCACGCCGGCTCTTGTGGCCGTAGAGGAGGAAGGCTCCCGCAGCCAGCGCCAGCAAGCCAAAGATGATAAAGCCCATACCGGACCGCCTTTCTTGTCTCTCACCCAAAAGGGCACACTTTTGCACTATACATCTATTATACAATTTTTCCTGTTTGATGTCAAGATTGAGTTGGGGCGGCCCATTCAATTCATAATGCATAATTCATAATGCATAATTGCGGTGTCCGCCGTTGGCGGACGGATCGGAATGTAGGGGCGCACATCGTGCGCCCGTGCCTCCCCAGAAAATGTAGGGGTCGATGCCCACATCGACCCGGCCATTTGCGATAAACCACCGGGCGAACGTAACAAAACCACCGCCCCATATTTGTATGCCAGCAGGCCCGAAGGGTCCTGCGAAGGATAGTCAAAAGCCGGCGGGGTGGGGTGTGAGGGAAAAGAGAGTGCAGAGAGGAAAACCGAAGAGAGGGGAGGGCCGCCCCTACAGATACGTCGCCGAAGGCGACACCACAACTAAGAACTAAGCACTAATAACTCAGAACTCAAAAAGGGACTGCTCACGCAGTCCCTTTTTTCAGTCATCAAGTATCTTCTTGTAGCTCTCCTCCTCGGCGGCTTCCTCAGCCTCCTTGTCGGCCTTCTTCACCGCTGCCGAGGCGCTCTTCCGGCTCCTTGCCATGAGTACCACTGCGAACACCGCCGCTGCTGCGATCAGCCCGATCGCAATGATGATGAACACCACCTTTTTCAGGCTCCTGTCAGTCACGGTGTGCTCGATCTTGCTGGACTTTGCGTAGCTCAGACCTGCCGAGCCGTCGAAAACGCTCATCGTAAAGCCGGAGACCGGCTTATATTCGCCGGTGGAGCTGTCCTCAACGAAGCCGAAAGCGCTGTCGCCGATCTCAGAAACGCTCTTCGGAACGGACACCTGCTTGAGCTCCGGACAGGACAGGAAGGCGCCTGTGCCGATCTCAGCGACGCTCTCAGGGATCACTGCCTTGGTCAGGGACCGGCAGTTGTAGAAGGCTCCGTCGCCGATCTTGGTCAGCGAGGCCGGAAGGTCCACCGACTCAAGAGAGGTGCAGTATTTGAAGGCGATGTCGTCGATCGTGTTCAGCCCATAGGCGAAATCAACGGACTTCAGACCGCTGCAATAGCCGAAGGCGTCCTCGCCGATATAGCTCACGGCGGAGGTCAGGAACAGGTGCTCGATCTCGTAGCACAGCGAGAAGGCTCCCGGGCGGATCGTTGTGACGTTATTGTCGATGTAGACGTCCCCCTCCAGCTTGGTGGAGGCTCTGACGATCTCGGTCTTGCCGGAGGTATAGAGGATCCCGTCGCTGAAGGTGAAGCTGTCGGTCTTTGAGGCGTCGAACCCCTCGATAGCGGCGCACTCGGCGAAGGCCATCTCCTTTATGGTGTCAAGGGAAGCCGGCAGATCCAAATGGGTGAGGCTGTTGCAGTTATAGAAGCAGTAATCGCCGATGTATGTAACGGAGTCAGGGATCTTGATCTCCTCCAGGGCCGTGCAGCTAAAGAAAGCGCTGGCGCCCAGAGTAGTTATCTTTGAGGGGAGCTCGATCTTTTTCAGTGAGGAGCACCCTGCAAAGGCGCTCTCGCCTATGCTCCTGACGGTCTCCGGGATCTTGAGCTCGCTGATGAAGGTACAGCCGATGAAGGCCTGCTCGCCGATAGCGGTGACAGCGTAGCCGTTGACCAGATCTGGCACCTCGGTCATCATGGCGTCCGTGCGGCAGTGGGTGATAGTGTAGGAGCCGTCCACCAGCTCATAGGTGAAGGTGCCGTCGTTCAGCGAGTCCTCCACGCTGCCCACCTGCTCAGCGAAGGCAGGAAGACTGCCTGTCCACGGCAGCATGAGCAGAGCTCCGGCAGCCAGAGCTGCACCTCTTTTTAGTAGATCCATTACTGCTCCTCCTTTTCCTGCTCCGCCTTTTTCTCACGGAGCTTCTGCGCGGCCTTAGCCCTTGCCTCGGCCCGTTTTTTCTCTTCCTTTTTAGCCTTGAGCTTCTTTCCGGTAAAGAAGCCGATGATGCCCAGTATAATGGCAAGTATGATGCCTCCTATGGTGCAGAGGAAGCCTATAGACACGTTCTTTTCGCCGATAAGGACGGTGCCTGTGACGGTCTCGATACCGCAGGCCTTTGCGTAGGCGTAGCCCAGGGATCCCTTGTCGGCGTAGATCTTGAAGCCCTCGTTGACCACGCTGGCGTCCTTCTCCTCGCTGCCGTCGTCCAGCCCCAGCATATCATAGAGCTGCTCCTCGTCGGTCTGCTGGATAGAGGAGGGATCGTAGAGATAACCGAAGGCGTAGTCACCGATCGTTTCGATCTCCTTGTAGAGCCGGACGCTTTTCAGGTTCGGACAGCCGTAGAAGGCGTCGTTGCTCACAGTTTTCAGCGACTTCGAGAGCTTGACGTAGTTCAGTGCTGCACAGCCGTCGAAGGCGTAGGTGGCGATAGTCTCCACTCCGGTCAGGTCTGCCCTTTTCAGATGCAGGTTATTGCAGAAGGCGGAGAAGCCGATCTCCTTCAGTCCGGCGGGAGCAGTGAAGCTCTCATCGGGCTTTGCAATGGGATAAGCTATCAGCTTGGTCTTGTCCTTGTTGTAGAGCACCCCGTCCAGAGAGGAGAACTCCCCGTCGCCCTGGCCCACGTTTATGGCGGTGAGCTCGGTGCAGGAGATGAAGGGCTCCTCGCCGGCCAGCTCCTTCAAGCTCCCGGGGAGGTTTAGCTCCTTCACAGTAGGCGGGAATGCGAAGGCGCCGATCGTCTCGACGCTGTCCGGAAGTGTCAACACCTCCGCCGGGCAGCTATAAAAGGCGTAGTCCTTGATCTTAGTGACCTTCAGCCCGTCGATCTGGGCCGGGACGGTCACGGAGGTATCGCTGCTGTAGCAGAAATATATCACAGCCTCACCGTTTTCCTCGGCGTATTCGATGTCGTCAACTATCTTAGTGTCGGCAGCAGCGTGCTCGTCGATAGCGTTCTGAGCCTCGGTGGTTATGAACTGGAAGTTATTGGCGATCCCGTAATCCTCGTCGGTATCGGTGGCGTAGATCTCCGCTGCGGAGCCTGAGTCTCCCACGATCAGGAAGCTCTCGTCCATGTTCTCTTCCTCGTCGTAGCCGAAGGCGCAGTAGCCGATCTCCTCCACGGAGGAGGGGATCACGATCCTTGAAAGGCCGGTGGCCATGAAGGCGCTCTGGCCGATCTGGGTAAGGCCGTCAGGGAGCTCTATCTCGGTCAGCGATCCGCACAGAGCGAAGGCTCCGGAGCCGATGACAGTCAGGCTCTCAGGGAGCTTTACATCGGAGAGGGCGCTGCACTGAGCAAAGGCCATATCCCCGATGGTCTCGACCTTTGTGGAGCTCAGGTCGGCCGCAGTCAGCTCCTCGCAGGTGCTGAAGGCATGGCGCTTGATCTCGGTAAGGCTCCCGGGAAGCGTGATCTTCGTGAATTTGCAGTTGTAGAACGCCGCAACGCCAATGGCAGTCACGCCCTCCGGCACAGCAAAGGAGCTCCCCTCCGTATTGGGAGGGCAGCACAGCAGCGAAGTCTTGTCCTTGGAGTAGAGCACGCCGTCCACCGAGCAGTAGTCCTCATTTGCCCCGTCAACGTTAACGGCGGTGAGGCTCTCGCAGCGTGTGAATGGGTTCTCTGTGGAGATGTACTGGATACTTGCCGGGATCTCCACCACAGAGGCGTCGGTGTCGGAGAAGGCATCAGCGTCCAGCTCGGTGACGGTATGGCCGTCAAGAGAGGAGGGGATGTCCACGGTCCCGTCTTTGGCGTCCATGCCGATGATGATAGCGTTCCCGGAGCTGTCCAGGACGTAGGAAAAGCCCTCCGAGCTGAGGATCTCCTGAGCGACGGCGCTCTCCTCCTCAGCGAGGACGGGAGCAGCCGGAAGAGCTGAGACACCGCATAGCAAAAGGCTGACAGCGGCGGCGATAAGTTTTTTATAACAGACCATACAGGTCACCTTCCTTGAAGATATTACTAAGGTATTATATCACAAAAACTTCTCTTTGGCAACGGATTTCACCTATTTTTCGTTTTCAAGAAGCAAGAGGTCAGAGGCAAGAAGCAAGAAGAGCGGTCAGAGGTCAGAAGTTAGAGGTCAGAGGCAAGAAGCAAGAAGAGCGGTCAGAGGTCAGAAGTTAGAGGTTAGAGGCAAGAGGCAAGAAGAGCGGTCAGAGGTCAGAAGTTAGAGGTAAGAAGCAAGAAGCAAGAGGTCAGAAGTTAGAGGTAAGAGGCAAGTAGTCAGGAGCCGGAGCGCTCCTGCTGTCCTGCTGCACACCAAAAAGGCAGCCCTCAGGCTGCCCTTCGTTACTTTCTTCTCGTACCGTTTTTCCTGTCGGTACTGCGCTTGAGGTCGCACATACGCTCCTCGCTCGACTGCTTGAACCGGGACATCATATCCTCGAAGTCTGTCGGCGGAGCCTGCTTCTTGGGCTCCCAGATATTGGGCTTGCTCCTCTGCTGGTCACGGTCCTGTCTCTTAGGGCGCACCGCAGGGGCCTCTCCCTCCGGGACGGCCTTCTTTATGGAAAGGCTGACCTTTCCGGCCTCATTGACGCCGATGACCTTCACAGTGACCTTCTGATCCTCAGTGAGGTGGTCACGGATATCGCTGACGTAGACGTTAGCGATCTCAGAGATATGTACCATGCCGGAGCCGCCCCCGTCTATATCGATGAAGGCTCCGTACTGGGTGATACCCTTTACCTTGCCGGTGTATATTTTTCCTATTTCCAGCTGCTGCATACTACAAAAAAACTCCTTCTAAAAGAACGGTCAGTCTCTTGATACGTCGTAAAATCTGCGTTCATCGGGGTAGGCATAGCCTCTCTCCTCGACTGCTATCCTCTCCATATAGCCTGAGAGGTCGTCGCTGTCAAGGACGTTTTGCAGCTCAGCATTTTCAGCCTCGTATGAATCGATCTTTGCCTGGATAGTCTCGAGCTCGTGATTTTTTTCATTGCAGTCCTTATTCGTTGTGAAGATAAGGAAGGTGCAGCCTACCATTGCGGCGATGGCGACGAGCCTTACGAGTCCGCCGTTGAACAGACCCTTTTTCTTCTTTTTGTCTTTGATCTTTCTCGCCAATTAACTCCACGTTCTTTCCCTTTATATTTGCCCTTTTATTATACAACGATCTCGGGAGAGTATGCAATAGCAAACTCATTTTTTTAATATACTTTACAATAACTTTGGAAATTCCCACAAATTTAGGCTCTACTTTTTTACACAAAAGTACATAGCCGGACACGAATGGCCTCATAACGATCATAAATATCCTTTTCAGCAGTCCTGCCGCCCATTTCAGTACAGCGTTCACCGGCCTGCTGACGGTCATCAGGTAGAGCAGAGCGCCGATGATGTTACCCAGGACGAAATATCCCCGTATACAGCCTCTTGCCTCCGCAGCGGCGAAGACCGGCAGGAACGCCCCGTAGCCGCACAGGAACATAAGGTCTAAGGCGGCGGTGATCAGGGCGTTTTTCGGCAGGAGCCTCCTCACCGCTCGGAGCAGGTCCCAGCACAGCCCGATCACGGCTCCGGCGGCAAGGGAGAACAGGAAGAGCCGCAGCTCCTCCGAGACAGTGAAGAAGGTCTCCGGCACGTTCATCTAAAGAGCCTCCCCAGGGCCGACAGCGGCCCCCTCCGGTCACGGTCCCCGTAGATCACCGCCCAGATGTCCCCGGTAATGGTCAGGTCCCCGGAGCCCACGCTCATGGAGTCGATGTGGAGCTCCCGGCCCTGCACGGTGAGCTCTCCCTGCTCGGTGAAAAGGCAGACCGACTTCTCGTCGAAGCTGTCTACATCGGTTATCCCGGAGAGCGAAAGGCTCCTCCTGTTCTCGATGATCACGGTGTGGTCGTGGCTGATAGTCTTGTCCTGCATAGCGCAGTACCTCCCTTTGGTCAGAATTTCGCCTTATGAGAAAGTCTATTCGCCAAAGCAGCGGGATATTCCGCCGAAATTGTAGAAGATCACCAAAAAACAGCGGAAAATTTCGTCTTATTTTTTTGTACTTGCCCCTTGCGCTCGGCCTTTCAGTGTGGTATAATGATAAGGCTAATTGAAAATCACCGGCTCATGCCGTGTAATACTCATCTTCACGGAGGTAATATCATGTCAACACTTGAGATCATCGGAGGCGCTGTCCTCTTAGTAGTATGCCTGGTCATCATCGTCCTCTGCCTTTCACAGGAGCAGAAATCACAGGACAGCATGACTGCTGCGCTCACCGGCGCCAGCACCGATTCCTTCTACGGAAAGAACGAGGGCAGGTCAAGGGAGGCTATCTTAGCTAAGATCACAAGAACTCTGGGTATCGTACTGTTCATCGTGACTCTTGCAGTGAACATCGTCCCGATCTTTACGGATAAGTGATAAAACGCCCTGTGACGAAGGTCATGGGGCTTTTTCTTTTATATTTTCAGCAAGGAGACAAGGAATGTCAGGAAAAACAAAAAAGGATGCATCTAAAAAGACCGCCCAAGGGAAGGCCCAGCTCTCGCCGGAGAGCTATAAGAACAAGATCGTTACCTTCCTAAAGGCCTATAATAAGCGGCTCATGCCCCTTTCGGAGCTTGAGACCAAGTGCCGAACCAAGCGCTCAGGAAGGGAGAATTTCACAGCCGCCTTCGACGAGCTGAGGACCGAGGGCGTCATCACAGTCCGGAAGGGCATGAAGGTGGCCCTCTGCTCACGGCTGGACTTCAAGACAGCTACTGTCTCACGGCTCAGCAGGACTTTCGGCTTCGCAGTCACTGACGAGGGCGTGGAATACTTCATCCCCGGAAAGTGCATGATGGGCGCCATGCCCGGCGACAGAGTGCTGGTGGCGGACATACCCTCACGGACCGGCGAGCCTGAGGGCGAGGTCCAGGACATCATCCGGCAGGCAAGTGCTGCCCTCACCGGAAGGATAGAATTCGTCGACGGAAAGCCCTATCTGGTGCCGGATATAGCCTCGAAGAACCACATGATCATCACCGGGTCTGACGGGATCGAGCTGAAAAACGGCGACAAGGTGCTGGCCGAGATCGTCTTCCGGGGAAGGCGCCACGCCGAGCACAAGGTGAAGATCACCTCGGTGTTCGGGAGCTCGGAGCTGGCGGCCTCCTGTGCAAAGGCGATCCTTGCCTCTCACGGAGCTCCCGGAGAGTTCCCGGCGGAGGCTCTGAAGGAGGCCCGGAAGCTGGCTGAGGGCGGCGTGCAGGACCTGGCCCTGAACAACCGTGAGGACCTGAGAGGCCTGCCGATCTTCACGATCGACGGGGCAGAGTCCAAGGATCTGGACGATGCGGTCTCCGTCAGAAAAACGGAGAAGGGCTACAGGCTGGGAGTGCATATCGCCGACGTTTCCCACTACGTCAAGGGCAACAGCGCTCTCGACAAGGAGGCCATGCTCCGTGGTACCAGCATCTACTATGCAGATCAGGTGATCCCCATGCTGCCCAAGGAGCTCTCCAACGGGATCTGCTCCCTGAACCCCGGGGAGGACAGGCTGACCCTGTCTGCCATTATGGAGCTCTCCGGCGAGGGCGAGCTCCTTTCGTACCGCTTCTGCAAGAGCGTGATCCGCTCACGGGTCAAGGGAGTCTACTCCGAGGTGAACCGACTCCTTGAAGGCGATACCGACCCGGAGCTCACCGAAAAATACTCAGCCGTTTTGGAGGAGATCCCCCTGATCAACGAGCTGGCAGACATACTTATCGAGAAGAAAAAGCGCCGCCATGCCCCTGAGCTGGAGACCACCGAGAGCAAGCTGATCATCGGCGAGGACGGGGCCTGCTGCGATGTGCTCCCGAGAGAGCGTGGCAAGGCCGAGCGGATCATCGAGGAGTTCATGCTCACCGCAAACGAGGCCGCCGCAAAGCTGGCCAGAGAGCGGAAGGTGCCATTCGTGTACCGTGTCCATGAGACGCCCCCGGAGGAAAAGACCGCCGCCCTCTGCGAGATGCTGAGGAAGGCCGGGATCCAGTACCCCCATTTTGAGGAGTTTAGGCCCTCCCACGCCGCCCAGATCCTTGACAGCGCCCGTGATACGGACAAGTTCGAGGCGGTCAACATGATGGTGCTCCGGTCCATGGCCAAGGCCAAGTATTCCGAGGAGCCTCTGGGCCACTTCGGGCTGGTGCTGGAGGACTACGCACACTTCACCTCGCCGATCAGGAGATACCCGGATCTGGCCATACACCGGATAATAACCGATGTTCTGGCAGGATACAGCGGAGACTGGCTGAAAAAGCGGTACAGCGGCTTCGTGGTGAACGCTGCGGAGCGCTCCTCTGCCGCCGAGGTGAGGGCAGTCACGATCGAGCGTGAGACAGAGGACTGCTACAAGGCCGAGTACATGAAGCAGCACATCGGCGAGAGCTTCACGGCGAAGATCTCCGGCGTCACCGAGTTCGGCTTCTATGCGGAGCTCCCCAATACGGTGGAGGGTCTGGTGCATATCCGCACCCTTCCCGAGGGCGAGTACGACTACTCCGAGCCGGTGTCTCTGACGGAAAAGTTCAGCGGAGTCTCCTATACCCTCGGCCAGACGGTGCAGGTGGTCTGCGCCGCTGTAAATGTTAGCGACGGAACGATAGACTTCGTTCTTGACGATGATGAAGCATAAGGAGGACATCATGGATAAGAAGATCTTTGCGGCAGCTCTTGCTGCCATTCTGACAGGAGCTTTGACAGCGTGCAGCGGTGTCAGGAGCGCTTCTGAGGAGAGCTCCGAGGCTACAGCTCCCACTGAGGCAGTAACTGAAGAGGCCACCGAGCCGGAGACTGCTCCCCCTACAGAGGCCGAAACTGAGGCTCCTGCGGCAACTGAGGCTCCCACCGAGGCAGCCACACAGCCGGAGACCTACCCTCCCGAGGAGGCGCCGGCACAGTCGCTCTTCCCGGCAGATGACGCTGCCCTTATCGCAAAGGCTCAGGAGATGTTCGAGCTGGCCTGTACTACAGAATGGGACTTCACCTTGGGCCTACGTTATACAGTTGACCCTGAGACCTACTACGAGAACCAGTATTCATGGCGGATGTACCTGATCACCGACCCGGGGATCAATTCCATGGAGGACATCAGGAACGACTACCATACAGTTTTCAGCTCCTCCCGGCCTGACGGTCTGGACGAGATCTTTGCGGAGATCGGCGGCCGGGCCTACGCTCTCAGCGGAGGACGTGGCAGCAACATCTTCTACGAGAGCTCGGAGGTCACTGAGATCCAGAGCCGCACCGACACCGAGGCGGTGTTCACCGTCGTCCACCACATGAACGGCAGCGATTTCGGCGACGATCCCGTGGACGAGACCGATACCTTCTCGCTGGTGATCGAGGACGGAGCTATCAAGGTGGATCAGTTCAGATTACCCTACTAAAGGCCAAAAAAGGGACTGCGTGAGCAGGCCCTATTTTAATTCATAATGCATAATTATGGTGTCGCCTTCAGCGACAAATTAAAATAATTGCGGGGTGCAGGGAGCCGCTCGCTCCCTGCCGGGATCCAAGGGCAGAGCCCTTGGCGGGTGCAGGGCAGAGCCCTGCATTGCCTTGAAGAGCTCCGCAAGGGGTGAATGAAAAAACAGTCCGGCGGACTGTTTTTCAAGAGGGGACGCTCTGCAAGATAAGCAGCGCCCCAGATCTTTGATCTGGCTGGCGATGCTATATGCTTTAGCAGAGAGCGTCCCCTTCCACCGGTCCATAATGTAGGCCTTGCCGCTCAGCGGCAACGAG
>JAFUAO010000020.1 GCA_017460665.1 Ruminococcus sp.
GCGACCAGAGGCTCTGCCTCTGGACTCCGCAAGCCTTTGAAAAGGCTTGACCGAAACTTTTAATTGCAATTTGTCATTCTTACTTTTTCGATCTCGTCCGCCAACGGCGGACACCGCAACTAATAACTACGCACTAATAACTCAGAACTAAAAAGGGACTGCTCTCGCAGTCCCTTTTTTCATTTCCTTATCTTCATTGATACATCGAAGCACTTCACCGAGTGGGTCAGCGCCCCCAGCGAGATGATGTCAACGCCGGTCTCCGCCACCGCCCGGATATTTTCCGCAGTAACGTTGCCCGAGGCCTCCAGCAGAGCCCTTCCGCCGGTGATCTTGACTGCCTCCGCCATTTCTTCACAGCTCATATTGTCCAGCATCACGATCTCGACCCTGTTGTCCAGCGCCTCCCGGAGCTCCTCCAAAGTCCTTACCTCCACCTCGATCTTGACCGTGTGGCCGATGTGCTCCCTGAGAGCCGAAACTGCCGGTGTTATGCCTCCGTAGGCGTCGATGTGGTTGTCCTTCAGCATGGCAGCGTCAGACAGGTTGAACCTGTGGTTCTTCCCTCCGCCGACTGTAACGGCGTATTTCTGGAGAGCCCTTAGGCCGGGGAGGGTCTTTCTGGTGTCGGTGACAGAGGCATTAGTGCCCTTCACCAGCTCCACACATCTATTTGTTGCCGTAGCGATCCCCGACATATGCTGTAGGATATTCAGCGCAGTCCGCTCGCCCTTCAGCAGAGTCAGAGTGCTGCCCTCCAGCTCAGCGATGATGTCGCCCTTCTTGACCTTGGTGCCGTCGCCGAGGAGGATCCTGAACTCAACATCTCCGCCGGCCAGCTCGAAAACTCTTTCGGCGATCTCTATACCGCAGACCACGCCCTCGTCCTTGGCCACATAGTAGGCCGAGCTCTTGTGCTCAGGGGGGATCAGGTTATCTGCGGCGGCGTCGATGTAGTTTATGTCCTCCATTAGGGCAGTTGTGATGATGTTGTCGATATAGCATTGCAGGAGCTTCATATCGTTAGTTCCTTTCATTAAGAGTACTTTGAGGTGATCATGAGGTATTCCTCAAGGCAGAGCCCGGACTCATAGACCAGCTTGGCGGTCTCCTTGCCCAGATAGCGGACGTGCCAGGGCTCGTACTTATAGCCGGTTATGCTCTCCTTGCCCTTGGGGTAGCGTATGATAAAGCCGTATTTCCAGCAGTTTTTCGCAAGCCAGTCAGCTGTGGGGGTCCCGAGGAAGGAGTCGTCTGCGTAGTTTATGTCCATTGCCAGACCGGTCTGGTGCTCGGAGTGTCCCGGACGGGCGGAGTAGGTGTCGGCCTTTTCCTTGCCGTCACGGGCAACATAGTTGTTGTAGAGCTGGCTCTGATAGCTGTATGAGCGGTAGCCCGAGCAGATCCACATGGGGATACCGTCAGCAGTCGCAGCGGCCTTCATCTCATTGTAGGCGGCATTGGTCTCGCTGGTGAGGCCTCCCGGAGCATAGCTCTCAGGCAGAGCGTAGGTCTTGTTGGCGATAAGTATGCCGTTTATGTAGGTGATCCCGTCCTTGACCTCAACTGAACGGCGGGTGAACTTCTCGGTGGTCTTGTTGGGCCATGTCACGGTGAAGTGGTCCCTGTCTATCCGTGTGAAGCCGCACTTGCTGATCGAGCCGTCACGGTATACCAGCACCAGATCCCCGGAATCGAAGAAGTAGGAGAAATAGCTCCGGTCATTGCTGCCGGCCTTGCGGTGGTCTCCGGAGAGCTTGTCGATCACGAACCACCTCTCGCCGTACTTGCCCGATGTGGCGTATTTTCCGGAGATGTCGTAGGTGGTGTTGATCTTGTAGCTGCCGTAATAGGTGAAGGTCTCGGTGCCTGTGCCGGACCAGTTGAGCTGGAAGCTCTTGTCGCTGAGCCACTTTATGCTTGCGGCGGCGGTGCCTCCTGTGCTGAGGGAGAGGCTGAGAGAGCTGCCCTCCTGAGTGAAGGTGAAGTCGGTGGAGACTCCCGTAGAAGCCGGGCAGAAAAGGCTCTTGTCGCCGTTCCACCAGAAATATCTCACTCCGTCATAGCCGGAGGCGATCCACATACCCTTAGGTGCTTTCTGGCTGAACTCCTCGTTATACTGGCGCATGAGGATCAGGTCGTAGACGTTGACCTTCCCGTCGCCGTTCAGGTCCCCTGAGTCGTAGGCGTCCTTTTCCAGGGTCCCCCTGCCCAGCAGGTAGTCCCCCAGAGCCTGAAGGTCTGCCGAGTCGGAGACTCCGTCCATGTTGTAGTCGTATCTGTATGATGCCGCATCAGCGGTCAGTGAAGCGCACAGCGTGATCACGGCGCCTGCCGCAAGAGCTATGAGCTTTTTGGGGCTAAACATTTGCTGTCCTCCTTATATATGTCACTGGATCATTTCGCCGAGTATGATATATGCAACGGTCACGATCGATCTTGCAAGGACGTAGTCAGCGTCCACAAGATAGCCGCCCGTCAGCAGGTCGTCACGGATCTCACGGACACGCTTATAGCCCTCGGCAGCGGCCTCCTTGTCGGGGATGACGAAGTGGGCGCTCTGCATGATCCTTCTGGCCTCTGTGCGGACTCCCTTAGGTATACGGGGTGCGCCCAGATGAGCGTCGAACTGAGCCTCCTCGAATTCCTCCGGGACAGTGTTCATGCGTGAGGCTATGCTGTTTGCGGCGTGGCGTGAGAACACCAGAGCCTCCAGCAGAGAGTTGCTGGCGAGGCGGTTGCTGCCGTGAACGCCGGTGTGAGAGCACTCTCCGCAGGCGTAGAGGTTGGGCAGGCTGGTCTCTGAGTTCCTGTCGACGTTGATGCCGCCCATGAGGTAGTGCTGGCAGGGGAAGATCGGCACCGGTTCCTTGGTCAGGTCGTAGCCCTGCTCTAGCAGGTTCTGATAGATCATGGGGAAGCGCATTTTCAGGAACTCGCTGTCCTTATAGCTGATGTCCAGGTAGAAGTCAGTGGAGCCCTGCTTCCGGGATTCTAGGATTATAGCGTGGGAGACCACGTCACGGGGAGCGAGCTCTAAGCGCTCGTCGTAGCCCTGCATGAAGCGCTCCTTGTGGCAGTTGAGCAGGTAAGCGCCCTCGCCCCGGACCGCCTCTGAGATCAGGAAGCACTCACGGGTGGCCCTGTTGTTGAAGGCCGTGGGGTGGAACTGGACGTAGCTGAGGTTCTTGATCTTAGCGCCCATCTCGTATGCGAAGGTAATGCCGTCGCCTGTTGCGATAGCGGAGTTGGTGGTGAACTGGTACACTCTTCCGATACCGCCTGTGGCAAGGATCATGAAGTGGCAGTTCGCCGTGAGGTACTCGTCCTCCTGAGTTTTCAGGAAGGCCGAATAGCCGGTAGTGGTCTGCTTGACAGCGCACATGATCGTGTTTTCCATGATCGTGACGTTGGGGAGCTCCTGAACGTTCCTCAGGAGAGTAGAGGTGATCTCCTTGCCGGTAGCGTCGGCATGGTGGAAGATCCGGTGGTGGCTGTGGCCGCCTTCAAGGGTGCGGTGGTAGGTGCCGTCGGGGTTCTTGTCGAACTCCACGCCCAGCTCGATGATACGCTCGATGTCCTGAGCGGCTTCGCTGACGAGGGTGTGGACGGCCTCTACGTTGTTCTTGAAGCCGCCGGCGATGAGGGTGTCGTTCTGGTGGTACTGGATATTGTCCGTGGGGGAGTTATAGACTCCGGCGATACCGCCCTGAGCGAGGGAGGAGTTGCACAGAGAGAGCTCACGCTTGCAGAGGATCAGCACCTTGAGCTCTGAGGGGAGGTTGATGGCGGCGTAAAGTCCGGCAGCTCCGCAGCCGGCAATGATCACATCGTAATTGACAGACATATTATCACGTCCTTTTCAGGAAATATATACTTCTATTATAACACATATCTCCCAAGATAGCAAGCCCGGAGGAGCTTAGTTTGAGTTGAAAGTTGAAAGTGGAGAGTGGAGAGTTGTGGTGTCCGCCGTTGGCGGACGTATTTGTAGGGGCGAACATTGTTCGCCCGGCCTCCCGGAAACAAATGTAGGGACGGCCATTGGCCGTCCGTGCCTCCCGGAATTTTTGTAGGGGGCGATCCCTAACCGGGACCCGTCCCCTCTGTCAGCTTCGCTGACATCTCCCCACACTGTGGGGAGTCACCCACATCGCCCCTCAACGATAACCACGATGTGTAGGGGAGGCCGCCCTCGGCCTCCCGGCCTATCCCCGGAAACAAATTGTAGGGGCGAACATCGTTCGCCCGGCCTTCTTCGACCGGTATCATGTGCGTAAGACCTCACCGCCCGGCTCTAGCCGGGCGGCATAGACGGGCAAAGAGGAACACCTCCGGAGGGGA
>JAFUAO010000001.1 GCA_017460665.1 Ruminococcus sp.
GGCTTTAACAAAAAACTGGTACAAAAGCCGGCGGCCCTCCCCTCTCTTCGGTTTTCCTCTCTGCACTCTCTTTTCCCTCACACCCCACCCCGCCGGCTTTTGACTATACTTCGCAGGACCCTTCGGGCCTGCTGGCATACAAATATAGGGCGGTAGGATCAATTTTCAGATCTCGTCCGCCAACGGCGGACACCACAACTAAGAACTAAGCACTAATAACTCAGAACTCAAAAAGGGACTGCTCACGCAGTCCCTTTTTTCAGGTATAGAACCGGTCACGGTATGTGCCGATCTCGGTGACGATCCCGGAGCTGCTGCCCGTGATCCCTATCGAGGTTATCCGCCGGCCGCTGATCCCTCCGAACGTGGCAAGATCGCATAGGTCCTCGCCCTTGTAGCCGCTGTAGGTGCAGAAGTCCTTCCGCCAGCCGCGGGCTGCATATTTGTCCCGGAACTCCAGCGCCTCCTGCGGCTGATAGAGGTACTGACGGTCCAGCTCAAAGTACCTGTGCCGGACGATCTGTCTGGCCTGAGCCGCCTGATCTGTCAGGTCGTAGGTGCCGAAGTCTCCGTTCAAGTCCTCCATGTGAAGACTGCTGACCATGGTGTTCAGCTTCAGCCTTGAACCGGTGGAGAGCAGCTCCCCGGAGGCATAGGCGAAGGTCTCCGGCTGAGGATAGGGCGTCATCATCACGCAGTTGGTCCTGCGGATATAGGGGTAGGTCTTCTGCTTTTTGTAGGAGAAATTTGCCACCGCCTCCCACAGATCCGAGCCGTATTTGACGAAGATATAGCCGCTCTCGTCGGTGTCCTCCTCGTGGGTGACATAGGGGATATGGATCATATCGTCCATGAGCCTGTTCAGCGAGATCCCCGTGTAGAGCCCCGGCTCCATCTGGTTTTGCAGCAGCATGGAGGTGAAGCTCCTTGACCGAAGGACGCCGATATAGCTCCCTCCGGAGCGAGTGACGGTATAGCTGTCAACGATCCCGTGGTGGATCAGCCTGCTGTCCAGATAAAACAGCACCTCCGTGACAGTAGTGGGGTCAGGGGAGGGCGCTGCGAAACGGGCACTGAGGCTGGTGTAGGGGGTATACGCCTCCTTGCGGAAGGTGAAGGAGAGCACCCTGTGCTCCTCCACGTCAGTGCCGGTAGTGTTCCTAAAAAGAATGACAGCTCCCATATCATGCCTCCTTAAGCTCAGAGCCGCCGGCAAGCAGCGTGACCTGGGCGCTGATGTAGTCCTCGCCCTTGTCCTCCGCCGAAAAGCCCTGCAAAAGGCAGCCGGTGAACCTGATCCTGCCGTAGTCGATGTTGAAGGTGCCGACAGAATTTATCATGCCGTTCATGGCGAGGACGAAGGTCTCGCCCCGGCCATAGACCCGCCCGGAAAGGGTCAGCCTCGTCCGGCGGCGGAGCCTATTCGTGATCTCGCTGCCGCCGGAAACGGTAGCCTCCTCGTGGAAGGCCGTGGCAGCCTGAGCCTTGAATTCCTCGCAGTAAAGGGTCACGGCCCCGATCGACACGGGAGCGGCCTCACGGGTGGTCAGGACAGTATTCATAGCGAGCTCCTTTCCACCGTGCGGATCCCTCCGGCAAAGACCACGGCCTTTAGGACGGTCCGGTGAAGGTTAGAGTCAGGCCGCAGGGAGAGGCTCTTCAGCCTTGTGGTAAGGCCTGAGAGCTCCAGCAGCACCGGCTCGATCTTCTCGCAGAAGAGCCCGTAGATCTGCTCCAAGGACCAGCTCTCCGGCGCAAGGAGGGTGATCTCCACCTCTGCACGGATCGGGAAATACACCGTCATAGGCGCCTTTATGGGAGCCTCCACCGAAAGGGAGCTAACTCCCACCACGGTGAAGCACTCGCCCTTTTTGTCCACAGGGAGGGCATCGAAGGCGGTGAAAACGTTCCTGACGCCGGCCTGAGCAAGGCGGCTCTTTACGTCGCTGATGATGTCGGTGAGCATGGCTCAGCCTCCTTTCCGGTGGTGATGAAGGTGAAGGTCCTTGGCCGGATAAGGTCCTCACAGAGCTGATAATAGTCCCGGAGGAGGCTCTCGGCGCAGGTCAGTGCAGAGCTCTGGCCGGTCTTTGAGAGCTTTCCGGCGTAGGTGTAGTCCCCGGCACCACGGGCAGCCTTGATCTGCTGATAGCGGTAGTTGGCCTCAGCAGCGCAGAGAAAGTCCAGCCGCACGTCGTTGGGGTCGGCTTCCGGCAGAAGGAGAGATCCGATCCTCTCCACCGCCAGCGTCACGATCGGCGCAGTCTCATCGTGCGCCTCCTCGCCGGAAAACATGGCGAAAAGTGATCTTACTGAATTTGTATCCATAGCAGCCTCCTATCTCAGCCGGAACTGCTCCGGCACTGGCTTTTCTTCCTCCTCCGGAGCGAGCTGGACGCCGGCTCCGGCCTTCTCTGCAAGGGCCTCATAGGACTTTTTCAGCCTGATGAGCTCCTGACAGCTCAGCTCCTTTGCGGCAAGGCCTGCTGCGTCGGAGGCCGTCCTTCCGCCGGAAAAATATGCGAGCCTGCGGATGTCCCGGCGGAGCTCCTCAGCTATGTCCTCACTGTAGGCAGGGGCAGGGTGCTCCTCCCCGGAGGAAAAGGTCTTGGTGACGCCGGCGCTGACCTGGGCCGGCACCGCCACGAAGCTCCACTCATAGGCGTCGGTGATCCTGTCAAGGACCGTGTGGCAGAGCTTCCCTGCGTAGGTCCTGCCGTTTACATGGGCACAGCCGCCTCTGCTGCGGTCGGCTCCGCACACCGAGCACCTTCTCTCGGCAGCGGAGCAGGAGATGCTGACCTCCTTTTTGATGCCGCCGTCGATCTCAGCGATCAGGTCCCGGTTCTCGCCGGTGCGGACCATGTAAGCCTCCCCACGGAGGAACTTATAGGGCCGGCCGTCCTTGGTGGTGCGGGAGGGGTCCTCAATGAGCTGGGTATCGAAGATCCGGGCGGCCTGATTTGCGGCAGCGGCCTTGTGGTCGAAGATCCCTGTACGGCCGATGAAGAGCTCCTTCAGAGCCTCCAGCGCGCCGTCTGAGAAGCGCTCGCCGTCACGGTCTATGTCGTTGTCGCAGAGGATCGCCGGGAAGACGTATACCTCCTCCTCGGTGAGAGGGCGGCGTGTGAATTTGTTGATCTTATCGAGAGTCCTCTTGTCCATGATCTGCTCCTTTCACAAGATAACGGGAAGCCCTCCGCCGGTGCTCCGGCAGAGGACCTCCCTTTTTCATCAGCCGATCTGGAGCACCTTTACTGCCTCAGGGGTGAGCTTCCGGAAGCCGCAGGTGATAGAAACGGTGATCTGATCCAGCTGGCGGTCGATGAGCTTGTCTGTCTCCATGACCAGGTCTGAGCTGGTGATGAACTCAAGGGCGAAGGCACGGTCGATACCGATGATCTTGTCGGGATCGGCAGCGGAGGTCTTGACCAGCTCAGAGCCGAAGGGCAGCACGATCCTGCCCTTTGCGTCGGCGGTGGTGTCAGCCAGCTGCTCCATGGCCACGATCTTAGATGCCACCTCGGGAGCAGCGATCACTGTGGTCATGTCGAAGCAGTCGAAGCTGCCATAGAGCTCGGCCAGATCTGCGTAGGTGAGGGCGTCAGTGGTGATCGGCACAGCGCCCTCCTCAAGGACGGCCACGGCCTTCTTAGCCACTGTGACGGCCAGCTTCACGCCGATGCTCCTGAGCATGACGCCGAAAACGTCAAGGCGCTGCTGGCGGACCGCCTCGTAGGAGGCGCTGATGAGCCTGCCGAACTTCTCCAGCACGATGGCGGTGCCGCTCTCTCTGACAGTTGCAGCAGGAAGGGCCTGTGCCTGCTCAGAGGCGGTATACTCGGCGGAGTCGTCCAGCACGCAGCCAAGGTACTGGCCGCTGCCGCTGACCGTCTTGACAGCGCATACCGATGAGAGGAGAGCCTCGTCGAAGCCCTTTCTGATGCAGCGTGTGACGAATTCAGGGAAGAGCACGGCGGACTCGGTGGTGGAGAAGAACTTCTCCACTCTGTCGCAGTCCTGACCGCTGACCCTGATGTTGAAGCGCTTTAGCTGTCTCTCAAAGGCGTCAAGGGACTCAAGGGCCGTGCCGCTGTAGGCGGAGGAGGGGTCCAGCTCCTCGAGAGCGGCTGTGAATGACTTGTCGGAAAGGTTGTAAAGACCCTTTTCCAGCTTGATATCGTTGTACATAGGTACCTCCTTAGTCGTTTCTGAGAGCAGCGCTCTCAAGTCTTGCTTCTATCTCTCTTGCCTGAGCGTTTTTCAGACGGGCCTCGGCAAGGGCAGACTCGTCCTGAAGGTTGATGTTGACCCACTCCACCGAGCAGGTGCTGTCAGAGCCCAAGGAGCACAGGAAGGCCTGGCCGATCTCGGTGAGGACAGGCGTCAGCAGCCTTCTGTAGTACTCCAGCTCAGAGGTGAGTATATCCGCCTGCTGAGAGGACATCCTCTCTGTGCTGGACCAGTTCAGCCCCAGCAGGAATGGCGGGATCGACAGCTTCGCCACGATCTGCTCTAAGAGCTGGCGGACCGGGACGTTGGTGTCGATGAGCTGGTTCTCGGCGCCGATGGCCTTGATCTGGACATCGCCCACAGCGATGAAGTCCTTGACCTGGCCGTAGCGTGCTGAGTCCATGCCGTCGGACCACTCCCTTGCGATGTCAAGGGCGCGCTCACGGGAGAAGGCGAAGTCGCCGGACTCCTTGGCGGGCTTGTAGGTGACGGCGTAGCGGACGTTGCCGCAGCGGTCGAAGTTCTGGCCGATGCACTGATAGATCCTCAGCAGGATACGGCTGATCGCCGGGAGACCTCTCAGGAGAGAGCGTCCCCCGGGGAGGGCGGCGTAGACTATGCGCTCCGGGTGAGGAGCAGCCTTTTCTCCGGCGGAGCTGCGGATCAGGTACCTCCTGTCGAAGGGGCCTGCTCCCGGGACCACCGTGACCGACGAGGTGTCGCCGTTCCAGAGGCCGGCTATCCTCATGGCGGAGGGCTCCGCAACGATCTCTCCCACAGCGCTGCCGTAGGTCAGGAGGCTGTCAAGGAAATTGTCGGCGAAGGTCCCCAGCGAGCGGCCCGTGAGCCCCACCGGGACAGTGTCGCAGAAGCGGTCGAGCTCCTGCTGGAGGCTCTCGTCGCTGCAAATGAGCCGAAAGCCTCCCGTCAGGCGGATGATCTTCTGTATAGCTGCGTCAATGACAGGGACGGCGTACCTCAGCCGGTCGAAGAGCTCCTTCTCGAAGGAGGCAGGCTCCGCCGGCAGCATCAGCTCCGGGGTGCCGGCCCTTCCTGCCTGGATCAGCTCAGGAGCAGCCCTGTCAGTCTTCTTTTTGAATAGCTTCATGATTCCTCCTTTTGGGGCGAGCCGGCGCTATCTTGCCACGGAAAGGGCGAAGAAGCCCTCGTCCTCCCCGGCGGAGAGGTCACTGACGAAATAGCGCAGGTCGTCCATAGCGTGGTCGTTCTCCTTCACAGGCGCGTCGGTGCCTGCCTTTTCGTTCCAGCGGTACAGCGAGAACTCTCTGATGATGTCGCTGCACGATACGTGGAACATCAGTCTTCCCTCCTTGAGGGCAGCGCTTACTCTCCTTATCCCGGTGATCACGTCGTTGTCTGCCTTAGCCACCCTGAATTTTCCGTGTCTGCGGATACACTCGATGAAGCTGGCAGCGGAGGGGTCCACGATGACCTTTTCGATCTCACGGTCTCCTGCCAGCTCCTCCAGAGCGGCATAGTGCTCCTCATCGGTGCGGAGGGCTCCTTCTCTTTTTGAGGAGTAGTAATACTCTCTCAGACGATACCAGACGCCGTCTTTTAGCCCCCACAGGCCGAAGGACGAGGGATTGACTGTGCCGTAATCACAGGATATGACGAAGCGCTCGCACTGCACGCTCCCGGAGAAGACGTGCTTCTCACGGCTGAACATGGGGTAGACCACACCCTCGGAGGCCGTCCATTTTCCCAGCACGAAGCGGTCGTAGAACGACCCGGAGTAGAGCCTTTTGTAGCGGCTCTTGACCCTCTCGGAAAGGGAGGGGTTGTCCTCCATGGTGAAGTGGATATAGAGGGCGTTCTTCTCCCCGGCCTTCCTTATCCACTCCCTGTAGAACCAATGTCCCGGGTCGTCCGGATTGCAGCAGTACCACATCTTCGAGCCGCTCACCGAGCACCTTGCAAGAGCCTGCTCCACGAAGGAACGGGGCATGAGCACCACCTCGTCCAGGCAGACTCCGGAGAGAGTCATTCCCTGGATCAGCGCCGCACTTCCCTCATCTCTTCCCCCGAAAAGGTAGAACCGATTGGTCCTTCCTGCAAGGGAGATGTCGATGTAGCTCCGGCTGACCTTCTCGCTGCACTGGATACCCATGTCCCTTAGCAGCGGCAGCAGCGGAGCGATAACGTTCCTCCGGACAGCGGTGACGGTCTTCCCGCATATGGCAAAGGACGCCTTGTTGAAGCTGGCGGTGGCCCAAAGGACGAAGCCGAGGGAAAGAGAAAGTGTCTTTCCGCTGCGGACCGCCCCGTCGCAGATCACAGCGTCGAAGCTGCGGTACTTCTCGGATCTCCACCAGTTCATGGCCAGCCTTTGCTTTGGCGAGAGCTTACTGATCCTCATCGCTGATGCCCTCCTCTGCCGGAGCCGTGAGAGCGTCGATCAGGGACCTCGCCGTGTCGCCCTCCGAGCCCATGCGCTCCAGCTCATAGAGCTTTTCCAGAGCCTTCAGCCTGTCGAACAGTCTGATCTCCACGCCGCCGCCCTTGTCCCGTTTTATCTCCGAAACGCAGAACAAGTCGAGGCCTTTGACGGCTCCCGGCGAGGAGAGCTCGTCTGCGAAGGCGAGAGAAACAGCGTCCGCACAGCTTCCGAAGGCCAGCCGTCTGAGGCCTGCCGTGACGCTGCCGCCCTGAGAGAGAGCCTGGCTGAAGGCGGAGATCCTCCGTCTGCAGCCGGGGTCCTTTAGCAGGGAGAGCCCCTTTGCCAGGGCGGACTCGTGAGGGAAACCGGCTCTGAGAGCGGCCTCCTCCACGCAGCCCAGGGCAGCGTACCAGCAGCAGAACAGCTCCTTTTGGGTCTTGATGCTGTTTGCCGGCAAAATAATGACCTCCTTTCGATCCGGACGGTGATGCCGTCCACAAGGGGCCGAAAGGAGGGTGGTTTTCAAGGGATACCCGTTGAATATTGGAGGAGCTTTTCTCAAGATCCGGCGATGTGCATAAATATCGTGGGAGAGTTTGGTGCAATATCACAAGGGCTCCTCCAATTCGGAATTCGGAATCGTGGTGTCCGCCTAACGGCGGACGTATTTGTAGGGACGGCCATTGTCCGTCCGTGCGCTATATTTATGTGTAGGGGGCGATGCCCACATCGCCCCTCAACGATAACCACGAGGTGTAGGGGGCGGCGTCCTCGACGTCCCGGCCGATCGATCAGATCTCTGGGAACAAATTGTAGAGGCGAACATCGTTCGCCCGGCCGTTTTTCGGCTCCCCGTTTCGTCCGACGAAACATACCTCGTTGCCGCTGAGCGGCCAGGCCTACCTAATGGACCGGTGGAAGGGGACGCTCTCTCTTGCAGAGCGTCCCCTCTTGAAAAACAGTCTCCCAGACTGTTTTTCAATTCACCCCTTGCGAGGCGCCTTCGCAAGGAGAATTTCGCCCTCTGCGGAGGGCGACCAGAGGCTCTGCCTCTGGACTCCGCAAGCCTTTGAAAAGGCTTGAGCGAAACTTTTAATTGCAATTTGTCATTCA
>JAFUAO010000021.1 GCA_017460665.1 Ruminococcus sp.
AGATCGGCCTGACGGACAGGGCGACCATGACCCAAAAGCGCAAGCGCTTCATGACGGCATTCTATCTGGTCATGCTGACAGCGCTGGTCCTGATAATAGCAGTGTGGGACCGGGTGAGCGACTTCAAAACTGCCTATTTGCTGGCGCTCCTCTTTCTGGAAGTGATGAACATCTATGACGGTATCGTTATTGACAAGCTATGGGTGGGCCACAGCAAATTCTGGATCCTGCCGGGAACTGAGGATCTGCCATTCGTCCAGACTTGGGGACAGGTAGCGAAAAAGCGGTCCTTCCTTGCGCTGATCTGGGTAGCCGGAGCAGCGCTCGTGGCAGGGATCGTGGTCCTGGTGAGCAAGCTCATATCATGACATTTTTGAAAACAGCGAGGCTAAGACCCATGGAGGTCTCTGTCTCATCGTCTCAAGGACCGCAGTCAAATGGCTGCGGTCTTTTCTTCGGAGGATATATTTGACAAATGCAGTCATTTCTGGTATAATTTATGATGTATAATTATATGTGGAGGTGCCTATGGATATGGAAACTACCCAGGCCGATCCTGTAGCCAGCGCTTTTCAGGAGCAGGCCGACAAGACGTCCAGCTTTCTGACGGCAGCCGGTGATAAGTTCGTAAAGGCTATCCCTTCGCTGATCACCGCAGCGATCATCCTCGTTCTCGGCCTGCTTTTGGTGAAGCTGGTGTCACTTGTAGTGAGCAAGACCATGCGCCGTTCCAATGTGAACGAGGCTGCAAGGAGTTTCCTTGTGTCCTTCATCAGGATCGTGCTCTATCTTGTCCTTGCAGCCATAGTCCTGTCGCTGCTGAAGGTCCCCATGTCGTCCATAGTGACGATCTTCGGAGCTGTCGGTCTCGCCATAAGCCTTGCGCTGCAAAACTGCCTCTCCAATCTGGCAGGAGGCTTCATCATACTCTTCTCAAAGCCCTTTTCCGCCGGAGACCTTGTGGAGGTGGACGGGACCGTGGGAACGGTACGCTCGATCAGTATACTCTACACTCAGCTCCAGACCTTTGACAGCAAGACCGTATTCATTCCCAATGGAAAGGTCTCTGACGCAAAGATCATCAACTACACCGACACTCCATCACGCCGCATAGAGCTGACCTTCGACATAAGCTATGACTCAGACTACAGCGTGGCAAGAGCCCTGATCCTCACCTATATCAGTGAGAACAGCAGGATAATGAAGTCTCCGGAGCCGATCGTCAGGATGAGCGCCCATAAGTCCAGCTCAGTTGCGATAGATGTTTTCGTATGGGTCAGGAACGAGGACTACCTTGACATACGCTACAGCCTTATCGAGGCCATAAAGGAAACCTTCGACTCCCACGGGATCAGGATCCCTTATGACCAGCTCGATGTACACATAAAGGATAGAAAAGAGAGTTAAATGCCTGAACAAAAGAAAAAGAGACCTGCCGGAAAGTCCAAGAAGAAGCACAGAGGTCTGACGCTGTTCCTGCTGTTGTGCGTCCTCATAGGCGTCTGGTGGTACAACAATTACACAGTAAAAACAGTCACCGAGGAGTTCCCCTCCACTAAAGTCAAGGATCCCGTGAGGATCATGATCGTCGCCGACCTCCATGCGACACTTTACGGGATCAGCAACGATACCCTGACCGAAAAAGTCGAGGAGGCCGATCCGGACTTCGTTGTCATGTTAGGGGATATGTATACCCGGCGCAGTCCCTGGGAGCTTATACAGATCCCGATCGACCTGACCTCCGGTATCGTCCAGAAGGGCTATCCGGTCTACTTCGTCACCGGCGACCATGATACCTCCAAGGAGTACAAGGAGGCGATCTCCCAGACCGGCGCTCATCTCCTTGATTACAAGGAGGAGGTCGTGGAGTACGGCGGCACGAGCTTCCAGATAATGGGCATAGACAATGTTTATTTCAGTCCCACCTTCGACCTTACCAATGAGTTCACTCTGCGGCCAGACTGCTTCTCACTGCTGCTGGCCCATATCCCAAATTACGATAAATACGCCGCTTTTGGAGCCGACCTGACGCTCTGTGCGGACACTCACGGCGGAATGGTCCAGCTCCCCTTCGGAGGAGGACCTCTCGTCGATGCCGAAACACAGACCTTCCTGCCGAAATTCCGGGGAGACGGCGTGTATTACGACAAGGGCTGGTTCAGCTACGACGGCGGAGCGATGTTCATAACCTCCGGTCTTGGAGCTTCTCCGGCGCCGGTCCGGCTGAACAACCGCCCGGAAGTAGTCATCATCGACATCGTTCCCCAGTAAGGAGCTGCCATGTACAAGGATATAATAATTATCGGCGGAGGAGCCTCAGGCCTTGCGGCGGCGGTCTCCGCAAAAAAGACGGCTCCCGAGCTGAGCGTCACTGTTCTGGAGCGCTGTGACAGAGTGGGAAAGAAGCTCCTCGCCACCGGGAATGGCAGGTGCAACCTGAGCAACAGGGATATTTCCCCGGAAAAATACCACGGCTCAGTTGATGCGGTCAAGATCATCAGGGCGGAGCTCTCCGGAGAGGAGATGTTCGGCCTTATGGGGGTCATGACCTACGCCGACAGTCAGGGGAGGGTCTATCCCCACAGCGAAAGTGCTGCCACGATCCTCAATGCCCTCCGTCAGCGCTGCGAAGAGCTGGGCGTAGAGCTCCTTTGCGGAGCTGACTACAATGTGACTTCTATCCAGCCCGGCGACAGGGGAGCGGTCGTTTCCTGCAAAGCCGGAGCGCTGAGCTGTGCCGGCCTTATCACTGCGGCAGGAGGCTATGCCTCGCCCCAGCACGGCACTGATGGTACAGTCATCAAGCTGCTGCGAGATCTGGGCTACAAAACAGCGAAGATCTGCCCGGCGGTGGCGCCTCTGAAAACAGATCCGAGCCTTCTGAAAGGGCTGAAGGGAGTCAGACTAAAGGGCAGGATCTCGGCTGTATCCGGCGATCAGCTCCTGCGGACCGAGGAGGGCGAGATCCAGTTCACCGAGAGCACTGTCTCGGGGATCTGCGTGTTTGATCTGGCCTATCTCTACCAGCAGTATGAAGGAAGGCTGACCCTGAGGGCCGACCTTCTGCCGGAAATGACCTTGGGTCAGCTAACGGACTACCTTTTCTCCATGAGGAAGCGGAAAAGCAGCCTCCCTCTGGAGGAGCTGGCAACGGGGCTCTTCGCCAAAAATCCGGCAGTATATCTGGTAAAGCGAGCCATAGGCCGGCCAATGACCGAGGCCATCTCAACAGTTACAGACAAGGAGCTGAGGAGCCTTGCTTCTCTCATAAAAAAGGCGGAGTTCCCGGTAACAGGCTGTGCTCCGTGGCAAAGCGCCCAGGCCACCTGCGGCGGTATCCACGGGAGCTGCATAGACGGAGAGCTGCGCTCACGGCTCCACAGGAGCGTTTTCCTCTGCGGAGAGGCCGTTGACGTGGTGGGAGACTGCGGCGGCTACAACCTGCAATGGGCATGGTCCTCCGGGACAGCTGCCGGAAGGAACTGCGCATCACAGGTGAAGGGAGGAGCCAAATGATCAGAGTCAGCAATATCAAGGTGCCGCTGAGCTGTGACTTTAGCGACCTGAAAGGGATCTGTCGAGACCGGCTGAGGATCCCGGAGGATCGGCTGAGGAGCGTCAGGCTCTCAAGAAAGTCGGTCGACGCAAGGAAAAAGTCAGATATCCACTTCATCATCTCCCTTGACATCGAGGCAAAGGGCGAGGAAAGGCTGCTCAGGAGCCTGAAAAACGCCGTAAAGCACCAGCCCTTCCGCTATGAGATCACGGCGGTGTCTCCCTCCGAGGAGCGGCCGGTCGTGGTAGGCTTTGGGCCGGCAGGTATGTTCGCCTCTCTTGTCCTGGCAATGGCCGGCGCCCGTCCTATCGTCATTGAACGAGGAGGAGATGTGGACTCCCGATGCCGTGCGGTGGAGGAGTTCAGCTCCGGCGGAAGGCTTGACCCGGAGTGCAACGTGCAGTTCGGCGAGGGCGGCGCAGGGACCTTCTCTGACGGCAAGCTGACAACGTGCATAAAGGACCCACGGATCGGCTGGATCCTGGAAAAGCTGGTGAGCTTTGGCGCTCCACAGGAGATAACCTACCTTGCCAAGCCCCACATCGGTACAGACAGGCTCCGAGGGACCGTGAAGGCCCTGAGAGAGCAGGTCATCGCTCTGGGAGGAGAGGTGATCTTCGGCGGCAGAGCCTGCGGTCTTTCCTCAGAAAACGGCCGGCTCACCGGGATAAGCTACCAAAAGGACGGGGAGCTCCATGAGATCACCACTGGCAGCGTTATCCTTGCTACAGGCCACAGCGCCCGGGACGTTTTTCAACTCCTACAGACCGAGGGTATCGAAATGGCTCAGAAGAGCTTTGCCGTGGGAGTCCGGATCGAGCACCGCCGTCAGGACATCGACCGTGCCATGTACGGCGATATGGCCGGCAACCCGGCTCTAAAAGCTGCGGACTACAAGCTGGCCGTCCACCTGCCCAACGGCAGAGCTCTATACACCTTCTGTATGTGTCCGGGAGGATCGGTCGTCCCGGCAGCGTCGGAGGAGGGAAGGCTCGCTGTCAACGGCATGAGCTGCTTTGCAAGAGACGACGAGAATTCCAACAGCGCTCTGCTGGTGAATATCGACCCCAAGGACTACGGCAGCGACGATCCGCTGGCAGGGATGTATTTCCAGCGTGAGATCGAGGAGAAGGCTTTTGCGGCCGGCGGGGGAGACTACCGTGCTCCTGCCATAAGCGTGGGGAGCTTTCTGACTGGCGGCGAAGCAAGGCTCTCAGAAAAGGTAAGGCCCTCCTACAGACCGGGAGTCCGGCCTGCCCAGCCGGAGGCATACCTGCCCGGCTTTGTCTGCGAGAGCCTGAGGCTCGGCCTTCCCGAAATGGGAAAGAAGATCGCCGGCTTTGACGACGGAGAAGCACTTCTCACCGGAGTCGAGAGCCGCAGCAGCTCACCTGTAAGGATCCTGCGTGGCGAGGACCTTTGCTCCGTGTCGCTAAAGGGGCTCTACCCCTGCGGAGAGGGTGCCGGCTACGCCGGAGGGATAGTATCAGCGGCAGTCGACGGCATGAAGTGTGCCGAGGCTGTAATAAAAAGAATGAACGGAGGCAAGCTATGAAGATAAACGTTATAGGCGGCCAGTTGGAGCGCCATGAGATAGACCAGTACATCGCCTACGCCGGCAGGAAGTACCCCGGCAGGCAGATCTGCGGTATGGATATAATTCTTGACGGGGAGTTCGTCGACCTGAAATTCTATTTCAGCGACATGGATTTCCAGCGAGCCTACCGCTCCGCAGATTATCTTGTGAACGATATGGATAAGCTCAACGACGCCAAGCAGAAGGAGTTCACCGATAAGCAGCGCCACCCTGTAGAGGAGTGACCATGGAGCTTACCAACATAGGAACTGTCCGGGATATCCTCGGCAGACACGGTTTCAGCTTCTCGAAGGGCCTGGGCCAGAACTTCATCATCGACCCCACTGTTTGCCCGAGGATAGCGGAAAACGGCAATGCCGGGCCCGGCTGGGGAGTCCTTGAGATCGGCACGGGCATAGGCGTGCTCACAAAGGAGCTGGCCCTCCGTGCGGACAAGGTGGCGGCGGTGGAGATCGACAGCCGGCTCCTGCCCATATTGGAGGAGACCCTTGCTGACTTCGACAACATCAGGATATACAACGAGGACGTCATGAAGTGCGACCTGAGAGCTCTGATCGAGAAGGAGTTCGGGGGACTTCATGTGGCGGTGTGCGCAAATCTGCCATACTACATCACCTCGCCGGTGATCATGCTGCTGCTGGAGAGCCGCCTGCCGATCCAGTCCATAACTGTCATGGTCCAGAAGGAGGCCGCTCAGCGCCTCTGCGCCAAGGTAGGGACGAGGGAGTCCGGCGCTATCACCGTGGGAGTGAACTACTACGGAACGCCCCGGAAGCTCTTCGGCGTGTCCCGTGGGAGCTTCATGCCTTCGCCAAACGTGGACTCCGCAGTGATCAGGATCGACCTTAACAAGGAGCCAAGGCTCTCGCAAGAGGAGGAGACATTCTTCTTCCAAATCGTGAAAAGCGGCTTCTCTCAGCGGAGAAAGACCCTCTCCAATGCGCTTTCCTCTATGATGGGGATCGAAAAGCAGCGTGTCTATTCGGCGCTTGGCAGCCTAGGGCTCTCGGAGAGCGCCCGTATCGAGCAGCTAACGATGGAGCAGCTCACAGAGCTCACCCTGCTCCTGATAGATAAATGAAAAAGCTCCTTCCACCGGGAAGGAGCTTATTTTTTGCAAGAAAAAAGCAGCCCAGTAAACTGGACTGCTTGCTGATCACTGAACTGAGATCGTTCTCCTAACTGTTGGGGAACAGCAGGATAGGTGCCTAAGCACCGGAAGTCATCAATTGGTCTGAGTGACGGGACTTGAACCCACGGCCTCTACCACCCCAAGGTAGCGCGCTACCAACTGCGCCACACCCAGACGATCGAACGCTCCGTGATCAACGATATATATTATATCATGTTATCGGAAGTTTGTCAAGGGGTTTTTGAAAAAAATTTTGGATCTTTTTATTCCAGTCCGTAAAGGGCCATAATGAGCCCCGGATCGTATCCGGCTGTATCGAACAGAGACTTTAGATCCTCCTCCTTGAAAGCCTTGCGCAGCTTTTTGGCAAAGTCGGCAGCATTGGTCTTTTCTAGCTCTGTCGCAGTGCTCCAGTCGCTGAAGATCCTCAGTGAGCGATGAACGAAGTCGTATTCTCCTCCGAAGATATAGCACAGGTCCTTGCTGCGGAGATAGTAATAGTCCTTGGAGCCGCTGCTGAACAGGAACAATACCTCAGCCGGCTTAGTTTCGTCGAGGTACTTATAGTCACCGCCGCCATATTTGATAAGCAGTTTTCCCTCTGAGGATATGCTGTACTCAACACCGTGGTCAGGGAAGCCATTCGTCTCACGATATTCAATAGTATAAGTCTCGCCGGAGCCGTTGGTCATCTCATAGCTCTCCGGGGGATCAAGCTCCGCCTCGTAGCAGCCGCAGAGAGCTCCTACGAGCAGAGCAGCGATCAGTATCATGAGCTTTCTCATATTTCCTCCAAAAGAAAAGGCGCACACCTTTTCGATGTGCGCCGATCAGATCACTTCTTCTTGCTGTTCTTGTTGTTTGTGTTCTTCTTAGCAGGTGCGGGAGCCTCCTTAGGCTCTTCTGCGCCGCTCTCAAGGAACTTATAGACACAGGCTGCGATAGCAGCACCGATGAAGGGTCCAACGATGAATACCCAAAGCGAGCCCAGCGGATCGGAATTGCCGTTGATAGCAGAAGCGATAGCAGGTCCGATGCTTCTTGCAGGGTTAACGGAGGTGCCTGTGAGACCGATACCAAGGATATGTACCAGTGTCAGGGTCAGACCGATAACGAGACCTGCGAAGGAGCCGTGTCCGGCCTTCTTTGAGGTAACGCCGAGGATAGTGAGAACGAAGATGCAGGTGAGAACGATCTCTACCAGCAGTCCGGCAGCAGCGCTGTCATTCACACCGGCAAGACCGTTTGAACCGAAGCCGCCGGTCTTATCGGCAACGTCGCCCAGGCTGAAGATAGCAGCCAGGATACCGGATCCGGCGAGAGCTCCCAGACACTGAGAGATGATGTAGCCGAAGAAATCGGTGACAGTCATTCCTCCGCTGATGAGAACGCCGAGAGAAACGGCAGGGTTGATGTGACAGCCGGAGATGTTCCCGATGCTGTAAGCCATGCCAACGATAACGAGACCGAAGGCCAGAGCCGTAAGGATGTATCCGCCGCCGTTAACAGCGTCACAGCCCACCAGCATTGCTGTTCCGCAGCCAAGTGTTACCAGAACCATAGTTCCGATGAACTCAGCCACATACTTTTTGATAGATGCCATAATATTGCCTCCTTTTGGATATATTTTTTCAGTTTGGCAACTGATCAATTTTATTATAACACGGTTTTCGGCGATAGTCAACGATCTTTTCTTCATTTTTTTGAAAAAAATGGAAGTCATATGTTTGCAGCATAAAACAAAAATGGAGCGGATAAGTGCGGCGCTGATATACAGTTTTGAGCTATAGTATCTCTGACCTTTGTTCAAAAGTAATATGGCTCTTCTATTGACAGTGCAGCAATGCTGTGATATGATAGTTACTAAGATATATCGGGTTCTAAAGGAGGAACGATCTCGTGAATAGAGCAGAAAAAATATGTATTTTACATAGTTCAATGGGAACGTATGATCTTTGCAGATGCTGCTTTAGTTATGATGATAACTATTGGTATTTTTATATTTTGGATCACTCTGACAAACTATTATTGGGCATTGAAGAAGATGATTTTATTCTTGATGGGTTTCAGATACGAAAAATATCTGATCTAAAGAAAATAGAGATCAATGATGGTATTTGTGCTAAGATAAATGAAGAAAAAAAGCTGCTCGAAAATATAAAAAAGCCTAATATCGATCTATCCTCATGGAAAGCTGTATTTGGATCATTAAAAACACTTAATATTCTTATTATTATTGAAAATGAGAATAATGATGACCGTTTTTTCTATGTCGGTTATTTGAGTAAAATAAAAAATTCATCTGTCATTTTTTCTGCTATTGATGCTGACGGAACATGGAATGACAATATCGAGATCAAATATTCCAGAATTACAAGTGTAACATTTGGCGATAGATATTCAACTACCTGGCAAAAGTATTTGATACAGAATGAGATCTGATCTATCATAGCAGGCAAATACAATGCCCCGAAGCGCATTTAGATGCTTCGGGGCAAAACTTTTATATGGGTATCTGTCTTATGCCGCTCCCAATGATCATTTATCGCTTACATTGGAGACATCAGTGGGGGACACCGACTTTTCCTTGCTGAGTATTACTCCGTACACGATCAGAAGAGCTATGCCCACGGCAGTCACAGCGATAGAGGCCGCCATAAATGCGCAGGTCAGGCCGTTCATAGCCGAGGTATAGGCCGTGAAGACCGAGGGCTGCTTGATCGAGAAGGACTTGAAATAGTCCGTAGCCAGCAGCACTGCCGAGGGAACTGTCCCGACTGCGCCGGCAACTAGAGCGGAAACTCCCGTCCAGTACAGCACGGATCTTTTCTCCTTCCGGCAAGCCGCCAGCAGGAGCAGTATCAAAACTGCGGCCGCTGCGAAGAGTCCGGCGATGATGTAGCCTAAGTTCCTGTAAACGATCCCCGCCTTTTTCAGCACGCCGTGGCTTTGCAGGGAGGATATCTTGTAAATATCGCATTTCTCGCTGACCACCTTCTTGGCTGAGGCCTGAGCTTTCTCCAGAGCGGTCTGATACTTCTCGTCCTTGTCTATGCCGTTCTCGTCAGCGTAACCGGAGAAGAACTCCTCGATGCTCTGATCCAGCTTATCCAGCTCCACGATCCCGTCGGAGGTGTTCCCGGAGCTCATGAAAGTGAACCCGTCACGGATCCGCTGATCCCTGATCTGGTTGATCTCAGCCTCGGTGATAGCGTCGGTGTAGACCTGTGCCGGGATCCCGGAGGTGTTGGTCCGCTCCTTGAAATAGGTCTCGATCTCCTTTGAGATCATGGGAGTTATCTGCTTATCCTCTGCCAGCTTTATGGCCTTCTCGGGGGTTGCGTGGATAAAGGCCACCATAGTTCCCATTAGGCCGATCGTAACGAATACAAAGGCCACTGACAGCAGCATTGAGATAATGTAAGACGAAGGCTTTTTCACTGGTCCTCACCTCCTGCCTCAGTGTAGAAGCGGCTCTCGGTCAGCTCACAGATCACGCCGAAGCGCTGGTCTGAGTTGCCGAGGATGTCCTTCTTGCAGGTGTAAAGTGTCAAACGGGTGTCCTCGGTGGGAACGACGTACTTGCCGTTGGTCGCCTTGAACTCGATCAGCTCCTTCACCGTGTAGATGAACTGTCCGTAGTTCGTATCCAAAGTGACCTTGTCGCCGATGTCCAGCTTCCCAAGGTCAGCAAAAAATGTGTCCACATGGGCGCTGATAACGGCATTTCCCTCAGTGCCGGGAACGGCCGATCCAGTAGACTGACAGGCTCCCAGCTCTAAAAGCTCAGATCCGCTGCCCCAGTAAACAGGCACGTCCACCTCAAGAGCGTCGCATTTCAGCACAGCGAAGAGCTCGCCGAACTTCGGCCTGATCACCTCGCCCTGAGAGCTGGTCTTCCCCGAATAGTCCTCGATTATGTCGTTGTCCTTCACGACCAGCCCTGATCCGCCGCCGTCGGGCTCTGACCTGAGACTGTCCATAAAGGCGATGTTCAGGTACATTTTCAGCTTGTCAGAGGGCTTTATGAGAGCCGCAGTGACTATCCCGGCGCAAAGCGCCAGCACTATGAAGGGCGTTGCGATGTGGAGCAGGGGAGAATTGCGCTTCTTCTCACTCATTAGCCTCACCGTTTCCTTCTCTGCCGAAGCACTTCCTCATGACGACTGCTATGCCGGCAGCCGCTGCGATGAAGAGACTACCGCAGAAGGCCAGTATGCCTCTTCTGTCGTAGCCGGTCTTTTCAACGGAAGCTCCGGCCTCGGAGATGTTCACGAGCTCGCCCTTGTCGTTCTTCATAGCGATCTTCAGGGTGTCATCTGAGATCTCCTCCACAGTGATAGTCATGCCCATATCATCAGTGATCTCTGACAGCTTATCCACCACCTCGACCTTTTTGTCGGCAGGGAGCTGCTTGAGCAGGCTCCTGTTCTCGGCAGGGGAAAGGTCGTCGATGATCGCCTGCTGCTGAGCCTCGGTGAAGGTGCTCAGGTAGGCCAGCTTCTCCTCGTAGGACAGAGCGATGAACTTCTCACGGCTGATCCTTGTGAAGGCGGAGCCGTCAGAGGCTGTCAGCGTAAAGCTGCCGTCGTCCACAGGCGCAGGAGTTACAGGTGTATCCGGATCCTCGGCTGAGGCCGCAGGAGCTGCTGTTGTTGTCAGCGAAGGGATCACGACGCTGGTCTGCTGAGGCACGACTGAGACCTGCTTTTGGTGGGCCTCATGGAGCTTCGCAATATACTCGTCGATCTTCTCCGGAGGGTAAAGCTCAGGGTTTTCGTAGTATTCGTTATAAGCCTGCTGTATATCCTCCTCTGAGTAGCCGTAGGACCTTGCGACGGCGGCGGCCTCATCGGGAGTAGCAGCTCTTGCTGCGAAGGGGATCACTGCGGCAAGTCCGCAGGCCAGTGCAGCACCGGCTAGTGCGCCGGCGATATTTATTCCTTTCATGATCATACCTCCTTTGGGTATTTACCTCTATATTATACCCGTTATCAGGCCTTCTGTCAAGCCGGACAGTCTCCGAAAAGGGCGAAAACAGGCGCTTCTTCATAGTCTGTCAGTCAGCCTTTCACTGGACTTTCACAGTTTTTTGCATAAAATGACAGAAATACGGTTGCTTTTTTTATAATAATGTGTTATAATTATATAAATAAGATCTTTTCGCTGGAAATTTAAGGCGGACGGCCTATTTCAGCGGCATTTTACGACTATCGGCGCTGTGAACAGACGGCGCATGAAATAACGCTATCAGGAGGAAACTATGGAAGAGAAAAAGTTTTCGGCAGTTCATTGTCCCAAGTGCAAAGCGGAGATCCTTGCGGACAAGACGGTTGCAAAGTGGTACTGCGGATACTGCGGTGCGAGCTTCCCGCTTTCTGAGGAGAAACAGGAGAAGCCTGTGAAGATCCCTGCCCGTGGAGTTCGTGTAGTTGCGGTGAAGTCGGCCAAAAACAGGAACGCTGTCCGTGACGCTCAGCCAGTCCCTGCCCCCAAGAAGGAAGAGGTAAAGGCACCTCAGCCGGCACCGGCTCCCAAGAAGGAAGAAGTCAAGGCACCTCAGCCGGCCCCGGCTCCTAAGAAGGAAGAGGCCAAGGCTCCTCAGCCGGCACCGGCTCCTAAGAAGGAAGAGGCAAAGGCCCCCCAGCCGGCACCTGCTCCCAAGAAGGAAGAGGTCAAGGCACCTCAGCCAGCTCCGGCTCTTAAGAAGGAAGAGGCCAAGGCCCCCCAGCCGGCCCCTGCCCCCAAGAAGGAAGAGGCAAAGGCTCCTCAGCCGGCTCCTGCTCCCAAGAAGGAAGAGGTAAAGGCAGAAGAGCCAAAGGCAGAGGAAAAGCCTGCAGAAAAGCCTGCTCCTAAGCCGGAAAAGAAGTCCTCTGACAAGGAATTCGAGATCCTCCACGGCGTTCTGGAGAAGTACAACGGCTCTGCTGAGGAGGTCGTTATCCCCGAGGACGTTGAGTGCATCGCTCCCAGCGCCTTCAAGGACAATACGACCATTAAGAGCGTTGTGATCCCCGACGGCGTTTACGACATCGGCGCCTTGGCATTCGACGGCTGTACTGCTTTGGAGAGCGTCAAGCTGCCCCTCCAGATCAGCAAGATCGGCTACAAGGCCTTCAACGGCTGCGAGTCACTTACATCAATCACGATCCCCAGAGGCGTAAAGGAAGTGGCGAACAATGCCCTTATCTGCGGCCTTAGAGAGATCACCTTCGAGAACTCCAAGACCACATGGGAGCCCGAGAACGAGTTCGCCATGCCTTCCTTCGAGGTAGACCGCAAGGGCACCGGAGAGGGCGTGCGCACTATCTACTTTAATAATATCTCTTTCCCTGCCTCCGACATCTATAAGTTCAAGAGCGTTGCAGCCTTCCTGCGCACACAGGGGCTGTGCGTATACTGCGGCGGAAAGTTCGGAATGTTCAGCAAGTGCAAGAACTGCGGCAGAAAGAAGGATTATTGATCCTGAATAAAATACCAAGGAGAAAATATGAGATACACGCAAGGCAAATACATCATAGCAAAAAAACAGGCGATCGCCCGTCAGATCTACAGCTTTGAGATAAGCTGTCCGGAGGTGGCTGCGGCCGCTGTGCCGGGCCAGTTCGTCCACATAAGAGCAGCCAGCTTTACGCTTCGCCGTCCCATTTCGATATGCGGGATCGACAAGGAGAAGGGCACTCTCCGTATCGTTTTCGAGATACGGGGCGAGGGCACGGCTCAGATTGCCCAGCTCAACGAGGGCCAGCTCATCGATATGCTGGCGCCCCTGGGACACGGCTTCACCATTGATCCCTCCTATAAAAAGGTAGTGCTGATCGGAGGAGGCATCGGTACTCCTCCCATGCTGCCGTTGGCAAAGCTCTACGGCAGCCGTGCTACGGTCATAAGCGGCTTCCGCAGCGCCGGAGCTGCTATCCTCCAGGAGGACTTCGCCTCCGCCGGTGCTGAAACTATCCTCTGCACCGACGACGGAAGCGCCGGTATCCACGGCTTCGTTACGGAGCCTTTCAAGGAGCTGGCGGAGCAGGGCGGGATCGACGCTGTTTACGCCTGCGGACCCATGCCTATGCTGAAAAATATCGCCGCTATCTGCAAGGAGAAGGGCATTTTCTGCCAGATCTCCCTTGAGGAGAGGATGGCCTGCGGTATCGGAGCCTGTCTGGGCTGCGCCTGCCGCACCAAGCGCAATGACGAGGAATACTTCGCCCACGTCTGCAAGGACGGCCCTGTTTTCAACGCTGAGGAGGTGCTCTGGTAATGGCTGATCTTTCTGTGAATATCTGCGGAGTCGATATGAAGAACCCTGTGATCCCGGCCTCCGGCGTTTTCGGATACGGCCGTGAGTATGAGGAGCTCTTTCCTCTCAGCGAGCTTGGAGGGATAGCCACAAAGGGGACTACCCTTCACCTCCGCACGGGCAATCTATCTCCACGTATCGCCGAAACACCGGCAGGTATGCTCAATTCTGTGGGCCTGCAAAACCCCGGTATCGACCACTTCATCGAGACCGAGCTGCCTTATCTGCTGACCAAGGATCTGGTGGTCCTGGCGAATATCGCCGGAGCTACACCTGAGGAGTGCGCTGAGGTAGCCGCAAAGCTGGACGAGACCGATGTCCACATGATCGAGCTCAACATCTCCTGTCCCAATGTCAAGCAGGGCGGAGCCGCATTTGGCACACGCTGCGATATGGCGGAAGAGGTAACGAGAAAGGTCCGTGCCGCCACGAAGAAGCCTCTGGTGGTGAAGCTCTCGCCCAACGTGACCAGTATCACTGAGATCGCAAAGGCAGTCGAGGCTGCCGGAGCGGACGCTGTTTCCCTGATAAACACTCTTCTCGGAATGAGGATCGACATAAATACCGGACGGCCAGTTCTCCGGAACAACGTGGGCGGCTTGAGCGGCCCGGCGGTGTTCCCCATAGCTGTCCGAATGGTATGGCAGGTGGCCAATGCGGTCAAGATCCCTGTTATCGGCATGGGAGGAGTCTCCTCCGGCCGCGACGCCATCGAGCTGATGATGGCCGGTGCCTCCGCAGTTCAGGTGGGTGCGGCGATCTTTACCGACCCATACGCTCCCGTAAGGATCATAAGCGAGATGAACGAGTGGCTGGACAGCAAGGGCATCTCATCAGTCAAAGACATCATCGGAGCTGTTAAGCCGTGGTGAATATGTACCTGAGAGGTGTGGAATGATAATAATGTCAGTTGACCTGGGCGACTCCCGGACCGGTATCGCTGTCTGCGGAAAAAGCGAGATGATCGCCTCGCCGGTGACTGTGATAAAGGAAAAGGACTTCGCACGGTGTATCGAAAAGACTGCTGAGCAGGCAAAGGAGCTCTGTGCTGAGGAGATCGTAGTAGGCCACCCGAAAAATATGAACGGAACAGTCGGAGAGCGGGCTGAAAAATGCCAGCTTTTCGCTCAGGAGCTTGAAAAGCTCACCGGCTGTCCCGTCAAGCTCTGGGACGAGCGCTGCACAACTGTGTCAGCCCACGGCTACCTAAACGTCACCAATACCCGTGGAAAAAAACGGAAGGACGTAGTTGACGCTGTAGCTGCGGTGCTGATACTTGAGAGCTATCTCGGCTACCGGAGAAATTCCGGGCTTTCCGCTACATGATAACGGATTTTATATCCCTGAGAAGGGTCTCGGCAGCCTTCATGGCCTTGCCGGCGTCCCTTTTTATGCTGTATTTCTTTACGGTGCTGGCGGAGGCCAGTGCATAGCAGGCAAGTCCTGCCGCTGCTCCTGCCGCCGTTCCCTTAGCAATGGCTTTTATATCCATGGTCTCCACTTCCTTGGGTCAGTTTTTTGCGGCAAAGTGCCACAGGTATATTCTCTGCCGCAGTCAGTTTTTTATTCAAGAGGCGCAAAAATGTATGAACTTAACATTGTCCTTGTAGAGCCCCAGATCCCGCAGAATACAGGGAACATCTCCCGTACCTGCGCAGTTACGGGCGCAAGGCTCCACCTTGTGGGACCTCTCGGCTTCGAGATCACCGACAAGCATCTTAAAAGGGCCGGCCTTGACTACTGGGACAAGCTGGACATAACGAGATATGATTCTCTGGAGGAGTTCTTCTCCCGGAACGAGGGCGGAAAATTCTTCTATTTCACAACTAAGGGCAGACAGGTCCACAGCGATGTCAGCTATCCCAACGGCTGCTATCTCGTCTTCGGACGGGAGGACAGGGGACTTCCGGAGGAGCTGCTCCACGAAGCCCCTGAGAGCTGCGTGAGGATCCCTATGCGGAACGAGCTTCGGAGCCTAAATCTGTCCAATTCCGCTGCTATCGCTGTTTACGAGGCGCTGAGACAGTGGGACTACCCTGACCTTTCAAGAGAGGGCAGGCTCACGAAATACGAATGGTAAAGGAGAAAACGAAATGTCAAAGATAATGATTCTTACAGATAGCTGCTGCGATCTTTCCAAAGAGGTGATCGAGGAGCTGGGGATAAAGGTCCTGCCCTTTGAGCTGACCTTCGGCGGCGAGACCTTCCATGAGACCTTCGACAAGTCTACTGAGGAGATCTACGAGATGATGAGCAAGTCCGACGAGATCCCCAAGCACGCTCAGATCACTCCGCTCCAGTTCGAGGAGGCTTATAAGGAGATGTACGACGACGGAGTTACCGACGTGATCGTAGTTTCCATAAACAGCCACGGCTCCGGCACCTACAACAATGCGATCATTGCGAAGAACGATCTCTTCGATGATCACCCTGAGATCGCCGGAAAGATGAACATCTACAATCTTGACTCAAAGGCTTACACGATCCTTTACGGCTACCCAATCATGGAGGCTGTGAAGAAGATCCGCAAGGGCGCCGAGGCCGAGGATGTGGTCGCTTATCTGGAGGACTGGTTCAACGTCGCCGCAATGTATGCGGTGCCCTACTCGCTGAAGTATGCGAAGAAGTCCGGAAGAGTCTCCGCAGCAAAGGCCTTTGCCGGTGAGCTTTTAGGCCTGAAGCCGATCATCGAGTTCGCCGATAATGAGACTGCTACGGTCGATAAGATCAGGGGAGAGAAGAACATCGTCGCAAAGCTGTGCGACTGTGCGGAGAAGCGCATGACTCCCCAGACGCCTTACATCGTGATCTGCGGAAGGGACGACACTCTTGCCAAGGAGGTCGAGAAGGAGATGATCAAGCGCACAGGCCGCAAGGCTGAGATGTATGCCCACATCGGAGCAGTCGTTTCCGCCAATATTGGCCCCGACATCGTGGCCCTGCTGATCAGAAGGAAGAATAAGTAAAACACCGGCCGGAGGATCACCTCCGGCCGTTTTCGTTACTGCTGCTTGTAAGCGTTGATCATCTTCTGGACCATACGGCCGCCGATAGAACCGGCTTCACGGGAAGTAAGGTCGCCGTTGTAGCCCTGCTTGAGATCGATACCCATCTCGCTTGCAGACTCCATCTTGAATCTCTCGAGAGCCTCACGACCCTTCTGTGTCATCTCGCCATTGTTATTGCTGTTGTTGCTCATTGTTTTGTTCTCCTTTGGAATGAATTATTGATGCCGTGGTAGTATTATTCCGCAGAAGGAAGGGATATATAAATGGTAAAAATGATCAATTTCGACTAAAAGCTCACCCATACTTGTGGACCGATGCAAGCTATTTCTACTGCGGCTCCCATAGGCCCTGCTGACGGATACCGGTCTTGCGGGCTTCTTCTGTGAGCCTGCCGATCTCCTCATCAGACAAGCTGATCTTTAACGCATCAGAGAGTTTTTCGGCATAAGCAGGCTTTGTGATCCCTACTATGGGAACTGCGCCCATAGCTATTGCCCATAGTATCGGGATCTGTGAGCAGTCGATACAGTATTTAGCAGCGATCTTCTTCATCATACCGAGCAGACCCTCTATCTTTCTGAATTTGCTCTTCGGGAAGGCAAAGTTCCTCATTGAAAAAGTGGGGAAATGATGCTCTGCATCGTATCTTCCAGCCAGTGCTCCCTGTTCAAGGACCATGTATGCGTAGTAGCAGATCCCGTTTTTGTTACAGTAGTCGATGATCGTCTGCTGATCGTTTCGCAGAAGGCTGAAATGGTTTTGCACTGCTCCGAGGCGAAGCTCTTGACTTTCAAGGAACCTTTCTGCTGCCTTGATGTCGTTCATCGAGACATTGGAAATGCCTATCGCTTTTATTCTTCCGTCCTTCATCAGAGGCACCGCCTCTTTCAGGTTTTTGTGCAAATTGTTGGGCTTATGTATCCAAAAGAGATCGATCGACTTCACACCGAGCCGCTTAGCGCTTTCGTTAAATGACTTTTCAAGTGCTCCGCTTTTGTATCTCTTGTTTGGAAAGAATTTGGTGGAGATATAGGTATCCTCTCTGCCGTTTATAAGTCCCCCAAGCAGTTTTTCGCAGGAACCCATACCGTAGACCGCAGCGGTATCCCATTTCAGAAAGCCCAGCTCTACAGCTTTTTCAAAAGTGCTTTTCAATGTCGCTTCATCATAGCCTTTCCCGAAGATCATTCTGGAGCCATTGTATCCTGCGCCCCACGCCCAGGTGCCTATCATGATATCATTGTTCATTCGATATTCTCCTCTCTCATGGCACTTCTTATCCTGCTGAGGGACTCCGGAGCGATCCCAAGATAAGTTGCAATATGCTTTAATGGGATCCGTCCGCTGAGGTCGGGGTATAGCTTTTTGAAATGCAGATATCGTTCTGTCGCATTTTCCACAAGAAATCCGTTCTCGCGGTACATCTTATATCTCAAAGCACTTTCAAGCAGGGTTATCCATATATCCTTGAACCTTACATTATCACGGATAAGATCTTTCATCTTCAAAGTCTCGCAGAGCATCAAGGTAGTCTCTTCAAGAGCTTCCCACATACAGATCCTTTCCTCATAACCGAAAAAACCTTCGTCCATACAAAGCGAACCTGTAGGAGAAAATCCGCGGGTCACGTCATTTCCTTCTTCATCGATATAGTAGCTCCTTACCATTCCGGAAAGCACAATTCCCGAAATGGTAGAATCATCGCCTATCGAGGATAGTATCTCTCCCTTCGGCACAACACGAAAGCTCGAAATATCCACGATCTTCCCGAGTATCTCTTCATCTGCGCTGACATTATACTTGTCTGCAAATTCCTTTAATTGGTCTGTAAGGTATTTTTTATCCATTGTCGTTTCTCCCTTTGCTGTTTGATAGCCTGAGTTTTATGACGTTATTATAACACATGAAGCCCTGCTTGTCATTGACATATGTTAGTTTTTCTTTTTTTAAGCCTTACAAACGGAACTGATACCACTACCGAAACTGTCGTCACAACAACACCGCCCGAAATGATCACAAGGGGCGAACGGGCCTTTTCGATCCCGAGCAATATCCCCACCGCAACGGAATAGGCTATGATTAGCCACTGGATAATGTAGATCATATTCAAATTTACGCTGAAATATCTGATGATCCTGCCGAGCTTAGTTTTCTCCAGCCTTCCGAGCAGAAAAAAGCAAGCTCCAAGCTCAGATATGATGACCGGAGTTATCCATAAGGTCGCTAAAATGCTGTGATGATAATATGAATCACCGCACAGTGCATAGATCTCCCGTATATCATAGCCAGCACACAAAAGGCCCGAAGTGAATGCGGCAAAAAATGCAGCAGAACAGATCATCAGTCTTCTGTACCATTTGCTCTTATCAGCGCATTTGATCAAAAGCTCGCCGAATACCATTCCCAGTGCCGGATAGACCAGCCATAATGTCAGCGGAAAGGATGTCCATTTGCCTGTTGGGACAAGCAGTCCGAGAAGTGCTTGGATAACGCCGGGCTCCATGTTTAGCCTTGTGCTCCATATACCAACAGTCTGCATTAGAAATGCCGATGTACATATTTGCACAGCAGACAGCTTTATCCTTCTCATGGCTCCGACAGTCAGAAAAGCCATTCCTGCAAACGGCAGTATATCGACACAAAGCAGGCCTCCGAGAATATCCGGACCTGAGTCTATCCCCATTGCCAGACTTATGAGCTGAGGCAGTGTCTGTCTGAAAAAATTCAGCAAGTATCCCATGATCAGGAGTTTTCCACCTCGTTTTATGAGATCCTGAGGAGAGTTATGCCTTGTATATACCATTCCGATACCCATAGAAAACATAAAAACAGGTGCCACAAGCGGTCCGCCGACAAATTCGATCAAATTTCGGAAAACCGTGTCCGGAAGAGTATTTCCAAAGTCATAGCTGCCGAACTGCTCATAGAAATGGATACATATCATAAAGGGGATAGCAATGAACTTAACTGCATCTACCTCGAACTGTCTGCCGGAATTGATATTTTTACCTGAAAAGTATGGCTCCATTCCGATCTATCCTTTCTGACTGTTAGCTCGATCGACGTTTCTTTCCTTTACTCCGTTGAGGCCCATATAGTGATAACAGATCAGCGCATTCAGCTCATTTGCAATACTTTTCTCGTCCGAATGATTTAAGAGAATATCCGTCAGTCCGAAGATAATCAGCTTTGATATCAGCTTTTTTATCCCCTCGTCCTTTAAGGGACACGCTTCAATGAACCTATTCATGATAAGCTCTTCGATCAGCTTTCTGTCAGCTCCGACGCTCGAACGAAGCATTATCAATATCCCCGAATGGTGCCTGCTAAGCAGCTTTGCAAGAACTGCGGATATTTCGTCGCACTTGTCGGGGGTATATTTTTCTATGAAGTCAGGTGTAAAAAAGCGATAGCTCGTATTTATAAGATCAGCCCTTGCATTGCTTACCAATGCTTCATAGATCTCCTCCTTGGAGCTAAAGTAGCGATATATGTTGCTTTTGCTGATATTGCTTCTGTCTGCGATCTGTTTCATGGAAGTATTTTCGTAGCCTCTTTGTATAAATAGCTTTTCTGCCACGGCAAGGATCTTCTTTTGGATCTCATCCTTTTTTATCTGCAAACTTTTTCCCACCTTTATTATGTGTTTTTTATCTAAAAGCGACCGTATTCTTTATATTATAATATCACATAAGGTCCTATAAATCAATAGTTTCAGTCCAATAGCGACCGCTATTTCAGATAGTTATCAAATGCTCCTCCATTATGACCGATCTCATTGATCAGCATGATCGTACATAAATCCCCAACCTGATCAAGCCCCACTATATGTTGTAATATAAATTACAAAAATATCAAAATATACACCAAATTATTTAAATTATCCACCTTTGGTAAAATAGCAAGGATATACAGATCGTAAGATCAAGATGTTATATTGACAAAAGTAAAACGGCTTTTCTAGCCGTTTTTTGTAATTATCGTATAATTTTTGTGTTTTTGTTCATAAAGTGCTAATATTTGCGTTGACATTTATTTTTAGATGTGGTAGAATTTACAAGTAAAGGTGTACTATTTTAGCAGGACACGGACAAGTGTAAGCTAAGTCAGACATCAGACCGCAGAAGTTATTGAGAATAATGGCTGATCTCGGGGGATTAGCTCCTCTGAGAAAGAAAAAAAGGAGGAGAAGCCATGAGAAAATCATCAGATCCTATCGGCAAAACGATAGGTAAGCGATTGCTTAGCGGGATCGCTTCCGCAGCGTTCGTCGTCACGAGTCTTCTAACTAATGGGCTAACGCCAGCAAAAGCCGAAGTCAATAAAATTGACGGCTTGCCGATCCTGGATTATCCTTATGAGGAATCTATCTGGAATCGTGGAAATGTCCTTGGCGTAGCCGGAGATTTCCATCTTTTCGCATTCGATTCTGTAAAATCGACAGTGCATACAAATGGTAACGTTGCGGCTCCGATAGTAATAGGAGCACAGCCGTCTCCAAACCAGTATGTCGCCAGATTGGTAAATGTTGTCGGCAGGGAATTTGAACCTGAGGGCAGTCCGGGACAGTTTATTATGAACAACGTTACGGATATTGTAGTCCCAGAAGATTACCTTTTATTCAATCAGGAGAGCGGTGGCAAGCTTGGATTTCCAAGTGATGCTCAAAAGTTTGACGGGTATTTTAATGAGCAAAGCTATTCCGAAGGAAAAGTAGATTTCAGTGTCAGACGTGGTGCTTTTGATGTAGTAAGTTATAACGGGCATTTCACAGATACGTTCATTGACTTTGATGCTCTCAGAACAAAATATGAGAATATGTCTGATGAATATGCGAATACTGCAAACACAGTTGAACCAGAAACATACGAAGATGGCAATATACTTGATGGTAGTAATAATATTACGATCAATGTTGAACCGAACGGACAGAATTTCGTTAGCTTAAAGGCGAGTGACTTGATGAAGATGATCAAAGGCAACGGTCAGCTTCATATAAATGGCGTCAATGTTGACTATAAAGGTACGTCTGGCTCGTCAGTTATCAATGGGAATCAAAGTATTATTCTTAATATAGAGCTTGATATACCCGAATCGGAGTATGATACTTTTGATGGTACAAAGGGAATAAACTTAAATGATCTTGGAGAGACTGTAAAGTTACATTCTATTGATGGCGATATTATTAAGGAAAATGATGAATCATCATTCTATACGGGAACAAACGTACTTTACAATTTCCATACTCAGTCAAATGACGACCTTATCCCGCTAAGAGTTGGAAAAGTTCTTGGTCAGGTATTAGCTCCTAACACAGATCTCTATGTTAACAATCTCGCCGGAAATGCGATCGCAGAAAAGATTACAGTATCAGGCGAGTCACATATGTCCTTCTTCATGGAACCTATGAACAAGGAGGACAAAGGTTCTGTAACCGCTGAAAAGACTTGGGAGGATACCAAGGACAGTCATGAAGCAATAAGCGTAACGCTCTATCGCGCTATCAAGAGCGGTCTTGATCCGGAGGACCTTGAAAGTCTGTATCAGGAGCAGGAAAACGCAGATTTAACTGACAAGATCCTTGAACTTTATAAGGGCCTGTCAATATGGGATAATGCTGTTGACAAGGGTACTGAGTCCGAGGCGGATAGACTGTATTTGTTTGGGCTTAGAAGAGCGTATTCACCTGATACAAATATGCTTTTTGGAAGTGGACTTACAGCGTTCAGCGATTATTCACTTGGAGCATATGGGTTAAAGAGAAATCCTGACTGGGATCCGTGGGCAAGTTCTGATCCGGCTTCTATGTGGGTAACTGATGTAGACACAGTTTACACATTTTTCAATGTAGAGGACGATGGTTCAATTTCAATTGATACATCTACTGTAAGGCTTCCAAGCACATATAAAAATACGTATTGGTTGGGTCCTGTCGAAACAAATGAGTGGGGATTGATTTCATCAATTGATGATTCAAAGGGTGACTATATTACCATAGTTGACGGCAAGGTTACTATGATAAATGGTGAACCTGTTATCACAAAGACGATCGAAAAGATCGACACTCAGATCCTTGATGATTCCAACAATTGGACTTATACTTGGGATGATCTTGAGAAGAAGAATAATGACGGCTTTACAACATACTATTATGTAGTAGAAGACAGTGTTCCTGAGGGATATGCAGTTTCTTACGAGCATAACGGTTCAGTAGGCGGTCAGGATATCACGATCGGTATCACTAACTCTGATGATTCAGAGGAGACGACCACCACTACAACAACTACAACCACAACAACTACAACAGTAACTACAACAACAACTGAGGCCACAACAACAACTACATCAGCAGCTACCACATCGACTACGGCAGCCACTACTACAACTACAGCGGATACCACAACAACGACGACAACTGAGGCTACTACTACAACCACCACACAGACTACTACAACTACAACTCAGACCACTACAACAACAACTCAGACTACTACCACCACAACTAAGGCCACAACTACAACTACATCAGCTACTACGACAACAACTAAGGCCACAACTACAACTACATCAGCTACTACGACAACAACTAAGGCTACGACTACAACTACATCAGCTACTACGACAACAACTAAGGCCACGACTACAACTACATCAGCTACTACGACAACAACTAAGGCCACAACTACAACTACATCAGCTACTACGACAACAACTAAGGCCACTACTACGACTACATCAGCTACTACGACAACAACTAAGGCCACAACTACGACTACATCAGCTACTACGACAACAACTAAGGCTACGACTACAAC
>JAFUAO010000022.1 GCA_017460665.1 Ruminococcus sp.
GATAGTCAAAAGCCGGCGGGGTGGGGAGTGAGGGAAAAGAGAGTGCAGAGAGGAAAACCGAAGAGAGGGGAGGGCCGACGGCTTTTGTACCAGTTTTTTGTTAAAGCCCTCCCCTCCGGAGGTGTTCCTCTTTGCCCGCCTATGCCGCCCGGCCTTAGCCGGGCGGTGAGCGTTCACCGAAAACCACCGGGCGGACACACGGGTCCGCCCCTACGGTATTTCTGTCACGGCCGGGTGAACGGAATTCGCCCCTACAAATTTTCGAGGAGGCACGGACGGCCAATGGCCGTCCCTACAAACGTTCGGTGACCACCGGGCGAACGATGTTCGCCCCTACATTCAGATCTCGTCCGCCGTTAGGCGGACACCGCAGCTCTCCACTCTCAACTCTCCACTTTCAACTACAGCTACGCACTACGCACTAATAACTTATAACTGCATAATAACTTAAAACTAAAAATGATTGACAATATATAACTGCCGTGATATAATAATAATGTATATGCAATTGCTTGGTCTGAACGAGCCATATACAAAAATATATAGATAAAATGGAGATAATGAAATTGATCAAAACTGTTAACGGTCTCAGGATAAACTATGAGCAAAAAGGCCAGGGCGAGCTGGTGGTCCTCCTCCACGGCTGGGGGAGCAATATCAAGCTGTTTAGCCACCTCATAGACCTCCTGTCGAAGAAATACACCGTTGTGGCCATGGATATGCCCGGCTTCGGCGAGAGCCAGGAGCCTCCCGAGGCGTGGGACGTCGACGGCTATGTGGATCTTGTGCTGGACTTCCTCAGGGACTACGACGATAAGGAGATCACCCTGCTGGGGCACTCCTTCGGCGGAAGAGTCATCATCAAGCTCAACAGCCGCACGGACCTGCCCTTCACCGTCAAGAAGGTGATCTTAGTGGACAGCGCCGGCATACTCCCCCCAAGGAGCAACAAGAAGAGCCTCCGCACACGCTATTACAAGCTGGGGAAGGCCTTCCTCTCCACCAAGCTCATGCAGAAGATAGCTCCCGACGCCTTGGAGAACTTCCGCAAGAAAATGGGCAGCGCAGACTACGCCGCCGCCTCGCCTTTGATGAGGCAGGTGCTGGTGAAGACCGTCAACGAGGACTTAGAGCCTCTCCTGCCCAATATCAAGTGCCCTACGCTTCTGGTATGGGGAGTGAACGACACGGCTACTCCGCTGTCTGACGGCGAAAAAATGGAGGAGCTGATCCCCGACGCCGGCCTTGTGAAGCTGGAGAACGCCGGACACTACTCCTTCCTGGAGCAGCAGTTCATTTTCGACCGTGTAATGACGTCCTTCATGAAGCTGGACGACTAAAGGAGACTTTTGATGAGTATTATTATCTGGTGCGTATATACAGTCATCACGCTGACCGCTGTGGTGTTCCTTGGGCTGAGGGAGCTCCATATGCTACAGCTCAACGGCTACAAGACCCCCGAACATTCCTGGTGGATGAAGAAGAATTTCAAGAGATACATTCCCCTCTGCATACTTCTTGTTGTACAGCTTGTACTGCTTTTCACCGATCCGGTAATATGGCTTCCAGAGAAGCACGTCTTCTCTGCCGGCAAGCATAACGCTTCGCTGGCGGTCCTCTGTGTGCTGGCGGTGTGCGATATCATCATCGCAGTTAAGAACAAGCCGGGGAAGAAGTTCAAAAAGCCCCTTAAATACACCGCAAGGGTAAAGCGTATGCTCGCAACGTTTTTCATACTCATAGCTTTGATATTTGTTGGAGCATTTTTCTCCGCTGATAGAGTAGATTTTGAAGGCGCAGAAAGATTCAACGGAAACCTTCCGTTCATGATCGTAGGTGCAGCACTGTACCTGACACCGATACTCGTTCCGCTGTCAAATCTGATCAACAAGCCGATCGAGACCTGCATAAACAACTGGTACATCAACGACGCCAAGAAGAAGCTGAAGTCCATGCCCGACCTGCACAAAGTCGGCATTACAGGAAGCTACGGAAAGACCTCCATGAAGTTCTACCTCAGCGAGCTCCTTTCCTCACAGTACGAGACACTGAAAACTCCCGAGAGCTTCAACACTCCCATGGGAGTCACCATAACGATCCGCCGTGACCTTAGACCGACCCACCAGTACTTCGTCTGCGAAATGGGCGCAAGGCGTGTGGGCGAGATCAAGGAGCTCTGCGGCATCGCCGATCCCCACGACGGCATCATCACCTCCGTGGGACCTCAGCACCTTGAGACCTTCGGCTCGATCGAGAACGTGGTGAAGACCAAGTTCGAGCTGGCCGACCACATCTCCGCTCTGGGGAAGGTCTACCTCAACTACGACAACGAGCTGATCCGGGAGAAGTCTGCCGACTATCCCAATGCTATCACCTACGGCGTCACCGAGGGCAGCGACTATCGGGGAAGTGATGTGACGGTCTCCGACAGAGGCACCGAGTTCACCGTCACCACCCCCGAGGGCGAGAGCTGCCGGTTCAGCACGAAGCTCCTTGGCGAGCACAGCGTCCAGAACCTGCTGGGAGCCATCGCCTACGCCCACGGAACAGGTATACCGCTGGAGAAGCTGGTGCTCCCCGTAATGCGTATCGCCGCAGTTCCCCACAGGCTGCAGCTCCTTGAGAAGGGCAACGGCCTTACCTTCATCGACGACGCCTATAACTCCAACCCCAGCGGCTGCCGGGCGGCGCTTGCCGTTCTGGAGCTCTTCGACGCCTGCCGCATACTGGTGACTCCCGGTATGGTGGAGCTGGGCGCTAAGCAGGAGGAGCTGAACTTCGAGTTCGGACAGGAGGCCGCTAAGTCCTGCGACTATATCATTCTCGTCGGCAAGGAGCAGACGAGGCCTATCTACAACGGCATCAAGGACGCAGGCTTCGATATGGAGAGGGTCTTCGTGGAGGACGGCCTCAATGAGGCTCTGGCCAAGATCTCGGCCTGCCATACCGACAAGAAAAAGATCGTCCTTCTGGAGAACGATCTGCCGGATAACTATTGATGAGGCTGCTGGTAACTGGCGGAACGGTCTTCGTCAGCCGATATACCGCCGAGTATTTCGCCGGGAAAGGCCATGAGGTCTATGTGCTCAATCGGGGGAGCCGTCCGCAGTCCGGAAATGTGGCCCACATCAAAGCCGACCGCCGGGCGCTGGGAAATGCCCTGAAGGATATGCGGTTCGATGCTGTGCTGGACGTCACCGCTTATATGCCGGAGGACGTTTCGTGCCTGCTGGACGGGCTGGGCAGTTTCGGGGACTATATCCTCGTGAGCTCCAGCGCAGTCTACCCGGAAACTCTTCCTCAGCCATTCAGCGAGGAGCAGGAGTGCGGAAGAAATACCGTGTGGGGCGACTACGGTACGGATAAGCTGGCGGCGGAAAAGCTGCTGCACAGCCGCTTTCCGGGAGCCTACATACTGCGTCCGCCCTATCTTTACGGGCCAATGGATAACTTGTACCGGGAGGCCTTCGTCTTTGAGTGCGCCGAGAAGGTCCTGCCCTTCTACGTGCCGAAGGACGGCAGTATGCCGCTGCAATTCTGCCATGTAAGGGACCTTTGCAGGTTCATGGAGGCTCTTCTGATCAAAAAGCCGGAGCAGCGGATCTACAACACCGGGAACACCTGCCCTGTGGATATTAACGAATGGGTAAGGCTGTGCTATGCGGCCTTGGGGAAGGCTCCGGAGATAAGATATGTGAGCGCAGATGTGCCGCAGCGGAGCTATTTCCCGTTCTACGACTACGGCTATGTGCTTGACGTGAGCGCCCAGAACAGGCTGATCAGCGATCTGACGCCCCTTTCCCAGGGGCTTCGGGAGGCCTATGAGTGGTACAGGAGCAACAGGGAGCTTGTAAGAAAAAAGCCTCTGCTGGAATACATCAAAAGCAATTTTTAGCGCTGCGGACACTCCAATGCGCAATTTATAAAGGAGTAGTATTATGAAGATCAACCTTGCAGTACTTTTCGGAGGAAGAAGCGTAGAGCACGAGGTCTCAGTGATCTCGGCAGTTCAGGCCATGGCCAGCCTCAACAAGGAAAAGTACAACATCATCCCCGTGTATATGACGAAAAAGAGCGAGTTCTGGACAGGTGAGAAGCTCATGGACATAAATGCCTACAAGGATATCCCCGCTCTGCTGAAGGAGTGTACTGAGTGCGTTTTCGTAAGGAGCGAGGGCAAGGTCCAGCTCATCCGCCAGAAGATGAAGAAGTTCGGCTCCAACGTGCTCTTCGATGTGGACATCGCCTTCCCGATCGTTCACGGCACCAACGTTGAGGACGGCGCTTTGCAGGGCTATTTGCAGACCCTTGACCTGCCTTATGTGGGCTGTGACGTGCTGGCTTCCGCTATCGGAATGGATAAGTACACCATGAAGATCATGCTCAAGGACGCAGGCTTCCCGGTGCTGGACGGCATCAGGATCTCCTCCTACGACCTCGACAAGCTGGAGAGCTTCGCAGATCAGGTGGAGGAGCGCTTCGGCTATCCCGTTATCGTAAAGCCCGTAAATCTGGGCTCCAGCGTTGGTATCTCAAAGGCCAGCGACAGAGCCTCCTTCATAAGCTCCGCCGAGGACGCCTTCCAGTTCGCTGACAGGATCCTCATCGAGCCCTGCGTGGTACAGCTAAAGGAGATCAACTGCTCAGTTTTGGGCGACTGCGAGTCCGCTGAGGCCTCTGTCTGCGAGGAGCCCGTACAGGCCAGCGAGGACGATATACTCTCCTTCGAGCAGAAGTACGTCGGCGGAGGCGGAAAGTCCGGCGGCAGCAAGGGCATGGCTACCCTGAAAAGAAAGATCCCTGCCGAGATCACTGCCGAGCAGGACGAGTTCATCAAGAAGACCGCTGTTGAGGCCTTCCGTTATCTGGGCTGCAACGGCGTGGCAAGGATCGACTTCATGATCGACATGGCCACCGATAAGATCTATATCAACGAGTTCAACACGATCCCCGGCTCTCTGGCATTCTACCTGTGGGAGCCCAAGGGCGTGAAGTATACAGCTCTTCTTGACCGCATGATCGAGCTCGCTCTCAAGCGCCACCGTCAGGCCGAGAAGATCAATTACTCCTTCGACACTAACCTCCTTGCGATGGGCGGCAGCTTCGGAGCAAAGGGCTCTAAGAGCTGAGAGCCATGAGGAGGATCACAGCACTGCTGCTGGCGGCGGCTCTGATGGGGCTGTGCGCCTGCGGCCAGACGGATCCTGAGAGCTCCGCTGAGGAGAGCTCCCCGGAGGCGGCTGCAGAAGCACCCACTGAGGCCGAGCCTACAGAGGCGCCAACTGAGGCAGAGGAGGAGCCGGAGACCGAAGCATCTGCCGAGGAGGAGACCGAGCCGGCTGCTGACGAGCTCACCGAGCCGGAAGCCGCTCAAGAGCCCGATGAGGTCCCTGAGCTTCCGGAGGACATCACCGAAACATTGGAAAAGCAGCTGGACTCCTTCCGGGAGAAGGACTTCGAGAAATGGGCGGAGGCTACCGACTACGACGCAATGTGCGATATGCTCCTTGAACAGATCGGCTTGGGGGAAAAAGCCGACGCTCAGGATACCTACTACGTTATGGAGCAGCTCGCCGGGGGCTTCAGCAACATCGTGGAGACCATGCCGGAGCAGTTCTCTCAGATCGACAGCTTCGCCGGACGGGTGGAGGACATCTCCCTCACCGAGAGCGACAGCGACGATCAGATAAAGAGCGAGCTCTACAGCTTCGCCATAAAGGACACCGATATGACCGGAGAATTCGGCATCTACCACTATAAGGGCAGCGACATCGTGATACTCAACAGCGTTGTCTGAGACCGAAACACATGATATGGCGTGACCGCTGGAATGGGGAAATATGGACGAGACCAAGCCGGACAGCGAGAGGCCCCTGCTGAGGGGCCGGACCCGCCGACAGTGTTTTACGACGAGAGAAGATACGCTTCCGAGAAGAAAACAGCCTCGGAGAACATGAGATCTAAGATCGTGCCGCACCTTGTGTTCATAGGGATAGCGGCCGGACTCGTGGCGATATTTATTTCTAAATAAAAGGAGGAAAACGAAATGACCGAAAAGGAAAAGCTCCAAGCAGGCGAGCTCTACAACGGCAACGACCGTGAGCTCGTAGATGACCGTGCAGCGGCAAAAAAGCTGTGCATGGAATTCAACGCAGCCGTTTACAACGACTATCAGAAGAAGGCAAGGCTCCTTGACAGGCTCCTGGCCTTCAAGGGGGAGAATACCTGGATCGAGCCGGTGTTCTTCTGCGATTACGGCTATAACATCTTCATCGGCGACAATTTCTATTCCAACCATAACCTTGTGATACTCGACTGCGCCGAGGTCAGCTTCGGCGACAACGTTTTCATCGGGCCGAACTGCGGCTTCTACACCGCCGCTCACCCGCTTGACGCCAAGACCCGCAACAGCGGCCTTGAGTTCGCAAAGCCGATCAAGGTGGGCAGCGATGTCTGGATCGGCGGCAACGTCTGCGTCATGCCGGGAGTAACGATCGGCGATAACGTTGTGATCGGCGCCGGCAGCGTGGTCACTAAGGACATACCCTCCGGCGTAGTGGCTGTGGGGAACCCCTGCAAGCCTTTGAAGACCATCGAGAGCGAGGCTCCTGCTGAGAAGGCGGAGAAGAAGGCTGCTCCCGATAAGAAGAACAAGAAGTGAGAGCGCTATGAACACCCTGCATTTCAAATACGCCGTCGAGATCGAGAAGACCAGGTCTATCACTCAGGCGGCAGAGAACCTGTATATGGCTCAGCCGAACCTCAGCAAGGCGATCAAGGAGCTGGAGAACTCACTGGGCATAACGATCTTCCGGAGGACGTCTAAGGGCGTTATCCCCACAGATCAGGGCGTGAAGTTCCTGGCCTGCGCCAAGAGGATCCTCATGCAGCTGGACGCCATGGAGGACATAGCCTCGCCGAACCGCCACGCTGAGCGGAAAATGCGTATCTCCGTGCCGAGGGCCGGGTATATTTCCAAGGCATTTTCCGAGTACATCGCCGCCTCGGACGCTTCAGACGATATGGAGGTCTACTTCTGTGAGACCAACTCACTGAGGACTATCGAGAACGTCCGGGACAACGGCTATAACTTCGGCATAATCCGGTTCAATACCGCCCATGAGAAGTACTTTACCGACTTCCTTGAGGAGAAGAATATCGATAGCCGGGCGCTGTGGGATTTCAGTATGCTGGCGGTCATGAGCGCAGAGCACCCTGCCGCCGGGATCCCGGAGCTGAGCTACGGCGAGCTGTCGGCGAACTATGCTGAGCTGACCCAAGGCGACGACGCCGTGCCTTATATCCCGGGAGCGGTGGAGAAGCTCTTCGCCGCAAATCGTCCCGAGGGCGTGAAGGTGAGAAGGATCAATATGTTCGACAGGGGCAGCTCACTTGACTTCCTTCTGACCGTCCCTCAGTCCTTCATGCTGGACTCTCCCGTTCCGGAGAGCCTGTGCGGAAAGTACGGGCTGGTCCAGAGAAGGTGCGACTTCCCGGACAACAGCTTCCGGGACCTGCTGATCTACGCCGGCGGCAAGAAGCTGACAGACAGCGAGCTGGCGCTGGTGAACAAGCTCTATGAGGTCCGCAACGAGGCGGCCTTCAAGGAGTATGCCTAATGCTTTTCTGCGTCAATGACGACGTGAGAAGACCGCAGAGCTGCGGTTATATATCAATTTTAAGGAAGGTACACAGATATGTATGAGATCTTAGAAAAGAAAAGCCTCAACCCCACTGTGACCCTGATGAAGATCGCTGCACCCAAGGTGGCAAGAAAGGCCGAGCCGGGTCAGTTCATCATCCTCAGAACGGACGCAGACGGTGAGCGCATACCCCTGACTATCGCAGACTACGACCGTCAGGCCGGCACGATCACGATCATCTTCCAGATCGTGGGCGGAACTACAGAGAAGCTGAACCACCTTAACGAAGGCGACTGCCTCCAGGACTTCGTCGGTCCTCTGGGAAGAGCTACTGAGACCGAGGGCCTCAAGAAGGTGGCTGTGGTTGGCGGAGGCGTTGGCTGCGCTATCGCTTATCCCGTTGCAAAGAAGCTCCACGAGCTGGGCGTCGAGGTACACTCAGTCGTTGGCTTTAGAAATAAGGACCTTGTGATCCTTGAGGACGAGTTCAAGGCTGCCTCCTCAAAGTTCGTGCTCATGTCCGATGACGGCAGCGTGGGCGAGAAGGGCCTTGTTACCGATGCACTGAAAAAGCTCATCGAGAGCGGCGAGAAGTACGACAGGGTCATCACTATCGGCCCCCTGATCATGATGAAGTTCGTCTGTCAGTTAACAAAGCAGTATGAGATACCTGCTGTTGCTTCCATGAACCCCATAATGATCGACGGAACGGGTATGTGCGGAGGCTGCCGCCTTACGGTCGGCGGAGAGACAAAGTTCGCCTGCGTTGACGGCCCTGAGTTCGACGGCCACCTTATCGACTTCGACGAGGCCATGGCTAGAGGCGCTATGTACAAGCCCTTTGAGCGGAAGGCTCATGAGGACGCCTGCAATCTGTTTGGGGAGGTAAAGTAAGATGCCGAATATGTCTTTAGTTAAAAACGAGATGCCTGTCCAGGCTCCCGATGTGAGAAATAAGAACTTCTCCGAGGTGGCTCTCGGCTACACGGAGGAGCAGGCTATCGACGAGGCCAAGAGATGCCTCAACTGCAAGAACAAGCCCTGTGTTACGGGCTGTCCCGTGCAGATCGACATCCCGGCCTTCATCGCAAGAGTGGCCGAGGGGGACTTCGCCGGCGCCTATAAGGTGATCACAAAGTCCAGCTCTCTGCCGGCCGTCTGCGGACGAGTTTGCCCTCAGGAGACCCAGTGCGAGAGCAAGTGCGTGAGAGGCAAGAAGGGCGAGCCCGTTGCTATCGGACGCCTTGAGAGATTTGTTGCAGACTGGCATAATGCCCAGCCTGATGCTCCCGTGGAGAAGCCTGAGCCCAACGGCCACAAGGCTGCTGTGATAGGGTCCGGTCCTTCGGGTCTGGCCTGTGCTGGCGACCTCGCAAAGAAGGGCTATGACGTTACTGTATACGAGGCACTTCACGTTGCAGGAGGAGTCCTCTCCTACGGTATCCCTGAGTTCCGTCTGCCTAAGACTATCGTCCAGAAGGAGATCGAGGGCCTGAAGGCTCTTGGCGTAAATGTCGAGACCAATACCGTTGTGGGCAGGACCATCTCTATCGACGAGCTCATGGAGGAGGAAGGCTTCGAGACCGTGTTCATCGGCTCAGGCGCCGGTCTCCCCAGATTTATGAATATCCCCGGCGAGAACCTGAGCGGAGTTTATTCCGCAAATGAGTTCCTGACCAGGATCAACCTGATGAAGGCCTATAAGGAGGGCAGCTCTACGCCCATAACAGCCGGTTCTAAGGCAGTTATCGTTGGCGGAGGAAACGTTGCCATGGACGCTGCACGCTGTGCCAAGAGACTGGGCGCTGAGGTGTACATCGTTTACCGCCGTACCGAGAACGAGCTCCCTGCCCGTGCGGAGGAGGTCGAGCACGCCAAGGAGGAGGGGATCATTTTCAAGTTCCTCACCAATCCTGTGGAGATCAAGGCGGACGACCACGGCTGGGTAAAGAGCATCATCTGCCAGGAAATGGAGCTCTCGGAGCCTGACGCCTCCGGAAGAGCAAGGCCTGTCCCCAAGGAGGGCGCATTCATCGAGATCGAGACCGACACAGTGATCATGTCGATCGGCACCTCGCCTAATCCTCTGATCAAGGCAACTACCGAGGGCCTTGACACGCAGAAGTGGGGCGGTATCATCGCAGACGAGGACGGCCTGACCTCCAAGAAGGGCGTTTACGCCGGCGGAGACGCCGTAACGGGCGCCGCAACGGTCATCCTTGCAATGGGCGCCGGCAAGAAGGCAGCCGCTGCAATGGACGAGTATATGCAGAACAAGTGAGAAAAAGGGACTGCGTGAGCAGTCCCTTTTTTGCTGAGTTGAGAGTTTAGAGTGGAGAGTTGAGAGTTGCGGTGTCCGCCGTTGGCGGACGGGATCTGAAAATTGATCCTTCCGCCCTATATTTCTAGGCCAGCAGGCCCGAAGGGTCCTGCGAAGGATAGTCAAAAGACGGCGGAGTGGGGAGTGAGGGAAAAGAGAGTGCAGAGAGGAAAACCGAAGAGAGGGGAGGGCCGCCGGCTTTTGTACCAGTTTTTTGTTAAAGCCCTCCCCTCCGGAGGTGTTCCTCTTTGCCCTCCTGTGCCGCCCGGCCATAGCCGGGCGGTGGGACCTTATGCACATGAAAACGTTCAACGAAACGAGGGACACGAAAAAGCGGCCGGGCGAACGGAATTCGCCCCTACAATTTGTTTCCGGAGATCGGCCGGGAGGCCGAGGGCGGCCTCCCCTACAGATTTTCCGGAAGGCACGGACGGTGGGTGGCCGTCCCTACATGACGGCAGGGTCGATGTGGGCATCGACCCCTACAGAATTTCCGGAAGGCACGGGCGAACGATGTTCGCCCCTACAATTTGTTTCCGGAGATCCGATCTATCGTCCGGGACGTCGAGGACGCCGTCCCCTACGACCGTACAGGTCATGCGGACGGCCAATGGCCGTCCCTACAAATACGTCCGCCATAAGGCGGACACAGCGGCTAAGAACTAAGCACTGAAAAACTTGAAGCTGACAGCAAAAAATTCCACGAAAACCCCTTGACAAAACAAAAAGATCATGCTATAATGTTAGAGCTGTGTTGATCACGGCTGAATATCGTATTCTAAAGACAGCTGGCAGGTTTATCCATAAGTCCCGCCGAGGAATAGCAATAAGTTCACGAACTTTTATTGTCCTTTTCTGAGCTGTCAGAGAAGGACTTTTTTGCTCTTCGGATACGATAAGAAACTATTCGGAGGTGAATATACACTATGCCAAGCAATGCTGTACTCGAGGCTAAGAAGGCTAAGGTAGATCAGCTCACCGAACTCATCAAGGGCTCTGTTTCCGGCGTTCTCGTCGATTACAAGGGTATCACTGTTGAGGAGGACACAAAGCTCAGAAAGGAGCTTCGTGAGAACGGCGTGAACTACTTCGTTGAGAAGAACACAATGCTTCTCCGTGCTTTCCAGGCTTGCGGTATCGAGGGCTTTGAAGAGGCTCTCAACGGTACAACTGCTCTCGCTCTTTCCAACGACGACCAGACTGCTCCTGCTAGGATCCTGGGCAAGTTCGCTGAGAAGGCAGGCGAGGACAAGTTCAACCTTAAGGCAGGCTTCGTTGAGGGTGAGGTCTATGACCAGGCAGGAGTTGTCGCTCTTTCCAAGATCCCTTCAAAGGACACTCTGCTCGCTCAGCTCGTTGGTTCCCTTCAGGGTCCCCTTCAGAAGCTGGCCGCAACACTTCAGGCTGTTGCAGACAAGAAGAACGAGGGCGACGCTGCATAATTTCAGCGCTCTTACGTTCAAAACAGGGATATTTCCCGAAAAGAGCGGCCGCATGAGAGCCGCATGATCAGCCCCAATGGGCAAAAAATTATTATAAAGGAGAAAATTATCATGGCTTCAGAGAAGATCACAAAATTTGTTGAAGATATCAAGACTCTTTCTGTTCTTGAGCTTTCCGAGCTCGTAGACGCTATCCAGGAGGAGTTCGGCGTAACAGCTGCTATCGCTGCTGCTCCTGCTGCTGGCGGAGCTGCTGCCGGTGCAGAGGCTAAGACAGAGTTCGACGTTATCCTTGCTTCCTTCGGCGACGCTAAGATGGGCGTTATCAAGGTAGCTAAGGAGGTACTCGGTCTGGGTCTTAAGGAGGCTAAGGAAGTTGTTGAGTCCGCTCCTAAGGCTATCAAGGAGGGCGTTTCCGAGGCTGAGGCTAACGAGCTCAAGGAGAAGTTCGAGGCTGCCGGCGCTACTATCGAGATCAAGTAATTTCAGCTTGAACACAAAGGGACTGCTTTTGCAGTCCCTTTTTTGCTGTCAGTTTCAAGTTTTTGAGTGCTTAGTTCTTAGCTGCTTTGTCCGCCGTTAGGCGGACGTATTTGTAGGGACGGCCATTGGCCGTCCGCATGACCTGTACGATCGTAGGGGACGGCGTCCTCGACGTCCTGGACGATCGATCGGATCTCCGGAAACAAATTGTAGGGGCGAACATCGTTCGCCCGTGCCTCCTTCGGCCGTTTTCATGTGCAGAAACGCCCACCGCCCGGCTCATGCCGGGCGGCACTGGAGGGCAAAGAGGAACACCTCCGGAGGGGAGGGCTTTAACAAAAAACTGGTACAAAAGCCGTCGGCCCTCCCCTCTCTTCGGTTTTCCTCTCTGCACTCTCTTTTCCCTCACA
>JAFUAO010000023.1 GCA_017460665.1 Ruminococcus sp.
CCGCCTAACGGCGGACGTATTTGAATTGTAGGGGCGCACATTGTGCGCCCGGCCATTTTACACGACCACCGGGCGAACGGACTTCGCCCCTACCGCCCTATATTTCTAAGCCAGCAGGCCCGAAGGGTCCTGCGAAGGATAGTCAAAAGCCGGCGGGGTGGGGAGTGAGGGACAAGAGAGTGCAGAGAGGAAAACCGAAGAGAGGGGAGGGCCGACGGCTTTTGTACCAGTTTTTTGTTAAAGCCCTCCCCTCCGGAGGTGTTCCTCTTTGCCCGTCTATGCCGCCCGGCGAAGGCCGGGCGGTGGGCGTTCCTGCACATGAATACGTTCGACGAAACATACCTCGTTGCCGCTGAGCGGCAAGGCCTACATAATGGACCGGTGGGAGGGGACGCTCTCACGTGCAGAGCGTCCCCTCTGAAAAAACAGTCCCCCGGACTGTTTTTTCATTCACCCCTTGCAGATGCGCCTTCGATCTTATTTCGCTTTTCTCTAAAAGCTGTGAAAAGCGACCAGAGGCTCCGCCTCTGGACTCCGGCAGGGAGCGAGCGGCTCCCTGCACCCCGCAATTATTTTTTCACCAAAGGCGACACCACAATTACACATTAGGCACGGGCGACCGATGTTCGCCCCTACAGTTGTTCCCGGGAGGCACGAACGGCCGCGCAGAACAAATTTTCGATTTCCTGTTGACAATTGCCTCCGGGAAGTGTATAATATGAGTATATCTTCCCTTGAAAGGAGCTTCGCTATGCGAGCTATCGCTGTTCTTGCAGCAGCCTGTCTGCTGCTTTTTTCCGGCTGTCAGGAGAGCTCTCCTGCTCCCTCTGAGGCCCCTGAGACCTCCGCCCAGCCGGAAACTTCCCCTGCCACATCTGCGCCTGCCACGGCTCCCCCGACAGAAGCCTCCACTCAGCCGCCCACCGAGGCCTCGCCTGTGCCGGCCGGGGACTTCGGTCAGGCCGATCCCTGCTCTTATATAAACGACAGCAATATAGTCCTGATCGGCGAGGACGGCTACTACTACGCCTGCGAGACCGGCTGGTATGACGGGCCCTTCTCCGTGTGGTACAGGGACGACCGTGCCGGCAGCGTCACCGAGCTGGACATACCGGCCGGGATCACCGAGAGCGAGCAGCTAGACTACAGCGTCATCGGCCTGGCTGACGGAGCGCTGTGGATCGACCACAGCAGCTACGGCACCGGCGGGGGAGCCCTTGGGATCTGCACCTACCGGGACGGCGATCTGGACCAGCTCCCTGAGCCCTTGAGCTCTGCGGAAAGGCTCTGGCTGGGCGAGGAGGGCGTGTGGTCCGTAAAAGGCCAAACACTGAGTTTTTCCGGCTTTTCCGGAGAGGATCCCCGGGAGCTTTGTGAGCTGGATACCTGGGCGGAGGACATGGATACCTTCGGCGTTTATGAGGGCAAGGCGGTCTGGTCGGACTACTCCTTGGAGCTGTCGGGCTACGAGACCTTCGCCGCCGATCTGACCACCGGAGGGAGCGCTCCCATCGGCCGGGGGAAGGTCCTTTTCTTCGCCGGAGACTGGTGCTATCTGGCCGAGAGCGACGGGCTCTGCCGGGTACATCTTGACGGCAGCGGCCGGGAGCTCCTTGCTGCTGGGGGCATAGCGGACGCCTGCCTTTTTGAGGGGAAGGTCTACTACATCACATACGATGATCTAGCATTATATTGCCTTGACGAAAAGGGCGAAACTGCCACCGTGCTGACTGCGGAGGAGCTCCCGGAGTGCAACGGCATCAACAGGGTCAGCACCAGCGGCGGAAGGCTCTTTGCAGAGGGCTATTCCGGGGCCTTCTGGTACGTTATCGCCGAGCTCCGGCCCGACGGCTCCTGGGAGATTGTCCACCAAGGAGAGGAGCGCTGATTTGAACGACAAGGACTTGCTCCTCCTGCTGATCGCCGGTGCAGCCATTGCCCTTGGGATCTGGCTGTGGAGGCGCTTTCGCAGGCCGGACATCACCAAGCTCTACCAGCCGAAAACTATCCTGACAGACCGTGAGTACGAGTTCTACACCCGGCTCCTGCCCGTTGCGGAGGAGTACGGCCTCTTCGTGCTGATGAAGGTCAGGCTCGCCGACCTCCTTGAGCCCAAGCCAAAGGACGTGAACCCCCTGTGGATGGAGTGCTTCAACAAGATCAAGGCCAAGCACATCGACTTCGCACTGGCCGACAGGGACACGAATATCGTCTGCCTCATCGAGCTGGACGACTCCACCCACGCCCGTGCAGACCGCACCGAGCGTGACATCTTCGTCGATGCGATCTTAGGGAACACCGGCTATGCCCTGCTGAGGACCTACGGCGAGACCCAGATCATCGAGGACTTTCTTGGCAGGTGACGGTGCAGCCGGGATAGTAGTGGGCGATGATCTCCTGCCAGGTGCTGCCGGCCTGAGCCATGGCGTTGGCCCCGTATTGGCTCATGCCGACGCCGTGTCCGTAGCCCTTTGTGGTGAAGACCGCCGTGCCGCCCTGTACGGACCAGTCGAAGGCCGCCGAGCGCAGCCCAAGAGCCGTGCGGAGCTCTCCGCCGGTCACATCTATACCGCCCACGCTGGCCCGGAGCACGGTGCCGGAGGGCGAGACCTGCAGGATCTTCACCCAGTCCCCCATATCGCCGCTTAGATCAGGCTCCCCGAAGGCGGAGCTCAGCTTCTCACGGAGCACCTCCTGAGAGAACTGGGCCTCCTCCAAAAATCGGGGAGCATTCACGTCCTGGGGGCTCTCCACGGGGACAAGGTAATCCACAGCCTCGCCCCAGGCGTTCTCGGCGCTCTCCGTCATGCCGGAGGACATTGAGCAGAAGGCCGAGATGATCGGCTCGTCCTCATAGGTGATGATGTAGGGGAGGACCTCATCGGCGGCCCGGCTGACCTTCTCGTAATACTCATCGAAGTCCTCGCCGTAGTAGGTGCGGATCTGGTCAAGGGTCAGATAGCCCTGATACTTTGAGGTGTCGTTGGAAAGATCGGCGCCCTTCAGCTCAGGGTCCGGGGAGCTCAGCCTCCTTAGGCGCAGGCGCTCGGCGTAGGTGTGGGCTGCGGCGGCCTGTGCCTTCAGAGCCTCCTCCTCGAAGGCCGCCGGCATCTCCGCACATACCGCCCCGATGACGTAGTCCCTCACAGGCACCTCTGTGACCTCTCCTGTTGCCGTGTCCAGCACCCTGTAGGGCTCCGGAGCCTCCTCGACCGTGTCTAAGTCGGAAAACTCCCGTATCTCCGGCGTTCCGGGCTGCTCGTCCCCCGAAATGACCGCAGGCAGGGCCGGGATACCGGCTGCCGATACTGCGATGATGACAAGGCTCAGCAGATCTCTTTTCATTTTTACAGGTCCCTCCCTTTAAAGTAATTGACATAACGCCCGAATTGGTGTATAATTAGATGTGAATATGTTGAATGGAGAGTGATACTATGCCGACGTTTATCTCAGGCGCTAATATTACAGGTTTATGCAGTCAGCTTGCGGAAAATTCCGTTATCGACCCTAAGCTCTATGAAAAATATCATGTCAAAAGAGGCCTGCGCAACAGCGACGGCACCGGCGTGATGGCCGGGATCACGAATATATGCAACGTTCACGGCTATCTGATGAACGAGGGCGAGATGGAGCCTATCCCCGGCCAGCTCTTCTTCCGTGGCTACAGCATCAACGACATCGTAGGCAGCGTCGAGGCCGAGGACCGCTACGGCTATGAGGAGACCGCATTTCTGCTCCTCTTCGGCCACCTTCCCACCGAGAAGGAGCTGAAGAACTTCACCACCTATATCTCGCTGAAAAGAGACCTCCCCAACGGCTTCGTGGAGGATATGATCCTGAAGGCCCCCTCGAAGAACGTCATGAACAAGCTAGCAAGGTCCGTCCTTGCCCTTTATTCCTACGACGACGACTGCGAGAGCAAGGGCCTTGAGAACGAGATGCGGACGGCTGTCAGCCTCATCGCAAAGCTCCCTGTGATCATGGCCAGCGCCTATCAGGTGAAGCGCAGGGTCTTCGACAACCAGTCCATGATCATGCACCCACTCAACTACGAGGAGAATACCGCCCAGACGATCCTCTCCCTGCTGCGCCCTGACAGGCAGTACACCAAGGAGGAGGCCCAGATGCTGGACGTGCTGCTGATGCTCCAGGCCGAGCACGGCGGCGGAAACAACTCCACCTTTACCTGCCGTGTGCTGACATCATCAGGCACGGACCCCTATTCGGCCTACGCCTCGGCAATAAGCTCACTCAAGGGCCCCCGTCACGGCGGAGCCAACCTCCAGGTGATCAATATGCTGGACAACTTCAAGGCCAACATCAAGAACTGGGAGGACGAGGGCGAGGTGGCCGACTATATGCGCCGCACCCTCCGCAAGGAGACCAATGACGGCTCCGGCCTTATCTACGGCATGGGCCACGCCGTTTATACTATATCCGATCCACGTGCAGTGATCCTCAAGAAGAAGGCCTTCCAGCTCGCTAAGGGCCGGGAGATCGAGGCAGAGTTCCGCCTTCTGGAGACTATCGAGCGCCTGACCCCTGAGGTGTTCAGGGAGGTCAAGGGCAGCGCCAAGACCATGTGTGCCAACGTGGATATGTACTCGGGCCTTGTCTACCGTATGCTGGGGATCCCCGACGAGCTCTTTACGCCCCTTTTCGCTGTTGCCAGGATGTCGGGCTGGGCTGCTCACCGTATGGAGGAGATCCTTACCGGCAACAGGATAATCCGCCCCGCTTACAAGGCCATCGCCAAGGAGCGTGAGTACATAAAGATCGGTAACAGAGAAGGATGAGCATAGGAAAACGGGCCGTGTCCCGCCTTTTGGGAGCAGTCCTGCTCCTGCCGGCGGCAGTGCTCTCGGGCTGCTCCTTCGGAACGAGCATCGACAATATCATGGCTCCCCCAAAGCTCAGCGTTGAGCAGGAGCAGATCTACAGCGCCCTTACCGACGCAGCAGGATCCTCCATAAGCCTGAAATACCCCCGCTCGGGAAAGTACCTTTCCGCCTTCATCGTGGAGGACATCGACGGCGACGGCGGCAACGAGGCTGTGGTGTTCTATGAGAAGACCGGCCTTGGAGTTGAGGAGAACACCCTTAGGATAAATATCCTGGACAAGGACGGGGAGAGCTGGAGGTCGGTCTGCGATACTCCGGCGGAGGGCTCTGAGATCGAAAAGGTCATGATCTCAAAGCTGGGCGCCAACGACAGGGTCAACCTGATCATCGGCAGCAGCCTCATAAACCGCTCAGAGAAGAACGTGACCATGTATAACTATGAGAGCGGCTCGATCACGGCGAATTTCTCTGAGTCCTATTCCTTCTTCGACGTCACAGACCTTGACGACGACGAGGAGAACGAGTTCTTCCTCCTTGCCGGTGCAGCTACCGGTGCCCCTGCTCAGGCGGAGGTGTTCAAGCTGGACAGCGAGGGGATCTATACCAAATATAGCTGCGACCTCAGCGGCAGCTTCTCTGAGTTCGACAGCCTCAGCTACGGCACCCTCGATGACGGCCGAAAGGCCCTGTACATCGACGCAGTCTCCGGAGCAGGCTCGATCCAGACCGACATGATCTATATGGACTCCGGAAGGCTCAAAAAGATCTTTGAGACACCGGAGGAGTCCGCCTCTACCGTCCGGCCGGCAGGCTGCTCGTGCATGGACGTGGACGGCGACGGCGTGCTGGAGATCCCGGTGCAGACCATCGCCGAGGGCTATGAGGAGGTCTCTGAGGGCGAGCAGATCCGCCTCACCAACTGGATGAGGGTGGGGGACGACAACCGCCTTGAGCGGAAGTATTCCTCCTACTACAGCGTAGGCGACGGGTATATCTTCATCTTCCCCGAAAAATGGCGGGGAAAGGTGACCCTCCGCCGTGACGCAGTCAACGACGAGATGGTCTTTTTCGCCTATGAGGACGGCAAGGCCGGCAGAGAGCTCATGAGGATCTTCGCCGCCGAGGACATGGCCTCCCGTGAGGACCGGATCTCAACAGGCTATATGCTTTTGCACACTAAGGGCGAAACGGCTTACCTTGCCTATGTTCCGCCCTCTGCTGAGAGCGGCGACGAGCTGGGGCTCTCACCGGCAGACGCCGCCGTGCGGTTCTGCTTCAGGGAATAACGGTATCATTACAAAGGAGTGATCTTATGAAACGTATCCTTATCTGCGAGGACGAGGCAACGATCCGTGAGTTCGTTGTGATCAACCTCAAGCGTGCCGGCTATGACGTGGTCGATGTGGACTGCGGCGAGGCGGCTCTGGCTACCTTTGAGGCCGAGCACGGCAACTTCGATATCGTGCTGCTGGACATCATGATGCCCGGCATAGACGGCTTTACCGTGTGCAAGAAGATCAGGGAGAAAAGCTCTACTATCGGCATAATCATGCTTACTGCAAGGACCCAGGAGATGGATAAGGTCAGCGGCCTCATGATCGGCGCAGACGACTACATCACTAAGCCCTTCTCCCCCTCTGAGCTCACCGCAAGAGTCGATGCGATCTACAGAAGGGTCTGCATGAGCTTCATCAAAAACGAGAAGCAGTCCGTCATAGAGAGCGGCCCCTTCGTCCTCAATCTGAAGAGCCGCACCGTCACCAAGAACGGCGCTCCTATCGAGCTGACACAGGTAGAGTACCAGATCCTAGAGTTCTTCATGAACAACAAGAACACCGCCCTTGACCGAGCAAGCATACTCAACCACATCTGGGGCGAGAGCTATTACGGCGACGACAAGATCGTGGACGTCAATATCAGGCGTATCCGCATGAAGATAGAAGAAGAGCCCTCCAGCCCTAAGTATATCATAACGATCTGGGGCTATGGGTATAAATGGAATGATACTCAGTAATGGTCAAAAAAAGTATCACGAGGCGCTGGATCGTCAATAACCTTGGCGTGGTAGTGCTGGCGCTGCTGGTGATCGAGATGACGGTCATCTATGCGGTCCACAGCTATTTCTACAATTCGGCCAAGCAGTACCTCTTCTCGAAGATCAACGCAGTCACCAGCGTGCTGAGCATACACTCTCAGGACAGCGCCGCCAACTTCTCCGCCGAGATGAGGACCATGCTGGAGACCTTCAACGAGAAGGACAAGATCGAGCTGATGGCCATAAATTCCAAGGGCAGAGTAGTGCTGACCTCATCGGGATTTTCTCCGGACGAGGGCTCTCTCATGCCCGACTATGAGGACGCCATGAACGAGGGCGAGGGCTCCTATGTGGGAAAGCTCTCCAGCGGCGAGAAGATCCTTGCGGTCTCCATGCCGATAACCTCACTGAGCAGCGAGTACAGCTCAGTTCGCATGGTCACTTCACTGACAGAGATCGACAACACGATCAAGGGCTATATCCTGGCGGTGACAGCGATAGTCTCGGCGATCATTCTGATCATCGTGATCACGGGACTGTACTTCGCCGGTTCGATCGTCAGGCCTATCCGCCAGATCAGCGGCATCGCCAGAAAGTTCGCCATGGGCGACTTCTCCGTGCGTATCGAGAACGACAGCGACGACGAGATCGGCGAGCTGTGTACGGCTATCAACCACATGGCCGACGAGCTCTCAACTGCCGAGGCCATGAAGAACGAGTTCATCTCCTCTGTCTCCCACGAGCTGAGGACTCCCCTTACAGCTATAAAGGGCTGGGCGGAGACCCTCATGGTGGACGGCGGCGAGAGCCCGGATACCATGAAAAAGGGCGTTGGCGTCATAGTCAACGAGACCGAGCGCCTTTCCCAAATGGTGGAGGAGCTTCTGGACTTCTCCCGTATGCAGAACGGCCATTTCACCCTGCAAAACGCAAATATGGACATCCTCGCCGAGCTGGGGGACGCTGTGCTGATCTACAGCGACAAGGCAAGGCGTGAGAATAAACAGATCATCTATGAGGAGCCGGAGATGCTCCCCATAGTATACGGCGACAAGAACCGCATAAGACAGGTATTCATCAACATCATAGACAATGCCGTGAAGTATTCCTCCTCCGGCGATACGGTCACGATCCGTGCCTGGGAGGAGGGCGGACGGGTAACGGTGTCCGTGACGGATACGGGCTGCGGCATCAAGAGCTCTGACCTTACAAAGGTCAAGACCAAGTTCTATAAGGCCAACCACACCCGCAGAGGCTCAGGAATAGGCCTCGCAGTTGCGGACGAGATCGTGGCTATGCACGGCGGCACCATGGACATAACCAGCCCCGGCGAGGGCAAGGGAACTACCGTTACGATCTCACTGCCGGCAAAGACCTCTCAGTGAGGGATCACTACGCTTAGGAGAAATTATGGGAAAGAACAACGATCAGCAGTGCTGTGAAAAATTCAAGTCTAAGATCGGCGGCCAGGCCCTTATCGAGGGCATAATGATGCTGGGCCCGGACACAGGCGCAATGGCCTGCCGACTGCCCGACGGCACTATCGATCTTGAGACCTGGAAGGAAAACAACGGAAAAAACGCCCCTTGGTACAAGAAGGTGCCCCTTGTGAGAGGCTGCACCAGCTTCATCATCTCCCTGACCAAGGGCTATAAGTACATGATGAAGTCCGCCGAAAAGCAGATGACCGAGGAGGAGCTGAAGGAGCAGAAGTCCGAGGACGGCAGCAACAAGACCATCTACGACATAGCCATGGTGGTGGGGGTGCTTTTGGGAGTGCTCATCGCTGTGGGACTGTTCATCTTCCTGCCGAAATTCATTGTGGGACTTTTCCCGGCAGTCAAGAAGATGCGGATCCTCCGCTCAGTGCTGGAGGGCATAGTGAAGATAGCGCTGTTCGTGGCGTATATGGCGCTGGTCAGCCTGATGAAGGACATAAAGCGCCAGTATATGTATCACGGCGCCGAGCACAAGACTATCGCCTGCCATGAGGCCGAGCTCCCCCTTACCGTGGAGAACATCAGGAAGCAGAGCCGCTTCCACAAGCGCTGCGGCACCAGCTTCATCTTCATCGTGCTGCTGGTGAGCATCTTCGTGATGTGCTTCGTGCCGTTCACGGTCACCTGGCAGAGGATCGTGGCGTCACTGGTGCTCCTGCCGCTGGTGGTGGGAGTCTCCTACGAGTGCATACGCCTGGCCGGGAACAACGATAACCTGTTCACACGGATACTCTCCGCCCCGGGACTTGCCATGCAGCGCATAACCACCCGTGAGCCGGACGACTCCATGATAGAGATCGCGATCGCCGCTATGCAGCCCTGTATACCGGCGGATAAGTCGGAGGATAAATGGTAAGGCGCCGGCTTTTTGAGGAGTGCGCTTCCCTTTTAGAGAAGTCCGGGATCGAGGACGCCCGGTTCGATACGTCCTGCATCTTTGAGGACGTACTGGAGGAGCGGCATCCTCTGTTCTCGCCCCAAGAAGAGGTCCCTCCCGAAAAGGAGCAGATCATCCGGAGCCTCATCGAGCGCCGCAGCGAGGGCTATCCTCTGCAATACCTTTTGGGGAAGTGGGAGTTCTTCGGCTATCCCTTCGCAGTTGGCGAGGGCGTGCTGATCCCAAGGCCTGACACCGAGACCGTCTGCGAGCTGGCCTTAGAGATCTGCCGCCGGGAGGAGCTGGGCTCCCCTAAGATAGCCGACCTTTGCTCCGGCAGCGGCTGCCTTGCGGTAACGCTGAAAAAGGAGCTCCCCGAGGCTCAGGTAACTGCCGTGGAGCTCTCAGAGAGGGCGCTGCCCTTCTTAAAAGAAAACATAAAGCTGAACAGCGCCGATGTGCGGATCGTGCAGGGGGACGTCACCGACCCGGTACTTGCCGCAGAGCTCACCGGCCTTGACATGATCGTCAGCAATCCTCCCTACCTTACGGCGGAGGAGATGGCGTCCCTCCAGACCGAGGTCTCCTACGAGCCGGCAATGGCTCTTGACGGAGGCAGGGACGGGCTGGAGTTCTACCGTGCGATCGCTAAGATCTGGCGGAGCTCCCTGAAAGAGGGGGGCTGGATCTGCTTTGAGCTGGGCGATAAGCAGCACGCTGACGTTGGAAAGATACTTGCCGAAAACGGCTTTGAAAATATCACCTTCCGCCGGGACCTTGCCGGGATAGTCCGGGGGGCGGCGGCAAAAAGATCAGGAGGACCTAACTATGGCAAAGAAGGAACTTGCTAAAAAGCCCACAGTCGTTCGTGTAACGGCTAAGGAGGACAAGAAGTCTGCTCTGGATACTGCCCTGAAGCAGATCGAGAAGAAGTACGGCGCCGGAGCTGTCATGCGTCTGGGCCAGACCAAGACACTGAACGTGGCAGCGATCCCCACAGGCTCGCTGACCCTGGATATGGCGCTGGGCATAGGCGGAGTCCCCAGAGGACGTATCGTTGAGATCTACGGCCCTGAGAGCTCCGGTAAGACTACCGTTGCACTGTCGATCATCGCTCAGGCCCAGAAAATGGACGGCGAGGTGGCCTTCATCGACGTCGAGCACGCCCTTGACCCTGTCTATGCACAGGCCCTCGGCGTCAACATCGACAACCTGCTGGTATCTCAGCCCGACAGCGGCGAGCAGGCCCTTGAGATCGCCGAGGCACTGATCCGCTCAGGCGCTATCGACGTGATCGTCCTTGACTCTATCGCCGCTATGACTACCCGTGCCGAGATCGACGGCGAAATGGGCGACCTCCACGTTGGCCAGCTTGCAAGGCTCATGTCTCAGGCCATGAGGAAGCTGACTGCGGCGATCTCCAAGTCCAACTGCGTCGCTATCTTCATCAACCAGATCCGTGAGAAGATCGGCGTGATGTACGGCAACCCCGAGACTACCCCCGGCGGCCGTGCCCTGAAATTCTACTCCTCTGTCCGCATCGAGGTCAGAAAGGGCGAGGCGATCAAGGAGGGCTCTAACATCATCGGCGCCAGCACTCGCTGCAAGGTGGTAAAGAACAAGGTGGCCCCTCCCTTCAAGGAGGCGGAGTTCGACATGATGTACGGTCAGGGCATCTCCCGTACAGGCGAGCTCCTTGACCTGGCGGTGGAGCTGGACATCATCAAGAAGGGCGGATCCTGGTTCAGCTATAACGACCAGAAGCTGGGACAGGGCCGTGACAACGTCAAGGAGCTGCTGAAAAACGACCCCGACCTTATGAAGGAGATCGAGGATCAGGTAATGGCCCGCAAGGACGAGCTGAGCGGCCCAGTTAAGAAGGACAAGAAGGGCAAGGCCTCGGCTGCTGCTAAGGCGGCCGCTGAGGGCGAGCCTACAGGCAACGCCTCCTCCGGCGGAGAGGACGACATCCTTGCCAATATCGACGAGGACTTCGAGGAGTTCACTCCTGCTGAGGAATAATGGAGATCGTCAGCCTTAAGCTGTACAAGGGGACTACCTTCGAGGCGGAGCTGGACGACGGCCGGAGGCTCTACCTCCATGCCGACATCATCAGCGACTTCGGCGTGTGCAAAGGGATGACACTGGACCGTGAGCAGCTAAGAAGGATCGTGTATGCCTCGAACCTCCGGAGAGCCTATCAGTATGCGCTGTACTGCCTGGACTACCGGGACTACTCGGCGGAGGATATGTTCGAGAAGCTGAAAAAGACATATAAAAGCGAGAAGCTCTGCCTTGACGTGGTCAGGAAGCTGGCTGCGGCAGGCCTCATAAATGACAGGCGCTATGCGGAAAAGCTGGCAAGGCGCCTTGTGGTCTCACGGAAATTCGGCTATTACAGGGCAAAGCGTGAGATCCTGAAAAAGGGCATAGACCCCGACACCGCCGACGAGGTGCTCAGGGAATATGATGAGGTGTTCGGGGATGATCTGGCGGAGCTCATCGAGGATAGATACTCCCGGCTGCTCACCGACAGCAGCGACAGGAGGAGCATAGAAAAAGTTAAGAGCGCTCTTGTGCGTTACGGCTACGGCTATGACGAGATAGACCGTGCAGTAAGGGACTATCTGGAGAGCGCAGATCTGGATGGAGGACAGACTGATGCCTATTAAGGTTGGAATGGTATCGCTGGGCTGCTCGAAGAATCTAGTAGATTCCGAGAGGATGCTCAGCAAGCTCAGGAGGAAGGGCTATGAGCTGGTAACAGAGCCCGGACTTGCCGATGTTGCGGTGGTCAATACCTGCGGATTTATCCAGTCCGCTAAGGAGGAGGCTATCGAGACGATCCTTGAGCTGGGAAAGCTGAAGGAGGACGGCACCCTGAAAAAGATCGTCGTCACCGGCTGCCTTGTGGAGAGATACAAGGAGCAGGTGGCCGAGCAGTTTCCCGAGGCCGACGCCGTGGTCGGTATCGGCAGCAATAAGGACATCACCGACGTCCTTGACCACGTCCTTGCCAATGAGAGATACATCAAGTTCGCACCTAAGCTGGACGCAGAGCTCACCGGGGACCGTATAATCTCCACCCTGCCATTCTTCTCATATCTGAAGGTGGCGGAGGGCTGCTCCAATTGCTGTACCTACTGCGCTATCCCTAAGATCCGGGGAAAATACCGCAGCGTCCCCATGGAGGACGTGCTCAGTGAGGCAAGGTGGCTGGCGGAGAACGGCGTCACGGAGCTGGTGGTCATCGCTCAGGATACCTCCCGATACGGCGAGGACCTGTACGGCGAGCCAAGGCTGCCGGAGCTCCTGAGGGAGCTGTGCAAGATCGAGGGCCTGCGCTGGATCCGCACGCTTTACTGCTATCCCGAGCGGATCACAGACGAGCTGCTGGAGACCATCGCCAGTGAGGAGAAGCTGGTAAAGTATATGGAGATCCCGATCCAGCACTGCAATAAGGACATACTCTCACGAATGGCCCGCTGGGGCAGCACCCAGGAGCTGGAGGCGCTGTTCGCCCATATCCGTGAGAAGATCCCCGGCGTTATCCTGAGAACTACCCTGATCACAGGCTTCCCCGGCGAGACCGAGGAGCAGTTCGAGGAGCTGGCGGAGTTCATAAACAGGGTCCGCTTCGACAGGCTGGGCTGCTTCGCATTTTCCCGAGAGGACGGCACTAAGGCCTATGACCTCCCCGACCAGATCGATCCGGAGGTGGCCGGCCGCCGGGCCGAGATCATCATGGAGCAGCAGCTCCTGATCAGCAGCAGCAACAACGAAAAGCTCATGGGCAGAGAGCTGACCGCAGTTGTGGAGGGCTTCGACCGCTTCGGCGAGTGCTGGTTCGGCCGCACCGAAATGGACGCTCCCGACATCGACGGAAAGGTGTTCTTCACCTCCGAAAGGCCCCTGTCTTTAGGCGAATACGTCAAGATAAGGATCACTGACACACTGGATTATGACTTGATAGGCGAGGTGATCGAAGAATGAACCTTCCAAACAAACTGACTCTTCTGAGAGTCCTGCTGATACCCTTCTTCCTCATATTCATGTACTGGAAGATCCCGTATCATTTCCTGATAGCCCTTGTGATCTACACGGCGGCGTCGATCACCGACGCCCTTGACGGGAACATCGCAAGGAAGAACAACCTAGTGACCAACTTCGGGAAGTTTCTTGACCCCCTTGCCGACAAGATCCTTGTGCTGGCGGCACTGGCGGTATTCGTGGAGATCCCTGAGATCCACGTCGGAGCTGTCCCCCTGATCATCATAAGTGCAAGAGAATTCATGGTGTCCGGCCTTCGGCTCCTTGCGGCGAACAGCGGCATAGTGGTCGCAGCCGGTATGTGGGGCAAGCTGAAAACGGCCTTCACCATGGTGGCAATAATCGCATCGCTGGTCTGGCTGAGCGCCTGCCTGGACTTCGAGTTCGGCTTCCCTTCGGCCTTTAGGAGCGCTGTAGACAGCGTCGTGATCCCGGTCCTGATCTGGATCTCGGTGATACTGACGGTGATCTCAGGCTGCATATACCTAAAGGGCTATTGGCACCTCATCGACTCAGACAAGTGAGCTTTCGCAAAGGAGGAAGCGTATGAAACACTGTGCAGGCCAGATCAAATATCTGGTGGCCATAAAGGAGCTCTCCGAGAAGGACGAGTATATAAGATGCGTGACGATCTCACGGCATTTGGGGGTATCACGGCCAAGCGTCAGCAAGATGCTCAGGTGTCTTGCCAACTCTGGGCTGGTGTACGAGGATTTCTGCAACAGCGTGGTGCTGACTCCTGAGGGCGAGAAGGCGGCGGACGAGATCTTTTCCAGCTTTGGTGAGGTCTACACGTTTTTCCACAAGTTTTTGAAGCTCCCGGCGGAGGAGGCCCACGACCAGGCCATAAGGTTCGTGACGGAATTCCCCACGGAGACCTGTCAGCGTCTGAAGAGCATCGTAAAGCGCACCCTGAAGAAAAAGGGCTGAAAAAGGGACGGCTATGCCGTCCCTTTTTGCCGAGTTGAGAGTTGTGGTGTGCGCCGTTGGCGGACGTATTTGTAGGGGCGCACATCGTGCGCCCGTGGGTCCAGAAAAACTGTAGGGACGGCCAATGGCCGTCCGTGCCTTCCCGAACATTTGTAGGGGGCGATGCCCACATCGCCCCTCAACGATAACCACGATGTGTAGGGGCGAACATCGTTCGCCCGGCCGTTTTTGAAATGCCGCCTCGTTCGACGACACCTGCCTCGTTGCCGCTGAGCGGCAAGGCTCACCTAATGGACCGGTGGAAGGGGACGCCCTCTGCTAAAGCATATAGCATCGCCAGCCAGATCAAAGATCTGGGGCGCTGCTTATATCGCAGGGCGTCCCCTCTGAAAAAACAGTCCCCCGGACTGTTTTTTCATTCACCCCTTGCGGAGCTCTTTAAGGCAATGCAGGGCTCTGCCCTGCACCCGCCAACGGCTCTGCCCGTGGATCCCCACAGGGAGCGCGCCGCTCCCTGCACCCCGCAATTATTTTTAATTCGTCCGCCAACGGCGGACACCACAAATTCCGAATTCCGAATTGAAAAAGGGACTGCTCACGCAGTCCCTTTTTTACATATCGTTCCTGTTTTCTAAGGCCTTGTATAGAGTCACCTCGTCGGCGTACTCTAGCACTCCCCCTACAGGCAGACCAAAAGCCAGCCGTGAGACCTTCACGCCCATGGGCTTCAGCAGACCTGCCACATACATGGCAGTTGCATCGCCCTCGACAGTGGGATTGGTGGCCATGATGACCTCCTCCACGCCGCCCTCTGCGATCCGGGAAAGGAGCTCCTTGACCCTGAGCTTGTCGGGTGTGATGCCGTCCATAGGGGACAGCAGCCCGTGGAGAACATGATAGACTCCCCCGAACTCCCTCGTCCGCTCAAAGGCCGAAACGTCCTTAGGGCTCTCCACAACGCAGATCACGCTGTGATCACGCTCGTCATCGCTGCAAATGGGGCAAAGCTCTCTCTCAGTGAGATTTTGACAGCACGGGCAGCACCTGACGTCCTTCTTGGCGCTTAGCAGAGCCTGAGCGAAGTCCTTCACGGACTCCTCGTCCATCGACATGACATGGTAAGCCAGACGCTGTGCGGTCCTCATTCCGATACCGGGCAGCGCCGCAAACTTTTCCGCCAGTATGACCAGCGGAAGAGCGTTATGGTCAGCCATTTTTTATCAGAACAGGCCGGGGAGAGAAACTCCGCCTGTGATCTTGCCCATTTCAGCCTCAGTCGTGGTCTCTACGTTGTTGACAGCCTCGTTTACTGCGCTGATGATCAGGTCCTGGAGCATCTCGATGTCCTCGGGATCGACTACCTCAGGCTTGAGGGTGAGGGACTTGAGAGTCTTCTTACCGGTGAGGACCACCTCGACAGCACCGCCGCCGGCAGTTGCTGTGAACTCACGCTCCTCGATGTCCTCCTGGAGCTCTGTGATCTGATCCTGCATCTTCTGAGCCTGCTTGATCATCTGGTTCATGTTCTGAGCGCCGCCGCCCATATTCTTAGGTATCCTTGCTTTCATTTCAATTTCTCCTTATTATTGATCGTTATTATTATCAACAGCCGTTTCAATGCTGCTGTTAATAGCTTTTTTCACCAGCTCCTCCGCCATGGAGCGCTGTTTTTCGGGGTTTACCGTGCTTCTGGCCTTGATCACGAACTTCTGGCCGAGCACTCTGAATATCGTCTCGCCCAGCGAGAGCGCATTCTCCTTCAGCTTGAAGAGGCTCACGAAGAAGGGGTTCTTGGCAGTTATGAAGATCACGTTCCCGGCGATGCCGGCCTGTGACTCCTCAAGGCTGCTGGCAACGGCAGGGTTCACCTTCCTGAATTCCTCCAGCACCTCCTCCCACTTTTCGCAGGGCTTGATGTCGGAGGGCTTGAGGGCCCTGATGTCGATGTTGGGGACAGGCTGATCGCTGCCGCCGGGGCTGCTGGCGGTGACGACTTTTTCGGCAGGAGCAGGCGCAGCGGCCGCTCTCCCGATCATGCCCTCCAGCTGTTTTATCTTATCGAATATCTCGGAATTATCGACTGTCTGGACGCTTGTCCTGACATTCCCGCAGAGCCTTATGAGGGCCATCTCGAACTCCACACGCTTGTTCATGGCACGGCTCATACGCTCACGGCACTCCTGGAGCAGCTCCAGGCGGCTCATCACGTCCTCCAATGGGCATTTCTCGGCCAAGGCCCTGAGCCTTTCCAGCTCGTCGGGCATACATGAGATCAGTGATCCGGCGGTATCCGGCGAGGCCTTGATCAGCATGATATTGCGCATTTGCAGGATCAGCTCCTCGCACAGCCGCATAAGGTCCTTTGACATATCGTAGAGCCTTGCAGTGACGTCCAGAGCCTTGGGAGCATCGCTGTCGGTGATGGCTTCCAGTATATCGTACAGGTAGCCTCTCCCGGCGATACCGGCGGTGGCAGAGACAGTCTCTGCGCTGATCTCCTCGGCGCATACCGAGCACTGGTCCAGAAGGGAAACAGCGTCACGCATACCTCCGTCGGCCAGCTTCGCTATCATAGCGGCGCCGTCCGGGGTAAGTGAGAGGCTCTCCTGCTGGGCGATGTATGTCAGTCTTTCGGCCATATCCTCCTGCCTGATCCTGCGGAAATCGTACCGCTGGCACCGTGAGGCGATCGTGGCCGGGACCTTGTGGATCTCGGTGGTGGCCAGGATGAATTTCAAATACGGGGGCGGCTCCTCCATGATCTTCAGCAGAGCGTTGAAGGCAGCGTTGGAGAGCATATGCACCTCGTCGATGATGTAGATCTTATACTGACAGCGCTCCGGCGAATACACCGCAGCGTCACGAAGGTCTCTCACATCGTCAACGCCGTTGTTCGAGGCGGCGTCCAGCTCGATGATGTCGGTCAGCGAGCCCTCCTCGGCCTCCCGGCAGATGTCGCACTCAAGGCAGGGGTTGCCGTCCTTCATATTGGGACAGTTCACAGCCTTGGCCAGGATCCTGGCGCAGGTGGTCTTGCCGGTGCCACGGGAGCCGGTGAAAAGGTAGGCGTGGGCAGTCTTGCCGCTTTTGATCTGATTTTTCAGCGTTTCGGTGATGTGCTGCTGAGAGATGACGTCGTCAAAGGTCAGCGGCCGCCACTTGCGGTAGAGCGCCTTGTACATACCCTTTCCTCCTTTACTTCTTGGCCTGAGACATGGCGGTCTCACGGACCTCTTTATAGTAAGCCGTGTAGTTCACGGGGTCGCTTATGTGGTTGAGTATCGCCGAGCGGTAGAGCTTCTCGGCCTCGTCGAATTCATGGAGCAGCAGCTTTGCCACGGCCGCACCTCCCAATGCCTCAGCGTAGTTCTGGTGCTTTCGCATAGCCTCGCCGTACCACTTCATGGCCTCCTCGGGCTCATCTCTGCGGATATACATCCTTCCGATGTCCGTGCGGACGTAGTGGCGGAAGGGGCTCTCACGGTCGCTGAGCACCTGCTCGTAGAGCTCCAAGGCCTCGCCGGTGTCGCCGTTTGCGCCGGTACACCTTGCAGTCAGGAAGGGCAGGACCTTGTCGGAAAAGCCCAAAAGGTTGGCCTGCTCATAGTATCTCAGGGCGTTGGGGGAGTAGCTCATAAGGTCGTAGCAGCGTCCGATGTAGAAGGCCACGATAGCCGGCTCCTGATCAGTGAGAAGGTCAGTGTAGTCGGTCTCAAGGGACTTGAAGCCCTGTAAGGCCTTAGGCAGGCGCCGGGCGAAGAGGTCGTCGAGGGCCTCGCTGAAGATCCGGCACTTTTTGCTGACTCCCACGAAATTCTTGCCGATAATCTCCTGGTCGTGGGCGTGGAAGTTTTTATGGAGCCTGATGAAGACAGCGGTGAAGACTCCCACCACGTTGAGCATGAGCATGACCAGGGCGATGGTGACGGCAGTCTGGTCGTCGGTAAACAGTATGAACACCAGCAGGTAGGCGTAGAACAGCACGACTCCCACGAAGGTGCCTGAGATGACGCCCTCGGAGAAGGCTCCGGCAAATCTGCCGAGGAAGTTTTTCAGCTTTTTCATGGCAGTCACCTCCGGTAAAAAAATTCCGGAACATAGATGTGCAGGCTTGCTGCGGCACACAAAACGATCCGCTTAATGCTGCTCGGTCTCCCGCCTGACATGGTTCACGGGGTCTTGTTGCACAGGGCCCGCACATCTATATTTCGGAATTCTCTTAAATGACGATCGAGCAGACATACGCTCTAAATAGAATTTTACCACATTTCTTATTATTTGTCAAGGTTTTTTTATTTGGGACTTGCGCTGTCCGCCTGACGGCGAAGAATATAATAATTGCGGGGTGCAGGGAGCCGCTCGCTCCCTGCCGGAGTCCAGAGGCAGAGCCTCTGGTCGCTTTTCACAGCTTTTAGAGAAAAGCGAAATACAAACGAAGGCGCATCTGCAAGGGGTGAATTGAAAAACAGTCCGGCGGACTGTTTTTCAAGAGGGGACGCTCTGCAAGATAAGCAGCGCCCCAGATCTTTGATCTGGCTGGCGATGCTATATGCTTTAGCAGAGAGCGTCCCCTTCCACCGGTCCATTAGGTAG
>JAFUAO010000024.1 GCA_017460665.1 Ruminococcus sp.
CTCTCTTCGGTTTTCCTCTCTGCACTCTCTTTTCCCTCACACCCCACCCCGCCGGCTTTTGACTATCCTTCGCAGGACCCTTCGGGCCTGCTGGCCTAGAAATATAGGGCGGTAGGGGCGAACATCGTTCGCCCGGTGGTCGTGTAAAAATGGCCGGGCGCACACTGTGCGCCCCTACAGATACGTCGCCGCAGGCGACACAACAATTCCGAATTCCGAATTCCTAATTCCGAATTGAAAAGGGCGGACCAAGTCCGCCCTCTTATCATACTACCTTGACTCCGGCCTTGCTGAGCCTGCTGCGGCCCTTTTCCGCCTTCTTCTGAGGAAAGACCGTTGCCGTGCCGCTGCCGAGGATCTCCACCGGGATCCCTCGCTTCACAGCCCCCAGCGCCGTGGAGGTCACACAGCCGTACAGGTCCAGTCCGCACAGCAGCAGCTTCTCATAGCCCTTCTCCCTGACCATGGCCAGCAGCTTCTTATTGGTGAGGGCGTCCCCCACCAGCTTGTCGAAGCAGTGCTCCGAGACTATATCCAGTCCCCCGTAGAGCTCCGCCCCCTCGGTGCCAGCGATCGAATAACCGAACAAAAGCCTGTTCGTCGGCAGATCCTGTATGATGTGGCGGATATAGATTACGTCGTCCCCCTGGTCCTTGTGCCGGTGGATGAGGGCATTGACAGCCCCCACCAGCTCCGGCGTATCGTAGGAGAAGTTCTTCTTCCGCTTCTCGTAAAGATAGTCGTTCTGCATATCGATGACGATGAGTGCATTTTTCATAGTATCCCTCCCTATATATCACAAAAGCCGCCCCTTCCGGAGCGGCCTCGCTTTACTGCTTGTTGCCCTGCTTCTGGCCGTTCTGAGGAGTCTGTGCGCTGGTCTGGAGAGCCGGGTTGTTCTTGAGCGCCACCTGGAGCTTCTCCTTGGTGCGCTTTATGTCGGTAAGGTTCCTGTTGTACTGGGTCTCAGTGTCATTGAGCATCTTAGCAACGGACATAGCGGCCTGCTGCTGGAGGTTCTTAGAGGCGGTCTGGGCCTTGGTCAGGATATCCATGGCCTTCTTCTTAGCGTCGGTGACGATAGCCTCCTTAGAGACGATCTGAGCCGCACGCTCCTCGGCCTTTCTGATGATAGCCTCGGCATTGAGCTTAGCCTCGTTGAGGATACGCTGGCAGTCGAACTCGATCTTCTTGGCCTCCTTCAGCTCGTGGGGCATATTCAGGCGGACGTCGTTGATGAGCTCTCTCATGCGCTCGCCGTCCAGTATCTTCTTATGGGAAACGAAGGGAACGGAAGTTGCCTTGTCAAGGAGCTCGTCCATTTCATCAAGGATCTCATCAATACTCATAATAATTTACCTCTCTTTGATCAGTCTTTGTTTTATATCATCAAGGATCGCATCGGGAACAAAGTGGCTGATATCTCCGCCGAAATACGCTATCTGCTTGACAACGCTGGAGCTGAGATACATATTTTCCGCAGTCGTGGTCAGAAAGACCGTTTCTGCGTCTGCGTAGAGCTTCTTATTGGCAAGCGCCATCTGGAACTCATACTCAAAATCGCTGACGGCACGCAGGCCCTTGACGATAGCGATAGCGCCAACGTTGCGCACATAGTCAGCAAGGAGACCGTCCAGTATATCGATCACCACGTTGTCAAGATCGTGAGTGACGGCCTCGATCATCAGCATCCTCTCGGTGGCGGTAAAGCTGGGCTGAGCCTTGCCGGCGTTCCGTGAGATGAGCACGATGACCTTATCGAAGAGCTTTGAGGCTCTCGTGATTATGTCGAGGTGACCCAGAGTCACCGGGTCGAAGCTGCCCGGGCAGACTGCTATCCTTCTCATTCATCATCCTCCTCGTCAGACGGCCGGACGAAGATCGCCACGTTTATCTTGCCGTACTGATAGATCTTCCTCAAGACCGTTCCCTCGGGGGCCTCAGGCTCGCCGGCCTCCTTCTCGTATTCGCAGATGATACAGCCGCTCTGGCTGAGCTTTTTCTCTGCAAGAGGAAGGAGCTTCTGGATATGGCCGGCCCTATAGGGCGGATCGAGGATAATAATGTCGAAGGTCTTTGCTGTGGAGCGGATATAGTCATAGCTGTCACGGCTAATGACCTCTGCCAGATCCCTGAGCCCGGTATTTTTTAGGTTCTCGGCGACGCATTTGAGGGACTTAGCCGAGCTGTCGACGAAGACTGCACGTTTAGCGCCTCTGCTGAGCGCCTCGATACCCATTTGGCCGCTCCCGGCGAAGAGGTCCAGCACATAGGCGTCCTCCAGTTGGAACTGGACGGCGGAGAAAATGCCCTCCTTGACCTTATCGGCGGTCGGTCTGACATCGAAGCCCTCAGGCGCAATGAGCCTGCGGCCTCTGGCGATACCTGTAATAACTCTCATGGATAGCTCCGCAGCCGCCAAAGGGCGGCGGTCCGCATTTACGGCATACGGCAGCCGATCTATATACATTCAATTATAACCGATTTAAGGCTACTTGTCTACAATTTTCCAAAAAGATAGGTGGAATTCACTGATCCGCCCGGTGAAATGTCTCCGTGCTTTTGTTTATTATCCACAAATGATAGGCGGTCTTTCGGCCTTCCGGCCGATCGATCAGATCTCCGGGAACAAATTGTAGGGGCGAACATTGTGCGCCCGGCCATTTTTGTATGACCACCGGGCGAACGTAACAAAACCACCGCCCCATATTTGAATGCCAGCAGGCCCGAAGGGTCCTGCGAAGGATAGTCAAAAGCCGGCGGGGTGGGGAGTGAGGGAAAAGAGAGTGCAGAGAGGAAAACCGAAGAGAGGGGAGGGCCGACGGCTTTTGTACCAGTTTTTTGTTAATGCCCTCCCCTCCGGAGGTGTTC
>JAFUAO010000025.1 GCA_017460665.1 Ruminococcus sp.
CTCTCTTCGGTTTTCCTCTCTGCACTCTCTTTTCCCTCACACCCCACCCCGCCGGCTTTTGACTATCCTTCGCAGGACCCTTCGGGCCTGCTGGCCTAGAAATATAGGGCGGTAGGGGCGAACATCGTTCGCCCGGTGGTCATACAAAAATGGCACGGACGGCCAATGGCCGCCCCTACATTCAGATCTCGTCGCCGAAGGCGACACCTTAACTTTCAACTCTCCACTTTCAACTCTCAACTAAAGCTAAGCACTAAGCACTGATAACTCGAAACTAATTCCCAACAAATGCTTGCTTTATGGTCCAGAATGTGGTATAATATATAGGAATACGCTTGAAAGGAAAGAAATGTATGAGGATCTGATACACTTGCCTCCAATAGTTAAAATATCTGAACAGAAAGGAAATACCGCTATGATAATTCTTGACGAACTGAAAGTGGAAATGGCCGGATACCGCAAGGAAATGGAAGAGCTGGCCGACGTCCTCAGAATAAAACAGGCTCAGGAAAGAGTTGCTCAGCTCGGCGAGGAGACCGCTAAGGACGGCTTCTGGGACGACCTTGAGAACTCCCAGAAGGTCCTCCAGGAGTCCAAGGCCCTTGAGCGCAAGATCGATAAATTCAACAAGCTCAACAACAGTCTCGAGGACCTGATAACCCTCATCGAGCTGTCTATCGAGGAGGAGGACGAGTCCTCTGTGGACGAGATCAAGGCCGAGGCCGACGATTTCAAGAAAAAGCTGGAGGAGGAGAAGCTGGCTACCCTTCTTACGGGCGAGTACGACAACTCCAACGCTATCCTCACCTTCCACGCAGGCGCCGGCGGAACCGAGGCTCAGGACTGGGCCGAGATGCTCTACCGTATGTACAACCACTGGGCCGAGCGCCACGATTTCAAGGTGGAGCTGCTGGACTATCTGGACGGCGACGATGCCGGCCTGAAATCCGCCTCTATCCTCATTTCCGGCGACAACGCCTACGGCTATATGAAGTCTGAGTCAGGCGTTCACCGCCTTGTAAGAGTCTCCCCCTTTGACGCCTCCGGAAGAAGGCACACCTCCTTCGCTGCTCTGGAAGTCATGCCTGAGATCGACGACTCTATCGAGGTGGAGATCCGTGACGAGGACCTGATCATGGAGGTCTACCGCTCCAGCGGCGCAGGCGGCCAGAAGGTAAACAAGACCAGCTCGGCCGTTCGCCTTATCCACAAGCCCACAGGCATCGTGGTCTCCTGTCAGACCCAGCGCAGCCAGTACCAGAACAAGGACTACGCCATGAAGATGCTCCGGTCCAAGCTGATCGAGATCAAGGAGCGTGAGCACCTTGAAAAGATCGAGGACATCAAGGGCGTCCAGAACCAGATCGCATGGGGCTCTCAGATAAGATCCTATGTCTTCATGCCCTACACGCTGGTAAAGGACCACCGCACAGGCTTTGAGAACGGCAATATACAGGCAGTTATGGACGGCGACCTGGACGGCTTCATCAACGCCTATCTCAAGTCCCTTTCCCACGGCACTCTCAACAAGTAATAGGCGCTTTTTAGGCTCCGGGCAAAGGAGGATACCGCTATGAAGGATACGAAAAAGGTCTCGATAAGAACAGCCTTCAAGAAGATCTATGGCGAGGCTCTCGCTCCGCTGGGCTTCGTTTTCGCCAAGACCAAGGAGCTGTGCTTTATTCGGGTCGTGAACGGCGAGCTGATCCATATCCTCGGTATCCAAGTCAAGAGCCGCTATCATAAGCTCCTGCCCTTCGGAGGTATAGCAACGCTTTACCGCAGGGATCTCTGCTTAGATAAGACCTACCGGGATATATCGAGCTGGCTGCCTTTGGCCTCCCAATTCTGGGGCGGTCCCGGCACGGGCTCTGACGAGGTCCCGGAGGGGCATTTTGACTACGATCCTTATTCGCCGGGATCTGTATCGGGCGCACTACAGGCGGCTCTTGCCGAAGTACAAAGGCTCATTTTGCCTGAGCTGGATCCTGTCCGCTCCTTAGAGAGCTATATACCGTATTATATGAAACGGTTCCATGTGAGCTATATGGATATGCCTTCTCTTCCTCTGAAAGACTACGGCTCAGGAGACTATACTGATGACTTTGCCATCTGCTATCTATTGAAAGACCCTTTAGCATATGCCGAGCAGATCACTGCCAGCTCCAAGGCGTCTATGCAGGAAAAGATCGCTGCGTATGCCGAGTCACAGGTGCCGGATGACCTGATCTATCTGAAGGAATGGCTCGACGGGAAGTACAAGGCCCTTCTTGCTTCCGCCCACGCTTTTGCTGAGGATCCACAGGTGCGCCGGCAGGCCTTGGACGAGCTTGAGCGCAGAAAGCGTGCGAACCTGGAAAAGCTCCGGTCATACGGAGCCATTTCCTGACCGGGCCCTCTCCGAAACGATATGAAAAAGGACTGCTCAGCAGTCCTTTTTTAATGCAGATCGGCCGGGACGTCGAGGACGCCGTCCCCTACACAGCGTATATGGCCCACGGACGGCCAATGGCCGTCCCTACATTTTTCCGGGACCTGCGGGCGAACAGGATCCTTCCCTACAGCTAAAGGCTAAAAGCTGATCCTCCGCCCCAAGCAAAAGTTGACGTTTTCTCCGCATTGTGGTATAATGTTATGATAAACGATTTATACCCTTCCTCCGGACGACCCCGGAACACCTTTAGGAGTGAACATATGCAAAGCGAAACTTTACTGAGATACACAAAGCCTGCCGCTGATTTCAACAGCGCCCTCCCCGTAGGCAACGGCAGGATCGGCGGAATGGTCTTCGGAGACCCCTCATCTGAGCTTATCCGCCTCAACGAGGACTCGATCTGGTCCGGCGGCCTCCGCCACCGGATAAACCCCGACGCCCAGGAGGGCCTGAAGGAGGTCCGTGAGCTCCTCGAAAAGGGCGACATACCTGCTGCGGAGAAGATCGCCTTCTCGAAAATGCAGGGCGTCGGCCCGAATATGCGCCACTATATGCCGCTGGGCGACCTGCGGATCGACATGGAGCTCCCCGGCAAGGCCAAGGACTACGTCCGCACCCTTGACATCGCACAGGCCTTCTCTCAGGTCAGCTTCACCTGCGGCGAGGTCAGCTACACACGCCGGGTCTTCGTCTCGGCCCCTGACGATGTCATGGTGGTCCACATAACTGCCGATACACCGGGCTCTGTCAGTCTTACGGCCTCGATCGGCGGCCGTGACGACTACTTCGACGACAATAGGCCCTGCGCCGAGAACATGATCCTTTACAACGGCGGCACCGGGAGCCGTGACGGGATCTTCTTCGCCGCCGTCCTGGGAGCCTCAGCCGTTGGAGGCCGCCTCCGGACCCTTGGAGGGACCCTCTCCGCCAAAAACGCCGACGAGGTGACCCTGATCCTGTCGGTGCGGACCAGCTTCTACACCGATACCTATGAGGAGTCCGCAGAGGTGGACGCTGAAATGGCTCTCGGCTGCACCGCCGACGAGCTCTTCTACCGCCATGTTTCCGACTATCAGGAGCTTTTTAGCCGTGTGGAGCTGGACCTTTGCGACAACAGCGGCACGGACCTGTCCCAGCTCACCACCGATCAGCGAATAGTCAGATTGAAGGGCGACGAGATGGACAGCAAGGACTGCGAGCGCCTGATCCACGACAACAAGCTCATCGAGCTGTACTTCAACTTCGGCCGCTACCTGCTGATCTCCTGCTCACGGCCGGGCACCCAGCCTGCCAACCTGCAAGGCATCTGGAACGAGGATATGTGGCCGGCATGGGGAAGCCGCTTCACCGTGAACATCAACACTGAGATGAACTACTGGCCGGCGGAGAGCTGCGGCCTTTCCGAGTGCCACCTGCCCCTGTTCGACCTGCTGGAGCGTGTCTGCGAGAACGGCAGGATCACCGCAAGGGAGATGTACGGGATCGACCGGGGCTTCGTCTGCCACCACAACACCGATATTTGGGGAGATACCGCCCCTCAGGACCTTTGGATCCCGGCAACTATATGGCCCATGGGCGGAGCTTGGCTGGCCCTGCATATCTTCGAGCACTATGAGTATACTCTTGACAGGGAGTTCCTTGAGGAGAAGTACCATATATTAAAGGAGGCCGCTGAGTTCTTCGTCAGCTATCTGGTGGAGGACAGCGAGGGCCGCCTCGTGACCTCTCCGTCAGTCTCGCCGGAGAACACCTATCTCACGGAAAACGGCGTGAAGGGCTGCCTCTGCATGGGGCCGTCCATGGACTCTCAGATCCTGACGGTGCTCTTCACCGACGTGATCAAGGCCTCACAGATCCTTGACAGGGACCACGGCCTTGCTGACGAGCTGGGCCGGATCATCGAAAGGCTCCCTCAGCCGGAGGTGGGCAAGTTCGGCCAGGTCAAGGAATGGGCGGTGGACTATGACGAGGTGGAGATCGGCCACAGGCACATCTCTCAGCTCTTCGCCCTTCACCCGGCAGACCTGATCTCGCCCAACGGCACGCCAAAGCTGGCGGACGCCGCCCGTGCAACTCTTGTGCGGAGGCTGATCCACGGCGGCGGACACACCGGCTGGAGCTGCGCCTGGATCACCAATATGTGGGCGAGGCTCTATGACGGCCGCATGGTCTATGAAAACCTGAAAAAGCTCCTTACACACTCCACCAACCCCAACCTTCTCGACAACCACCCGCCCTTCCAGATAGACGGCAACTTCGGCGGCACCGCTGCAGTGGCCGAGGCCCTTCTGCAAAGCACACGGGGCGAGATCGTGCTGCTTCCGGCCCTTCCGGACGAGTGGAGCGACGGCAGCGTTCGTGGCCTGCGTGCCAAGGGAGGCTTCGAGGTGAGCCTTAGCTGGAGCGAGGGCAGGCTCACCGGGGCCCGGCTCATCTCACACATGGGCGGTGAGTGCCGCCTGAGAACAGGCTGCGTTGCCGCAGTCACCTGCGAGGGCGAGACCGTGGGAGCAAGGATCGAGGACGGCGTGATCACCTTCGCCACCTCGCCCGGCTGCACATACACCGTAAAGCCCTGAACTTCGCAATTTTCGGAGGATAGATATGGATCTTAGAAAAATCATCGCATTGGCGCTGGCCATGGCTGTCCCGGCCGCCGGGATAGCAGGCTGCGCAAAGAAAAAGTCAAAGTCCGGCCAGGACGACATCTCGATCGTCGAGGTGGAGGAGGAGACCGGAAGCGCCACCGAGCCCGTAACTACGGCCCCGGCGGAGAACTACCCGGACTACCCCGTTTCCTACCCGACCATCGAAAAGAAGGACACCGGCGACCTCTATGAGGCCGAGGACGCTCAGCTCAGCGAGGGCCTGAGAGTCGAGCCGATCCTGAACAATGAGGAGACCCAAGAGGAGAGCTCTGACGAAGAGGAAGAGGACGAGAACAAGGACTACAGCGGAAAGGGCTATGTTACGGGCTTTAAGCCGGACGGCTCTACCTCTGTCGTGTTCAAGGTCAACGCCCCCACGATCCAGCACTACGACCTTTCGTTCAGCATAGCCTCCGACAAGGAGGTGGAGTGCCAGATCGGTCTCAACGGCAGCGAGATCAGCCGCTTCAAGACCAAGCGTGACGGCGAGTTCACCCTGATCACGCTGTACGGAGTGTTCCTGACCAACGGCGGCTCGGAGATCGAGATCCGGCCGGAGAACGGCAACGTGAAGCTGGACTACCTAAAGCTCTCCAACAACACCTCACTGAGCAAGATCAGCTACGACGCCAAGGATCAGCTCTCCAACGAGAGCGCCGCCGAGAACGCCAAGAAGCTCATGACCTTCCTGACGGAGAACTACGGAAAGACCGTGATCACCGGCCAGTACGCCTCCTCGGAGGAGAACAAGGAGCTCGACCTGATCTACCAGACCACGGGAAAATACCCCGTGATCCGGTTCTCGGCGATCCACAATTCCGGATCCTCCTTCGACGACGCCTACAAGGACATCGACGCCTGCGCCGATTGGTACCGGAAGGGCGGCATCGTGGGACTGATGTGGTACTGGGAGGCTCCCGACAAGAAGAAGCCCTCGGTATACGCCAAGGAGACCGATTTCAGCCTCTCCGACGCTGTGACCGACATCGACATCGCCAAGAAGACTCAGGAGGAGATCCGTGGGCTGTTCAGCGAGGGCAAGATCTCAGAGCAGTGCTACGGCCTGATCCTGGACATCGACAATATGGCCGGCCACCTTACGAGCCTTAAGAACAAGGGCATACCCGTGCTGTGGAGGCCCCTCCATGAGGGCTCGGGAGACTGGTTCTGGTGGGGAGCCGACGGCACAGATGCCTATAAATGGCTCTGGAAGCTGGTCTACACCCGAATGACCGAGTATTTCGAGCTGGACAACCTGATCTGGGTATGGAACGGCCAGAGCGCCGACACACTGGTGGACGCCAAGACCTTCGACATCGCATCGCTGGACATCTACCTCAGCCCCGACAAATACTTCGGCAGCCGCTATGAGCAGTTCGCCGCAATGCAGAAGATCGTGGGCAAGGACAAGCTGATCGCTCTGAGCGAGTGCAGCAGCGTGCCGGATATCGACATTTCCTTCCGTGATAACGCCGTTTGGTCCTTCTTCGGTATGTGGTACGGCAAATACCTCACCGACGACAAGGGCGGCTATTCCGACAAATACTGCCCGGAGGAGACCCTGATCAGGACCTATAACTCCGACGGAGCACTTTCCTTAGACGAGTACAGGGAGCTCACCGGATGGACCGAGCCTTCGGCTCCTGCTGAGCAGAGCACCGAGGCTCCCACTGAGGCAGAGACCGAGACAAAGGCCCCGGAGACCACTGAGGCTGCTTCGGAAAAGCCTACCGAGACCTCCACCGAGGCAGCCACCGAGGAGGAGACCTCCCAGCCTGCGGAGGACTGAAAGGAGGAGCGCCATGAAAGGCAGCATCGAGCTGAAAAGACATCTGTCAGCGGAGCAGTCCGCCCTGAAACGCCAGTTGGTGGGCGAGATCGGCCGCTCAGGATATAAGGCCGTCAGCTTCAAGCTGGAGGGGACCCTTGCTCAGCTCCCCTTCGCCGAGATCTACGACCTGTTCACCTTCATGGAGGGGGAATTCTCCCTCCTCCACACCGGCACCGGATCCTTTGTCCAGTACCGGCTCCAGGCCCAGCAGGAGGCGGAGAAAAAGACCGCCCACCCCAGCCTTGAGCGGATCTACAGCATACTGGAGAAGCGCACGAAGATCAGTCCCACCAGCCGTGAGAAGCTGATGAAGCGTGAGTGCGAGCTGGCAGGGTACTTCGCCTTCCCCAGAGAGTGCGGCAAGACGCTCTACCACGAGGCCCTGAGCCAGGGGCGGAGCATAACTATCGTTGCGGACACGATCTATCCCCGCAGCGTCGTGAGCCGGGTCCTGCGGAGCTGCGGCTATGAGGACTACGACCAGCTCATCATCACCTCCGAGGAGAGCCTCCCGGAGGAGGACTACGCCGGGGCGCTGATGGACCTGATCGTGGAGAGGACAGGTATGCCCTCCCACCAGATCCTCCATATCGGCGGCGACGTGGCGGCAGATGTGGAAATTCCCATACTAAAGGGCGCAAGGGCAGTCCTCATGCCGCCGACCGTGTCCCTTATGGTGAAGTCCGGAAGGCTCAGAGGCTTCGTCGAGGCCGGCCACGTCTATGACTACGACCAGCCCCAGTACCTGACCCTCCACTGTGCCTTTGGGCTGTATGCGGCCTACGGCTTCGACATCCCCCAGAACAAGCTGCCCCAGAGCGATTTCTGCGGCGACGCCTATATGCTGGGCTTCATGGTGCTGGGGCCGCTGTCGCTGATAAGGGACTTCTCCCCTGCCAGCGACCTGCAAAGAGAGCTGATCGAGGCAATGGAGCGCAGCCCTGAGTGCGCCGGCGGCAAGGAGGACTTCACCACCTTCTACAAGCTCCACTTCGCCGGACACATCGAGAAGTTCAGCACCAAGGGCTGCCGTGAGCCCCTTGAGTTTTTGGAAAAGCACGCCGCCCCCGGCGACAGGCTGCTGCTGAGGAAGCAGATCTCCCTTGAGACCGACGAGGCCTGGACCGAGGCCTATACCGAGCCGAAGCTGGCTCCGGTAAGGCTCACCTCTCCCAAGAAAAACGCCCTTGCCAAATTTGCCGACACCCTTTTCCCTCCCGGGACAAAGGTCCGCAATATCACCGACGGGATCCTGATGAAAATGAAGTCCCATTGACAGCCTGCGCCAGTCTTTGACGGCAGACGACAGAGCTGCAGCATTTCAGTTTTCCCGACGGAAAGATGCAAAAACTCCCAAAATAAACCGTTGATGTATGGGCCTCTCTGTGATAATATAGTATTGCAGAACAAAAGGAGGTCTAATAATCATGAATAACAAGATCAAGGTACTTATCGGAGACGATTCTGCCGGTACAGGCGTTAGTCTGGCGAATAAGCTGAGGGAGCGTGGTATGTACGCCTACACACGGCGGAAGGACTGCGCTGTGATCGCCGAGTCGATCCGGAACGATCCCCCGGACGTGGCCGTGGTGGACATAAGCTCTCAGAACGGCGACGTGATCAGCCTTATGAAGAGGGTGAAGGAAATGGCCGTAAGGTTCCCGGCCTTCATCGTCACAAGCTCCTATGACAATGAGTTCATCGAGCGTCAGGTCATGGAGAACGGCGCCGCTAAGTTCCTTCTGAAGCCCTATTCGCCGGAGGATCTGTGCTCCGCCATAAGCTCGGCCTTAGGCGACAGAGGCGGCTCGCTGAGCGATGATATGGAGATCGTCGTCACCGACATGATCCACCAGCTCGGGGTACCGGCTCACATCAAGGGCTATCACTATCTCCGCACAGCGATACTCTACTCGATCAAGGACAAGACCCTGCTGGACAGCGTCACCAAGCTGCTCTATCCAACGGTGGCAGGGCTCTATGACACCACGTCCTCACGGGTGGAGCGTGCGATCCGCCACGCCATAGAGATAGCGTGGGACCGAGGGAACGTGGATACCCTCAACTCATTCTTCGGCTATACGGTCGATACAGGCAAGGGCAAGCCCACGAACTCTGAGTTCATCGCCCTTATCACAGACAAGCTCCGGCTGAGGTACAAGGCGGCCCTGAGAGGCGCCTGAGGTCCCGGGAGCTGGACAGGAGGAAATTATGTCATTCATCAAAACAGATCTTTCGCAGCTCTCATTCAGCCCCTTTGAGAAGATCGGCAAGGAGTGGATGCTCATCACTGCCGGGAGCTCCGGCTCGTTCAACACCATGACCGCATCATGGGGGCAGCTCGGAGTGCTCTGGAACAGGAACGTGCTGACCTGCTACATACGCCCCAACAGGTACACCTACGGCTTCATCGAGGACAGGGAGACCTTCACGGCTTCGTTTTTCTCTGAGGAGCACCGCAAGGCACTGGCCTTCTGCGGATCGCACTCGGGGAGGGACTGCGACAAGCCGGCGGAGGCCGGTCTTACTCCTGCGGAGCTGGAGACCGGTGACATGACCTTTGAGGAGGCCGAGCTGGTGCTGGTGTGCCGGAAGCTGTACAGCTACGACCTGAGGGAGGAGGGCTTCCTGACTGACGACGGGCTGCCGGAGCAGTTCTTCGGGAAGGACCCTTATCATCGGGCATACATAGCTGAGATCATCGGCGCATACGTCAAGGAATGACAAAAAGGGACTGCGTGAGCAGTCCCTTTTTTGCTGAGTGGAGAGTTCAGAGTTCAGAGTGGAGAGTTGCGGTGTCCGACTTCGTCGGACGGATCTGAATGTAGGGACGGCCATTGGCCGTCCGTGGGCATATACATTGTGTAGGGGAGGCCGCCCTCGGCCTCCCGGCCGTGACCGAAAAACCGTAGGGGCGAACATCGTTCGCCCGGCCGCTTGTCGTGTCTCCCCTTTCGTCCGACGACACATACCTCGTTGCCGCTGAGCGGCAAGGCTCACCTAATGGACCGGTGGAAGGGGACGCTCTCTCTTGCAGAGCGTCCCCAGCTAAAGCATATAGCATCGCCAGCCAAATCGAAGATTTGGGGCGCTGCTTATCTTCAAAAACAGTCCGCCGGACTGTTTTTTCATTCACCCCTTGCGGAGCTCTTCAAGGCAATGCAGGGCTCTGCCCTGCACCCGCCAAG